>JARLJG010000028.1 GCA_031291325.1 Burkholderiaceae bacterium
CACGGACGTGACCGGCTCGATCGAGTTGCCGAAGGACAAGGAAATGGTCATGCCAGGCGACAACGTCTCGATCACCGTGCTGTTGATCAACCCGATCGCGATGGAAGAAGGTCTGCGCTTCGCGATTCGCGAAGGCGGCCGTACCGTCGGCGCCGGCGTGGTTGCAAAGATTTTGGATTAATTTTGTTTTAACATCGCCGCAGACGACTAAGCGTCTGCGGTTCGCTCTTTAAAGGAAACATCATGTCAGCACCGAACCAAAAAATCCGCATTCGCCTGAAAGCGTTCGACTATCGTTTGATCGACCAGTCCGCACTGGAAATCGTCGATACCGCCAAGCGTACCGGCGCCGTCGTCAAAGGCCCAGTGCCGCTGCCGACCCGCATTCAGCGTTTCGACGTATTGCGTTCCCCGCACGTGAACAAGACTTCGCGCGACCAGTTTGAAATTCGCACCCACGTCCGTCTGATGGACATCGTCGATCCGACCGACAAGACGGTTGATGCGTTGATGAAGCTGGACCTGCCAGCTGGCGTGGACGTAGAAATCAAACTGCAGTAATTAGTTAGTAATTGTTGTTGCGCACCGACGTAAAAATTGCTCGGTTCGTTCCCTCCCCCTTGCAGGGGGAGGGCTAGGGTGGGGGTAGGGCGGTCGAGATACATGATGCTGTAATTTTGACGCTCTACCCCCATCCTAACCTTCCCCCTGCTAGGGGGAAGGGACTCGTTCCTGGCATCTTCCAACGCAGTGCGTAACCACAATCAGTAATAAAACGCGCATACCATTTTTTTACAGATTTTGCTATTGTAAATTAAAAATTTGCGCGTTATAATGTTCGGCTTCGGTGGGAGTGCGAGGTTTTGTAATTTACCTCTCGCTCCTGCACTATTTGAGTAGTACAAACATCAGCCCCGCCCAATCGTAGGTGGGAATGGAGAAAACAATGAGCCTAGGCCTTGTTGGTCGCAAGGTTGGTATGATGCGCATCTTCACGGATGACGGGGATTCGATTCCTGTAACCGTGCTGGACGTGTCGAACAACCGTGTGACACAAATCAAAACGCCTGACACAGATGGTTATTCCGCTGTGCAGGTCGCATTCGGTCAACGTCGCGCTTCCCGCGTGAACAAAGCCGCTGCCGGTCACCACGCCAAGGCGGGTGTAGAAGCAGGGACCGTCCTGAAAGAATTCCGTATCGACGCTGCGAAAGCTGCCGAATTCAAGGCTGGCGACGTCGTCGCTGCAAGCCTGTTCGAAGTCGGTCAGAAAGTGGACGTGCAAGGCGTGTCCATCGGTAAGGGTTACGCTGGCGTCATCAAGCGTTACCACTTCGGTTCTGGTCGTGCATCGCACGGTAACTCGCGTTCGCATAATGTTCCAGGTTCGATCGGTATGGCGCAGGATCCGGGTCGTGTTTTCCCTGGTAAGCGCATGACTGGTCACTTGGGCGACGTTACGCGCACCATGCAAAATCTGGAAATCGCCCGCATCGACGCCGACCGCCAGCTGTTGCTGGTCAAGGGTGCGGTTCCGGGCGCCAAAAACGGTCAAGTGATCGTTTCGCCTGCAGTCAAAATCAAATCCAAGAAGGGAGCCTAAGCAATGGAACTCAAGCTCCTGAATGACCAAGGTCAAGCTGCATCGAACGTTGCTGCGCCGGACACGATTTTCGGCCGCGACTATAACGAAGCGCTGATTCATCAGGTCGTGGTTGCTTACCAGGCCAACGCTCGCAGCGGCAACCGTAAGCAAAAAGATCGTGAAGAAGTGCATCACACGACCAAGAAGCCATGGCGTCAAAAGGGCACGGGCCGCGCTCGTGCCGGTATGTCGTCGTCGCCGTTGTGGCGTGGGGGTGGTCGTATATTCCCGAATTCGCCTGACGAAAACTTCACGCACAAGGTCAACAAGAAGATGTATCGCGCAGGTGTCTGCTCGATTCTGTCTCAGTTGGCTCGCGAAGGCCGCTTGTCGGTGATCGAAGACCTGACGGTCGACGCGCCGAAGACCAAGCTGTTGTCGCAAAAACTCAAGGGCATGGGCCTGGATTCGGTGTTGGTGATTACCGACAGTCTCGACGAAAATCTGTTGTTGGCGTCGCGCAATCTGCCTAACGTGCTCATCTGCGAACCGCGCCACGCCGATCCGGTCTCTTTGGTGTTCTACAAAAAGATTTTGATCACCAAGCTGGCATTGGCCAAGATCGAGGAGATGCTGGCATGAACGCGATTGTAAAACATAGCGAAGAGCGCTTGATGAAAGTGCTGTTGGCGCCGGTCATTTCCGAAAAGGCGACGTTTGTTGCCGAGAAGAACGAACAAGTCGTTTTCCTCGTCGTGCCGGATGCCACCAAGCTGGAAATCAAGGCGGCAGTCGAACTGCTGTTCAAGGTCCAGGTTGAATCGGTGCAAGTAGCGAACCGTCAAGGCAAGCAAAAGCGGACTGGCCGTTTCAACGGTCGTCGCAACCACACGCGTCGTGCGTTTGTTTGCCTGAAGCCCGGTCAAGAAATCAACTTCACCGAGGAGGCATAATCATGGCACTCGTTAAAGTCAAGCCGACCTCGCCTGGTCGTCGCGGCATGGTCAAGGTCGTCACTGACGACCTGTACAAAGGCCGTCCGTTCGCCGCGCTGGTCGAAAAGAAATCCAAGACCGCTGGTCGTAACAACAACGGTCACATCACCACCCGTCATATCGGCGGTGGTCACAAGCAACACTATCGCGTGATCGATTTCCGCCGCACCAAGGACGGGATTCCGGCCAAGGTCGAACGTATCGAATACGATCCGAACCGCAGCGCGCACATTGCATTGCTGTGCTATGCCGACGGCGAACGTCATTACATCATTGCGACCAAGGGTCTGGCAATCGGCGATCAATTGATGAACGGCGCAGAAGCCCCGATCAAATCGGGCAACTGCCTGCCGATCCGCAATATTCCAGTCGGCACAGTCATGCATTGCGTCGAAATGTTGCCGGGCAAGGGCGCGCAAATGGCGCGTACCGCTGGCGCCGGCGTGGTCTTGATGGCACGCGAAGGCACTTACGCTCAGGTTCGTCTGCGTTCCGGCGAAGTGCGTCGCGTGCATATCGAATGCCGCGCAACCGTGGGTGAAGTCGGCAATGCCGAACACAGCCTGCGCAAGATCGGTAAAGCTGGTGCAATGCGTTGGCGCGGTGTTCGTCCTACCGTTCGCGGTGTGGTCATGAACCCGGTCGACCATCCGCATGGTGGTGGCGAGGGCAAGACCGCAGCCGGCCGTCATCCGGTGTCGCCGTGGGGCCAGCAGACCAAGGGTAAGAAGACGCGTCGCAACAAGCGCACGACTTCCATGATCGTCTCGCGCCGTGGCAAGAAATAAGGGGTAACACATGACACGTTCATTGAAAAAAGGGCCGTTCTGTGACGCCCACCTGGTGAAAAAAGTCGAGACCGCGCAAGCGATCAAAGACAAGAAGCCGATCAAAACCTGGTCGCGCCGTTCGACGATCATGCCGGACTTCATCGGTCTGACCATCGCGGTACACAATGGCAAGCAACACGTGCCGGTGTATGTATCCGAGAACATGGTCGGTCACAAGCTCGGCGAATTCGCGCTGACCCGCACCTTCAAGGGTCATGCTGCTGATAAGAAAGCTAAGAAATAAGGTCCGATGATGGAAACTAAAGCTACCCTCCGTGGCGTGCGTCTGTCGGCCCAAAAGGGCCGTCTGGTCGCCGATCTGATCCGCGGCAAGAAAGTTGATCAAGCGCTCAATATCCTGACCTTCAGCCCGAAAAAGGGCGCGGTCATCATCAAGCGTGTGCTGGAGTCCGCCATTGCGAACGCCGAGCACAACGACGGTGCGGATATCGACGAATTGAAAGTCACGACGATTTATGTCGAAAAAGGTTCGGTCTTGAAGCGCTTCACTGCGCGCGCCAAGGGCCGGGGTGATCGTATCTCGAAGCAATCCTGTCACATTTACGTGACTGTCGGAAACTAAGGAGTCACGATGGGACAGAAGATACATCCAACCGGTTTTCGCCTCGCGGTAACGCGTAACTGGGCGTCGCGTTGGTATGCTGGCAATAGCAATTTTGCCACCATGCTCAACGAAGACTTGAAAGTGCGCGCCTACCTGAAGGCCAAACTGAAGAACGCCTCCGTCGGCCGTGTCGTCATCGAGCGTCCTGCGAAGAACGCGCGCATCACGATTTACAGCTCGCGTCCTGGCGTTGTGATCGGCAAGAAGGGCGAAGACATCGAAGTCTTGAAGTCCGCGCTGACCAAGATGATGGGCGTGCCGGTGCACGTCAACATCGAAGAAATCCGCAAGCCTGAAACCGATGCGCAACTGATCGCCGATTCGATTGCCCAGCAATTGGAAAAGCGCATCATGTTCCGCCGCGCGATGAAGCGTGCGATGCAAAATGCAATGCGCCTCGGCGCGCAAGGCATCAAGATCATGTCGTCCGGTCGTTTGAACGGCATCGAAATTGCGCGTAAAGAATGGTATCGCGAAGGCCGCGTGCCTCTGCATACGCTGCGCGCAGACATCGACTACGGTTTCGGCGAAGCCAGCACCACCTACGGCATCATCGGCATCAAGGTTTGGGTCTACAAGGGCGACCGTCTGGCCAGTGGCGAAACGCCAACCGTGGAAGTTGCAACGGATGACGACAAGAAGCGCCGTGGCCCGCGTCGTGACGACGGCAAGCCAAGTGGACGCCCACGCACCCCGCGCCCTGAAGGTCAAACCGCTGGCGCGCCTGGCGCACCGGCGAATGCCGCCAAGCGGGTGCGCGCCAAGAAGCCGGAAGGCGCTGCTGCTGCCCCGGCTGAGAAAGCAGGAGAATAATCATGCTGCAACCAGCACGCAGAAAATATCGTAAAGAACAAAAGGGTCGCAACAAGGGGATTTCCCATGACCGTGGCACCGCCGTCTCGTTCGGCGAGTTCGGCTTGAAGGCAATTGGCCGCGGTCGTATCACTGCGCGTCAGATCGAAGCGGCGCGTCGTGCGATGACCCGTCACATCAAGCGCGGTGGCCGTATCTGGATTCGTATTTTCCCGGATAAGCCAATTTCGCAAAAGCCGGCTGAAGTCCGTATGGGTAACGGCAAGGGTAATCCAGAGTACTACGTTGCCGAGATTCAACCCGGCAAAATGTTGTACGAGATGGATGGTGTGGATGAAGTCTTGGCGCGTGAAGCATTCCGCCTGGCTGCAGCTAAACTGCCGTTATTGACTACGTTTGTCGTCCGTCAAGTCGGCCAATAAGGGGAGTGGAAATGAAAGCATCTGAACTCCGCGGCAAAGACGAAGCGGCTTTGGCAAAAGAGCTGAATGAGTTGTTGAAGGCGCAATTCGGCCTGCGTATGCAAATCGCAACGCAGCAACTGAACAACACCGCGCAACTCAAGAAAGTCCGTCGCGATATCGCACGAGTAAAAACGGTTCTGAATCAGAAGGACGCCAAATAATGAACGATCAAGTGAAACAAGCGCTCAAGCGCACGCTGATTGGCAAAGTGGTCTCCGACAAAATGGACAAGACCGTTACCGTGCTGATCGAACGCCACGTCAAGCATCCGCTGTACGGGAAAATCATTGTGCGCACGAACAAGTATCACGCGCACAACGAAGGCAACCAGGCCAAGGCCGGCGATACGGTCGAAATCCAGGAAGGCCGTCCGATTTCCAAGACTAAAGCTTGGTCGGTGACCCGTGTGGTGCAAGCTGCACAAATAGTTTGAAAATAGTTGTAGATAGTTGTTGCAGGCCCAGCGTTTTGATGTAATAATGCTGGGCTTCGTTCTTGAATCTCTTTGATTGATTCAACCAGACTCAAGGGCGGCGCTGAAATACCCTGCTTGAAATATCGTCGTAGCAAGAAGTTTTGGAAATCGTCCACCTAATCAGTCTGTCTTAGCAAAGATGGCCTGACGGGACCAAGACTGACCGGGTGTTCGCATTGTGCGGATTGAACGGGTTAAGTTGGGAAAGAAAATATTATGATTCAAACTGAAAGCCGGCTCGAAGTAGCCGACAACACGGGTGCGCGTGAAGTCATGTGCATCAAGGTGCTGGGTGGTTCCAAGCGCCGTTATGCGAGCATCGGCGACGTAATCAAGGTTACCGTCAAGGTGGCTCAGCCGCGCGGTCGCGTTAAAAAAGGTGAGATTTACAATGCAGTCGTCGTGCGCAATGCCAAGGGTGTGCGCCGCCAAGAAGGCTCGTTGGTAAAGTTCCATGGCAATGCCGCAGTTTTGCTGAACGCAAAGCTGGAGCCGATTGGCACACGCATTTTTGGACCGGTCACGCGCGAACTGCGCACTGAGCGCTTCATGAAGATCGTGTCGCTTGCGCCTGAAGTTCTGTAAGGAGTCGTCATGGGTAAGATTCTAAAAAACGACGAAGTCATCGTCCTGGCTGGTAAAGACAAGGGCAAGCGTGGCGTCGTCAAGCAACGCGTCGATGCTGACTACGTTGTGGTTGAGGGTGTGAATGTCGCCAAGAAAGCGACCAAGCCGAACCCGATGACCGGTACTACTGGTGGCATCGTCGATAAGTTGATGCCGATTCACGTGTCGAATGTCGCGTTGTTCAATGCGGCGACCGGCAAGGCAGATCGCGTTGGTTACAAAGAAGTGGACGGCAAGAAAGTCCGCGTCTTCAAGTCCAACGGCGAAGTCGTTAAGGTTTAAGAGATCATGTCCCGTCTCCAAGCATTCTATAAAGAAAAGGTCGTTGGCGACCTGAGTACGAAGTTTTCGTACAAATCGCCGATGGAAGTGCCGCGCCTGTTGAAGATCACCCTGAACATGGGTTTGTCGGAAGCGGTTGCGGACAAGAAGATCATTGAGCACGCAGTAGGCGACTTGACCAAGATCGCCGGCCAGAAGCCGGTCGTCACCAAGGCGCGCAAGGCGATTGCGGGCTTCAAGATTCGCGAGGGTTACCCGATTGGTTGCATGGTAACTCTGCGTGGCGCGGCCATGTATGAATTTCTCGATCGTCTGATCACGGTAGCATTGCCGCGCGTGCGCGACTTCCGTGGTGTTTCGGGTCGGGCGTTCGATGGTCGCGGCAACTACAATATCGGCGTGAAAGAGCAGATCATTTTCCCCGAAATTGAGTATGACAAGATTGACGTGCTGCGCGGTATGAATATCAGCATCACGACAACTGCGAAGACCGACGACGAAGCGAAAGCGCTCCTCGCCGCATTTAAATTCCCGTTCAGAAACTGAGGTTGCCATGGCAAAACTGGCACTGATTAACCGTGAACAAAAGCGTGCAGACCTGGTAAAGAAATTTGCCGGCAAACGCGCCGAGTTGAAGGCTATCATTGATGACCAATCGAAGTCGGAAGAAGAGCGCTACGAAGCGCGCCTGAAGTTGCAGGCGCTGCCACGTAACTCGGCGCCGACGCGGCAACGTAACCGTTGCGCATTGACTGGTCGCCCCCGTGGCACTTTCCGCAAGTTCGGTTTGGGCCGTATTAAGCTCCGTGAAATCGCCATGCGCGGCGAAATCCCGGGCATGACTAAAGCCAGCTGGTAATAGGAGAATAAGCAATGAGTATGAGCGATCCTATCGCCGATATGCTGACCCGTATCCGCAATGCACAGGTAGTGCAAAAGACCACGGTGTTGATGCCGTCGTCCAAAGTCAAGGTTGCGATTGCTAACGTCCTCAAGGACGAGGGTTACATCGAAAATTTCGCCGTTACCGAAGCAGATGGTAAGCCGGAATTGAAAATCGGTTTGAAATATTATGCCGGTCGCCCGGTCATCGAGCGCTTGGAGCGCGTGTCCCGTCCAGGGCTGCGCATCTACAAGGGCAAGGATGATATCCCGAATGTGATGAATGGTTTGGGCGTGGCGATCGTTTCTACACCCAAGGGTGTGATGACTGACCGCAAAGCGCGCGCAACCGGTGTCGGTGGCGAAGTTATTTGCTACGTCGCCTAAGGAGTGCAAGATGTCTCGTGTAGGTAAAATGCCGATTGCACTGCCAAGTGGCGCGGAAGCGACCATTTCTGCAGAGCAGATCACTGTAAAAGGCCCGCTGGGCACCTTGACCCAAAGCCTCAATGGCTTGGTCAAAGTGGAAAAGACCGACGGCGTACTGAAATTTGAAGCTGCCAACGACAGCCGCGAAGCAAATGCGATGTCGGGCACCTTGCGCGCACTGGTCAATAACATGATCAACGGCGTGACCAAGGGTTTCGAGAAGAAACTGAATCTGGTTGGCGTGGGCTATAAGGCGCAAGCGCAAGGCGACAAGCTGAACCTGTCGCTCGGTTTCTCGCATCCGGTCGTGCATCAAATGCCGCAGGGCGTGAAATGCGAGACGCCGACGGCTACCGAGATCCTGATCAAAGGGATCAGCCGCCAGCAAGTTGGCCAGGTCGCTGCTGAAGTGCGCGCCTATCGCAGTCCCGAGCCTTACAAGGGCAAGGGCGTTCGCTATGCGGACGAAGTGGTAGTGCTTAAAGAAACCAAGAAGAAGTAATAGGGGTTGACGATGGACAAGAAACAATCACGTCTGCGCCGCGCACGTCAAACTCGTGCCAAGATCGCAGAGTTAAAAGTGAACCGCCTGGCCGTGCATCGTACCAACTTGCACATCTACGCGAGTATCATTGGTCCGGACGCAAAAGTGCTGGCTTCGGCCTCGACGCTGGAAGCGGAAGTGCGCCAGGAACTGGCGGGTCAATCCGGCAAGGGCGGCAACACTGCCGCCGCCGCTCTGGTTGGCAAGCGTGTGGCAGAAAAGGCACTGAAAGCAGGAATCGCCGAAGTCGCGTTCGATCGCTCCGGATTCCGTTATCACGGTCGCGTGAAAGCAGTTGCAGAAGCTGCGCGTGAAGCCGGTCTGAAGATCTAAGGAAAAAGCGTCATGGCAAAAATGCAATCGAAGATGCAAAGCGACAAGCCGGATGACGGCATGCGCGAAAAAATGATCGCGGTCAACCGTGTGACCAAGGTGGTCAAGGGTGGTCGTATCATGGGTTTCGCCGCGTTGGCTGTGGTTGGTGATGGCGATGGCCGCATCGGCATGGGCAAGGGCAAGTCGAAGGAAGTGCCGGTCGCCGTGCAAAAGGCGATGGAAGAAGCGCGTCGCAAGATGATTAAAGTCACCTTGAAGAACGGCACGCTGCAACATACGGTAACGGGCAAGCACGGTGCGTCGTCGGTTCTGATGGCGCCGGCGAAAGAAGGTACTGGCGTGATCGCCGGTGGCCCGATGCGCGCGATTTTTGAAGTAATGGGCGTGACGAACGTGGTGGCGAAGTCCAACGGTTCGACCAATCCTTACAACATGGTTCGTGCCACGCTCGATGGCTTGGCGAAGATGAACACTCCTTCGGAAATCGCTGCCAAACGTGGCAAGTCGATTGAAGAAATTCTGGGCTAAGGTGAATCACATGGCAAAGACAGTCAAAGTGAAATTGGTCATGGGTTTGATCGGCACGCGCGAATCGCATCGCGCGACGGTGCGCGGCCTGGGCTTGCGTGGCATCAATTCGGTTCGCGAATTGGAAGACACGCCAGCGGTGCGCGGCATGATCAACAAGGTGTCGTATCTTGTGAAAGTAGTGTCGTAAGCCTTGGCTTGCGAACGGAGAACATCATGGAATTGAATACTATCCAGCCAGCAGATGGCGCCAAGCATTACAAGCGGCGCGTTGGCCGTGGCATCGGTTCCGGCCTGGGCAAGACCGCCGGCCGTGGCCACAAGGGTCAAAAGTCGCGTTCCGGCGGTTTCCATAAAGTCGGTTTTGAAGGCGGTCAGATGCCTCTGCAACGTCGTTTGCCTAAGCGTGGTTTCAAGTCGCTGGCAACGCCGTACAAGGCAGAAGTTCGTTTGGGCGACCTGCAAGCATTGCCGGTTTCCGATATCGACGTGCTGGCGTTGAAACAAGCCGGCCTGGTCGGCGAATTGGCGCGCGTGGTGCGGGTTATTTTGGCCGGCGAGATCAGCAAGAAGATCACCCTGAAGGGTCTGATTGCCACCAAGGGCGCAAAAGCAGCGATCGAAGCCGCAGGCGGCTCGGTTGCGTAAGCAGACAGTTTAACCGGGGTACACATTGGCGACTACTCCTAAACTTGCTAAAAGTGCAGCCAGCGGATTCCCCTGGAATCGCTTGTGGTTTTTGCTGGGTGCATTAGTGGTCTATCGGATCGGGGCGCATATCCCCGTTCCGGGTATCGATCCGACGAAGTTGGCGGACTTTTACAAGCAGAATCAAAGCGGCTTTTTGGGGATGTTCAACATGTTTTCCGGCGGTGCATTGTCGAAGCTGACAATCTTCGCGGTCGGGATCATGCCGTACATCTCGTCGTCGATCATCATGCAATTGCTGTCGATCGTGTCGCCGCAGTTGGAGGCGCTGAAAAAAGAAGGTGAAAGCGGTCGTCGCAAGATTACCCAATACACACGCTACGGCACCCTGGTGTTGGCGATGTTTTACGGAATCGGCATTGCGCTCGGCTTGGAAAAGCAAGCCGGCATGGTGTTGGACCCCGGTCTGGCGTTCCGCTTCACGACGATCGTGACGCTGACCACCGGAACCATGTTTTTGATGTGGCTGGGCGAGCAGATTACCGAGCGCGGCTTGGGCAACGGCATCTCGATCATTATTTTCGGCGGGATTGCTGCAGGTTTGCCGAATGCGTTAGGCAATTTGTTTGGTTTGGTCAGTTCGGGTTCGATGGAATGGTTCTCGGCGATCCTGATTTGCCTGATCGCAGCCGGCGTGACTTACGGCGTGGTGTTTATCGAACGCGGCCAGCGCAAGATTCTGGTGAATTATGCGAAGCGTCAGGTCGGTAACAAGATTTACGGCGGGCAAAGCAGCCATTTGCCTTTGAAGCTGAATATGGCGGGTGTGATTCCTCCGATCTTCGCTTCGTCGATCACCTTGTTCCCGGCGACCATCGCAGGATGGTTCACCGCAGGCGGCGATATCACGAATCCGGTGGTGCGTTTCGTAAAAGATGTGGCGGCGTCGCTGGCGCCGGGTGAAGCGGTGCACGCGTTGTTTTATTCTGCCGCGATTGTTTTCTTTTGCTTCTTTTATACCGCACTGGTATTCAACAGCAAGGAAACCGCGGATAACCTGAAGAAGAGCGGCGCATTTGTGCCGGGTATTCGCCCAGGTGAACAGACTTCGCGCTACATCGACAAGATTTTGATGCGTTTGACCTTGGCGGGTGCGCTGTATATCACGCTGGTCTGTTTGTTGCCGGAATTTTTGATTGCTAGGTGGAAAGTCCCGTTTTACTTCGGTGGAACGTCTCTGTTGATTATCGTGGTGGTGACTATGGATTTCATGGCCCAGGTGCAAAACTACGTGATGTCACAGCAATATGATTCGCTGTTGCGCAAGGCGAATTTCAAGGGCGGAATTCCTTCGCGATAAGCGCCCGGGAGAACGACAGATCGCATGGCAAAAGACGACGTTATCCAGATGCAGGGCGAGATTCTAGAGAATCTCCCAAATGCAACGTTTCGAGTTAAGTTGGAAAATGGACATGTAGTGCTTGGTCATATTTCCGGCAAGATGCGCATGAACTATATTCGCATCCTGCCCGGTGACAAGGTGACGGTTGAATTGACACCTTATGATCTAAGTCGCGCACGTATCGTGTTCCGTACCAAGTAAGCTTTACCAGTCAATTTAGAACTGAAAGAAAGAGGGCAAAAATGAAAGTGCTCGCATCAGTTAAGCGGATTTGCCGCAACTGTAAGATCATCAAGCGCAAGGGCGTGGTTCGTGTCATCTGCACGGAGCCGCGTCATAAGCAGCGCCAAGGTTAATTTAACGTTATTGATCGAGGAATAACGAATGGCACGTATCGCAGGGGTTAATATCCCCAATCATCAGCACACTGTTATCGGCCTCACGGCGATTTATGGTGTTGGCCGCCCGCGTGCAGAGAAGATCTGCGTAGCGACGGGTGTTTCGACCACCAAAAAGGTCAAGGATCTGGACGACAGCGAGTTGGAAAAGCTGCGCGAAGAGATCGGCAAGTTCGTCGTTGAAGGCGATCTGCGTCGCGAAGTGTCGATGAACATCAAGCGTTTGATGGATCTCGGCTGCTATCGCGGTTTGCGTCATCGCAAGGGCTTGCCGTGCCGTGGACAACGCACACGCACCAACGCACGCACCCGCAAGGGCCCGCGCAAGGCAGCGCAATCGTTGAAGAAATAATCCACTGCTGAATTGATAGAAGTTTGATTCGTCGTCGGGATTCAAGGAAATAATCATGGCAAAAGCACCAAATAACGCCGCCGCAGCACGCGTGCGTAAGAAAGTCAAAAAGAACGTTGCCGAAGGCATCGCGCACATCCACGCGTCCTTCAACAACACCATCATCACCATTACCGATCGTCAGGGTAACGCGCTGTCTTGGGCGACTTCCGGCGGTGCAGGCTTCAAGGGTTCGCGTAAATCGACCCCGTTTGCGGCCCAGGTCGCAGCTGAAGCTGCAGGCAAGGTGGCGGTTGAATGCGGTGTGAAGAATCTCGAAGTTCGCATCAAGGGCCCAGGCCCGGGACGTGAGTCGGCGGTTCGCGCGCTCAACAACCTCGGCATCAAGATTACGCAAATCCAGGACGTGACCCCGGTTCCGCACAACGGCTGCCGTCCTCCGAAGCGTCGTCGCATCTAACCTTTCCGGTTATTTGCTGTTGTAGTTGCAGTAAATCGCCCGCCAACGACCTTGGCGGGTTTTGTTCTTAAGACCACCGTTCGATTGCAGGCAGATCGGACTAGCGCCTAGGCATTCGGCTGTTTTTTGACCGTCTCCATCGGGGCGTCATACTTAAAGGAAATTCTCGTGGCACGTTATATTGGACCAAAAGCAAAACTATCCCGCCGTGAAGGCACCGACCTGTTCCTCAAGAGCGCCCGCCGCTCGCTGGACTCCAAGTGCAAACTGGACTCCAAGCCGGGTCAACATGGCCGCACTTCCGGCGCCCGCACTTCCGACTACGGCAACCAATTGCGCGAAAAGCAAAAGGTCAAGCGTATGTACGGTATTCTTGAGCGCCAATTCCGCCGCTATTTTGCCGAAGCCGACCGTCGCAAGGGCAATACCGGCGAAAATCTGTTGAAGCTGCTCGAATCCCGTCTGGACAACGTCGTCTATCGCATGGGCTTCGGCTCGACGCGCGCTGAAGGCCGTCAGTTGGTCAGCCACAAGGCATTCACCGTCAACGGCGGCGTGGTCAATATCGCTTCCTACCAAGTCAAGACCGGCGACGTGATCGCCGTGCGTGAAAAGTCGAAGAAGCAAGTGCGTATCGTCGAAGCGCTGTCGCTGGCTGAACAAATCGGCCTGCCGAGCTGGGTTTCGGTTGACTCGAAGAAGATGGAAGGCACGTTCAAGAGCTTGCCGGATCGTAGCGAAATCGCTAACGATGTCAACGAATCCTTGATCGTTGAATTGTATTCCCGTTAATATTTAGTGTCGCTAGCGTTATTAACAATTAATAACGCTAGTTTGTTATTTGGCTAGTTGTATCGCTCATTAAGATTTAGCCAGGAAGTAATTTAAACCGCGCCTGCATCGAAAGATGCGGGCGTTCCGACATGCCATCAGCCTTATCGGTGTAACGAGCCGAGGGTATTGAAAAGGACATTTCATGCAAAGCAGCTTGTTGAAACCCCGTATTATCGAAGTCGAAGCACTGGGCGCCGGTCACGCCAAAGTCGTGATGGAACCGTTTGAACGCGGTTACGGCCACACCCTGGGCAATGCATTGCGCCGCGTCTTGTTGTCGTCGATGGTCGGCTATGCGCCGACCGAAGTGACCATCGCCGGTGTCGTTCACGAATATTCGTCGCTCGACGGCGTGCAGGAAGACGTGGTTGACCTGTTGTTGAACCTGAAGGGCGTCGTCTTCAAGTTGCATAACCGCGACGACGTGACCTTGACCCTGAAGAAGGAAGGCGAAGGCTCGGTCCTCGCTTCCGATATCGATCTGCCGCATGACGTCGAGCTGGTCAATCCCGATCACGTAATCGCCCACTTGACCGCTGGCGGCAAGCTGGACATGCAGATCAAGGTCGAAAAAGGCCGTGGCTATGTGCCGGGCAATGTGCGTCGTCTGTCCGAAGATGCCAACAAGACCATTGGCCGCATCATTCTGGACGCATCGTTTTCGCCGGTGCGTCGCGTATCCTACTTCGTCGAGTCCGCGCGCGTCGAACAACGCACCGACCTGGACAAGCTGATCATCAATATCGAAACCAACGGCGTGATTTCGCCGGAAGAAGCGATCCGTCAATCGGCGCGCGTCCTGGTCGATCAATTGAATGTGTTTGCCGCGCTGGAAGGCACGGAAGCGACTGCAGAAACGCCATCGCGCGCACCGTCGGTCGATCCTATCCTGTTGCGTCCGGTCGACGACCTGGAACTGACCGTGCGTTCGGCCAACTGCCTGAAGGCCGAAAACATCTACTACATCGGCGACTTGATCCAACGCAGCGAAAACGAATTGCTGAAGACGCCGAACCTGGGCCGCAAGTCCTTGAATGAAATCAAGGAAGTGTTGGCATCGCGCGGTTTGACGCTCGGCATGAAGCTGGAAAACTGGCCGCCTGCCGGACTTGAAAAATAATTGAACCGGGACTGGAGAATTGCTGTATCCTCCAGTCCTTCGTTTTTGCACGTGTATTATCCATAACGCCTTATTAATTTAGTACCGGTCCGCGATGCACGCGAAGTGCAATCGATAGAAGAACTGGGCACAAACTGAAAACCGAAAGGAATTACCATGCGTCACCGTCACGGCCTCCGTAAATTAAATCGTACTTCGTCCCATCGTCTGGCAATGCTGCGCAACATGACCGTCTCGTTGCTGCGCCACGAAGCCATCAAGACCACCTTGCCGAAAGCCAAGGAATTGCGCCGCGTCGTCGAGCCTATCCTGACTCTGGGCAAAACCGACAGCCTGGCCAACAAGCGCCTCGCGTTCAACCGTCTGCGCGACCGCGAAATCGTCGTCAAGCTGTTCGCCGAACTCGGCCCGCGTTACGCCAACCGCAACGGCGGCTACCTGCGCATCTTGAAGATGGGTTTCCGCGTTGGCGACAATGCACCGATGGCCTTCATCGAATTGCTCGACCGCCCGGAAATCACCGAAGCAGTCGAAGTCGACAGCGCCGAATAACAGCGTAAAGTTCGCGTTGAAAAGCTAGAAAAAAGCCAGGCATTGCCTGGCTTTTGCATTGTGCGCCGAGGAAAAGAGCAAAGAGGCAAGCATGGAACAGGCATTGTTGGTGATGACGAATGTGCCGGATATGGCTTGCGCTGAACTAATTGCCCGCTATTTGCTCCAAAACAAGTTGGCCGCCTGCGTAAATTGCCTGCCTGGTGTAAAGTCTTTATATCGGTGGCAAGGTGCAATCGAAGAGGCTTCCGAAGTCAGCTTGTCGATCAAGACCAGCGCGCATCGCTACCCCGAACTGGAGGCGGCGATCAAGTCTCTGCATCCGTACCAGGTGCCGGAAATTATCGCCTTTCCGGTCGCCGATGGATGGCAGCCTTACCTGCGCTGGATAGCTGAAGAAACAAAAAAGGATAGGCATGTTTAACTCGTTTGTGCAATTCGTCGCCAGGTATCGCGTCGGCCAGGTGTCGCTCCAGATCAAGGCCGCGTTGCTCTTCATTACATTGCTGGTGGCAATGCCGTGGGCGCACGCGGACGACTTCCTCGATCCCGAAGCTGCCTTCAAATTCTCGGCGAAGATGCTCGATGCCAAAACCGCCGAAGTGACCTACTCGATTGCCGACGGCTACTACATGTACCGCGAGCATTTCAAATTCCGCGTCGAAGCGGCGAAGCTCGGCACGCCCGTCTATCCTGCCGGCGTCGTCCATTTTGACGAGACTTTTCAAAAGAATGTCGAAACCTATCGCCGTACCGTGAGCGTGCGCCTGCCAGTCGACGCCGCCGGCGCCTTTACGCTCTATTCGACCGGGCAGGGCTGCGCCGACAAGGGCTTGTGCTATCCGCCGCAGGAATCGAAAATCAAATTGACGCCGCCGGCGAGTGGCGCGGCGGCAGGTTCGACCGATACGCAAAAGACCAGCGGCGGCGGCGCAAAGCAGGCCGAAGCTGGAGCAGCCCCTGCGGTGTCGGTCGCGCCCTCCGGCGCATCGATTGTGACCGTGCCGCCGGTGAACACCGCAGAAATCCGGGCGCTGCCGGCGGCGGTTGCGCCAGTGCCGGTAGCGGCGGCGGCTCCGCAATCGGACACGGGCGTATTTGAATCCGCGATCAAGGGCGGCAACCTGCTGGTCATCTTGCCCTTGTTTTTCCTCGGCGGCCTGGCGTTGTCGCTGACGCCGTGCGTCTTGCCGATGGTGCCGATCCTGTCTTCGATCATCGTCGGCGAAGGCGCCACCGTCACGCGCACGCGTGGATTCACGCTGTCCGTCACCTATTCGCTGGGCATGGCAATCGTCTATACCGCGCTGGGCATTACCGCCGGCTGGATCGGCGAGGGGCTGGCCGCGAGCTTCCAGAACCCGTGGGTGCTGGGTGCGTTCGGCGCATTGATTGCGATCCTGGCCTTGTCGATGTTCGATGTCTATCAATTGCAAATGCCGCCGGCAATCCAGCAGCGCTTGATGAAGGCCTCCGATAAGCAGGCAGCGGGAAAACTGGCCGGCGTCTTCGTCATGGGCGCGTTGTCCGGCCTGATTATCGGCCCCTGCGTCGCCGCGCCTTTGATCGGCGTCTTGGTTTTTATCAGCCAAACCCATAACGCCGCGCTGGGCGGCAGCGCCTTGTTCGCCACCGCAGTCGGCATGAGCATGCCGCTGTTGCTGGTTGGCGTGTCGGCTGGTTGGCTGTTGCCGCGCGCCGGCGTCTGGATGGAGGCAATCAAACGCTTCTTCGGCGTGCTGCTGCTGGGCGTCGCCTTGTGGATGGTATCGCCGGTGATTCCGGTGACTATGCAAATGTTCGGCTGGGCCGCCATCGGCGTGTGTTACGGCGCGTATTTGCTGTTCTCCAAGCGCTGGGGCGCGCTGTCGAAGGGGTTTGGCGTTGCCTTCGCGCTGTTTGGCGCGGTGCAGTTGGTCGGCGCGACGACCGGCGCGCAAGGCGTGTTGTCGCCGTTGGCCGGCCTGACCGGCAAAGCAGAGAGCAAGACCGCTTTCGTGCGCGTCAAATCGGTGGCGGAACTGGATGCCGCGCTGGCCAAGGCGCCGGGCAAGACGGCGATGCTCGATTTTTACGCCGACTGGTGCGTATCGTGCAAGGAGATGGAAAAGCAGACCTTTACAGACCCGCACATCCAGGCGCAATTTTCCAATATCGTGTTGTTGCAAGCGGATGTCACTGCCAATGACGATGAAGACAAGGCGCTGTTGAAGCGCTTCAACCTGTTTGGGCCGCCCGGCATCATTTTCTTCGACAAGAGCGGACGCGAAATCGAAGGCGGGCGCGTGATCGGCTACCAGGACGCGGACAAATTCGGCTCGTCGTTGGCGCGTATTGCGACCGCCAGCGACGAGCTGTGTTGCAACGCAAGCACCGACCCGCATAAGGCACTGTAAGCCGTAAAATAAAAAAGCGCCCTGAGTTCCGGGCGCTTTTTTTCAGGCTAAACCGGATTCTTCAACTCATGTGCTTGAGCCGACGCGCAATATCGCGCGCGAAATAGGTCAGCACGCCATCGGCGCCGGCGCGCTTGAACGATAGCATCGCTTCCATCATGGTCTTGTCGTGGTCGAGCCAGCCGTTTTGCGCGGCTGCCTTGATCATCGCGTATTCGCCGCTGACCTGGTAGGCGAAGGTCGGCATCTTGAATTCGTCCTTGACGCGCCGCACGATGTCCAGATAAGGCATGCCGGGCTTGACCATGACCATGTCGGCGCCCTCGGCGATATCCAGCGCCACTTCGCGCAACGCTTCGTTGCCATTGGCCGGGTCCATCTGATAGGTGCTCTTGTTGCCCCTGCCCAGCGTCGCAGCGGAGCCGACTGCGTCGCGGAACGGGCCGTAAAAGGCGGACGCATATTTGGCCGAATACGCCATGATGCGGGTGTGGATATGCTGGTGCGCTTCCAGCGCGTGCCGAACCGCGCCGATGCGGCCATCCATCATGTCGGAAGGGGCGACGATATCGACCCCGGCATTGGCCTGCGCCAGCGCCTGCTTGACCAGCATCTCGGTCGTCTCGTCATTGAGCACGTAGCCGCTGGCGTCGAGCAAGCCGTCTTGCCCGTGGCTGGTGTACGGATCGAGCGCGACATCGGTCAGGATGCCCAATTCCGGGAAGCGCAGCTTCAATTCGCGCACCGCGCGCGGCACCAGACCGTTCGGGTTGGTCGCTTCGATGCCGTCCGGGGTTTTCAACGCGGGATTAATGACCGGAAACAAGGCGAGCACGGGAATGCCCAGCGCCACGCATTCCTCGGCGACCGGTAATAGCAAATCGACCGACAGGCGTTCGACATCCGGCATCGACGCCACTTTTTCGCGTTGATTCTTGCCGTCCAGAATGAATACCGGATAAATCAGGTCGGACGGCGTCACCGTGTTTTCGCGCATCATCGCGCGGGAAAAGGCATCCTTGCGCATGCGGCGCATCCGAATGGCGGGAAATTGAAGGGGTTTTTGTGCGCTTGACATATCGATCCTAAAAATAGTCGCTGCGAAATTCGCAAATTAATGAAACTTTTTCCTGGCAATCCTATCTGACGTATAGGTGATCACTCACCTCCCGCTTCTCCTCCCTGAGCGGGGCCGTATCGCCCAATGAACGATAAGGCATTCCTACCCTGGAGATACTCCCCTTTCTCCAGGGTTTTTTTTCGGGCATCTCTCAAAACTGCCAAAAGCACCCAATTTCAAGCCTGCGGTGCTCAATGTACTTGCGTACATTTCCGCTCCTCGGCTCGAACTTGGGCGCTTTTGACAATTTTTAGAGATGCCCTTTATCCTTTATCTCTTTCCGTTTCGACCGCTTCGCTGTCGACCTGTGCAGGTCGATTCAAACCCAGCAACTCGATAATCTTGTCGTTTGCTTCTTCCAAGCCCGTCCTTTTCAACGCGGAAAACAGTTGTGCGGTAAACGGGAAGGGCTTGCCCGCTTCGTCCACATAGCTGCTTAACAGCGTCTGCGCTTGCCGCAACGCATTGGTCGAGTCGTTGCGGTTGAGCTTGTCGGCTTTGGTCAAAATGCAATGTATTGGCTTGCCGGTGGGCGCAAACCAATTCAGCATCTGGATATCCAGGTCGGTAAACGGACGCCGGCAATCGACGATCAAGATCAGCGCGGCCAATTGCTCGCGGTGCTGCACATAGTCGCCCAGCAACTCTTGCCAATGCAATTTGGCCGTGCCGGACACTTCCGCGTAACCGTAACCCGGCAAGTCGACCAGTAGCGCGCGGATCTCATCGACCTTGGTTTCATCCTTGCGATGCTGCCCGACATGCGCGCCGCCAATCGAAAAATAATTGATATGCTGGGTGCGTCCCGGGGTTTTCGAGGCGAATGCCAGCTTTTTCTGGTTGCATAAAATGTTGATGGCGGTCGATTTGCCGGCGTTGGAACGGCCCGCAAACGCAATCTCGGGAACTTGCGTATTTGGCAAGTCGCGAAGATGATTGACCGTTGTAAAAAAACGGGCTTGCCAAAGTTGTGACATAGGGTGTGCGAAAAAGCAGCAAAAGAGGCAAAAATGCCGGAAAGCTATTGTACAATAAGGGGTTATGTACTGTGCTGCAACAAATGCTATGACGCGCTAATTTGGCGTTCAAATTGCAGTGTAAGTGCTCAATTCCAATTATTCCGTCTCAGGGTGTGTGAATGAATCGTGCGTTCTTACCAGTTGTGAAGTCTATGTTGGTCGCGATGCTGGCTGCTTCCTCCGTCGCAATCGTGACAATCGGCACTGCGCAGGCGGCTGCAGCAGGCGATCCTGCCAAGGGCGCAACATTGTACGCTACCGGCGACGCCGCCCGCGCAATTCCGCCCTGCGTGTCGTGCCACGGCCCGGATGGCAATTCCGTCATTACGCAAAATCCCAAATTGGCCGCCCAACACGCCGCGTATATCGTCAAGCAACTCGCCAACTTCAAAAGCGGCGAGCGCAATAACCCGGTCATGGGCATGTTCGCCAAGGCCTTGACCGAGGAAGAAGCGCGCAACGTCGCGGCCTACCTGAGCGCCCAAAGCCAGGCGCCGGGCGCAGCGAAAAATAAAGATACCCTCGATTTCGGCAAGAAAATTTATCGTGCCGGCATCGCCGAAAAGGGTGTGCCGGCTTGCGCCGGTTGCCACGGGCCTGCGGGCGCCGGCATCCCCGCCAAATTCGCCCGCATCGGCGGCCAGCATCAGGATTACACGATTGCCCAGTTGACCAACTTCAACAATGGCACGCGCAACAACAATCCGATCATGACGACCGTTGCCAAGCGTTTGTCGCCGGAAGAAATCCAGGCTGTTGCCGACTATGTGGCAGGCTTGAAATAATAATCGACTGCGGGCGACCGCAACAGGTTTGGAAAAGGGCGACTGCGGTCGCCCTTTTTGATTTTTCAGGGCAACAACGGTAATTGCGGAACTGGTGTAAGGTTGGCGGCGTCTATCTGACTAACTGTCACCTAACTTTTTACCGAATGGAGTTGCCATGTCGACCAAACACCGTCCGCACGGAACCGATGTTCCCTTGGCATCGGAAATCACGCCACGCGCAGTTTTCGAGGGGCGTCGCAGCTTTATCCGCCAAATGGCGCTTGGGACCATTGCCGGCAGCGCGCTGATCGAGCTGGCCAGCCGCCAGGCGTTCGCGCAAAGCAGCAGTGCGCAAAAATTGGCGGCCAAGCCCAATCCCGCCTATGTCGTCATGGATAAGCCGACCTCGTACCAGGACGTCACCACCTATAACAACTTCTACGAATTCGGCACCGATAAATCCGAGCCGGCGCGCAACGCCCGCACCTTGCAAACGCACCCGTGGCAGGTGTCGATCGAGGGCGAGGTGAAAAAGCCGCTTGTGCTGGACCTGGACAGCCTGCTGAAACTGGCGCCGCTGGAAGAGCGCATCTACCGGCTGCGCTGCGTGGAAGGCTGGTCGATGGTGATCCCGTGGATCGGCTACTCGTTGTCGGCCCTGATCAAGAAGGTGGAGCCGACCTCGAACGCCAAATATGTCGAATTCACTTCGCTGGCCGACAAGAAGCAAATGCCCGGCGTGCGCGATCCGGTGCTGGAATGGCCTTACGTCGAGGGTTTGCGCATCGACGAGGCAAATCATCCGTTGACCCTGTTGACGCTGGGCTTGTATGGCGAAGTGCTGCCGAACCAGAACGGCGCCCCGGTGCGGATAGCGGTGCCTTGGAAGTATGGCTTCAAGTCGGCCAAATCGATCGTCAAGATCCGTTTCACCAGGGATCAGCCGCGCACTGCCTGGAATCTGGCTGCGCCGCAGGAATACGGCTTTTATTCGAACGTCAACCCGGAAGTCGATCACCCGCGCTGGTCGCAGGCGAGCGAGCGCAGGATTGGTGAAGATGGATTATTCGCCCGGAAGCGCAAGACCCTGATGTTCAACGGCTATAGCGAAGTAGCGTCGCTGTATACCGGCATGGACTTGAAAAAATACTTTTAACCGATCATGTTCAATCCAAACCCAAAGCAATTCCGGGCCATCAAAGCGCTGTTATTCGTGCTGGCGCTGCTGCCCTTGGTCCGCCTGATTGCATTCACGGCGCTGGATCGCCTGGGCGCCAATCCGGTGGAATTCATCACCCGCAATACCGGCGATTGGACCTTGTATTTTCTATGCTTCACCTTGAGCGTGACGCCGCTGCGGCGTATCGCTGGTTGGAACTGGCTGTTGAAATTGCGCCGCATGATCGGGCTGTATGCATTTTTCTATGCGCTGTTGCATTTCACCACCTTCCTCTGGTTCGACCATTTTTTCGATTTCGGCGAGATGTGGAAAGACGTGCTCAAGCGGCCCTTCATCACCGTTGGCTTCATCGCATTTTTATTGCTGATTCCGTTGGCGCTGACCAGCACCAACGGCATGATAAAGCGCCTGGGCGGCAAGCGCTGGCAGTGGTTGCATCGCGCGATCTACGTGATCGCGCCGCTGGGAATCCTGCATTTTTGGTGGATGAAGGCGGGCAAGCACGATTTCGCGCAACCGATCGTATTCGGCGCAATCGTCGCCGTCTTGCTGTTGGCTAGGGTGTATTGGCGTTCCGCCAAAACGGGTAGCCGCGCCGAGGCAGTCAATCCCAAGCCGGTCTAGAGGAGCGGAAAAGAGGGTGTTGGAAATTGCATTCGGTTAACTTTAACCGGATAATAAGCAATGTCCGATTTTCTTCTCACCCCCGGAAAGTTGCCGCACCGTTCGCAGCGCTGGGCTTTGCGCACGCTGGCCTTGTTTGGCTGGCATGTGCATTTTGCGCCGCTGCCTGGCCCGCGCGGCGTGGTCATCGTCTATCCGCATACGTCGAACTGGGATTTTCCGATCGGGATACTGGCGAAATCGGCGGTCGGTGTGCCGATCCATTGGCTCGGCAAGGAAGCGCTGTTCAAAGGCTCCTGCGGGCTGCTGCTGGGCCGCTTGTTCCGCCGCATGGGTGGCGAGCCGATTGAGCGGCGCGCGTCGACTGGCGCTATCGAGCGGCTTGGACAGCATATCCGCGCTGCCGACTGGTATTGGCTGGCGTTGGCGCCGGAAGGGACGCGCAACTATCGGCCCTATTGGCGCAGCGGCTTCTATCATATTGCGATGGCGGCCAAGGTGCCGTTGGCGCTGGCCTACATCGACTATGCGACCCGCACGGTGGGAGTGATCGATTACGTGGACTTGACGGGCGACATAGAACGCGATTTGGAGCGCATACGGGCGGCCTATGCCGGACGGTGCGGACTGCACCCGGAAATGGCCGCGCCGATCAAGCTGGCACCGCCAAAGTAACTCCTACTTCGTCGAATTGGCGTCCGAAGCAGCTGCCGGTGTATTCGTCTGTGGCGCCGCAGGCGGGCTGACTGGCTTGGCGGGCGCGCTACTTGCTTGCGGAACGGGCAGATACAACGGGCCGCGTTGCCCGCATGCCGCCAACGAGCAAAATATCGCCAAGCTCAAGCAGAGGCGCGCAAAACGGGATACATTGAAAGCGGCGTTCACGATTAAAATCTCAGTTTGACGAATGAAATGGAGTGTAGCATGACCGAATCGGAATTTCTGGCTTTGGCGGATTCCACGTTAAAGGCCATCGAGGCGGGGCTGGAACAGATCGCCAACGAGAGCGATCTCGACGTCGAGTGCAGCCGCAGCGGCAATGTGCTGGAAATCGAGTTTGTCGACAACGGTTCCAAGATCATCGTCAACAGCCAGGCGCCGATGCAGGAAATGTGGGTCGCGGCCAAGGCCGGCGGTTTTCATTACCGCCGTGTAGGCGAAGAGTGGCGCAATACCCGCGACGGCACGGAATTGTTCAGCGCGCTGTCGGGTTTGGCGAGCGGACAAGCAGGGCAGCCGGTTTCCTTGTCCGCGCGATAGGAGCCCTCTAAAACAGCTCGTTCTTTACCGCATCCTTGGTCTTTTCCTCTTCCACCGGCACTTTGTCCTCCAGGCCCAGCGAGCGCACGCCGGTGCCGGGAGGATTCTCCGCGTAGTAGTAATCGCCGCCCGCTTGTATCACGCCTTGCGGGACGGTTCGGTCGACGTTCGGCACGTCCTTCAAGGTTTTTTGCATGTAGCCGAGCCAGATCGGCAGCGCCAGCCCGCCACCGGTCTCGCGGTTGCCCAGGTTTTTGGGTTGGTCGAAGCCGACCCAGGCGATGCCGACGATTTTCGGTTGGTAGCCGGCGAACCAGGCGTCGAACGAATCGTTGGTGGTGCCGGTCTTGCCGGCGATATCGGTGCGCTTCAAA
Organism: Burkholderiaceae bacterium; assembly: GCA_031291325.1. GTDB lineage: Bacteria > Pseudomonadota > Gammaproteobacteria > Burkholderiales > Burkholderiaceae_D > PKWO01. Next base: position 23,922 of record JARLJG010000028.1, read on the forward strand.
GCCAGCGCCTTGACGGCAGTGCCGTACCGGACCACGTCTTTCAACATGCTATCCATCAGGAAGGCGTTGCGTTCGTCGATGATCCGGTTGGCTTGGTCGCCAGCCTTGTCCGGCTTGACTTGCGACAGTATCTTGCCATCGGCGTCGGTCACTTTGGTAATCAGGTAGGGATTGGTCTTGTAGCCGCCGTTGGCGAACACCGAATAGGCGCCGACCATCTGCCACGGCGTCACCGCGCCGGAGCCCAGCGCCAGCGTCAGGAACGGCGGATTGCGCTCGCTATCGAAGCCGAAACGGGTCGCGTATTCCTGCCCATATTTCGCGCCGATCTTTTGCAGGATGCGAATCGAAATCATGTTCTTCGATTTGGTCAAGCCGCGCCGCATGGTCATTGGGCCTTCGTACTTGCCGTCGTAGTTCTTCGGCTCCCAGGCTTGTCCGCCGGTCTGCTCGGCGGAAAAACTGATCGGCGCGTCGTTGACGATGGTCGCCGGCGAGAGCCCCTTTTCCAGGGATGCCGAATAGATGAACGGCTTGAACGAGGAACCCGGCTGGCGGTAGGCTTGCGTGACGTGGTTGAATTTATTCAGGTTGTAATCGAAGCCGCCGACCAACGCACGGATCGAGCCGTCCTCGCTATTGGCGGCGACAAAAGCGGACTGCACTTCCGGCAACTGCGTAATCGACCACGCCGGGCCGTCGAGGAAGACGCGGATGATCGCGCCGCGTTGCACGCGCTTGTTGGGCGGCGCTTTGTCGCTGAGCAGGTTGGCGGCGAACGCCAATCCCGGGCCGTTGATGTTGATTTCGTCGCCGCTGGATAAAACCGCGCGCACGTTCTTGGGCGAGGCTTCCAGCACGACGGCGGCCACGATGTCGTCGCTGTCGGGATGGTCGGCCAGTTCGGTCTCGATGACATCGTCCGCTTCTTCTTTCTTGGCGGGGATTTCCATATAGCCTTCCGGGCCGCGATAACCGTGCTTCTTCTCGTAGTCGAGCACGCCACGGCGCAAGGCGATGTAGGCCGCGTCCTGGTCGGCCTTGGTGATCGTGGTAAACACGTTCAAGCCGCGCGAATACGCATCTTCCTTGAATTGCTCATACACCAGTTGGCGCGTCATTTCGGCGACGTATTCGGCGTGCATGCCGAATTCGTTGGCGTCGGTTTTCACGTGCAGCGGCTCGTTTTGCGCTTGCTGGAATTGCGCATCGTCGATGTAATGCAAATCGTGCATGCGTTCAAGGATGTACTGCTGACGCGCTTTTGCGCGCTTCGGATTGACCACCGGATTGTAAGCCGATGGCGCTTTCGGCAAACCTGCCAGCATGGCCGCCTCGGCCACCGTGATTTCAGACAATTGCTTGCCGAAATAGATTTGTGCGGCCGACGAGAAGCCGTACGCGCGCTGACCCAGATAAATCTGGTTCATATAGACTTCCAGAATCTGGTCCTTGGTCAAATTCTGCTCGATTTTCCACGCCAGCAAGACTTCATACACTTTGCGCTTGAGCGTTTGTTCGCTGGAAAGGAAGAAATTGCGCGCAACTTGCTGGGTGATGGTGGACGCCCCTTGTTTGGCGCCGCCGCCGGCGTTATGGACGGCGGCGCGCAAAATGCCTTGGTAGTCGACGCCGCCGTGTTCATAGAAACGGTCGTCTTCGATTGCCAGGACGGCTTTCTTCATGATATCCGGCACGTCCTTGATGCGCACCAGGTTGCGGCGCTCTTCGCCGAATTCGCCGATCAACACATTGTCGGCCGAAAAAATACGCAGCGGAATTTTCGGCCGATAGTCGGTCAGGGAGTCGAGCGCGGGCAGATTCGGGTAGGCTAAAGCCAGCACGAAGCCGACCAGCAGACCCGCGATCAGAAAGATGCTTGCCAGCAAGCCGATCACGTACAATGCCAATCGTGCTGGCAGACTCAGATGGCGCTTGGGTGTTGCGGAAGGCGTTGCTGGAGCAGGTTGGCTAGAGCTCATGCGGTGAGGGATTCGAGAATGGTGTATCGGCGGGATTATAGCCGGCAGTGGCCTTTGAACCCGTTTGCGCCTGCAAAACAGGCAATATTATGCACCGAACTAAAAAAAAGTGGGGTTTTGGCAACGCATTTGCAAATTACTATGCGGAAAGTGCTTTACACTTCTGGACGCTTATTGCTACGATTTAATGTAATCTTTGATAAATGTCACCTAAACGCTGGTTTTTAAACGAAATTTTTTGTCTGGAAGCATTTTTTCGCTAGTTAGACCTGCCTTTTGGCGGTGAGTTCACACGGAAAATCATGTTTTTGGGGGGAGCTGCCCTTGGTTTTTGATCTCGGATCATTACTTGGAAACAAGAATCCACCGCTAGTCGGCCTGGATATCAGCACGTCGGGCGTAAAACTCGTTGAATTGACCCAAATCGGCAAAAATGAGCTGTGCCTGGAACGATTTGCGTCGGAAAGTTTGCCGCGCGGCGCTGTGGTGGACGGCAATATCGAGAATATCGAGCAGGTCTCGGACGCCGTGCGTCGGGTTTTGAAGAAGAGCGGCACGCGCGCCAAATATGTGGCGCTGGGCATGCCGCCGGCCTCCGTCATTACCAAGAAAATCATCCTGCCGGGTGGCATGTCGGAAGAGGAACTTGAGCTGCAGGTGGAAACCGAAGCCAGCCAATATATTCCATTTGCCCTCGATGAAGTCAGTCTCGATTTCGACGTGGTCGGACCGGTTGCGAATTCGCCCGAAGACGTCGAAGTGCTGTTGGCGGCAACCCGGAAAGAGAAAGTCGAAGACCGCGTCGCGGTGGCCGAAGCTGCCGGTTTGACGCCGCTGAAGATGGATATCGAGTCGTACGCCGCGCGGGCCGCGATCGACCGCATCATTGCCCAGCTTCCCAAGGGCGGCCAGGGGCAAATCGTGGCACTGTTCCAGATCGGCGCGCAGGTCACCCATGTTTCGGTGTTGATGGACGGGCAAGTCATCTATGAGCGCGAACAGCCATTCGGCGGAAATCAATTGACGCAGGACATTGTGCGTGCCTACGGCTTGTCCTACGAAGAAGCGGAAACGAAAAAGCGCGCAGGCGATCTGCCGGAAGGTTACGAGCGCGAATTGCTCGAACCGTTCCTTGAAAACGTGGCGCTGGAAGTCACGCGCGCGATCCAGTTCTTCTTCACCTCGACCCCCTATACGCGTATCGACCAGATATTTTTGGCCGGAGGTTGCGCGATCATCTCGGGTCTGGTCGAAGTGGTCGCCGACCGCACCAAGATATCGGCGGCCGTCGTCAGCCCATTCAAGGGCATGCAATTGGCGCCAAACGTGCGGGAAAAGCAGTTGCGCGTTGAGGCGCCTGCGTTCCTGGTGGCTTGCGGACTCGCCATGCGGAGATTTGACCGATGATCAGAATTAATCTTCTCCCCCATCGCGAAGCAAAACGCAAACAAAACAAGAACGCGTTTTATCGACTGTTGGTGCTGTCCGGGGTTTTCGGCGCTGCGGTCGTGTTCGCCGTTGCCGCTTTCATCGAAACGAAAATTGCCGAGCAGGATCAGCGCAATACCTTTTTCAAGGCCGAAAACAAGAAGCTGGACGAGCAGATTGTGGAAATCGGCACGCTTGAAGAAGACATCAAAGCATTGAAGGCGCGCCAGGCGGCGGTGGAGGATTTGCAAAGCGACCGCAATCAGCCCGTCTATCTGCTCGACGAACTGGTCAAGCAGGTGCCGGAAGGCATATTTTTGCGCAATTTTAAACAAGAGGGGCAAAAAGTAACGATGGCGGGCGTGGCGCAATCGAACGAGCGGGTATCGGAATTGCTGCACAATTTCAGCAACAATTCGCAGTGGCTCGAGCGGCCGGAATTGGGCGAGAGTAAAGCTGCCACCATCGGGCAGGGGCGAGACGCCAAGAAGGTATTTGAATTCACGATGACGGTGAGCATCCGGCGTTTGCGTGACAAAGAGAACGCCGCTGCCGCCAGTGCGACAGATAAGGCCGGCAAAGATAAATCGACTGCGCCAACTGCTAAACCTGGCGACACGGCGGCGCTGCCGGTCGAAAAGCCTGTCGATAAGCCCACCGATAAGGCTGCCGCCGACAAGTCTGTGAATAAGCCGGACGCCAAGCCGGACGCCAAGCCCGCAGCGCCCGCCGATAAATCTGCGGCAGCGGGCGACAAGGCGGCAACCGCAAAAGACGCAGCCGATGCCGGCGCAAACGGCGCGCCAGGCAATGCGCCGAAGAAACCGTAGAAGGAAAGGCACGCGATGGCGGATTTAAATGAAGTTGGAAACGCAGTTGCCGCGCAATTTCGCGGACTGAATGGCCGGCATCCGGGGCAGTGGCCGATCGTGCCGAGGGTAATGTGTGCGATCGGCGTATTTGTCGCGGTTCTGATCCTGGCATGGTTCGGCTACTGGAGCTCGCAATTGGACGAATTGGACGCCGGCGAGAAGGAAGAGGCGAAACAGCGCGAAGCCTTTACGGAAAAGATCCATAAGGCAATCAATCTGGACGCGTTGATAAAGCAAAAGCTGCAGGTCCAGGAATATGTGTCCACGCTAGAGAAAGCTTTGCCCAGCAAGGCGGAAATGGACGCTCTTTTGTCGGACATCAATCATGCAGGTTTGGGGCGTGGATTGCAGTTTGAGCTTTTCAAGCCGGACCAGCCTGTGGTCAAGGATTATTATGCCGAACAGCCTATTCACATCATGGTGACCGGGACCTATCATGACATCGGCGCATTTTCCAGCGATATCGCCAACTTGCCGCGTATCGTGACGCTAAACAACTTGAATTTGACGTCCAAGGATGGAACGCTGACGCTGGACGCGATCGCCAAGACGTTTCGCTATCTCGATCAGAAGGAAGTATCGGAGCAGAAAAGCGCGAAAGGAGCGAAGAAATGAGGCTATCGCGTATCGCAGCTTGCGCGTCGATCATCATGTTGCTGTCTTCGCTTTCCGCATGCGGGGACGGTGGGATGACGGGAGTCAAGCAGTGGATGGCGCAGACCAAGGCGGAAACCAGGATTACCGTGCCAAAACTGGTGGAACCCAAAAAATTCGCGCCCTATTTGTATGCGGACCAGGATGCGGTCGATCCGTTCAATCAAAGCAAATTGACGGTTGTGTTCCAGAAGATGCAAGCGAACACGCATAGCAAGCTGGCGCCGGATCCAAACCGGCGGCATGGGCCTTTGGAAAGCTTTCCGCTGGACGCCATTACGATGGTCGGTTCGATCAACAAGGGCGGACCCCATGCGGTATTGCAGGTGGACAAAACCGTGTACGACGTCAAGGTCGGCGATTATCTTGGCCAGAACGATGGCAAGATCGAGGCAATTACCGATAGCGACGTGAAAATCAGCGAACGTGTTCAAGATGCGAGCGGCGAATGGGTCGAGCGCAAGACTTCTTTAGAGTTGCAGGAGACGAAGAAATGATCGTATTGAAAAAGCCAACCCCGCTCTGGGGCGCAGTCGTGCAGAGGATGTGGCGCAAGCTGGCAATGATTTTTGCCATCGCGCTATGCGGCACGGCATTTGCGCAAGAGAATGCGATCGAGTCGGTCACTGCGAACCAGCAGGGTTCAAACGTGATCGTCAAGATAAAGCTGAAGAACGCGATAAGCAAAGCTCCGCTCGATTTCAAAATCACCAGTCCCGCGCGTATCGTGCTCGATTTTCCTGAAACCGCCAGCGACGCCGGAAAAACGACGCAAGAGCTCGGGGTCGGCGACGTGCGCAGTGTCAACGTCGTGCAAGACAAAGACAAGAACCGCACGCGCGTGGTTTTGAATCTGGCGCGCACCTTGAACTATGCGACGAACGTCGACGGCAATACCCTGGTTTTGACCTTGGGTAACCCAGGCAGTGCCGTGGTAGCGGTAAGTTCGACCGGAATGCCGGTGGCGAAAGCGGCGCCGGAGCCGGGTCGCCAAGCATTGCGCGACATCGACTTTCGGCACGGCTCGGCCGGCGAAGGACGCATCGTAGTCGATCTGCCGAATAGCCAGATGACAGTCGATGCAAAGCAGCAAGGCCAAACCATTGTCGTCAATTTCTTGAAAGCCAGTTTGCCGGACGTGTTGCGGCGCCGGCTCGATGTGACCGATTTCGGCACGCCGGTGCAGACGATTACGACCACGCCGGAGGGTGAAAACGTGCGCATGGTGATCGAGCCCAAAGGCTTGTGGGAACATAGCGTTTATCAAAGCGACCGGCAGTTGGTCATCGAAGTGCGGCCGATCAAGGAAGACCCGAACAAACTGACCCAAGGCACACAGGGCTATCGTGGTGAAAAAATATCGTTCAACTTTCAGGACGTCGATGTGCGCGCCGTGCTGGGGATTATTGCCGACGAATCCAATTTGAACATACTCGCCAGCGACAGCGTAAGTGGCAAACTGACGCTTAAGGTGAAGGATATTCCGTGGGATCAGGCGCTCGATGTCGTCATGCGCGTCAAAGGCCTGGATATGCGCAAGACGGGGACCGTGATTTGGGTTGCGCCGAAAGACGAATTGTTGAGTAAAGAGAAGCTGGAACTGGAGCAAAAATCGCAAATCGCCGAGCTGGAGCCTCTGAAGACAGAAAGTTTTCAGTTGAATTATGAAAAGGCTGAAGCCTTCAAAAAGGTGTTCGGCGTCGATGGCGCAGGAGCGGGTGCAAATAAGAAGAGCATGCTCTCAGCGCGGGGAAGCGCAACCATCGACGAACGCTCCAATCAAGTGTTTGTCACCGATATCCCGTCGAAACTGGAGGATATTCGCAATTTGATTTTGAAAGTTGACATTCCAACGCGGCAGGTGCAAATTGAAGCGCGCCTGGTACAAGCGAACGACAGTTTCAGCAGGAATCTGGGTGCGCAACTTGGTGTGACCGATAATCGCAACCAGAATGGCGGTACCGCTGGGTACTCGATAGGCGGTGGCAACAGCGTGTCGATTACCGGAACCTATTCAGGCGTACAAGTGCAAACGGGCCAAGTTTCCGGCACCAACGGCGGCACGGCCAATCAATCGGTCGATTTGCCAGCGGCGACGATTAACGGATTTAATCCGACTACGGTCGGCATCAGTTTGTTCTCTGCAGCGGCAAACCGTTTTTTGAATTTGGAATTGTCCGCCTTGGAAGCGGATGGAAAGGGTAAGATCATTTCCAGCCCGCGCGTGCTGACGGCGGATTCGGCGAAGGCATTGATTGAGCAGGGCGTGGAACTTCCTTACCTTTCGGCGAGCAGCAGCGGGGCAACCACAGTTTCTTTTTCAAAAGCGAATTTGAGTTTGGCTGTGACGCCGCAAATCACACCTGATGGCAATGTTATTCTTGATGTCGAGGTCAACAATGATTCGGTCGGGCAATCGACTACGGCTGGTTATGCAATCAACACGCAGCATGTGAAAACGCAAGTTTTGGTGGAAAATGGCGGAACTGTCGCGTTGGGCGGCATATTTACGCAGGACGTTCAGGATAACGTGACGAAGACACCGCTTCTTGGCGATATACCTATCCTTGGGAATTTGTTTAAGAATACAGCTAAATCGGATACCCGGACTGAATTGCTGATTTTCATCACCCCCAAAATCATGACGGACAAATTGTCGACTCGTTAATTGCAAAAGTAAATCTAGGACAGCGAAAATGGTATTCATAGACAGAAATACTTCACTTAGTAAAATTATCCTTCTTGCTTTGAGCATGGCGATGGCCTTGTTGTTGAGCGCTTGCGGTGGCGGGGGGGGATCCGCAGGCACCGCGACGGGCGGATCGACGACGACCACCACCCCGACAATTACATTGAAGTTGGTAAATTCGAGCGGTGTGGCGACCAACGTGGTGACTGAAAGTGCTCCGCTCACCGGGGAGGCAACAGTGCTGGATGCAACCGGTGCGCCGATTGCCAATACAGTGGTGACTTTTTCGACCGGCAAGAATTACACAACGCTGACGCCTTCTTCCGCCACCGCCCTGACCAACTCGAAAGGGGTCGCAACGATCACGCTGACGATAGCCAGTGCGGCGATTGCGCAAACCGAGGGTGGAACCGCCGATGTACTCACTGCCAGCGCTACGCCGTCGAAGACGACCATCACTGCCACCGCTGCATTTGCGCTGGGGCCGGATACAAGTACTGCCGTGCCGACAATGACGTTGACGCTGGCAAATTCTAGCGGCACGGCCAGCAACCTGGTGACCACTTCCAGTCCGCTCACGGCAACGGCAACGGTGCTGGATGCGTCGGGCAATCCGCTTTCCAATGTCTTGGTCAACTTCAAGACTGGGCAAAGCTATACTACGCTGACGCCTTCTTCGGCTTCCATCCTGACCAATTCGTCGGGAGTGGCAACGATCACATTGTCGGTGGCCAGTCTGTTGGTTGCGGAAACAGAGGGTGGCACCGGCGATGTGCTCACCGCTAATGCCACATCGGGATCGTCGGTGCTGACTGCGACTGCGCCATTCACACTGGGTTCGACGGCGGTGACGCTGAGTCTGGCGTCGACCAATGGGGTCACGCTCAACGCTTACGGATCTACCTCGATCAAGGTGAACGTCTCGGCAAACGGTGCGCTCTACACGGCAACGCCGGTGACCGTCAATTTCAGTTCGGCATGTGTGACCTCCGGCAAGGCAGTAATGGCATCCTCGGCAAACACAGTGAATGGGGTAGCGCAAGTCACCTATACCGATAATGGATGTAGTTCGACCGATCTTGTCACCATTTCGGTCTCCGGGGCAACCTCCATCACGGATTCCGTGACGGATCAGCAACCGATTTCAGCGTCGATCGAATTCTTGTCTGCAACGCCGTCAGACAAAGCGATTGTGATTCAAGGAGCCGGTGGCGTGACCCGTGTGCAAACCGCAACACTGGTTTTCGAGGTACTGGATACTTACGGCAATCCATTGCCGAACACAACGGTCAATTTCAGCTTATATCCGACTACTGCCGGATTGACTTTGGGGGCGGCTTCTGCCGTGACGGGCGCCGATGGCAAGGTGACCGTCTCGGTGACTTCCGGTTCGGTGGCAACCTCGTTTAACGTGATTGCCACCCTCGCCCAGACGCCGACAATAACGACAATATCAGACACCATCTTGGTGACTACCGGGCCGACGAGTGTATACTCGATTTCGCTGTCGGCATCGCCCAGCCATAACATTGAAGGCTGGGGGTATGACAATGTTCAAACGACACTGACCATTTTACTTGCCGACCAAAATGGCAACCCCGTTGCGGATGGCACGCCAGTAGTATTTGCGACCGACAGCGGTGCGGTCGGCAGTTCTGCGGAAGGTGGATGTGTTACTGCCAACGGCGGATGCTCGGTCGTCTTCCGTAGTCAAAATCCGAGATATGCCGTCGGCAACTCTGCGGGGAAAAGGGCTGGCTTGGCGACAGTGAGTGTATCGACTACTTCCGAGAAGTCTACCTTCACGGGCGCAATGGGAGTGTACTTGAGCGGAAGTGCCGCAACGACTAATTCTGTGTTAACAGATCAGTCTGGCAATGTCTATAGTCTAACGGGGAGCGGCCCCAGTCTGACAAACGCTACGGTAATTCCGTTGTCGACCTGCGCCGAGACGTATTTCACGTTGCAACTCAATGACTTGAATAACAATCCGCTGCCGGCTACCACCACCGTAGCCGCTGCGCCGAGTTCGCAAGGAACGACGCCGACGGCAGTCATGGCGGCGAACAATCCTATCTTCCCAGCCACGGTGACGGATCGGGGTCCGCCCAATAGCACTACTTCCACCCTGGCTACCGTGTCGGGTGCTCAGGGAAGCGTGCATACCTTTCAATTTTCGCCCGGCGGAACCAGTGGCTCAACGACCGCTTGCAAGACCGTCCTGAATGGGGGCACCGCTGGTGCTGGCACGGGTCAGATTCAGGTGACTATAACGACGCCAAAAGGTATTGTGAGCCTAATCAATGTTAATTTTACTTACCCTATGTAATCAGGTCCCAAAATAGAATGCGCCGGAATTGAATGCACAGGAAAACATTTTTTTGGTAGGTCTGATGGGCGCGGGCAAGACCACGGTCGGGCGCGCGCTGGCAAAGAAGCTTGACAAGCGGTTTATCGATTCCGATCACGAGATCGAGGCGCGCACCGGCGCTTCGATCCCGTTGATTTTTGAAATCGAGGGCGAGGCCAGCTTTCGTCAGCGTGAGGCCGAAGTCATCCACGATTTGACCGCGCAGCAAGGGATCGTGCTGGCGACCGGCGGCGGCGCGGTATTGCGCAAGGAAAACCGCGACGCGCTCAAGGCGCACGGCACGGTCATTTATCTGCGTGCCAGCGTCAACCATATTCTGCAACGCACCGGCCGCGACAAAAATCGGCCTTTGCTGCAAACCGCCGATCCGCGCCGGCGCCTGGAAGAACTGACGCTGGAGCGTGAACCCTTATATAGCGAAGTGGCGGATATCGTCGTCGAAACCGGTCGACCCAATATCGCGGTGCTGGTGCAAACCATACTCGCGCAGTTGGAGAATCTGGAACAACGCGCGCCCAAGTCAAACACATTGAATACCGTTATGGCGAACGACTTATCGAAGAAAGAAATGGCGCCGCCGCGCACGATCGAAGTCGCGCTGGGCGAGCGCAGCTACCCGATTAGCATCGGCCCAGGCTTGCTGTCCGACCCGAGCCTGTGCGCTCGCCACATTGCCGGCAGCCGCGTTGCCGTCGTTACCAACACCACGGTCGGGCCCTTGTATTTGGCGCAATTGACCGAGACCCTGCAGAGCGCCGGCAAGCAGGTGACGGCGATCGTCTTGCCGGACGGCGAAGAGGAAAAAAACTGGGCCGGCTTGATGTTGATTTTCGATGCCCTGTTGCGCGAACAATGCGACCGCAAGACCACTCTGGTGGCGTTGGGCGGCGGCGTGGTCGGCGACATGACCGGTTTTGCCGCCGCCAGCTATATGCGCGGCGTGCCGTTCATCCAGGTGCCGACGACTTTGCTGGCGCAAGTCGATTCCTCGGTCGGCGGCAAGACCGGCATCAACCATCCGCTCGGCAAGAACATGATCGGCGCGTTTTACCAGCCGCAGGCAGTGATCGCCGATACCGCCACGCTCGATACGCTGCCTGCGCGCGAATTGGCGGCGGGCCTGGCGGAAGTCATCAAGCACGGCGCGATCATCGATGCCGAATTTTTCACCTGGATCGAGGCCAATATCGCGCAACTGGTTGCCAGGGAACCGCAGGCGATCGCGCATGCGATCCAACGCTCGTGCGAGATCAAGGCCGACGTGGTGCGCCAGGACGAGCGCGAAGGCGGCTTGCGGGCCATCCTCAACTTCGGCCACACCTTCGCCCACGCAATCGAATCCGGGATGGGTTACGGCGTCTGGCTGCATGGCGAAGCGGTCGGCTGCGGGATGGTCATGGCCGCCGATTTGTCGCAGCGTCTGGGTTTCATCGATGCGGCGACCAAGGAGCGGGTGCGCGCGCTGGTGCAAGCCGCCGGCTTGCCGGTGGTAGCACCCGATCTGGGCGAGGCGCGCTGGCTGGAATTGATGCAAGTCGATAAAAAGAATGAAGGCGGGCAGATCAAGTTCATCCTGCTCAAGCCGCTCGGCACTGCGCTCATCACCACTGTCGCGCCAGAGGTATTGCGCGAAACCCTGCAAGCCTGCATTCTGCCCTAGCGCCACGATGAATCTGGAAGCCTATCTCGCCCCCTACGCCGCGCATTCGGCAGACACACGGGGGCGGCGGTTTCCCGAGGCGGCGCCGGCGTCGCGCAGCGAGTTTCAGCGCGACCGCGACCGCATCGTCCACTCCACCGCCTTTCGCCGGCTCGAATACAAGACCCAGGTATTCGTCAACCATGAAGGCGACCTGTTTCGCACGCGCCTGACGCACAGCATCGAGGTCGCGCAAATCGCCCGCTCGGCGGCGCGCAACCTGCGCCTGAACGAAGACTTGGTGGAGGCGATTTCGCTGGCGCACGACCTCGGACATACGCCTTTCGGCCACGCCGGGCAAGATGCGCTCAATGCCTGCATGAAAGAATACGGCGGCTTCGAGCACAACCTTCAGAGCCTGCGCGTAGTCGATGCGCTAGAGGAGCGCTATGGCGCGTTCGATGGTTTGAACCTGGTGTTCGAGACGCGCGAAGGCATCCTCAAGCATTGCTCGCTGGCCAATGCCGCCAAGCTCGGCGATGTCGGCCAGCGCTTCATCGACAAGACGCAGCCGTCGCTGGAGGCGCAACTGGCCAATCTGGCCGACGAGATCGCCTACAACAATCACGACATCGACGATGGATTAAGGTCGGGCTTGCTCAGTACCGAGCAACTCGATCAGATCGACTTTTACGGTCGCCATCGGCGCCAGGTGGAGATCGCCTATCCGGGCATCGGCGGGCGGCGCGCGATTCATGAAACGATACGCGGCATGATCAATGCGCTGATCGTCGATCTGATTACCACCTCGGAACAGCATATCGAAGCCGCGCATCTGCAAACGATCGACGATGTCAGGCAGGCCGGGCCGCTGATTCGTTTTTCAGACGCGATGGCGGCGGATGCGGCCTTGTTGAAACGCTTCCTGTACGAAAATCTGTATCGGCACTATCAAGTCAATCGCATGACCAGCAAGGCGCGCCGCATCGTCAGCGAGTTATTTACCGCCTTCATGCAGGAACCCAAGCTGTTGGCGCCGAATTATCTGGATGCGTCAGGCAACCCGGCGCAACAGGCGCGCAAGATCGCCGACTACATCGCCGGCATGACCGATCGCTACGCGATCCGCGAACACCGGCGCTTGTTTCTGGTCGACGAAATTTAGCTCAATTCAGATCGCGCAGCGGATGCGCATGCGCCGGCCAGGGCGGTGCAAAGAACGACGCCACCAATTCGTCGCTCACATCGGCCAGTTGCGCCGGATTCCATTGCGGCGCGTTATCCTTGTCGATCACCAGTGCGCGCACGCCTTCGAGGATTTCGCGCTGCTCGAAACAGCGCCGCACCACGCCGCGTTCCAGGCGCAGGCAATCGGCGACCTGCAGCGTGCTGCCGCGCTTCAACAATTCCAGTGTCACACACATCATCAGCGGCGAGCGCTTGTGTTGCGCCGCCAGGATTTTCTGCGCAAACGGCGCGCTGTCGGCGCTCAGCGAGGCAATGATCGCCGGCACCGACGCGTGCGCAAAATGCCGATCGATCGCCGCGCGATTCTTTGCCAATGCGCAGTTGGCAACGTCGATCTCGGTTTGAAACGCTGCCGCAAAATTCAGAATCGCCTGCCGTAGCCCATTCCCGACATGATCTGCGATCAATGCATTCAATGCCGAAATTTGCGCGGACGGAATATAAATATCCGCCAAGCCGGCATGGATCGCATCGGCAGCGCCTATCGTGTCGCCGATAATGCCGAGATAATTGCCGATCTGGCCGGGCGTGCGCGGCAGGAAATAGCTGCCGCCGACATCGGGAAACAAGCCGATATTGACCTCCGGCATCGCCATCTTGGTGCGCTCGGTGACGATGCGCAATTGCGTGCCATTGCCGCTTTGGGAAATGCCCATGCCGCCGCCCATCACCACGCCATCCATCAACGCAATATACGGCTTGGGGAAATGATGGATCAAATGATTCAGTGCGTACTCTTCGCTAAAGAAATCTTCCAAAAGGGCGCTGCCGCCCGCCGGGGTCGCCTGCCCGGCATCATAGAAAAAGCGGATATCGCCGCCGGCGCAAAACGCCTTTTCGCTGCTGCTGCGGATGACGACGGCATCGATGGCCGCATCGGCGCGCCAGGACAGCAATGTGCGCGTCAGCTCCCTGATCATTTGCAGCGACAACGAATTGAGCGCTTTCGGGCGGTCCAGCGTCAGGATGCCGGTATGGTGGACGATTTCGCTGCGGATGTAGTCGGTCATGGTGCGATTGGGCTGAAAGGGAAATCAGCATTTTAACGGTTAACCGTCGGCAATGAAAAAGGGCGCATGGAGAATGCGCCCTGTGTCCCTGCCGGGACGAGTGCCCGCTTGCAATCGGGCACCGGTGCAACGGGAATCGATGCATTGCTTCCCTGTCACACCTGGCAATCACGCGCCGAGTTGTTCGGCAAACACGCAGATCAAGTAGCGACGGCCGCCACTACTGGCTCAGGCATGTGTTTGATTGCTTCGTGTTGATGATCCTGGATTTTGCTTTTGTGCTTGACGACTTGCCTGTCAAGCTTATCGATCAGGCTATCGATGGCGGCGTACAAATCCTCCGCAATGCTTTCTGCGTGCAAATCCTTTCCTCTAATATGCAGGTTGATTTCCGCTTTTTGTCGCTTCTCTTTCTCGGGGAGCTTATCGACGGTCAGGATGACCGCAATATCAATGACATGATCGAAGTGGCGTTTGATGCGTACCAGCTTGCTTTCTACGTATTCACGGATGGCTGGAGTCAATTCGAGGTGATGTCCACTGATGGTGAGATTCATACGCGCTCCTTTGGATTGCGTTACTGGAGGTTCGCAACAGCGCTTTAAAATTTGCCTGCCGAGAACACAGCAACAAATACACTGCAAAAACTACAAAGCCTTACGCAGACTGACCGGCGGGATTTTCAGCGCTTCCCGGTATTTGGCAACGGTGCGTCGTGCCACCACCATGCCTTGTTCCGCCAACATGTCCGCTATCTTGCTGTCAGAGAATGGATTTTTCGAGTCTTCCGCTCCTATCAGTTGTTTAATCAGCGCCCGTATCGCCGTCGACGATGCTTCGCCGCCCGCTTCGGTGGCGACATGGCTGCCGAAAAAATACTTCAATTCAAACATGCCGTGCGGGGTCAGCATGTATTTCTGCGTGGTGACACGAGAAATGGTGCTTTCGTGTAATCCTAGTGTATCAGCTATTTCGCGCAAGACAAGTGGGCGCATGGCGACCGCCCCATGCGAGAAAAAATTTCGTTGCCGTTCAACAATCGCTTGTGCAACGCGCAAAATCGTGTCGAAGCGTTGCCGCATGTTCTTGATCAGCCATTTCGCCTCTTGCAACTGCGAAGTGAGCGAACCTTCGCCTTTGCTTTGCTTCAAGATATTGGCATACATGGCATTGACCCGCAGACGCGGCATCACATCGTGATTCAACATCACTTGCCAGCCATTCTTTGTTTTTTTAACAATAACATCGGGCACCACATAATCCGACGTGCCGCTGCCGAATTCAGCGCCCGGATGCGGATTGCATAGGCGAATCA
The DNA here is from genome assembly GCA_031291325.1 of Burkholderiaceae bacterium. GTDB lineage: Bacteria > Pseudomonadota > Gammaproteobacteria > Burkholderiales > Burkholderiaceae_D > PKWO01. The sequence continues at coordinate 39,130 of JARLJG010000028.1, forward strand.
CCGCTTGCGCCTCGCGCAAGTCTTCGTCGTCGCAATTGAATGCCTTCTTCAGCTTGTTGAAATCGCGCTGGGCGAACAGCGTCAAATGCTGCTCGACGATCTGCAAGGCCAGGCGGCGCGTCACCATGGGGATTTTCGGCAGGCGTTTGACTTGCAGCGCCAGGCATTCGACGGCATTGCGGGCGCCCACGCCGGGCGGATCGAAGTTTTGCAGTAGCGCCAGCGCAATCGACAATTCGTCGATGTCGATTTCCAACTCTTCGGGCAGGCGCGCGTGGATTTCTTCCAGCGATTCGGTCAGGTAACCGTTGTCGTCCAACGCATCGATGACCAACTCCAGCAAGGCACGGTCGCGCGGCTCGCGCACGGTGACCCGCATCTGTTCCAGCAAATGCTCGCGCAGCGTGGTTTCATGCGCGCCCAACTGCGGTCGGCCGTCGTCGTCGTCCGGGCTTTTCGACGAGCGCGGGACGTCGTCGAAGGTCCAATCGGACTGTTCGCCTTCGCCTGCCGGCGCAGCGTCGGTGGTTTCAAAACTTTCCTCGCTGGCTGGCGCCGGTGTCTCGGCGACCGTGCCTTCGGAGGGAGTGCCGGCGGCGCCGAGCGCGCCGTCGGCCAACAGCCGCACCGAATGATCGAGCGGGTCGTCCAGCCGTTCAAGCAGCGGATTGTCGGACAGGATCTGTTCGAGCTCCTGGTGCAATTCCAGCGTCGACAATTGCAGCAGACGGATCGATTGCTGCAATTGCGGGGTCAGCGCCAGGTGCTGGGAAATGCGAAGTTGGAGGCTTTGTTTCATAGGGATAGTGTGCGTCCGCTACATGCGGAAGTGCTCTCCCAGGTAAACGCGCCGCACCGACTCGTTGGCGATGATGTCGTCGGGACGGCCACTGGCCAGCACCGAGCCTTGATTGATGATGTAGGCGCGGTCGCAGATGCCCAGCGTCTCGCGCACGTTGTGGTCGGTAATCAACACACCGATGCCGCGCTCCTTCAAGAAGCGCACGATGCGCTGGATCTCGATCACCGCAATCGGGTCGACCCCTGCGAACGGCTCGTCGAGCAGCACGAAGCGCGGATTGGTTGCTAGAGCACGTGCAATCTCGACGCGCCGCCGCTCGCCGCCGGACAAGGACAAGGCCTGGTTTTCGCGCAATTTTTCGATTTGCAAATCCGCCAGCAAGGTATCGAGGCGCTCGTTCAGGCGTGCCTTGGTCAGCGGCTTGCCGTCTTCGCGCTGCAATTCCAATACCGCGCGGATGTTGTCCTCGACCGTCAGCTTGCGAAATACCGACGCTTCCTGCGGCAGGTAGGACAAGCCTAATACCGCGCGCCGGTGGATAGGCAGGCGCGAAATGCCGACGCCGTCGAGCGTGATTTCGCCGCCGTCCGACGGCACCAGGCCGACGATCATGTAAAACGACGTGGTCTTGCCGGCGCCGTTCGGCCCCAGCAAGCCGACCACCTCGCCGCTTGCCACGTCCAGCGATACGTCATGCACGACTTGGCGCGCGCCATAGGTCTTTTGCAGGCCGCGAACGATCAGAGTGCTGCCCATCTATTTATTGTCCTTGGCGTCAGGATGATTGTGCGGTTGAATCACGACTTTCACGCGGCCTTCGCCGGGCTTGCTTTCGCCGCTCTCGTTATTGGCGCCGGTAATCACTTCGCTTTGGCCGTTGTAGGAAAGGTAAGCGCCGGTGGCGTCGTCGGTGATTTTGGTGCCGGTCAGGCGCCGCACCTTGGCATTCGAGAAAAGCTTCGATACCGAGGTCTTTTGATCGTAGGTAATCTTGTCGCTGGCCTCGCCCTCCATCCACAGGTCGGGCCCGCCGTCGCGCTTTTGCCGCATCGTTGCCAAGCCGCCCGCTGGCGCGTACAGGGTGGCGAATTCCCAGCCGTCGGGCGAGGTGGTCACAACCAGCTTGGTTCCCTTCAGGATCAAGGTTCCCTGGATCAGGACGACGTTGCCGGTAAACGTCTTGATTTGCTTGATGTCGTCATCTTCGCTCTTGATGGCGGAGATTTCGATTTGTTTTTCCGAATCCGCTTTCTCGGCGTACGCATTGCCGGCCAGCAGAAGGTGAAGCGCGATCGATATGCAGAAGGTAAGCCGATATTTCATGTTTGGACTCTTTGATAATGAGTGGCTAAACGTTCGAGTTAAGGTTTCCAGGTTCAATGCTTATGTGCTTGAATGACGATGTGGGAGTTGCGCGCCAACGTCGACATCATGGTCGCATTGTTGGCATAAAAATCCTCGCCGGTCAGCACCGTCGTGCCTTGCGTGATGACCACCGGACGGTCGGTGCGCATGATGTCGTCGTCGGGGAAGAAGCGCATGTACTCCGACGTCAAATGAAAATGCGGCGCGAATTTCGATTCGGGACGATCGGCTTGCACGTCGTCGTACATCTGCACGTCGCTGGCGTCGCTATTGGCGGTGCCGCGCTGCGCGCGCATCGTCATCGCAGGCCGATCGACGCTCAGGGTCTTGACCACGGGCAGATCGATCAGGTAACTGTCTTCCTTCGGAAAATGCGTAAGCTTCACGCCGGTAATCGAATAGCGCGCCTGCCCGGTCACAGCGGTGCGCACGAAGTTGAAATTCTCCACGAAATAGTCCGGGTCGGAACGCGCCGTATCCGACGCCCCATGATTTATCCCGTGCCGCAACACATCGCGCAGCCATAGCGCGCTGCCGGAAGCCAGGGCCAGCGACAACAACATCAACGCCACCAGGCGTAGCCGGCCTGACGAGAGCATGTCGTTCATCGCAGATACGGCGCCAGCGCCGCCTCGTAGTTGCCCTGCGCGCGCAAGATGAAGTCGCACAGTTCGCGCACCGCGCCGCCGCCGCCGCCGGCTGCCGTCACGTAGTGGACCCGCGTGCGCACCTCGGGGTGCGCATTCGGCACGCTGGCGGCAAAGCCGACCTGCGTCAAGACCGGCAGATCGATCCAGTCGTCGCCGACAAAACCGCACTCTGCTGCCGCTATCCCCGTGCGCGCCAGCAAATCCTCGAAGCCCGTGCGCTTGTCATGCACACCTTGCAACACGTGTTCGATACCGAGCTCGGCTGCGCGCCGGGCGACGATCTCCGATTTACGCGCAGTGACGATGGCAGTGCCGACGCCGGATTGCTGCAGCAACCTGATGCCGAGGCCGTCCAGCACGTTGAAGCTCTTGACGACCTCACCTTCGGCGCCGTATTGCAGGCTGCCGTCGGTCAGGATGCCGTCGACATCGAAGATCATCAGGCGGATACGCGCAGCGCGGGCGCGGGCATCGGCTCGCATCGCGTCGCTCATCAAATCACCTTGGCGCGTGTCAGGTCGTGGATATGCAGCGCGCCGACCAATTTGCCGCTGTCATCGGCCACCAGCAACTGGTTGATGCGGAATTCTTCCATGATATGCACGGCATCGACGGCGAGCTGATCGGGGCCGATGGTGCGCGGATTCGCATGCATCACGTCGGCAATCTTCAACTTGCTGAAGTCTTGCACTTCCTCGATCAGGCGGCGCAGGTCGCCGTCGGTAAACACGCCGACGGCATGAAAATCCTGGTCGACCACCGCCGTCATCGCCATGCCTTTTTTCGTGATTTCCAGCAAGGCGGCGGACAAGGAAGTGTCGGCAGTGACTGCCGGGATCGCGTCGCCGCTGCGCATGATGTCGCGCACATGTGTCAACAGGCGGCGGCCCAGCGCACCGCCGGGGTGCGAGCGGGCAAAATCCTCTTCCTTGAAGCCGTGCGCGTCGAGCAGGGCGACTGCAAGCGCATCGCCCACCGCCAGCGTCGCGGTGGTGCTGGCGGTCGGCGCCAGATTGAGCGGGCAAGCTTCCTTGTCGACGCTGACATCCAGATGCACGTTGGCCAATTGCGCCAGGCTCGATGCCGGATTGCCGGTCATCGCAATCAATTTTGCGCCCATGCGCTTGATGATCGGCACGATCGCCAGCAATTCAGCGGTTTCGCCGGAATTGGAAATGGCGACAAAGGCATCGCGCTCGGTCACCATGCCAAGATCGCCGTGCGCTGCTTCGGCTGGATGCACGAATAGCGCCGGGGTGCCGGTCGAAGCCAGCGTGGCGGCGATCTTGCGCGCGATATGGCCGGACTTGCCGATCCCGGAGACGACCACGCGGCCATCGCACTGCAGCAATAACGCGATGGCCTGCGCGAAAGTCTGATCCTGGCTGCGCGCCAGCCTTTGCTTGATCGCTAAGATCGCATCGGCTTCGATTTGCAAGGTCTGCAGCGCGAGTTCGACCGCGCGCGCAGCGTGTTTGCCGTCAAAAAGATTGGGCGTGAAATTTGCATGGGGTACACTCATGCCCAAAGTATAAACGAAAACCCCGATCAAAAAAATGACAAAGCAAAAAACTTGCCAGATGCTATATTATTGTTTTTTGGAAAGATGCAAAAATATTATTTGAAAGATTGAGTACACATGTTCTCGCCTCTTGAACTCACGCTATTGTTATTGGGCGCCGCAGTCCTCGGGGTGGTGGCCTTCCGCATGCTGCATCTGCCGCCGATGTTGGGTTATCTGGTGGTCGGCGTGTTGATCGGCCCGTTCGGCTTCGGCTTGGCGCAAGACAATCAAACCACGCACACGCTGGCCGAATTCGGCATCGTGTTCCTGATGTTTTCGATCGGGCTGGAATTTTCGCTGCCCAAGCTGTCGTCGATGCGGCGCACCGTGTTCGGCCTGGGCATGGCGCAGGTGGTCGTCACGCTGGTGGCGACCATGCTGTTCGGCTGGGCCTTGGCCTACCTGTTGCCCAGCGTAACCGATATCAGTTGGCAAGCCGCGTTCGCACTGGGCGGCGCGATGGCCATGTCGTCCACTGCGATCGTGTCGAAACTGCTGACCGAGCGCATGGAACTCGAAAGCGAGCACGGACGGCGCATCATCGGCATTTTGCTGTTCCAGGATTTGGCGCTGGTGCCATTGCTGATCGTGGTGCCGGCGCTCGCGCACCCGCACGGCACGCTGGCCGTCGATCTGGCGTGGGCGGCGTTGAAGGCGGTCCTTGTGCTGGTGCTCTTGCTGTATCTCGGACAAAAGCTGATACGCGGCTGGCTCAACATCGTGGTGCGCCGCCGCTCGCAGGAATTGTTCATGCTCAACCTGCTGTTGATTACCCTGGGCGCCGCCTGGATCACCGAACGCGCCGGCCTGTCGCTGGCCTTGGGCGCGTTCGTGGCCGGCATGCTGATCTCGGAAACCGAATACAAGCACCAGGTGGAAGAAGATATCAAGTCCTTCCGCGATGTCTTGCTGGGCCTGTTTTTCATCACCATCGGCATGTTGCTCAACGCCGCCATGGTGGCGCAGCACTGGTGGCTGATCCTGTTGCTGGTGGCCGGGCCGATCTTGCTGAAATTTGCGGTCATCACGGCGCTCGCCAAATTGTTCGGCGCTTCCACCGGGATCGCCTTGCGCACCGGCTTGGCGCTGGCGCAGGCCGGCGAATTCGGCTTCGTGCTGATGAACCAGATGGGCGGCTTGAAAATGATCGACCCGCTGCTGATGCAACTGGTGTTGGCCTCGATGGTGATCTCGATGCTGCTGGCGCCGTTCATCATCGCCAAGTCGGACGCCATCGTGCTCAAGCTATCGGCCAACGAATGGATGATGCAATCGCTGGCCTTGACGCAGATCGCCACGCGCACCATGTCGACCCAGAAGCATGTAATTATCGCCGGCTTCGGACGCAGCGGCCAAAACCTGGCGAAGCTTCTGGAAGAAGAGGGCATCGCCTACCAGGCGCTCGACCTCGACCCGGATCGCGTGCGCAGCGCGCAGGCGGCGGGCGCCCAGGTTTCCTACGGCGACGCCGCCCGGCGCGAGAGCCTGAAGGCCGCCGGCATCCATCGCGCAGCGGCGATGGTGATTACCTATGCCGACACGCAAGCAGCGGTAAAGACGCTGCATTTCGCGCATGAAATCGCGCCGTCGCTGCCGGTAATCGTGCGCAGCCACGACGACAGCGATCTCGACAAGTTGCGCAAGGCCGGCGCCACCGAGGTCGTGCCGGAAGCCCTCGAAGGCGGCCTGATGCTGGCCTCGCACGCGCTGGTGATGATGGGCGTGCCGTTGCGGCGCGTGGTGCATCGCGTGCAAGAGGCGCGTGACGAACGCTACGCATCCTTGCGCGGCTATTTTCACGGCGTCGGCGATGCCGATGACGACGAAGAGCAAACCCGTCTGCTTTCGGTGCCGGTCAACGAAGCGGCCAAAGCGGTCGGCAAAACGCTCGCCGCGCTGCGCCTGGAAGAGCTTGGCGCAGAAGCGATTGCGATCCGGCGCGGCAAGGCCAGTATCGAAGCGAGCGCCGCAACAACCTTGCAAGCCGGCGATATCGTCGTGCTGCGCGGGCCGACCGAGGCGGTGGCGCGGGCGGAGGCGCGGTTGCTCAAGTGACGGTGAGAATCAGTACGTTGGGCACATAGGCGTGTCCACCCAAAACTAGGAAGCGGCTTTTTTACGTGCCACATATCGTTCGTATTTCTCTGATAGAGTGTATACGTAGTCGAAAATGGCGATCGTAAAGTCGATGATGTCTTGCGCATTTTCCTTGGTCGTCTCTTCCTCGGACGCATGAGCACCGATGTTTCGTTCTTTCCTCAGGGCTTCCGCCCAATCGAACAAACGTTCATCGATAATTGCCTTCGCTTTTAACTCGGCAATACCTTTGCCGATCATGTGATTGCCAGTTTTTTCCTTTATTAGATGTTCCAGTGCCTTACCGCAAAGAACCGCAGCGGCAGAATAGATGCCGTGCGATAGGCATTTCTGAGCATCTTTAATATCGCGGCGCGCTGCCTGAGGAATTGCGGCACTTATGTCGGTAGCAGTTGGTGTAGGCCAGATACGCTCGGCAGTAGACCATCCCCAATTATTGAGTTCGTCCAGATATGGTTCGGACGAACCGAAAAGGGGATTATGGCATGACGGACATTCGACAAGGAAGAACGCCGGCTCACCATTTACCCATGAATTTACTTTCGCCTTGACCCTGACAACACAGTGTGGACAGTCGATGACAATTTCGTGGGCCATAATAAGTTCGCTGGTGGCAGCTAACTAATAGGTAAATGGTGAACATGCTGCCACGATAACTCGTTCAGAGTTTGTAGAGTGGGCACAAACGCGTGCCCACCTGAAACTAGCCCGCCAGAGTACGGGCAGCATTCTCGCGGCGTTTTTGATCGATAACGGCTTGAATTTCAGCCATCACTTGGTCATGGGGAATTAGTGGGCTATCGTCGACCAAAGATTCTTGAACCTTGGCGCGAAACCAACGGTCATACGATTCCGCTTGCTCGACAGTATCGAATTCGGAAACTATTGGAGAGAGTGCAGTAGTCATGCTGTGTAGATTAGCATAATTTTCCGTGACACATAACGGAAATTGAAATAGACAAAAGCTATCGAAAAGTGTGGCAGAGATACGCGCTTATGCCCACTTTCGATTAATGCGTTTCCAAAATCACGAATTGCCGTTGCGCAGAAAAATCCTCATCCGATTCGACAATGCTGACGCGCTCGACGCGGGCGGCAGGCGGCCCGCGCTTGGCCCAGGTCACGATGGCGTCGATTGCTTCGACCTCGCCATGCACGCATGCCTCCACCGCGCCATTGCGCAAGTTGCGCACCCAGCCGGTCAGGCCAAGCGCGCTGGCCGCTTCGGCGAACGAATAGCGGTAGCCGACACCCTGCACCCGCCCTTCGATGGTCAAGCGTTTAGCCATGTTAGTCTCGCAATCAAGCAGACTTCAGCAGCGGCGCCAGATATTTTCCAGTCACGCTCTTCGGGTTCTTGGCAACCTGTTCCGGCGTCCCGGTCGCAATGATCTGGCCGCCGCCGGCGCCGCCTTCCGGGCCGAGGTCGATCAGCCAGTCGGCGGTTTTGATGACGTCCAGGTTATGCTCGATGATGACCACCGTATTGCCCTGGTCACGCAGGCGGTGGATCACCGTCAGCAGCAAGTCGATATCGTGGAAATGCAAGCCGGTGGTCGGTTCGTCGAGGATGTACAAGGTGCGGCCGGTATCGCGCTTGGATAGCTCCAGCGACAATTTCACCCGCTGCGCTTCGCCGCCGGAGAGCGTGGTCGCGCTTTGGCCGAGGCGGATATAGCCGAGGCCGACGTCCAGCAGCGTGTGCAGCTTGCGCGCGATGACGGGAACGGGCTTGAAGAATTCGTGCGCTTCTTCGACTGTCATCTCCAATACTTCGGTGATGTTCTTGCCCTTGTACAGCACTTCCAGGGTTTCGCGGTTGTAGCGCTTGCCGTGGCAGACGTCGCACGGCACGTAGACATCCGGCAAAAAGTGCATTTCCACCTTGATGACGCCGTCGCCCTGGCAGGCTTCGCAGCGTCCGCCCTTGACGTTGAAGGAGAAACGGCCGGCGCTGTAGCCGCGCTCCTTGGCGGTCGGCACGGTGGAAAACAAATCGCGGATCGGCGTAAACAAGCCGGTGTAGGTGGCGGGATTGGAGCGCGGCGTGCGGCCGATCGGCGCCTGGTCGACCGAAATGACTTTGTCGAAATGTTCGAGGCCGCTGATCGAATCGTACGCCGCCGGCTCCGCTTGCGAGCCGTACAGGTGGCGCGCGGCGGCGTGATACAGCGTGTCATTGACCAGCGTCGATTTGCCCGAGCCGGAAACGCCGGTCACGCAGGTCAGCAAGCCGACCGGCAATTCCAGCGTGACGTGCTTCAAGTTGTTGCCGCTGGCGCCGGTAATGACGAACTTGCGTTCCGGCGCGAAGGCGACGCGCTTCTTCGGCAGCGCAATCTTCAGCGTGCCGTTCAGGTATTGCGCGGTCAGCGATTTCTTGTTTTTCAAGATATCCTTGAGCGTGCCCTGGGCAATGATTTCGCCGCCATGCACGCCCGCGCCCAGCCCCATGTCGACCACGAAATCGGCGCAGCGGATCGCGTCTTCGTCATGCTCGACCACCAGCACGCTATTGCCGATGTCGCGCAAATGCTTCAAGGTGGTAATCAGGCGGTCGTTGTCGCGCTGGTGCAAGCCGATGGAAGGCTCATCCAGCACATACATCACGCCGGTCAAGCCGGAGCCGATTTGCGACGCCAGCCGGATGCGCTGCGCCTCGCCGCCCGACAAGGTGTCGGCGCTGCGGTCGAGCGACAGGTAATCGAGGCCGACGTTGTTCAGGAACTTCAGGCGCGAGACGATTTCCTTGACGATGCGGTCGGCAATTTCGCGCTTGGCGCCGGTCAACTTCAAGGTCTCGAAAAAGCGCAGCGTCTCGCGCAAGGGCGTGGCCGCGACTTCGTAAATCGCGCGCTCCTGCGTGCCGCTGCCGACCTTGACGAAGCGCGCCTCGATGCGCAGGCGGTTGCCCTGGCAGGACGGGCATTCCTTCTTGTTGATGAACTTCGCCAACTCTTCCTTGACCGCGATGGAATCGGTTTCGCGGTAGCGGCGCTGCAGGTTATTCACCACACCTTCGAACGTATGTTCGCGCACCACCGCACGGCCGCGTTCGTTGATATAGGTAAACGGAATGGTTTGCCGGCCCGAGCCGAACAACACCGCGTCCTGCGCCTTCGCAGGCAGTTTTTCAAACGGCTGGTCGAGGTCGAACTGATAAAACTCGGCCAGATTCGTCAACATCTGGAAATAGAATTGATTGCGCCGGTCCCAGCCCTTGACCGCGCCGCTGGCCAGCGACAAATTGGGGAAGGCGACCACCCGTTTCGGGTCGAAGAATTCGATATGGCCGAGGCCGTCGCATTCCGGGCAGGCGCCCATCGGATTGTTGAACGAAAACAGGCGCGGCTCCAATTCCTGCAACGAATAGCCGCAAATCGGGCAGGCGAATTTATTGGAGAACAAGTGTTCGGTGCCGCTATCCATTTCCACCGCGATTGCCCGCCCTTCGGCCAGGCGCAGGCACGTCTCGAAGCTTTCCGCCAGGCGTTGCTTCATGTCGGCCTTGACCTTCAAGCGGTCGACCACGACATCGATGGTGTGTTTTTCGGTCTTCTTGAGTTTCGGCAAATCGTCGGCTTCGACGATGCGCGCCTTGGCCGTGCCGCTTTGCACGCGGAAGCGAATAAATCCCTGCGCCTGCATATGCTCGAACAAATCGACATGCTCGCCCTTGCGATTGGCTACCACCGGCGCCAGGATCATCAACTTGGTCTCATCCGGCAGCGCCAGCGCCGCATCCACCATTTGCGAAACCGATTGCGCGGCCAGCGGATTTTCCGGGTGATCCGGGCAGTACGGCGTGCCGACCCGCGCATATAGCAAGCGCAGGTAATCGTGGATTTCGGTCACCGTGCCGACCGTCGAGCGCGGATTGTGCGAAGTCGCCTTTTGCTCGATGGAAATGGCGGGCGACAAGCCTTCGATCAAATCGACATCCGGCTTTTCCATCAATTGCAGGAACTGGCGCGCATAGGACGACAGCGATTCGACATAACGCCGCTGCCCTTCCGCATACAAGGTATCGAACGCCAGCGAAGACTTGCCGGAGCCGGACAACCCGGTAATGACCACCAGCTTGTTGCGCGGCAAATCCAGATTGATGTTCTTGAGGTTGTGCGTGCGCGCACCGCGAATTCGAATTTCTTCCATGAACTGCTTTCAGCGTAATCTTTTGCGCAATTTTTTGCGCAATTTTTGCGACATTGTGAGTTTGTTGCCGGGCCGCGCAGTCCGCAAGGATTGGAGCAAGCGGCGTTGTCGGAAACGTCATTTGACGTCGCCGACGGGTCAACCTGCTACTATAGCGGCTTTTGCGGCTTGCCGTGTCGTTGTCGAACGCCGAGCGGCAATTGCGGACGCGATTCCGCGTTCGTTTGTTGCTGGATGGAATGTATCGTGGCATGAATGCCAACTTCCAATTTCGGCGAAAAATAATCCGGCAGGCGACGGTCCATGCGTCATTGCGGCGGGTATGCTGTCATATAATTGCGGCTAATGTAAAAAATCCAGCGTACAAGAAAGTCGGCGCGTCGCGGCCAGGACAAGGCTGCCGTAGTTCAATAGGAGAAAACAGGAATGGCATCGGTCAACAAAGTAATTATCGTCGGCAATCTCGGACGCGACCCCGAAACGCGCTATATGCCCAATGGCGAGGCGGTTACCAACATCGCGGTCGCCACGACCGAAAGCTGGAAAGACAAGTCCACCGGCGAGAAAAAAGAGATCACCGAATGGCATCGCATCACGTTTTACCGGAAATTGGCCGAGATTGCCGGCCAGTATCTGAAAAAAGGCTCGCAAGTCTACGTCGAGGGACGTTTGCAGACCCGCAAATGGACCGACAAGGAAAATATCGAGCGCTACACCACCGAAATCATCGCCGATACCATGCAAATGCTGGGTAGCCGTCAAGGCATGGGCGGCGGCAATGTCGGCCCGGACGACGATTACGGCAACGGCGGCAATGCGCCCGCGCCACGCCAGAGCGCGGCGCCGGCAGCACGTCCGGCGCCATCCAAGCCGGCGCCGAACTTCAGCGATATGGATGACGATATTCCATTCTGAGAGCCACCAACGAGAAAATTGTTGCGTTTCCCTCCAAAACCCGCATGCGTGCGGGTTTTTTCATTTTTGGCACCATCAAAAAAGTGGTAATTTGGCAAATTCCAACTGGGTATCGAAGCGTTGTACAAAAAGCCCAACACCAGCAAGCGGCATCCGGCTCATGCGATCTACCCCTGCTTGCTGCGCAACACCAATATGAACCGGCCCAACCAAGTGTTCGCGGCGGATATTACCTCTATCCCGATGAAGCGAGGCTCCGTCTACCTTCGCATCGTGTTTTGTTTCAGCAGCGCATAACCATGAATTCAAAAATCCAGTTCTCATGGACTAGGGTCTAGCGAACACATGTCACGAAGAGGGAGAAAGTTGCGCCGTTGAACGCGTTGACGTAGTCGTCGCTCAGGTGGACGTTGTAGTAGTTGCCGCCACCAGCGTACGTCGACGACCAAGTGTAGCTCCTCCACCAACCCTGACCGTTCAACGCCCCCGAGTTATACAAGGCATCCATTTCGGCTTCCGTCGGCAGCCTCAAACCCATGCCGCTACAAAACGTGTTCGCGTCCGGCCATGTATATAGGCTGCTCCACGACCACACCGGCGTCCAGATCAGCCCACCTTCATTAACGTACCCGCTTGCTTGTGTAACGGCTATGCGGCCCTCGTTGTTCAATATAGAGAATGTGCTGCCGCCGACGTATTGAAGCTCGATGGCATCGTATTGTCCGCCGCTTAACGTGCCGGCCGTCCAGGCCCAAGGGCTGCCGCCAATGTTTGCCGTGATGATGGATTGCTGGTAGGGCGAGGAGTTCAAGGCAATTGTCCAGCCCCCCGATCCGACACCGTTGACCTGGATGATATCCCCTACGGCGGGCGAGCTTGGTAGCGTGATCGTGACCATGGAGGAGTTGTCCGCCATATATCCTGTGTTCGATACGGCCTGCACTGATGTGGACTGCACGTCCACCCAGGTAATTCCAGGCCCGGCGGGCCCGGTTGCTCCCGTGGCGCCGTTGCAAACGTAGGTTGTGAAGGTGACTTCACTCGGATCAAGCACGCCGTTGCTATTGGTGTCGAGGCCGGAGGTAACCTTGATGCCGCCGTACGTGCAGTTCGCTCCTGCCGGTTCGGAAACAATGGACTCGAGCGTGTTAATCCCATTAGTACCGGTTGCTCCGGTTGACCCCGTGGCTCCGGTTGCCCCGGTCGCCCCCGTTGCTCCAGTTGCGCCGGTTGACCCCGTTGCTCCGGTCGCCCCCGTTGCGCCGGTTGCCCCGGCCGCTCCCGTTGCTCCCGTTGCTCCCGTTGCTCCGGCGGGGCCGGTTGCCCCAGTGGCGCCGTTGCAGATGTAGGTAGACGAAGTCACTTCGGAATTGTCGAGAATGCCGTTGCCGTTCGTATCCAACCCCGCGCTCACTTTCTCGCCGCCAGCGGCGCAGTTCGCCCCCGGCGCTTCGGTCGTAACGGCTACCAGCGCGTTGAGGCCGCCAGATCCGCTGGCGCCCTTGGCTCCGTTCGTGCCGTTGGTTCCATTTGCGCCGTTGCAGACATACTGCGTGTTGCTAACCTCCGAGGGATCAAGGACGCCGTTGCCATTGGTGTCTACGCCAGACTCTACGGTGATGCCGCCGTTCGGACAGGAAGCGCTCGGCGCACTATTGAGCGTTAGGAACACGACCGAATTCTTGGCAGTCCCTGCGATGCTCCCGGAAGAAGGCGTCGTCACCGAGCCGCTGCTCGCAGTTGTGCTTCCGCCTCCGCACGCGCCTAACAACGTTGCGACCGCGATCGTCGCAAGCAGATCCCAGATGCAAACGAAAAGGCAACGTCTGAAGTTCATTTCATTGCTCCAAAATATCAAATTGATTGTGCCAGTTACCAATTCCGAACTTGCATTCCCGCGTCGTTATCAAGGGTCGCCATATCACTTTTTTTGTCTTGCCCGCCGCACTTTTCCGCCTCGTGGCAACATTGGAAAACCAATTCATTGGAGGACATTTCCTTTGTGTCGAAGGATGTCTGTGTTGCTTGAAAGAGTAGAACGAATCATCACCTATTCGAGTTTAAGCGTCCCCCTCCTAAAGTTAGGTTTTTATTTCACATTGTGAAAGGTTGAGGTAATCGGGCGAAAATTAAGATCGGTATCCAGCCTACCTACCCGGACTTGCTAGACTTCAAACAGCACTCGAGAAAAACAGGGAGAGTTGCGACGCGGCCAGTCCCGCCATGTCGACCGGTTGAACGCGCTGGCTCGTCTTCGTTTTCAGACAATGGCTTACGCTTGCCAAAGGAATCTGGGACAATGCGGGAGACTATTCGGGAATTTACGCTCATGACGCATAAAAATACTTCTGCTGTAGTGAGTTTTCCCGAACGACGCACACTCCGCGACGCTGCTCGGGCACTAGACGACAGCAAGTTCGCGATCCCGCACGTCGCGCCCGATCTGCTGCCTCTTCCTCGCCTGGAAGACAGCTTCGATGTCACGGCGCTGCCCCGACTGGTCGTCTTCGATTCTGCCGCCGGGTATGGGAAAACAACGATGCTGATCAAACTGCGCGTCGACGCGGAATCGAAAGGCATTCAAACCGGCTGGTTGAACCTGGGAAGTGAAGACAATAGCTCGATTCGCTTTCTTCAATGCATCGTTGCCGCAGTGAAGTTTGAACTGCCCGCAGCTAGGATAGTCCCGTTTGCGCAGACGGAAAAAAACACCAGGGCAACAACCGACGGCATGCTAACTGCGTTCTGCAGCGATGTGTCCCAGATCGAGGGGCAAGTGCTCTTGTTTCTGGATGACTACCACTTGATCGACCATGCCGACGTGCATGAGATGATGAACTGGCTGATTTCCCGCGCGCCAGGCAATTTGAAATTTGTTGTCGCATCGCGCGAAAGACTGCCTCTCAAGTTAGGCAAGCTTCGCCTGGCTCAGGATATCCGGGAAATACATGCGGAACAGCTCAGCCTGGGGCTTGAAGAGTCGCATGCCTTCGTTAGCGCCATCAGCGGACGACAGCTATGTCCTGAAGAAATGAACCTCTTGCATCAACGCACTGAAGGCTGGGTGGCGGGCTTGCAGCTTGCCTCACTGGCGTTGCGCGATATCGACGATGTGTCGAATTTCCTCGACACCTTTTCAGGGACTGACCGAGACATCACAGCGTATCTGGCTGAAATCGTATTATCTCATCTGCCCGACGACCTGGCGCGATTCATCATGAGAACCGCGCTGTTGGAGAGGTTTTCCGTGGCGTTATGCAGAGATGTGCTGAAGCAGGAAGCCGCTTTTGAAATGGTCGGCGCGGTGAGAGGTAAGAACCTGTTTCTGATGTCGCTTGACCGCCAGGATACGTGGTTCCGCTATCATCACCTTTTTGCCGATTATTTGAGAAATAGCTACCTCGCTTCCAATCCGGCGGAAGCGCATGAAGTGTATGCGGCAGCGAGCGTGTGGTTCGAAAACGACGGCGCGCTTAACGAGGCGATTCGGTACGCCATCGCTGCCAAACAATTTGAACGAGCGGCGAATATTATTGCCCGTTGCGCGCATGACATGGTGACCCTGCGCGGCGAACATGCAATGTTTTTGGGATGGATCGATGCGTTGCCGCGCGATTTCGTGATGCAGCGACCCCCATTGCGGCTGGCACAGATATCTTCACTCATGCGCACGCATCGTTATTCGGATGCCGATCAACAACTGTGCGCAATGGAGCAAGATATTGAATCTGCCAATGCCGACGATACGGGACTGCAGATCGACAGTAATTCGCCTATCGGGGCCTGGGCACGCAAAGTCGAATTAATGCGCCTTACCTATCTATCGCTATCGTTGAACACCGCGCTTGCGGGAAAGCGCGGCATCGAATGGCTTGCCGCATCGGGGCAAAGCGACCAAGCTGCGGAAATCGGCAATGCGCTCAATGTCGTCGGATACGATGCTTTCTTTCGCCACGACTACGACGGTGCGCTGCAATATTTTTCCGACGCCAAAAAGAGCTATGAGAAAGGAAATGCCTATTACGGCGTCGCATACGCCGAGACATTGCGTTGCATGGTCGAACTGGAACGTGGCAACGTGAACGTAGCTGATCGCATCCTGAGCGACGCCGATATCGTGGTCGCCAAAGAGCTGGGGCCCTGTTCGTACGGCGGATCGGTGCTATGGGTGCCGCGCGTCCGCGTAAGTTACGAACAAAACAAAATACAGGAAGCTGAGCAGACGCTCGACAACTTGTTTCTACTAATGAATCGCCGCAGCTGCAGTTATCCCTTTATGATCAAAGCCCGGATACTTTCTCTGCAGCAGCAGTTTGACGATGCCGACGCTATCCTGCAGCATGGCATATCCCATATGGAGAAAATGGAGGTATTGTCGATGCTGCCTAGTCTCCACGCGGAACGAATTCATTTGATGCTGAAGAGGGGGCTGACTATGCAGGCTTTGGCGGTTGCCGAATCGATCGACCTATTCGAGAAGAAAGCAAGATCGTCGATCAAGCCGTCGAATGGCGATCTGGCATTGCGACTGTGCGTCGTCAGGCTGAAATTGGCGACTGGACAGGGAGCGGTGCTGGATTTGTTAAACGGCCTCATTGCGGAAGCACGCCGCTACGGTCGCAACATGTGGCTGGTCAAGTTGTTTTGCGTCAAGGCCGCCGCCTATATCGAAAGAGGCCAGCGCGACGAGGCGGTGAGACAGATTTATGAAGCGATGACGATCAGCGCTCAAGGCGGGTTGTGTCGCAGTCTGGTCGATGAAGGGGAGCACGTGCGCGATCTGGTGACCGAGATCGCCGGGCGGCGCGGACAATTGAAGAGTGAGCCTGCCGGACTTGTTCCGACAGACTATCTGATCAATTTGCAACACGCTTTCCATCACGGATCGGCAATCGGTCCGCAACCATCCGACGCCATCGTCCCGACCAATTCGCAAAAGGCCGGACTCACGGCACGCGAATTGCAAATACTTAAACTGGTTAACGCCGGCTTGAGCAACCGCGATCTGGCAACACAGCTATTTTTATCTGAAGGAACCGTTAAATGGCATCTTCGGAACATTTTCGACAAACTCGACGTTGTGAATCGCACCGGCGCAATTGGGGCGGCGCGCGCGCTTTCCATTTTGTGATAATGCTCTCAAAGCCCGTTTGATAGTGCCGACACGCTAGCCCGGTCACCTAGGACGTCCGCTTTGTGGCAGCGAATTACTTCGCTCAAAGGCGGCAATGGGTCGTTCTGGATCAGTCGGCGTTTTCGAGCAATATATGGCTGGCGCTATTATTGTTGTGCGCAGCGAAATACACTTTCATGCGGGAAAAATTTGACTGCATTCACCTATCTGCAAGCCGATGGCAATAATGAAATGCGAAGAGATGGCAAGATCCTCATGCAAACGAGTGGCAAGATCGATGCGAATATGTACAAATGTTAATAATTTTGAATCAAATTTTAAAACTTCACGATCTGTGAATATATGCTTGCACGCCCAAGGAAAGGTCGCCCATGTTTCAATCACATAAGCGACACATTTGAACTAATTGGTGGTTACCGTTACGTTGCAAACCGTTGTTGCGAACGGGATTATGGCGGTTAACGCGGGGCAGTCACAGACACAGCACGACCCGATTGCATCCATTCGCGTGGGATTGACGCTGGCTTGGGACGCTGGCGTTCTCCACTCGTGCGCAATCGATCGGTTTGCCGGGCAATTTGCTGGCACTTGACCCGACCGAAACAGCACTGCCAGGCCTGCCGACAGCGGGGCGCTCTTTGTATAGCCGCGAAGCCAAGCTCGCTGTTGCTTCTGAGTGCTTGAAGGAAATAATTTTGGCTGGTGTTTTTTCCATGAGTAGAACTGGATTAGAATCGGAAAGAAAAAAATCAACAAAGTCTGCTGGTAATTCGATTTGAATTTGTTAATATTGGTTGTGGAGAAACAGGTTTGGGGGATGGTGTTCCGCATTGTTTCGGGATCCGGCATTTGAAATGACTGCGGATCGGGCTTGGTGCGGGGCTTTATTTTGATGCATACCTTAGACGAATTGATAAGCTTTCCACGATGTTCTCCCTACGCACCGAACAGTTACACGCGCCCAACGGACTTTCCATGGAAAGTCTGCTGGAGCTGGCCGGCGACGCCGTATTCCGCTTGGATCGGAGCGGCAATATCTTTTTTGGCAGCCGGCGCGCGCATCTGCTTCTCGACGGGGCAGACGCTGTACCGGGCGCGCATCTCACCAGGTATATTGCGCCGGAAGACGTGGCAGCGGTCGAGGCCGGACTAGTCGAGGCCACCGAATCCGATACTACCGCGCGGATCAATGCGCGCATGAGCTTGCGCGACGGCGCGCACTGGTTCGAGCTGCAAATTACGCGCTGCGCAAGCGAGGACCGGCAGTATGAATTTCTGGTTGTTGCGCGCGATATCGCCGAGCAGCATGCGACCGAAGAGCGCTTGCGACATCTGGCCACGCATGACGATTTGACCGGCTTGCCCAACCGTGCATTGCTCTCCGACCGCTTGCGCATGGCGTTGGCGCAAGCGCGCCGCGTCGGCATCGGATTTTCGGTGCTGGCCCTCGATCTGGACGGCTTCAAGAAAGTCAACGACGCATTGGGCCATGCGGTGGGCGACGCGCTGCTGCGGGTTGCCGGCGCGCGCTTTCGCACCGTGCTGCGCAATGTCGACACCCTGGCGCGCGTCGGCGGCGACGAGTTCGTCGCCGTGCTGCCGGCCGCAGTCGATGTCGAAGAGTTGCAAATCGTCGCCAGGCGCATGATTTCCACTACCCAGTTGCCGTTTGAAATCGATGGCCAGGTCTTGTATGTCGGCGCTTCGATCGGCGCCGCAACCTATCCGCAGCACGGCGACAACGAAGTCAAATTGCTGGCGCACGCCGACACGGCGCTGTATCGCGCCAAGGAAACCGGGAAGTCGCGCTGCGTCATCTACGACGCCGCCAAATTCACCTTGCCGGAGCACGATGTGTCGATGGAGGCGGCCATGTACGAGGCCGTGCGCAACGGCGAATTCCGCTTGTACTACCAACCGATACTCGATGCCCACAGCCGCCAGATCGTCGGATTCGAGGCGCTGATGCGCTGGATGCATCCCGAGTTGGGATCGATTTCGCCGGTGCAGTTCATTCCGATGGCCGAGGCAAATGGCTTGATCAACTTGTTGGGCGCCTGGGCATTGAAGGCCGCCTGCGTTCAAATCCAGCATTTCGAGCAGGCCGCCGGGCGCAGCCTGTATGTGTCGGTCAACGTCAGCCCGCGCCAGTTCCGCAACGATCAATTTCTGCAAGTGATGGACGATGCGATGAAATTGTCGGGGCTGCAAGGGCGTCAACTGCTGCTGGAAATCACCGAAGGCATTTTGATGTCGGACCCGGAGCACGCGGAAAACCTGTTGAATGAAATCGCCACGCGCAACGTGCGCATCGCCATCGACGACTTCGGCACCGGCTATTCTTCGCTGGCCTATTTGAAGCGTTTTCCGATTGCAGCGCTGAAAATCGATCGCGCGTTCATCAAGGATTTGCCGGAATCGGTCAAGGATGCGGCGATTTGCAACGTGGTATTGAGCCTGGCCAGCCATTTGAACCTGACCACCATCGCCGAAGGGGTCGAAAACGAGCAGCAGTTAAGCTTCTTGTCGAAGCAGGGATGCGCAATGATTCAAGGGTTTTTGACCGGACGGCCGTTGCCGCCTGAAGAAGCAATCGAAGCGCTCAGATCCGGCGTCTTGCCCGCGCTCATTCTGGAAAGCGAAAGAACGGTATGAGCAGCGCCGTCCTCGATCCCCAAGCGGCGGAAAAGACACTCGAACTGCTGTGGGCCAGGGTGCGGTTGCGCGGCGATTTGCCTGGGTTTGCCAAGGTGGTCAACTCCATCATCGGCGCGATGCGCGGCGATAACGATGCCGAATTCAACATGACCAAGACCGTGCTGTCCGACCCGGCGCTGACGCAGCGCGTGCTGCGCCTGGCCAATAGCGCGATGTATTCGGTATTCGGCATGGGCATCAATACCGTTTCAAAGGCCGTCATCGTGCTCGGCACCGAATCGATCGGCCATCTGGCGTTGGGCTTGAAACTCATCGATGGCTTGACCAATACGATGGCGGATGCGCCGGCGACCCGGACCGAGTTGGAAAAGGCGGTTCTGGCCGGACATATCGGACGCCAGGTGGCGTCCTCGGCCAGCACGCGCGATGTCGAGGAGGCGGTGGTCTGCTCGATGCTGCACAGTCTAGGGCGCATGATGCTGACCTTCTATCTGCCGGAGTCGTGGGCAGCGATACAAGCCTGTTGCGCCGATAGCCACGTGTCCGAGGCGGATGCATCGCGCGAGTTGCTGGGCCTGAACCTGGAAGAGATCGGGCGTGCAATCGCCAAGCGCTGGGGCTTCCCGAGCAGCTTGATCGATAGCATGACCTATGTCCACCCGGAAGCGACCGGCGAGCCGATCGATCATGCGCAATGGCTGGCCACGGTTTCGACGGTATCGTCGCGCTGCGCCGATGTAATCTGCCGCAGCGATGGCGCCGACACCGCCGAATTGTCGCGCATCGTCGGCAATTATTCCGACATGCTCGGCTTGGAACCTGAGCAGATTCTGGCTGCGGTCGATGCCGCATTGCAGTCGGTCGAGGACGAAGCCGTCATCAGCCGTCCGATCAAGTTGACCGAAGACGCCGTGACGATAGAGGCGGAACCTGGCGCCGAGCTGGGCAAGCCGGCCAACGCGGCGCAACTGCTCACGCGTGGTGTGATCGACATGCGCGGCGCCGTGCAAAGCGCCAGCAGCGCGCAGTTGCTGGCGATGGCGCTGGAAACCGTATTCAAGGGATTGGGATTGAGCCGCGCGATCGCCTTCATGCGCAATAACGAGCGCCACCAATATGCGGCGCGCATGTGCTTCGGCGAGGGTGCGCAAGACCTGCTCGACAAGCTATCCTTCCCGGACGCGTATCAACCCGATGTGTTCCACGCGGCCTTGGCGAACGACAAGATGATTTTCATCGAAAATGCGCACGCCCCGGCATTTTCCAGCAAATTGCCGCGCTGGTGGAAGGGCGCGCTATTCGACGCGCGCAGTTTCATGGTGCTGCCGTTGACCGTCAATCGCAATCCGATCGGATTCATCTACGGCGATTGGGACTTGACTTTGCCCGCCGCCAAGGTCGACTCGTCTGAAGTGGAGCCGCTCAACGACTTGCGCGGCCTGTTGGTGAGCGTGATCGAACAGCGGCGGCATCAGAATACCTCTTCGGGTAAATCGATTTTTTGACGCTGCTGCCATTTGCATCGGGTGCATGGGGTGCCGCGTCAATGTTCGATGAAAGGAACAACGATAAGCATGCGCCCGCTCACGGCAGCCAAGAAACGCACCGTTTCAATCCCGTGATGGTAATAATCGTCCAAAATGGTGCAAAATCGCACCCATAATCCGCACTTGTTTGAAACGTCGCCACTTTCTGGTTTTTAAGCATTTTTACGACTTTTTTACACTCAACATCGCGCTTTTTTCAATATTTTTACATTCTTCCTGTTATGTTCGTCGTCCTTGAGTTCACCAATAGCGACATTTAATTCAACCTGGTTCGTATTTTTGCTTGGATCAGGAACGACCATCGATAAAAAGTCTCAGTTACTTTCTTTCTTTTTCTCCCTTGAAAATGGTTTGTGGCATGAATCATGCTGTTAGGGTGCAAAAGCCTTTTATAAAAAATGGCTGAATGCACCAAAACTGGGAGTAAATTAGTAGGGTTGACCTTATCCAGGTTTTTGACCCTATCCAGAAAGCGCTCTGGCTACCCGTGTGGTCACGTGGAGATTTCTAAAAGGGGATGCGTTTCTCCGATGATTTTTCCATACGACGTTTTAATATTTTAATCATTTCCCCAAAAAAGCCTGCCATGACCATAGAACGAATAACTCATCTTCCCACCAAGACTAAAGCGCGCCTGCTTGCAGGGATTGCCGCCTTGATCGGCGGCGGCGTGTTGATCGGCCATTTCGCGAGCGGCAAAGCCAACGCCGAGACTGCCCCGAGCGCGCAGCCGGCAGCGGTCGCGCCGGGAAGCTTTCGTCCCGCCAAGGGCCAACTCGAAGCGCTGAAAATCGTTGCGGTGCAGGCGCAAAGCTTTCGTACAGAGCAAATCACCGATGGCAGCATTGCTACCAACGACGATACGACAACCCAGGTGTTTTCGCCGTACACCGGGCATGTGACCAAGTTGTTCGCCAAACTGGGCGATGCGGTGCAGAAGGGCACGCCGCTGATGGCGGTGGAGGCGTCGGAATTCGTGCAAGGGCAAAACGACTTGATCGCTGCAGCGGCAGCGCTTGGTACCGCCACTGCCCAGGTCAAACTGACCGAGGCGGCGGAAAAACGCCAGCACGAAATGTTGTTGTCCAAAGCGGGAGCGCAGAAGGACTGGTTGCAAAGCCAGGCCGATCTGGCTACTGCGCAGGGGAATTTGCGCAGCGCCGAAATCGCGCTGGCCGCAGTGCGCAACCGCTTGCGCATCCTCGGCAAGACCGATGAGGAAATTGCTGCGCTGGAAGCCGTGCCGGTGTTGCAGCGGACCAGCCCGGAAGCGGTGGTGCGCGCTCCGATTGCCGGCACGGTCATCTTGCGCCAGGTCGGCATCGGCCAGAATATTCAAAGCGCGGCAGCCGGTTCTTCCAATCCGGTGTATGCGATCGCCAACCTGTCGAGCGTCTGGCTGATCGGCAACGTGCGCGAAACCGACGCGCCACTGATGAAGCTGGGTGCGCCGGTCGAAGTGCAGGTGCCGGCCTGGCCGGAGCGCGTGTTCAAGGCCAAGCTGACCTGGATTTCGGCGTCGGTCGATCCGAATACGCGGCGCGTCCCGGTGCGCGCGGAAGTCGAGAACCACGACGGCGCATTGAAGCCGCAGATGTTCGCCACCTTCCACATCGCGACCGGCGACACGGTGACTTCGCCCGGCGTGCCCAACAGCGCGGTAGTGTATGAGGGTTCCGACGCCCACGTATTCGTCGCCCTTGCCGACGGCGCGCTGGCATTGCGGTCGATCAAGGTCGGACGCATCAACGGCAATATGGTGGAAGTGACCGACGGCTTGAAAGCCGGCGAAAAAATCGTCACCAGCGGCGCACTGTTCATCGATCGTCTGGCGCAAGGCAACTGACCATGAACAATATCGTCGCAATATCACTCCGGCGGCACTGGTTTAAGGCATCGCTGCCGGCCGCCCTGCTCGCGCTCGCCGGCTGCGCCGCAGGCCCCGATTTCTCCCGACCCGCCGCGCCGCCGGTGACCAGTTATACCGCCGAACCGCTGGCGACACAAACGGCGTCGGCCCCTGTGGCCGGCGGCGAGGCGCAGCGTTTCGTCGCCACCGCAGACATTCCGCGCCAGTGGTGGACCTTGTTTCATTCGCCGGCTTTGAACAGCCTGATCGAGCAGGCGTTGAAGAACAATCCGAATTTGCAGCAAGCCGAAGCCGCGTTGCGCGTCGCCCAGGAAAACGTGGCCGCGCAAGTCGGCGCTTATTACCCGAGCGTCAGCGCAAATTTCACGCCGAGCCGGCAAAAGCAGGCGCTGGGCACGGTCTCGTCGAACGCCGCTTCCGGTGCGGCACTGTACAACTTGCATACCGCGCAACTGAATATTTCGTATGTGCCGGACGTCTTCGGCGGCAATCGGCGGCAGGTGGAAAGCTTGCAGGCGCAGGCCGATTCGCAGCGTTTCCAACTGGAAGCCGCCTACCTGACGCTGACTTCGAACGTGGTCGCCGCAGCGGTGCAGGAAGCATCGTTGCGCGCGCAAATCGCCGCCACCGAAGCGATGGTCAAGATCGAGCAAGAGCAACTGGATTTGTTCCGCCGCCAACTGGCCTTGGGCGCGGTGCCTGAAGCCAACGTGGTGGCCCAGGTGGCAACGCTGGCGCAGACCAAAGCCTTGCTGCCGCCGCTGCAAAAGCAACTGGCGCAGCAGCGCGATTTGCTGGCCGCGCTGGCGGGACGTTACCCGAGCGACGCCGCGCCGGAACAGTTTGAACTCGCGGCGCTGCAATTGCCGCAGGAATTGCCGCTGACGCTGCCGTCCAAGCTGATCGAGCAACGTCCCGACGTGCGTTCGGCCGAAGAGCAATTGCATGCGGCCAGCGCGCAGATCGGCGTCGCCAAGGCCAACATGCTGCCGCAGTTCTCGCTCAGTGCCGACGGCGGCAGCATGGCATCCGTGGTCAGCCAACTGTTCAAGTCCGGCAACGGCTTTTGGACTGTGGCCGGCGGCATCACCCAACCGCTGTTCCAGGGCGGCACGTTGCTGCACAAGAAGCGCGCCGCGGAAGCCGCGTACGACGAAGCTGCGGCCCAGTACCGCAGCACCGTGCTGGCTGCTTTCCAGAACGTGGCCGACACGTTGCAAGCCTTGCAGTCCGACGCCGATGCGTTGCAGGCGGCAGCGGTTGCCGAACGCGCGACCGCCGACAGCCTGGCGATTGCCAAGCGCCAGGTGGAACTCGGCGATATCGGCTACGTGGCGCTGCTGGCGTCCGAGCAGGCTTACCAGCAGGCACGGACGAATCTGGTGCAGGCGCAAGCCAACCGCTACGCCGATACTGCCGCGCTGTTCCAGGCGTTGGGCGGCGGCTGGTGGAATCGCACCGAGCTTGCGGTTGCGGCGCCGTCGGGCGACAAGCAGCCATAATCTTCGTCGATTGCTGCATCGTTTCGCGCCGGTTGTCAGAACCCGATTGCCTGATCGAGGCAACCAGTCTGGAATTCGCAGCTTTCGTCACGCAATAAGAAACAATTTCACAAGGAAGTAATTTATGAATGGGGTCATCGAGTTTGCACTTAGACAGCGCTTCCTGATGGTTATCCTGTTGATCGCCATGTTCGGCGTCGGGATAGCGAGTTTCATGAAACTCAATATCGAGGCCTATCCCGATCCGGTGCCGCCGCTGATCGATATCGTCACCCAGAGTTCCGGGCAGTCGGCTGAAGAAATCGAGCGCTATATCACCATCCCGATCGAAATCGGCATGGCCGGCATCCCGCATGTGAACGTGGTGCGAACCATTTCGATGTTCGGCCTGTCGGATGTCAAGGTCCAGTTCACCTACGACTTCACCTATGAAGAAGCGCAGCAATGGGTCATCAACCGCCTGGCGCAAATGCCGCCTTTGCCCAATGGCGCGCAGGCGTCGATTTCACCGACCAGCCCGACCGGCGAAATCTACCGCTATCGCGTAATGGGGCCGCCCGGCTATTCGGTGACCGACCTCAAAACGCTGGAAGACTGGGTGCTCGAACGACGCTTCAAGGCGGTGCCGGGCGTAATCGACGTCACCGGCTGGGGCGGCAAGACCAAGACCTACGACATCGTGATCGACCAGCATCGCCTTGCCAGCTATGGTTTGACGCTGCCGCAGGTCTTGACGGTCGTCAATAACAGCAATACCAACGTCGGCGGGCAAACCATCAATATCGGGCCGCAATCGGCGGTGGTGCGCGGCATCGGCCTGGTGCAGTCGATGGACGATATCCGCAAGATGGTGCTGTCGGCCAATCATGGCACGCCGGTGTTGCTGGGAGATGTCGCCACGATCAGCGTCGGGCACCTGCCGCGACTGGGCATAGCCGGCAACAACAACGACGACGATATCGTCGAAGGGATTGTGTTGATGCGGCGTGGCGGCGAAAGCATGCCGACCATCAAGAAGGTCGAGGCGGAAGTGGAAAAGATCAACACTTCGGGCATCCTGCCGCCGGGCGTGTATCTGAAGCAGATCTACGACCGCAGCGACCTGATCGGCGTGACGACACATACGGTGCTGCATAACATGGTGGTCGGTGTATTGCTGATCTTCCTGCTGCAATGGGCTTTCCTCGGCAATTTGCGCACCGCCGTGATCGTCGCGCTGACGATCCCGTTCGCGCTGGCCTTTGCCATCGGCTTGCTGGTGATGCGCGGCGAATCGGCCAATCTGCTGTCGGTCGGGGCAATCGATTTCGGCCTGGTGGTCGATGCGTCCGTGATCATGGTCGAGAACATCTTCCGCCATCTTGCCGAAAGTTCGGAGGCGCGCAAAGCCGGCATGGCCTTGATGCATACGCAGCGCAGCACGTTTGGCTTGCGCGGCAAATTTGCAACCATCGCCAATTCCGCGACCGAAGTCAACCGGGCGATTTTCTTTTCGGCGGCCATCATCATCGCCGGTTTCGTGCCCTTGTTCACGATGAGCGGCATCGAAGGTCATATTTTCGGCCCGATGGCGAAAACCTACGCCTACGCGATCGCCGGCGGCTTGATCGCCACCTTTACCGTGTCGCCCGCTTTGAGCGCGCTGTTGCTGCCTGAACAATTGAGCGAAGTGGAAACCTTCTTCGTGCGCTGGCTGCGGCGTGCCTATGAGCCTGCGTTCGAATATGCGTTGGCGCACAAGAAGGCGACATTGATCGGGATGGGCGTGTTGCTGGTGCTGGCGGGGTTGGCAGCGCGGCCGCTGGGATTGGAATTTCTGCCGAAGCTCGAAGAAGGCAATCTGTGGATCCGCGCGACGATGCCGCAGTCGATTTCGCTGGAAGAAAGCAATCGCTACGTGAACCAGATGCGCAAGATCATCGGCAGCTATCCCGAAGTGGAAACGATTATTTCCCAGCACGGCAGGCCGGACGACGGCACCGACACTTCCGGCTTTTTCAATGCCGAATTCTTCGTGCCGCTGAAGCCGTTCGACACCTGGCCCAAAGGCGTCGACAAGGAAAAAATGACCGACGACATGACCAAGCAGTTGACCGAGGCCATACCCGGCGTCGACTTCAATTTCTCGCAATACATCGAGGATAATGTGGAAGAAGCGGCGTCCGGCGTCAAGGGCGAGAATTCGATCAAGATTTTCGGCAACGACCTGGAAACGCTGCAAAAGACCGCCGACGACATCAAGCGCGTGATGGAAACCATACCGGGCGTCACCGATTTGTCGGTCTTCGTCTCGCTCGGCCAGCCGACCGTGAAGATCGACATCGACCGCGAGCGCGCCGCCCGCTACGGCTTGGCGACCGGCGATATCAACGCAACGGTGCAGGCGGCCATCGGCGGGCAGGCTGCCGGCAACGTGTACGAGCCGGGCAGCGACCGCAACTTCCCGATGATGGTGCGGCTGTCGCCCGAATACCGCAACAGCATCGATGCGGTGAAACGCATCAACATCGGCGCGCAAAATCCGAACGGCAACGGCGGCATCGTGCAGATTCCGCTGTCCGACGTGGCCAAGGTGACCTTGGTATCGGGCGCATCCTTCATCTACCGCGAGGGGCAGGAACGCTACACGCCGCTCAAGTTCAGCGTGCGCGGACGCGACCTCGGCTCGGCAGTGCTGGAAGCGCAGCGCAAGGTGGCCGAACAAGTCAAGCTGCCCGGCGGCTACCGGCTCGAATGGGTCGGCGAATTCGGCAATCTGCAGGAGGCGCTCGGGCGGCTGGCAATCGCGGTGCCGTTCAGCATCTTGCTGATCTGCATCCTGCTGTACATGAACTTCGGCTCGGTGACCGACATGCTGCTGTCGGCCAGCGTGATCCCGATGGCCTTGATCGGTGGCATCTATGCACTGTACCTGACCGGCACGCCGTTCAGCGTGTCTGCGGCCATCGGCTTCGTCGCGCTGTTCGGGATTGCAGCGATGGACGGCATCATCGTGCTATCGTATTACAATCAGCATATCGAGAATGGCATGGATCGCGCGAGCGCCGTCATTCGCACCTGCAAAGTGCAGATGCGGCCGGTGATGATGACTTGCATCGTTGCTTGCGTCGGGCTGTTGCCGGCGGCTTTCTCCACCGGGATCGGCTCGCAAGTGCAAAAGCCGTTGGCGCTGGTGGTGGTGGGCGGCATCATATTGGCGCCGATCCTGATCCTGATCGTATTGCCGGTATTGATTTCGCTATTCTCGCGTCGCGTGCCGCCAATCGAGGAAGAGACTCGCAAGGTATTGCAACAGACTCGTGAATCCTGGCTGCCACCGACAACATGACGTCGGCCATGCAGCCTCTGCGAAATCGAAGCGGAGGCTGCTGGCCCAACAGTCGGCGCAACTGTAAATAATTAGCGAGGCAAGCATGAAACTCATTGTTGCCGTCATCAAACCGTTCAAGCTGGAAGATGTGCGCGAGGCACTAAGCGCTGTCGGCGTGGGTGGCATAACCGTGACCGAGGTCAAGGGCTTCGGACACCAGAAAAGCCACACTGAGCTATACCAAGGCCCGGAATACGTTTCCGATTTTTTACCAAAAACCGAGATTCAGATTATCGTGGCTGAAGCGATGCTGGAACGCGCACTGGAAGCGATCATACGAGGCGCCCGCACCGGCAAAGTCGGCGATGGCAAAGTGCTGGTGCGAAATCTTGAGCAAGTCGTGCGTATCCGCACAGGTGAAACTGGCGCCGACGCAATCTGACGCCAAACTACAATACGCTATCCGAACCACGAATCTTGTATTGCGACTATTCTATTTGGCGCAAAAAGCCTGCGTTGTATCATTAAATAGGGTCGGAGTAATGTAATTGCTATAATCGGCAGCATTCTCCTTTTCGTATTTTTGATGATGGCTCGTCTTCCAAGATTGGTGATTCCGCAGCAGCCGCACCACATTGTGCAATTCGGCGTCGACCGCCAGGCGATTTTCCGCGATAACGACGATTTCCTGCACTTCCTGGGTTGGCTGCGCGAGGCCGCCAAACTCTACAAGGTGGCAATTCATGCCTACGTTTTGATGCCAGATCACTTGCATCTTCTTGCTACGCCATCCGATGCGCAAGGCTTGGCGCGGACCATGCAGTGGGTTGGGCGGCACTATGTCCCTTATTTCAACCGCAAATACGGGCGTGCCGGCACGCTCTGGCAAGGCCGTTTCAAAGCCACCGTGATCGATGCGGAAAATTATCTGACGACTTGCACCCGTTATATCGAACTGAATCCGGTTCGGGCCGGGATTGCCGCCAATCCCGGCGATTATGCGTGGTCGAGCTATGCCCATCATGTCGGCGCCAAGTCCGATCCCTTGGTTACCGACCACCCTGTATTTTGGGCATTGGGCAATACCCCGTTTGAAAGAGAAGCAGCGTATAAGTATTTGACGGAGCAAGCGCTTACACCGCAGGAATTGCAGGAATTGAAAGAGGCGACACGCAAAGGCTGGGTGCTCGGTTCGGAACCGTTCAAGGCCCAGCTGGAAACGCAGCTGGATCGGCAAGTGCGTCCAGGCAAGCGCGGGCGTCCGACCAAGCGTTTGCCGGACAGCCAGTCAAGCCCGTAAAGCAAAGGCAAAAGCGGCTATTCGCGACGATTCAAGCTACTATGTCCCCATTTAAATTTCAAATTCAATGTGGATTGTTTTTAATTTACTCCGACCCTTTTTATTGTAGTTGAAAAATCTGATGCGCTGCACTATTCTCCCTATTCGACTTTAAAAAAGCAGTGGAGAAAGCTTATGCACGCGCAAGGACTGTACAGCCCCAGCAATGAACATGACGCCTGCGGCGTTGGATTTGTCGCTCACATCAAGGGCCAGAAAAGCCATTCGATTGTCGAGCAGGGTTTGCTGATCCTGAAAAATCTCGACCATCGCGGCGCCGTCGGCGCCGACAAGCTGATGGGCGACGGCGCGGGTATCTTGATCCAGTTGCCCGATCAATACTATCGCGAAGAGATGGTCAAGCAAGGCGTCGAATTGCCACCGCCCGGCGAATACGGTGTCGGCATGGTGTTCTTGCCGAAGGAAAATGCGTCGCGCATCGCCTGCGAACAGGAAATCGAACGCGCGGTATTGGCGGAAGGCCAGGTCGTGCTGGGCTGGCGCAATGTGCCGATCGATGTCGATATGCCGATGTCGCCGACCGTGCGCGCCAAGGAGCCGGTGATCCGCCAGATCTTCATCGGGCGCGGGCAAGACATCATGGTCACCGATGCGTTGGAGCGCAAGCTGTACGTGATCCGCAAATCGTCCGGCCACGCGATCCAGGCCCTTAACCTGTTGCACGGCAAGGAATTCTTCGTGCCGTCGTTGTCGGCGCGCACCGTGGTCTACAAGGGCTTGTTGCTGGCCGATCAAGTTGGCGTCTATTACAAGGACTTGCAAGATCCGCGCTGCATTTCGGCACTGGCCCTGGTGCATCAGCGCTTCTCGACCAATACCTTCCCGGAATGGCCGCTGGCCCACCCATACCGCTTGATCGCCCACAACGGCGAAATCAATACCGTCAAAGGCAATTTCAACTGGATGCGCGCGCGTGAAGGAGTGATGAAGTCGGCGGTGTTGAGCGACGACTTGAAAAAGCTGTTCCCGCTGATTTACGAAGGCCAATCCGATACAGCCTGTTTCGATAACGTGCTGGAATTGTTGTTGATGGCCGGTTATCCGATTGCGCAGGCGATGATGATGATGATCCCGGAAGCCTGGGAAAACCATACCTTGATGGATGCCAACCGCCGCGCCTTCTACGAATACCATGCAGCGATGATGGAGCCGTGGGACGGCCCGGCGGCGATGGCCTTCACCGATGGGCGCCACATCGGCGGCACGCTGGATCGCAACGGCTTGCGCCCGGCGCGCTATATCGTCACCGACGACGACCTGGTGGTGATGGCATCGGAATCCGGCGTGTTGCCGATCCCGGAATCGAAGATCATCAAGAAATGGCGCTTGCAGCCGGGCAAGATGTTCTTGATCGACCTCGACGCCGGACGCATCATCGACGACAAGGAACTCAAGGATACCTACGCCAACGCCAAGCCGTACAAGCAATGGATCGCCTCGGTGCGCATCAAGCTGGGCAGCCTGAAATCGGAAGCACCGGAAGCACCGGCCACGACCTCGCTGCTGGATCGCCAGCAATCGTTTGGCTATACGCAGGAAGACTTGAAATTCGTGTTGACGCCGATGGCCACCGCCGCTGAAGAAGCAATCGGCTCGATGGGCAACGATTCGCCGCTGGCCGTCATGTCCAACAAGAACAAGACGCTATACCACTACTTCAAGCAGTTGTTCGCGCAAGTGACCAATCCGCCGATCGATCCGATCCGCGAAGCGATGGTGATGTCGCTGGTGTCCTTCATCGGCCCCAAGCCGAACCTGCTCGATACCAACAACATCAACCCGCCGATGCGGCTGGAAGTGTCGCAGCCGATATTGGACTTCGCCGATATCGCCAAGCTGCGCAACATCGGCGCGCATACCAGCGGCAAGTTCAAGTCGCACGAATTGAATATCTGCTATCCGGTCGCCTGGGGCAAGGAGGGCATCGAAGCGCGCCTGGCTTCGTTGTGCGCGAAAGCGGTCGACGCGGTGCAATCCGGCCATAACATCTTGATCGTGTCGGATCGCAAGGTCGATGCCGACCAGGTCGCCATCCCGGCGCTGCTGGCAACCTCGGCGATCCACCTGCATCTGGTCAGCAAGGGCTTGCGCACCTCGACCGGCCTGGTGGTCGAAACCGGATCGGCGCGCGAGACCCATCACTTCGCCTTGCTGGCCGGCTATGGCGCAGAAGCGATCCATCCGTATCTGGTCATGGAAACGCTGGCCAACGTGGCAGCAGATTTGCAGGCAGATTTGACGCCGGAAAAGGCGATCTACAACTTCCAGAAGGCAATCGGCAAGGGCTTGCTGAAAGTCATGTCGAAGATGGGCATTTCCACCTACATGTCGTATTGCGGCGCGCAGATTTTCGAGGCGATCGGCCTCAACAGCGCGCTGGTGCAAAAGTATTTCAAGGGCACCGCGTCCAACGTCGAAGGGATCGGCGTATTCGAAGTGGCCGAAGAAGCGCTGCGCCTGCACCAGCTCGCATTCGGCAATGACCCAGTGCTGGCCAACGCGCTCGACGCCGGCGGCGAATATGCATTCCGGGTGCGCGGCGAAGACCATATGTGGACGCCGGACGCGATTGCCAAGCTGCAGCATTCGACCCGCTCCAACAGCTTCAACACCTACAAGGAATACGCTCAGATCATCAACGATCAATCGAAGCGCCACATGACATTGCGCGGCTTGTTCGAATTCAAGTTCGATCCGGCCAAAGCGATTCCGCTCGACGAAGTCGAACCGGCCAAGGAAATCGTCAAGCGCTTCGCCACCGGCGCGATGTCGCTGGGTTCGATCTCGACCGAAGCGCATGCGACCCTGGCGATTGCGATGAACCGCATCGGCGGCAAGTCGAATACCGGCGAAGGCGGCGAAGACCAGAACCGTTACGTGCAAGAACTCAAAGGCATCCCGATCAAGAAGGGCGACACGCTGGCCTCCATCATCGGCAAGGAACAAGTCGAAGTCGACATGCCCTTGCTGGCGGGCGATTCGCTGCGCTCGAAGATCAAGCAAGTGGCGTCGGGCCGGTTCGGCGTCACCGCCGAATACCTGACTTCCGCCGATCAAATCCAGATCAAGATGGCGCAAGGCGCAAAACCGGGCGAGGGCGGTCAATTGCCGGGACATAAGGTATCCGAATACATCGCCCGCCTGCGCTTTTCGGTGCCGGGGGTCGGCTTGATTTCGCCGCCGCCGCACCACGACATCTATTCGATCGAAGACTTGGCGCAGCTGATTCATGATTTGAAGAATGCCAATCCGAAGGCATCCATTTCGGTCAAGCTGGTTTCCGAAGTCGGTGTCGGCACGGTCGCTGCCGGGGTCGCCAAGGCCAAGTCCGACCATGTGGTGATCGCCGGCCACGATGGCGGCACGGGCGCGTCGCCGCTGTCTTCGGTCAAGCATACCGGCACGCCGTGGGAACTCGGTTTGGCGGAAACCCAGCAGACGCTGGTCTTGAACAAATTGCGCAGCCGCATCCGGGTCCAGGCCGACGGCCAGATCAAGACCGGGCGCGATGTGGTCATCGCCGCCTTGCTGGGCGCCGACGAAGTGGGCTTTGCGACCGCGCCGCTGGTGGTCGAAGGCTGCATCATGATGCGCAAATGCCATTTGAATACTTGCCCGGTCGGGGTCGCCACCCAAGACCCGGTGCTGCGCGCCAAGTTCTCCGGCAAGCCCGAGCATGTGGTCAATTTCTTCTTCTTCGTGGCCGAAGAAGCGCGCCAGATCATGGCGCAACTGGGCATCCGCACTTTCGACGAATTGATCGGACGTGCCGACCTGCTGGATAAATCGAAAGCGATCACACATTGGAAGGCCAAGAATCTCGATTTCGCCAAGATATTCCATCTGCCGGAGATGCCGGCCAGCGAGCCGCGCTACCAGGTGGGCGAGCAAGATCACGGCCTGGAAAAAGCGCTCGATCATAAATTGATTGCGCAGGCGAAATTGGCGCTGGATAAGGGCGAAAAGGTCTCCTTCATCTCGCCGGTGCGCAACGTCAATCGCACGGTCGGCACCATGCTCTCCGGCGAAGTCGCGCGGAAATACGGTCATGCCGGTTTGCCGGACGATACCATCCATATCCAGTTGCAAGGCACTGCCGGCCAATCGGCGGGCGCTTTCCTGGCGCACGGCATCACGCTCGATCTGGTCGGCGAAGGCAACGATTACGTCGGCAAGGGTTTGTCGGGCGGGCGCATCATCGTAAGGCCGAATACCGAATTCCGTGGCTGGGCGGTGGATAACATCATCGTCGGCAACACCGTGTTGTACGGCGCGATTGCCGGCGAGGCATTTATCAACGGCGTGGCCGGCGAGCGCTTCGCCGTGCGTAACTCCGGCGCGGTCGCCGTGGTGGAAGGCACGGGCGATCACGGCTGCGAATACATGACCGGCGGCACCGTCGTCGTGCTGGGCGAGACCGGACGCAATTTCGCCGCCGGCATGTCGGGCGGCATTGCCTACGTGTACGACCCGGACGGCGACTTTGCTGCCAAATGCAATCTGGCGATGGTCGCGCTGGAGCCGCTCTTGTCGACCGCGGAACAGGAAGCCAAGGGCGAGCCTGCCTTGTGGCATAGCACCACGCGCGGCGGCGCAGGACAAAGCGACGAAGCGATTGTGAAGGGTTTGATCGAGCGCCATTTCAAACACACGGGCAGCACGCGTGCGCGCAACCTGCTCGACGCCTGGGCGGCGGGCCGCTCCAAATTCGTCAAGGTGTTCCCTGCCGAATACAAGCGCGCGCTGGCGGAAATGGAAACCGCCAGGAATGCGGCCCCGGCGGCGGCGAAAATCGCAGCGTAGATCAATCAAGACAAGAAGGTGAGCGAGAGATGGGAAAAGTAACCGGCTTCATGGAATACCAGCGCCTGAAAGAGGCGAGCGAATTGCCGCAAACGCGCAAGAAGCATTACAAGGAATTCGTCATGCATTTGAGCGACGACGAAGCCAAGATACAAGGCGCGCGTTGCATGGATTGCGGCATCCCTTTTTGCAACAACGGTTGCCCGGTGAATAATATTATTCCCGACTGGAACGACCTGGTGTATCGCGGCAATTACCGCGAGGCGCTGGAAGTTTTGCATTCGACCAATAATTTCCCCGAATTCACCGGCCGCGTCTGCCCAGCGCCGTGCGAAAGCGCGTGCACGCTCGGCATCAATAGCGACCCTGTCGGAATCAAGTCGATCGAACATTTTATCGTCGACAAGGCGTGGGAAAACGGCTGGATCGTGCCGCAACCGGCGCCGGTGAAAACCGGCAAGAAGGTGGCGATCATCGGTGGCGGGCCAGCCGGCTTGGCTGCCGCCCAACAGTTGGCGCGCGCCGGACACGATGTCACCGTGTTTGAAAAGAACGACCGCGTCGGCGGCTTGCTGCGTTACGGCATTCCCGACTTCAAGATGGAAAAATCGCACATCGATCGCCGCGTGCAACAAATGCAGGCGGAGGGCGTGCAATTTCGCACCGGCGTGTTGGTCGGCAAGGATTTTCCGGCGAACATCACCAACTGGTCGAAGACGACCATTTCGCCGGAACAAATCAACAAGGAGTTCGATGCCGTCGTACTAAGCGGCGGCGCCGAACAGCCGCGCGATTTGCCGGTGCCGGGGCGCGAACTCAAGGGCGTGCATTTCGCCATGGAATTCCTGCCGTTGCAAAACAAGGTGGTGGCCGGCGACAAGGTCAAGGATCAGATCACCGCTGCCGGCAAGCATGTGGTGGTAATCGGCGGCGGCGATACCGGCTCGGATTGCGTCGGCACCTCGAATCGGCACGGCGCGGCATCGGTGGCGCAATTCGAATTGATGCCGCAGCCGCCGGAAACGGAAAACAAGCCGATGGTTTGGCCGTATTGGCCGACCAAACTGCGCACTTCGTCGTCGCACGAAGAAGGCTGCGAGCGCGATTGGGCGGTGGCGACCAAGCGCCTCGAAGGCAAGGGCGGCAAGGTCGAGAAATTGATCGCTGCGCGGGTCGAATGGAAAGACGGCAAGATGCAGGAAGTGCCGAATTCCGAATTTGAAATGAAGGCCGACCTGGTATTGTTGGCGATGGGCTTCGTGTCGCCGGTGGCGCAGGTGTTGGAAGCGTTCGGCGTCGACAAGGATGGGCGCGGCAACGCCAAGGCCAGCACCGATGGCGATGGCTGCTATCAAACTTCAGCGGCCAAAGTGTTTGCCGCAGGCGATATGCGGCGCGGACAATCGCTGGTGGTGTGGGCGATCCGCGAAGGTCGCCAATGCGCGCGCGCGGTCGACGAATTCCTGATGGGAAGCTCGGTATTGCCGCGTTGATAAGGTAAATTCGGAGGCGGCGACGACCGTTGTCGACGCTTCCGAGCATTCCCGACTATATCGGTAGGTGTTTGATTTAACTAAATTTACATCCTTTGTAACAACTTCGCAGGGCATTCGCCTGAATCAAAGTCCGATCTGCACTACAATCACGGCATTGCCATTCCCGGTTGCCCTCGTGCCCAATCTAGTCGAAATCCGCAATTTGCACTTTTCCTACGGAGATCGTCCGATTTTGTCGGATCTTCAAATGGACTTCCCACGCGGCAAGGTGGTCGCGGTGATGGGCGGCTCCGGTTCGGGAAAAACCACCATCCTGCGCCTGATCGGCGGCCAGTTGCAGCCAAACCAGGGCCAGGTCAGCATCGGCGGCGAAGCGGTCGACGCCACCAATTTGCCGGCCTTGTACCGTTTGCGGCGGCGCATGGGCATGCTGTTTCAGCACGGCGCGTTGTTTACCGACATGAGTGTTTTCGACAACGTCGCCTTCCCGATGCGCGAGCATACCGATTTGCCGGAGAGCCTGATCCGCGATCTGGTCTTGATGAAGCTGCAGGCAGTCGGCTTGCGCAATGCGGCGCAATTGAAGCCGGCTGAAGTGTCCGGCGGCATGGCGCGCCGCGTGGCGCTGGCGCGCGCCATCGCGCTGGATCCGCAACTCATCATGTACGACGAGCCGTTTGCGGGCCTGGACCCGATTTCGATGGGCGTGACCGCAAATTTGATTAAAAAACTGAACGATGTGCTCGGTTCGACGTCTATCCTGGTTTCGCACGATGTGCATGAATCGTTTTCGATCGCCGACCATGTGTACTTTTTGTCGCAAGGGAAAATTGTCGCGCATGGCACACCGGCCGAGATGTCGGCCTCCAGCGACCCTTACGTCAAACAGTTCGTCAACGCAGAGGTGGATGGCCCGGTGCCCTTCCATTATCCGGGCAAGAGCCTGGCCGACGATCTCGGTTTAAGGACGCCAGCATGATACTGCGGGCAATTGCATCGCTGGGGCGCGGCGTGCGCGAATGGTTGGAGAATCTCGGCTACGCGGGCCGCATGGCCTTCGACATGCTGAAATTATCGGGCGGCTTGCTGCGGCGGCCACGCCTGATTACCGACCAGATTCATTTCATCGGCAATTATTCGCTGGTCATCATTGCCGTGTCGGGCTTGTTTGTCGGCTTCGTGCTCGGCTTGCAAGGGTATTACACGCTCAATAAATACGGCTCGGAACAGGCGCTCGGCTTGCTGGTTGCCTTGTCGCTGACGCGCGAACTGGGGCCGGTCGTGACTGCGTTATTGTTTGCCGGACGCGCCGGCACCTCGCTGACCGCCGAAATCGGCTTGATGAAAGCCGGCGAGCAACTATCGGCGATGGAAATGATGGCGGTCAACCCGTTGCAGCGCGTGATCGCGCCGCGTTTCTGGGCCGGCGTGATTGCGATGCCGGCGCTAGCGGCGATCTTTAGCGCGGTCGGCGTGTTGGGCGGCTATGTCGTCGGCGTCAAAATGATCGGCGTCGACGAAGGCGCGTTCTGGTCGCAGATGCAGGGCGGCGTCGACATCTGGCAAGACGTGTCGAATGGCGTGATTAAAAGCGTGGTTTTTGGATTTGCCGTAACATTTATCGCATTGTTCCAGGGTTACGAGGCACAACCGACTCCAGAGGGCGTGGCGCGGGCAACCACCCGCACCGTGGTGATCGCGTCGCTGACGGTACTCGGGCTGGATTTCATGCTGACGGCATTGATGTTTAATTGAATGGTTGTTCCGATTTTTGTGGGTAAAGAAACGTATTTGCGCAAGATTGGCAAAAATTATCCTCGTCGTTCCCGCTAAGGCGGGAACGACGGAGGTTGTGTTAGCGCATCAAAATAGAGGTAAGCAGTTATGCAAAAAAAATCCCTGGATTTGTGGGTCGGCCTGTTTGTGTTGCTGGGCGCCCTTGCATTGTTTTTTCTGGCGATCAAGGCCGGCAATCTCGGTTCGATTAACTTTGGCGCGGTGTACCCGGTGCAGGCCAAGTTCGACAACATCGGCGGCTTGAAACCGCAAGCGCCAGTCAAGAGCGCCGGGGTGGTGGTCGGTCGCGTCGGCGCGATCAATTTCGACGACAAGACTTTCCAGGCCGTGGTGACCTTGAATCTCGATGGACGCTATCAATTTCCGAAGGATTCGTCGGTCAAAATCCTGACCTCCGGTTTATTGGGCGAGCAATATATCGGCATGACGCCGGGCGGCGATACGCATAACCTGGCGGCGGGCGACAAGATTACGATGACGCAATCGGCCGTGGTGCTGGAAGATTTAATCAGCCAATTTCTCTATAGCAAGGCGGCTGAAGGCAAGGATAGCGGCAAATAAGGCGAGTTGGCTCGCCGGCTGCAAAATCCGATTTTCGATCAATCTATTTGGAATGCCATGAAGATATTAAAAACACTATTTGCGGCAGCAATGTCATTAACGCTGGCAAGCTTTGTCAACTTCGCCGTCGCTGCCGACGAGGCGCCGGACGCATTGGTCAAGCGCATCAGCACCGACGTGCTGGAAAGCGCGAAAGCCGACAAGGAAATCCAGAGCGGCAATCAAAAGCATGTGCTGGACTTGGTGGAAGCCAAAATTCTGCCATATGTCGATTTCCAACGCATGACTTCGCTGGCCGCAGGCCGTTTTTGGCGCGATGCGACGCCCGAGCAGCAAAAGCAATTGATCGAACAATTCCGCAGCTTGTTGGTATTCACATATTCCGGCGCGATTTCATCGATCAAGGATCAGAAGCTGCAATTCCAGCCGTTTAGAGGCGACCCTGAGGCCACCGACGGCGTCGAAGTGCGTTCGCAAGTCGTGCAAACCCGGGGCGAGGCGATACAATTGAATTACCGCCTGGAGAAATTGCCAGGCGGCTGGAAAATCTACGACGTCAATGTGCTGGGCGCATGGTTGGTCGAAACCTACAAGGGTAATTTCGCCACCGAGATTTCCAAAGGCGGGATCGACGGCTTGATCAAGGCGTTGACCGACAAGAACAAGAAATTAAGCGACAATGTGTCGAAAACGACAAAATCCTCCTGATGTTCCAGCCCGCACTCTCTTTAACCGTCGACAACGCCAGTAAGGCGTTGCAAGAAGGTCTGAACGCCATCAAAAGCGGGCAGACCGAATTCGACTTGTCGCATTTGACGACCGTCGATTCGGCGGGCGTTGCCACCTTGTTGGCGTGGCAACGCGCGGCGAACGCGCAACAGCAAGAGCTGCATTTTCGGAATTTGCCGGGCGGTTTGCGCAGCCTGGCCGAATTGTATGGGGTGTTCGGTTTGTTGTTTCCCGAAGTCGCTCCCACTCAAGCCGACGCCTAATTCCGCTTGCGCGCTAAAAATCCAATATAATCAACGGTTTTCGCCCTGTGTTGGACGCCTCTTGCGCCAATCTGCGGCAATTTTGCATAAAGTGCGCTTAGCCAACATGGCTGCTATCCAGATTACCAAGGTCGAAAAGCGTTACAACGCGTTGCGCGCGCTCGACGGCGTTTCGCTCGAGATCGAACAAGGCGAATTCTTCGGTTTGCTCGGCCCCAATGGCGCCGGCAAGACCACCTTGATTTCGATCATCGCCGGGCTCAACCGCGCCGATGCCGGCAGCGTGTCGATCCACGGCTACGACGTGGTCAAGGATTACCGGCAGGCGCGCATGCGCCTGGGCGTGGTGCCGCAGGAATTGGTCTTCGACCCGTTTTTCTCGGTGCGCGAAACGCTGCGCATGCAATCCGGCTATTTCGGCATCAAAAAGAACGACGACTGGATCGACGAGGTGATGCATAACCTCGACCTGACCAACAAGGCCGACGTCAATACCCGCGCGTTGTCGGGCGGCATGAAACGGCGCGTGCTGGTGGCGCAAGCGCTGGTGCACAAGCCGCCGGTGATCGTGCTGGACGAGCCGACGGCGGGCGTCGATGTCGAGTTGCGCCAAACCCTGTGGAAATTTATCGAGCGCTTGAACCGCGAAGGGCATACGGTGGTGTTGACCACGCATTACCTGGAAGAGGCGCAAGCGCTGTGCCACCGCATCGCGATGCTGAAGGCCGGCAAGGTGGTGGCGCTGGACACCACGTCGGCGTTGATCAAGCGCATCTCCGGCTCGCAACTGGTGGTCAACCTGGGCCAAGGCAAGTTGCCCGACGGCTTGAAGGCGCTGGTCTCGCATACGGACGAACTGGTCGCCGGCGGCACCTATACCTTGCGCGTGAATGCCTACCCCGAGGTCGAACCGATTTTGCGCGCATTGCGCGAAGCGGGAGCCGTGATCGAGGATATGCAATTGCAGCAGGCCGATTTGGAAGATGTTTTTATCCAGATCATGGAAGGCGAGAAATGATCGGCTTTCAAACCCTGTTGTATAAAGAGGTCTTGCGCTTTTGGAAAGTGGCGACGCAAACCATCGCCGCGCCGGTCTTGACCGCGATGCTGTACCTGGTGATATTCGGTCAAGCGCTGGAAAATCGCGTTCATGTCTATCCGGGAGTGTCTTATACTGCATTCCTGGTGCCTGGCCTGGTCATGATGAGCGTGTTGCAAAACGCCTTTGCCAATTCGTCGTCGTCGTTGATTCAATCGAAAATTACCGGCAATCTGGTCTTTATCCTGTTACCGCCGTTGTCGCATCTGGAAATGTTCAGCGCCTACGTGCTGGCGGCGATGGTGCGCGGCTTGGCGGTCGGCGTCGGCGTGTTTGCGGTCACGGCGTGGTTTGCCAAGATGGCATTCGTGGCGCCGTGGTGGATCGTCATATTTTCCCTGCTGGGCGCGGCGATCCTCGGGACGCTGGGTTTGATCGTCGGCATCTGGGCAGAAAAGTTCGACCAGTTGGCGGCCTCGCAGAATTTCCTGATCATGCCGGCGACCTTTTTGTCCGGCGTGTTTTATTCGATTCATGCGTTGCCGCCGTTTTGGCAAGCGGTGTCGCATTGCAATCCGTTCTTTTATATGATCGATGGTTTCCGCTATGGCTTTTTCGGCCAGTCCGACGTCGATCCGGTATGGAGTTGCGCGATTGCCGCCGTGTTCTTCCTGGCGCTGGCGGCCTTGGCGGTGCGGATGCTGAAAAGCGGTTATAAACTGAGAGGTTAGATAGTGAATCCAACACCTGAAATCATAAAAGGCTATATTGCCGCCGGCCTCGACTGCGCGCACCTTGAAGTCGAAGGCGACGGCCAGCATTTCAGCGCGATCATCGTATCGAGCGCGTTTGCCGGCAAGCGCCCGATCCAGCGCCACCAACTGGTGTACGCGGCGCTGGGCGACCGCATGCGCGAAGAAATCCATGCGTTGTCGATGAAAACCCTTACCCCTGAAGAATTCCAGAAATAATGGATAAATTACGCATCGTCGGCGGCAATCGCTTGTCCGGCGAAATCGCCATTTCCGGCGCCAAGAACGCCGCGCTGCCCATTCTGTGCGCCGGCCTTTTGACCGCCGACACCCTGCACCTGTCGAACATCCCGCATTTGCACGATGTCGCAACGATGTTGAAATTGCTGCGCCAGATGGGCATGCGCGCCGAGCAGGACGACGGCCATGTGGCGCTCAACGGCGGCGCTGTCGCGCATCTGGAAGCGCCCTACGACCTGGTGAAGACCATGCGCGCTTCGATCCTGGTGCTTGGCCCGCTGGTGGCGCGCTTCGGCGAGGCCAAGGTATCGCTGCCGGGCGGTTGCGGCATCGGTTCGCGTCCGGTCGACCAGCACATCAAGGGTTTGCAGGCGATGGGCGCGGATATTTCGATCGAAGCCGGCTACATCCACGCGAAAGCCAAGAAGTTGAAGGGCACGCGCGTGGTCACCGACATGATTACCGTGACCGGCACCGAAAACCTGTTGATGGCGGCCACGCTGGCCGAAGGCGAAACGGTATTGGAAAATGCCGCGCGCGAACCGGAAGTGACCGATCTGGCAAATCTGCTGGTCAAGATGGGCGCCAGGATCGACGGCATCGGCACCGATCGGCTGGTGATTCAAGGCGTCAGCCAATTGCATGGCGCATCGCACACGGTGATTGCCGACCGCATCGAAACCGGAACTTATTTATGCGCAGTGGCGGCAGCCGGCGGCGACGTCACCTTGCGCCATACGCGCACCGATATTCTCGACGCTGCGCTCAATAAATTGCGCGAGGTCGGCGTGATCTTGACCTCGGGCGAAGACTGGATCCGCGCGCAAATGGCGGCGCGCCCGAAGCCGGTGAGTTTCAGAACCACCGAATATCCGGGCTTCCCGACCGATATGCAGGCGCAGTTCATGGCGGTCAATTGCATCGCCGACGGCAGCAGCCGCGTGACCGAAACGATTTTTGAAAATCGCTTCATGCATGTGCAGGAAATGAATCGGCTGGGCGCGTCGATCGAGATCGACGGCCATACCGCGATCGTGCATGGTGTCGAAAAGCTGGTCGGCGCGCCGGTGATGGCGACCGATTTGCGCGCCTCGGCATCGCTGGTGATTGCCGCGCTGGCGGCGCAGGGCGAAACGGTGATCGACCGCATCTATCACCTCGATCGCGGCTACGACCGCATGGAAGTGAAACTGTCCGCAGTCGGCGCGAATATCGAGCGGGTGAAAGCATGACGCAGCAACTTACTCTGGCGCTGTCCAAGGGCCGCATCTTCGAGGAAACCCTGCCGCTGCTGCAAGCGGCTGGCATTACCGTCAACGAAGACCCGGAAACCTCGCGCAAGCTGATCCTCGGCACCAACGATCCGGCGGTGCGCGTGATTATCATCCGCGCATCCGATGTTCCAACCTACGTGCAATACGGCGCCGCCGATTTCGGCGTGGCCGGCAAGGACGTGCTGCTGGAACACGGCGGCGAAGGCTTGTACCAGCCGATCGATTTGAATATCGCCAAGTGCCGCATGTCGGTGGCGGTGCCAGCCGGGTTCGACTACGCCCGCGCGGTGCGGCAGGGCGCGCGCTTGCGGGTGGCGACCAAGTATTTGCAGACCGCGCGCGAACATTTCGCCGCCAAGGGCGTGCATGTCGATTTGATCAAATTGTACGGTTCGATGGAATTGGCGCCGTTGGTCGGCTTGTCGGATGCGATTGTCGACCTGGTCAGCACCGGCAGCACCTTGCGCGCCAATAATTTGGTCGAAGTCGAGCACATCATGGACATTTCGTCGCGCCTGGTGGTGAATCAGGCGGCGCTGAAACTGAAGCGCGAGCGGTTGCAGCCGATTCTGGATGCGTTCGAGCGTGCGTCGTTGCGGGTTTGATTTTTTGTCTGAAGTTGCGCACTGATGTCGGTATATGCTAAGAACGAATCCCTTCCCCCTTGCAGGGGGAAGGCTAGGATGGGGGTAGAGCGCCTGAATTACGGCACTATGTATCTCGACCGCGCTACCCCCTCCCTAACCCTCCCCCTGCAAGGGGGAGGGAACTTGCATGGCGCAAATTTCAACGCCAATGCGTGACATAAGTTTTTTATCCTAGACCCTTGAGTAAGAGTGCAAGCGAATGACGAT
Organism: Burkholderiaceae bacterium; assembly: GCA_031291325.1. Lineage (GTDB taxonomy): Bacteria > Pseudomonadota > Gammaproteobacteria > Burkholderiales > Burkholderiaceae_D > PKWO01. Next base: position 81,867 of record JARLJG010000028.1, read on the forward strand.
CACAATCCGCAAGCTGGATTCCGCCACCCCCGATTTCCGCACGCAACTGTCGGCCTTGCTGGCCTTCGAGGCCAGCGCCGACGAGGCCATCGAAAAAGCGGTCGCCGGCATCCTGGCCGATGTCAAGGCGCGCGGCGATGCCGCCGTGCTGGAATACACCAACCGCTTCGACCGCCTCGAAGTCGGCAGCGTGGCAGCGCTGGAAATCGGCCAGGCAGAATTGCAAGCCGCGCTGGCCAGCTTGCCGCAGGCGCGCCGCGCGGCACTGGAAAGCGCCGCTGCGCGCGTGCGCAGCTACCATCAACGGCAAAAGCAGGAATGCGGCTCCGACGGCTTTACCTATACCGAAGCGGACGGCACCGTGCTGGGCCAAAAGGTGACGGCGGTCGATCGCGTCGGCATCTATGTTCCCGGCGGCAAGGCGGCTTACCCGTCTTCGGTATTGATGAATGCGATTCCGGCCAAGGTCGCCGGCGTGGCGGAAATTATCATGGTGGTGCCGACTCCGGGCGGCGTCAAGAATGAATTGGTGTTGGCGGCGGCGGCCATTTCCGGCGTCGACCGCGTGTTCACCATCGGCGGCGCGCAAGCGGTGGCGGCGTTGGCCTACGGCACCGAGGCCATTCCCGCAGTCGACAAGATCGTCGGCCCCGGCAATGCCTACGTCGCTGCGGCCAAGCGCCGCGTGTTCGGCGTGGTCGGCATCGACATGATCGCCGGGCCGTCGGAAATCCTGGTCATCTGCGACGGCAGCACCGATCCCGACTGGGTTGCGATGGATTTGTTTTCGCAAGCCGAGCATGACGAATTGGCGCAATCGATCCTGTTGTGCCCGGACGCCGCCTACCTCGACGCAGTGCAAGCCAGCGTCGATAAATTGCTCGATGCGATGCCGCGCAAGGACGTGATCCACACGTCGCTGACCAATCGCGGCGCGCTGATCAAGGTGCGCGACATGGCCGAAGCCTGCGAGATCGCCAACGCCATCGCGCCCGAGCATCTGGAAATTTCCGCGCAAAATCCGCAGCAATGGGCCGACCAGGTTCGCCATGCGGGCGCGATGTTCCTCGGGCGCTTTTCGTCGGAATCTCTGGGCGACTATTGCGCCGGCCCCAATCACGTGTTGCCGACTTCGCGCACCGCGCGCTTTTCGTCGCCGCTCGGCGTGTACGATTTCCAGAAGCGTTCCAGTATTATCCATGTCAGCGAAGCCGGCGCGCAAAGCCTGGGCAAGATTGCTGCCGAACTGGCCTACGGCGAGGGACTGCAAGCCCACGCGCGTTCCGCCGAACTGCGCTTGAAATGATGCAACCGTGAGTGACCGAGCGCCCACCGCCGATTGGCTTAACCGCGTCTTTTGCGAAGACGCGCTGTCCGGCATGGCGCGCATTCCCGACGGCGCGGTGGATTTGATCATCACCGATCCGCCGTATGGCCTGGGCAAGGATTACGGCAACGACTCGGACAAGCTGGATGCCGATGCCTACCTGCGCTGGATGGAGCAATGGATCGATCTGGCGCTGCCGAAGCTCAAGCCGACCGGCAGCCTGTACATCTGCCTGACCTGGCGCTATTCGCCGGAAATTTTCGTCATGTTGAAACAGCGCATGATCATGCTCAACGAAATCATCTGGGATCGCCGCGTGCCGTCGATGGGCGGCAGCGTGCGCAACTATACTTCGGTGCATGACACCATCGGCTTTTTCGCCAAGCAAAAAGGCTATTACTTCGACCTCGACGCGATTCGCATCCCCTACGATGCGGAAACCAAGAAAGCCCGCTCCCGATCGATTTTTGTCGGCGCCAAATGGCTGGAACTGGGCTATAACCCCAAGGATTTATGGAGCGTCTCGCGCCTGCATCGCGAACACCCGGAGCGCGCCGACCACCCGACGCAAAAGCCGCTCGAAATCATCGAGCGCATGGTGAAAGCGTCATGCCCGCCCGGCGGCGTGATACTCGATCCTTTCATGGGGAGCGGCACCACGGCGGTTGCAGCCAAACGCTGCGGGCGCAATTATGTCGGATTCGAGTTGAATGCCGAATACTGCGGCGTGATTGAAAAACGACTGGCAGCGCTGGATACGCCAGTTGGCCCGGTTCAAACAAATCGGGACTTGCAACCAACCGCAAACGACGTGGACGATGCGCCGTCGCAAACCTCGTTATTGTTCTAATACCCCCGTTTATTGAGTCATATAGAGTCATCATGTCCCTGATCGAAAACATCATCCGTCCTGAAATCCGCGCCTTGTCGGCCTACCATGTGCCCGACAGCGGCGGCTTCGTCAAGCTCGACGCGATGGAAAACCCGTACACGCTGCCGCCGGAGTTGCGCAACGAATTGGCACAACGGCTGGCGCAAGTGGCGATGAACCGTTATCCGGTGCCTTCCTATACCGAATTGAAAGCGGCCATCTGCGCCAATCTCGGCGTGCCGGACGGTTTCGGCGTGGTGCTCGGCAACGGCTCCGACGAATTGATTGCGATGCTGTCGGTCGCCTGCGCCAAGCCGGGCGCGAAGGCGCTGGCGCCGCTGCCCGGTTTTGTGATGTATGCAATGTCGGCACGCCTGGCGGGAATGGAATTCGTCGGCGTGCCGCTAAAAGCGGATTTTGCGCTCGATCTGCCAGCCATGCTGGAAGCGATCAAGCAACATCGGCCAGCCATCACTTATCTCGCTTATCCGAACAATCCGACCGGCAACCTGTACGACGCCGAGCAAGTCGTCGAAATCATTCGTGCAGTCGGCGACAGCGGCGTGGTGGTGGTCGACGAGGCGTATCAGCCGTTTGCGCAAGCCAGCTTCATGCCGCGTCTGCCGGAATTTGCCAACCTGATCGTGATGCGCACCGTATCCAAGCTCGGTCTGGCCGGCATTCGGCTCGGCTACATGGCGGCTAGCGCCGCGTTGCTGGCGGAATTCGACAAGGTGCGGCCTCCCTACAACGTCAATGTATTGACGCAGGCGGCGGCTGAATTTGTATTGCAGCACACGCGGATTCTGGATGAACAGGCAGCAGCGCTGCGCGAGCAGCGTGAAGCGATGCGTGCGACACTGGCGGCTTTGCCGGAAGTGCAGGTATTTCCGTCCGCAGCCAACTTTTTGTTGTTGCGCGTACAATCAAAGACTAAAAGCGCCGACGATGTGTTTGCTAATTTGCTGGAACGCAAAGTGCTTATCAAAAATGTGGGTAAAATGCATGCATTGCTGGAAAATTGTTTGCGGGTGACCGTCAGTACCCCGCAAGAGAATGCATTATTCATCGACTCGCTGCAAGCAGCGCTCCTATCGTAAAAATTCGTGTCATTCGTGCCTGTTACCTGATTATCTGAATATGTCTACGCAACGTACCGCCGCAGTGGTTCGCAATACCAACGAGACGCAAGTCAGGGTCGCGCTCAATCTGGACGGCACCGGCTCGCAAAAGCTTAATACCGGCGTGCCCTTTCTCGACCATATGCTGGACCAGATCGCGCGCCACGGCTTGATCGACCTGGACATCGAAGCCAAGGGCGATTTGCATATCGACGCGCATCACACGGTGGAAGATGTCGGCATCACGCTTGGGCAGGCGGTGGCCAAGGCTATCGGCGACAAGAAAGGCATCCGCCGCTACGGCCACGCCTACGTGCCGCTGGACGAAGCCTTGTCGCGCGTGGTGATCGATTTTTCCGGGCGTCCCGGCCTTGAATTCCACGTGCAGTTCACGCGCGCGACCATCGGCGCATTCGATGTCGACCTGACGCGCGAGTTTTTCCAGGGCTTTGTCAATCATGCGCTGGTGACCTTGCATATCGACAACCTGCGCGGCGCCAACGCCCACCACCAATGCGAAACTGTGTTCAAGGCCTTTGGCCGCGCACTGCGCATGGCAGCCGAACTCGATGCCCGCGCCGCCGGCACTATCCCGTCAACCAAAGGCAGCCTGTAATCCCATGAACAAGATCGTCGTCGTGGATTACGGGATGGGCAATTTGCGTTCGGTGGCGCAGGCTTTGCGGCATGTCGCGCCAGAGGCCGACGTGCGCATCTCCGGCGAAGTGCAGGATATCCGTTCGGCCGACCGCTTGGTGTTTCCGGGGCAGGGCGCAATCCCGGATTGCATGCGCTGCCTGCGCGAATCGGGCTTGCAGGATGCGTTGCTGGAAGCGTCGCGCTCCAAACCTCTGTTTGGCGTGTGTGTCGGCGAGCAATTGCTGTTCGACTGGAGCGAAGAAGGCGATACGCATGGGCTCGCACTGTTTCCCGGCAAGGTCGTGCGTTTCCGCCTGGACGACCAGTTGCAGGAAGACGGTTCGCGCTTCAAGGTGCCGCAGATGGGCTGGAACCGGGTCAGCCAGGCGCAGCCGCATCCGTTATGGAACGGCATCGCCGACAATAGTTATTTTTATTTTGTGCATAGCTATTATGCGCAGCCGGACGTGCGCGCCCATGTGGCGGGCGAAACCGACTACGGCGCGCCATTCGCCAGCGCGGTGGCGCGCGACAATATTTTCGCCACGCAATTCCACCCTGAAAAGAGTGCCAGCGCCGGCTTGCAACTGTATAGAAATTTCGTTCACTGGAATCCATAACGGCGCATCGGCGTCTTTTTCCCCAACCACCCATTTTCGACCAACCGTAGCCATGCTGCTGATACCTGCCATCGACCTCAAAGACGGTCACTGTGTGCGCCTGAAACAAGGCGATATGGAACAAGCCACCGTGTTTTCCGAAGATCCTGCTGAAATGGCGCGCCATTGGCTGCGACAAGGGGCGCGACGCTTGCATCTGGTGGACTTGAACGGCGCGTTCGCCGGCAAGCCGAAAAACGAGGCAGCGGTGAAATCCATCATCCGCGCGGTGCGCGACTATGCCGAACAGCACGATATCGAGGAAATCCCGGTGCAACTGGGCGGCGGCATCCGCGATCTGGATACCATCGAGCGTTACCTCGACGGCGGCCTCAGTTACATCATCATCGGCACCGCTGCGGTGAAAAATCCCGGCTTCCTGCACGATGCCTGCAGCGCATTCCCAGGCCAGATCATCGTCGGCCTCGATGCCAAGGACGGCAAGGTCGCCACCGACGGCTGGAGCAAGTTGAGCGGACACGAAGTGATCGACCTGGCCAGGAAATTCGAGGATTACGGTTGCGAAGCGATCGTCTACACCGATATCGGGCGCGACGGCATGATGGGCGGCGTGAATATCGAAGCGACCGTGCGGCTGGCGCAAAGCATGACGATTCCTGTGATCGCCTCCGGCGGCGTGCACGACATCAAGGATGTCGAAGCCCTGTGCGCGGTGCAGCACGAAGGCATCGACGGCGTGATTTGCGGCCGTTCGATTTACGAAGGCACGCTCGATTTGCGCTCCGCGCAGCAACGCGCCGACGAGTTGAGCGACGAATTAGACGATGCGGACGATGGCGACGACGCCGAGCAGACGGAAACCGACCCATCATGACCCTGGCAAAGCGCATCATTCCCTGCCTGGACGTGACTGCTGGCCGCGTGGTCAAGGGGATCAATTTCGTCGAATTGCGCGACGCCGGCGATCCGGTTGAAATCGCGCGCCGTTACGACGAGCAAGGCGCGGACGAAATCACCTTTCTCGATATCACCGCGACCTCGGACGGGCGCGACCTGATCTTGCACATCATCGAGGCGGTGGCCTCGCAAGTGTTCATTCCGCTGACCGTCGGCGGCGGCGTGCGCACGGTCGACGACGTGCGCCGCCTGCTCAATGCCGGCGCCGACAAGATCAGCATCAATAGCGCGGCGGTCGCCAATCCGCAACTGGTGCACGAGACCTCGCAAAAATACGGCTCGCAATGCATCGTGGTGGCGATCGATGCGAAGCATAGCGGCGACGGCAAATGGGAAGTGTTCACCCACGGCGGGCGCAAGCCGACCGGCCTCGACGTGGTCGAGTGGGCGCAGAAAATGGAGCAATTGGGTGTCGGCGAAATCCTGCTGACCAGCATGGATCGGGACGGCACCAAGTCCGGTTTCGATCTGGCCTTGACGCGCGCGGTCTCGGACGCGGTCAGCGTGCCGGTGGTGGCCTCCGGCGGCGTCGGCGGGCTGCAGGATCTGGCGGACGGCATCAAGCTGGGGCGCGCCGATGCGGTGTTGGCGGCCAGCATTTTCCATTATGGCCAGCATACCGTGCAAGAAGCCAAGCGCTTCATGGCGCAGCAAGGCATTCCAATGAGGCTGGCATGAGCGTCAAGGCGAAATGGCTGAACAAGGTGAAATGGGACGAGCACGGCTTGGTGCCGGTGATCGCGCAGGAGGCCGGCAGCAACGACGTGCTGATGTTCGCGTGGATGAACCGCGAAGCGCTGTCGAAAACGGTCGAGTTGGGCGAGGCGGTGTATTGGAGCCGTTCGCGCAAGAAACTGTGGCACAAGGGCGAGGAATCGGGACATACCCAAAAAGTCCGTGAAATCCGCCTCGATTGCGATGAAGACGTGGTCTTGCTGAAAGTCGAGCAGGTGGGCGACATCGCTTGCCATACGGGGCGGCATTCGTGTTTTTTCCAGAAATTCGACGGCGATGGCAACGAAGGCGACTGGACTGCAGTCGAGCCGATCTTGAAAGACCCGGAAAGTATCTACAAATGAGTAATGAAGCAGCATCGACCGGGGACACCCTGGCGCGCCTGGCGCAAGTGATCGAATCGCGCAAGCTGGCGCACGGCGGCGACCCCGACAAATCCTACGTGTCGCGCCTGTTTGCCAAAGGCGACGACGCAATATTGAAAAAAATCGGCGAAGAAGCGACCGAAACCGTGATGGCCGCGAAAGATGCGCGGGTCAGCGGCGACCACAGCAAGCTGCTGTATGAATGCGCCGATCTGTGGTTCCATTCGCTGGTCATGCTGGCGCAGTTCGACTTGACGCCGCAAGACGTATTGAATGAACTGGCGCGGCGCGAGGGCATGTCGGGGATTGAAGAAAAGGCTAATCGCAAGCTGGAACTACGCGAACACGCAGAGCGTAAAGACTGAATTGATTGAATTTTGATGTACGCGCGGATGTCGGAATCTGCGAGGAACGAGTCCCTTCCCCCTTGCAGGGGGAAGGTTAGGATGGGGGTAGAGCGTCTAAATTACAGCATCATGTATTTCGACCGCACTAACCCCTCCCTACGCGGGCCGCCCTAACCCTTCCCCTCGCCGGACGCCCCTGCAAGGGGGAGGGGACTCGTACCGGGCAATTTCAGGGATCGGTGCGAAGCATCATTAAACTGTCTTTGAGTGGAGAATACATTGGATAATTGCATTTTTTGTAAAATCGCGGCAAAGCAGATTCCGTCGAAAGCGATCTACGAAGACGACGATTTGATTGCCTTTCATGACATCAATCCCGCCGCTCCCGTGCATTTTTTGATTGTCCCCAAGCAACATATCCCGACTTTGTCCGATTGCGGCGAGGCGCACACCGCGTTGTTGGGTAAAATGATGGTTTTGGCCCCGAAGTTGGCGCAAGAGCTCGGTTGCGGCTATCGGGTCGGCGACGATGGCAATGGGGCCGGCGGTTACAAGACGCTGTTCAATACCGGCCCGGACGGCGGGCAGGAAGTCTATCATCTGCATCTGCACGTAATCGGCGGGCCGCACCCGTGGCGCGGTCAGCGTTAATTTCCGTGCAAGATGCTATATTTGGCGTATAACTAGTTTGTGGGCGAAGGTCGCCCAGTAAGGAGAAAGAAATGCCTAGTCCTGTACATATATTGCTCGTGTTGTTGGTGGTAGTGTTGATATTCGGCACGAAGAAGCTGGGAAATATCGGCTCCGATCTCGGTAAGGCGGTCAAAGGCTTCAAGGACGGCATAAAGGGAGAGGAAGAAAAACCCGCCGCGCCGCCGCCGCCGGCCCAGGTTGCCGACAAGTCCACGATTGATGTCGAAGTGAAAGAGAAGACCCACAGTTAGGCAGTGCCGTTGGCGCATGCCCGATTCAGGTTCCCCTTATGATCGATTTCGGCCTTACCAAAATGATGTTGATCGGCGTCGTCGCGCTGGTAGTGATCGGCCCTGAAAAGTTGCCGAAGGTGGCGCGCATGGCCGGTTCGCTGTTTGGCAGGGCGCAGCGCTATATCAACGACGTCAAGGCCGAGGTCAGCCGGGAAATGGAATTGGACGAATTGCGCAAAGTGCATGAAGAAGTGCAAAAAGCTGCAGGCGACGTCCACCAAAGCATTGCCAGCAGTCTGGCGCAAACCCAAAGCGAGTTGAACGCGGCGTGGAGCGGCGACAGTGATGCTCACGCCGGCGACGCCGCGTTGCAGGCACCGAACGTTGCGCAAATGGCGCGCAAGAGCAAGGATTTCCGCAAAAAGCGCATGGCGCGCGACGCCGTGCCGGCTTGGTACAAGCAAAAGAACGGTCATAAAACGCGCGTGATTTCCGCCGCCGCACGGGTGGCGCGTTTTCGACCAAGCGGAATGACCGCCAAGTCGACCTTCTTTGATTAATGAAACAGCCTTCAGTGCGCGCGCAGCTTGAACCGAGATGTGCGGCGACCGACTCCCGACTTTCCTGACGCGCGATGACCGAACAACAGAAATCCCCTGACGACGACAGCTTCATCTCGCATTTGATAGAGCTGCGCGACCGCATTGTCAGGGCGACGCTGGCGATTGCCGTGGTGTTTCTCTGCATGATGCCTTGGTCCGCGCAGATTTATGACTTTCTCGCGTCGCCGATGATGGCGGCGCTGCCGGCCGGCAGCAAGATGATCGCCACCGGCGTCATTACTCCATTCTTTATTCCGATCAAGGTCACGTTACTGGCTGCATTTATCGTTGCCTTGCCCTGGGTGTTGTATCAAGCCTGGGCTTTCGTCGCGCCGGGCCTGTACGCACATGAAAAGAGATTGGTCGCGCCGCTGGTGATTTCGTCGTCGATATTGTTCGTGCTCGGGGTTGGATTCTGCTACCTGTTCGTGTTCAAGGTGGTGTTCAAGGTCATCAATGAACTGGCGCCGAAATCGATCAATGTGTCGCCTGACATCGAAAGCTATTTCGATTTCGTGATGACCATGTTCATCGCCTTCGGCTTGACCTTCGAAGTGCCGGTGGTAGTCGTGGTGTTGGTGCGCATGGGCTTGGTGTCGGTCGAGAAATTGAAAAAGCTCCGGCCTTATGTGATCGTCGGTGCTTTCGTGGTGGCGGCCATCGTCACCCCGCCCGACGCGATGAGCATGCTGCTGCTCGCGGTGCCCTTGTGCGTGTTGTTTGAAGTCGGATTGCTGGTGGCGCCGCTATTCGTCAAGTTGACGAAAGCGCCGGAAGAATCGGTCGGATAAAATACGCGCAGCTTGCGGGCTATTTCACTTGCCGCAGCCAAGTCACCAGCGGCAGCGCGTCTTTGAATACCAGCGCCAATTCCTTGCCGAGATCGGCGGGAATTTTCTTCGCGATGCTGGTTTCCTTCACCACGATAAAGTTCTTCAGCTTGACGAATTCAAGATGCGGCACGTCGGCGTCGAAACCCTTGGGCGGGCGGCTCAAGCGGCTTTCTTCCTCCAAGCCGCCATAGGTCTCAATGAGCTTCTTGTTCTTGATTAATTTGCCGAAACCGCTGGCATCGGCAATCACCTGTTGCCGGATTGCGCGCAAGCGGTCGGATGGCGGCATGTACTCTCCCGCTGCCATCAACAGCGCGCCCTTGGCGTCGATATGAAAGTAGTACATCGGGCCGCCGCCCTGGCTCGGCTTTTTCATGCCGCTGGCGGTGATGGCAGCAGAAAAAGTGGTCTTGTACGGGCTTTTGTCGTGAGAAAAGCGCATGTCGCGGTTGATGCGGAACAGCGCTTTCTTTGGATTGCAGGCGGCCACCGCCGGATCGAATTTGGCGATGTCGGCAATCAGCTTGGTGACCAGTTCGAGAAATTCGGCGCGCAAGATATCGTAGCGCGGCTTGTTCATCACAAACCACGCGCGATTATTGTTTTCCGATAGCTCGGCGAGAAATTGGGTGAGGTCGCGGATATGCATAAACGTCGTGTTGGATCTAGTGTTCTTCTTTATCGACGCTCTTCACGCGCGGTCTCTTGCCGATCAACACGTTGACTGTCGACTCCTGGGTCTTGCGCAAAACCGTCATTTTCGCGGTATTGCCCGGCGTCAATTGCGCAATCAGATTGAGCATGTCGGTGGTGTCGCTGACAGGTTTGCCTTCGACTGCGACCAGGATATCGCCCGGCTTGATGCCTGCTTTGTCTGCCGGGCCGTCTTTGACGACGCCTGCGACGATGGCGCCGGACTTGGTGTTCAAGCCGAAGCTTTCGGCCAGCTCCGGCGTGATGTCTTGCGGCTCGACGCCGATGTAGCCGCGCACTACCTGGCCGTTGGCGATGATTGACTCCATCACGCTCTTGACCGTGCCCACGGGAATAGCGAAGCCGATCCCGAGCGAGCCGCCGCTGCGCGAATAAATGGCCGTATTGATGCCCAGCAGGTTGCCGTTGGTATCGATCAACGCGCCGCCGGAATTGCCGGGATTGATCGCCGCATCGGTCTGGATAAAGCTCTCGAAGGTGTTGATGCCCAAGTGGTTGCGCCCTAGCGCCGACACGATGCCCATCGTGACGGTCTGGCCGACGCCGAACGGGTTGCCGATCGCTAGCACCACATCGCCGACCCGGGCTTGTTCGGAATGGCCCAGCGTAATCGCCGGCAGGTTTTGCAAATCGACCTTGACTACCGCCAAGTCCGAATCCGGGTCGGTGCCGACTACCTTGGCGATGGTCTTGCGGCCATCGGCCAGCGCGACTTCGATTTCGTCGGCGGCCTCGACCACGTGATTATTGGTGACGATATAGCCTTGCGGGCTGACCAGCACGCCCGAACCGAGGCTGAATTGTTTGTCGTCCTGCTCGCCGAAACGGTCGCCGAAAAATTTCTTGAAGAACGGGTCGTTCATGAAAGGGTTGTTCGGCTGCTTCGCTTCCTTGGTGGTAAATATATTGACCACGGACGGCATCGCCCGCTTGGCGGCATCGCGGTACGAACCCTGGCCCGGCGAGCTGTTGCCCGGCGCCTCTTGCAGCGCCAGCGGGGATGTGCCAACGTGGACATTGCGCAGGTTGTCGACCGCGTTGCCGGCCCAATCGGGCTTGAGCGTGATCAAAATGAACCAGAGCGCCAAACCGACCGTGACGGTTTGCGCAAATAGTAGCCAGAGACGGTGCATAGAAAGCTGTAAGTTGTTCAGGATGTGGGTAGGAATTGTTGCAGAAACACGCGAAACATGCTTGATCTTACCCGTTTTATAGGCATTTGCCGCAGTCGATTGCATTTGATCGCAAGAGGCATGTAAAAAAGTCGTATCGATTGTGTGAATTTCACACTTAGTAACAAGCTGGCATAGGGTCTATAATCTTGCGCATGGTGCGGGCAGCGGCAAAAGACATGGCCGTCGTTGCGTTTGTTACCTTGAGGAAAAAAGCATAAAATAAGAGCAGGCGCTGCCTGAATAGGTTGGCAATACAAGAATAAGTGGATTCACTATGTCGCAACAGGCAGCACCTGATCCAATCAAAGTATTGATTGTCGAAGACGACGCCCTCACCCGTCGCACCTTGAGTCTCGCCATAGAATCGTCGCCGGAGCTGAAACTGGTGGCGGCGCTGGAGTGCGTCAAGCCGTCGCTGGAGTGGCTGGCAAGCGGGGATGTCGACGTCTTGTTGACCGACCTCGGCTTGCCGGACGGCTCCGGCATCGAAATTATTCGTGCCTGCGTGAAGCTGCAGCCCAAGTGCGACATCCTGGTCATTACCATGTCGAGCGACGAAGACAGTGTGCTGGCCTGTATCGAAGCCGGCGCCAGCGGCTACGTGCTCAAGGATGCCGGTCGCCTCGACGTGGTGCGCGCGGTGCTCGATCTGCGCGCCGGCGGTTCGCCGATCAGCCCGATCATTGCGCGCAAGGTGTTGGCGCGCATGCGCGACCCGAAAAAAGCCGGGGCGGACGATGGCAGCGCCCAAACAGTATTTTTGACCAAGCGTGAAGCGGCGATCCTGGATCGGATAGCGCGCGGCGATTCTTATGGCGATGTCGCCAAGTTGCTGTCGCTATCGGTGGGCACCGTGCAGACCCACATCAAGAATATCTACGACAAGCTGTCCGTGCACTCGCGCGGCGAAGCGGTGTTTGAGGCGCATCGCCGCGGATTGCTGCAATTGGATGGTCTCAAGGGCAGGGCGTAGTCGGAAGCACTTTCATCGATTGACCCATTGAACGCCTGCTCGGTTCTTACTTCTTTAGCGCGTCGCGGATTTCCCGCAGCAGCACGATTTCTTCCGGCGTAATTTCCGGCGCCGGTGGCGCAGCCGGTTCGTCGCGCTTGAGTTTGCTCAGCAGCCTGACCATTTGGAAGATGACGAATGCCAGAATCAGGAAATTCAGTGCAATCGTGATGAAGTTTCCATACGCAAAGACCGCGCCGTATTTCTTTGCTTCCAGCAACGACAGCTGCGGATTTTGATGATTCAATCCGACGTAGTAATTGGAAAAGTCCAGGCCGCCGAAAATTTTCCCAATCACCGGCATGATGATGTCTTGCACCAAGGAGTCGACGATCTTGCCGAAAGCGCCACCGACTATGACGGCGACTGCCAAATCGACAACATTACCCTTGATTGCGAAAGCCTTGAAATCCTGCAGCATACTCATTGCACTATCCTTTTGCACATATTGATGATCGGCAACATGTTTCGCATCGCCTGAACCACAGAAGTGTAAATGAAAATGATGTTTTTTGCTTAATTGTTGAGCTGGCAGTAGGGAATTTGATGCTCCGGCTTTAAAAGTTTGCACAAATCGATAAAAAATCAGTGCTAAATCGCAATCGGGAAGCCTAATAGCTTTAAATCAGGCCTTGTGTTCGATATAATCTAAGGTTGCTAGCAGTTTCGTCTAAATTTCGCATTTTGACTGATTGGGGTTGGTATGAGTATCGAAAAGCAGGTCGATCCAGGTCGACGTAGCTGGCTGGTCGCGACATGCGCGGCGGGTGGTGTGGCCGGGTTGGCTACGGCAACGGCTTTTGTTTCCACGTTCCAGCCGTCCGAGCGGGCAAAAGCCGCAGGCGCGCCGGTCGAGGCGGATATTTCCGATTTGAAGCCGGGCACAATGAAGATTTTCGAATGGCGCGGCAAGCCGGTATGGGTGTTGAAGCGCACGCCGGAAATGATGGAAAGCTTGAACAAGACGGAAAATGAGGTCGCCGACCCCAAGTCCGAAAAAACCTACCAGATGCCGCTGCCGGACTACTGCAAGAACCAGCATCGTTCGCGCGAGGAGCACAAGGACATCCTGGTAGTCGTCGGCATTTGCAGCCATTTGGGCTGCTCGCCGGGGCAAAAATTCGAAACGGGCGCCCAACCGTCGTTGCCGAACGACTGGCAAGGCGGTTTCCTGTGCCCATGCCACGGTTCGACCTTCGATTTGGCCGCCCGCGTCTACAAGAACAAACCGGCGCCGGACAATCTCGACGTCCCACGACATATGTATTTGTCGGATACCAAGATTTTGATTGGTAAAGACGAGAAAGGTGAGGCTTGATCATGGCATTTGTTGAAAAGAAACTACCTGCCGATGCGCCGATCGCCGCCAAGGCGCTCAATTGGGTCGACGCCCGTTTCCCGCTGACCAAGCTGTGGAACGATCAATGGGGCTTGTACTACGCGCCGAAAAATTTCAATTTCTGGTACATCTTCGGCTCGCTGGCGATGCTGGTTTTGGTGATCCAGATCGTCACCGGCATTTTCCTGGTCATGCACTACAAGCCGGATGCGGCGCTGGCATTCGCTTCGGTCGAATACATCATGCGCGACGTGCCCTGGGGCTGGCTGGTGCGTTACATGCACTCCACCGGCGCTTCTGCCTTCTTCATCATCGTCTACCTGCACATGACGCGCGGCCTCATGTACGGCTCGTATCGCAAGCCGCGCGAATTGATCTGGCTGTTCGGCATGGGCATCTTCCTGTGCCTGATGGGCGAGGCATTCTTCGGCTACCTGCTGCCGTGGGGACAATTGTCGTACTGGGGCGCGCAGGTGATCGTCAACATGTTTGGCGCCATCCCCTTCATCGGCCCGGATTTGTCGCTGTGGGTGCGCGGCGATTACGTTGTTTCCGACGCCACCTTGAATCGCTTCTTCTCGTTCCACGTGATCGCCATTCCGCTGGTGTTGCTGGGTTTGGTTGCTGCCCATCTGATCGCGTTGCATGAAATCGGTTCCAGCAATCCCGACGGCGTCGAAGTCAAGGAACACCTTGGCGAAGACGGTTATCCGCTGGACTCGATCCCGTCGCATCCTTACTACACGGTGCACGATGTGTTCGGCGTTTCGATCTTCTTGATCGTATTTAGCGCAATCGTATTCTTCGCGCCGGAAATGGGCGGCTACTTCCTGGAAGCAAATAACTTCGTTCCCGCCAATCCGATGATGGGTCCGCCGCATGTTGCGCCAGTCTGGTACTTCACGCCGTATTACTCGATTTTGCGCGCAACCACCTCGCAATTCATGTATGCGTTGATGGCCGCCGTGGCTGCCTATGTGGTGTTGGTCTTCTTCAAGACCAAGTTGAGCAGCATCATCAAGATTGCCGTGGCGGTTGCCGGCCTGGTGATTATCGCGGCCTTCAATATTTTCGAGGCCAAATTCTTCGGCGTCGTGTTGATGGGCGTATCGGTGATGATCCTGGCCGCGCTGCCTTGGCTGGATCAGTCGCCGGTCAAGTCGATTCGCTATCGCCCGACCTGGCACAAGCTGGTGTATCTGGTGTTCGGCATCACTTTCCTGGTGCTCGGTTACCTCGGCACGTTGCCGCCGACCGATACCGGCATCCAGATCGCCCAGGTCGGCACCTTCATTTATTTCGGCTTCTTCCTGTTGATGCCGTGGTGGAGCGCAATGGGCACGTTCAAGCCCGTGCCGACGCGCGTCACGTTTCACGCCCACTAAGCCGAAAAGGGATAAATAGAATGAACCTGCTGAAAAAACTGATCGCGGTGCTGGCTTTTGTGCCGCTGCTTGCAATGGCTGAAGGCGAATATCCGCTTGACCACGCGCCGGATCGGACCAAGGATCTGGCGGCCCTGCAACATGGCGCCAAGTTGTTCGTCAATTATTGCCTTAACTGCCACTCCGCCTCGTTGATGCGCTACAACCGCTTGCGCGATCTCGGTTTGACCGAAGATGAAATCAAGGCCAACCTGTTGTTTACCACGGACAAGGTGGGCGGCTTGATGACGATTGCGTTAGCGCCGAAGGATGCGAAGGAATGGTTTGGCGTGGTGCCGCCGGACTTGTCGGTGATCGCGCGCGCCAAGACGACCGAAGCCGGATCCGGTCCCGACTGGATCTACACCTACCTGCGCAGCTACTACACCGACGACAGCCGGCCGACCGGCTGGAACAATATGCTGTTCCCCAACGTCGGCATGCCGCATATTTTCTGGGAGCTGCAAGGCGAGCAGAACGCCGTATTCAAGGGTGAAGGCGCGGAGCGCAAGTTCGACCACTTCGAACTGGTCAAACCGGGCAAGCTTACCAAGGTTGAATACGACAACGCGGTTGCCGACCTCGTCGGTTACCTCGAATGGCAGAGCGAACCGGTGCGCAATTTGCGTCATCGCCTGGGTGTCGTCGTGTTGCTGTTCCTGGCGGTTTTCGCGTTGTTCGCCTGGCGCCTGAACGCATCGTACTGGAAAGAAATCAAGTAATTTTTGTGTCCGCGTTTGCGGACATGTGTTTTGGGGTGAGCCATCGCGGTCTCACCCCTTTGTTTCTAAGGAACTACAAAATGATGGTTCTCTATTCGGGCACCACCTGCCCATTCTCCCAACGCTGCCGTCTCGTTCTGTTCGAGAAAGGCATGGACTTTGAAGTGCGCGATGTCGACTTGTTCAACAAGCCGGAAGACATCTCGACCATGAATCCCTACGGCCAGGTGCCGATCCTGGTCGAGCGCGATTTGATCTTGTACGAGTCGAACATCATCAACGAATACATCGACGAGCGCTTCCCGCATCCGCAACTGATGCCGGCCGATCCGCTGATGCGCGCGCGCGCGCGCCTGATGCTGTTCAATTTCGAAAAAGAATTGTTCGTGCACGTGCATACCCTGGAAAACGAAAAATCGAAAGTCAACGACAAGTCGCACGACAAGGCCCGCGCCGAAATCCGCGACCGCTTGACGACCTTGGCGCCGTTATTCCTGAAAAACAAATACATGCTGGGCGACGATTTTTCGATGCTCGATGTGGCCGTTGCGCCATTGCTGTGGCGCCTCGATCATTACGGTATCGAATTGTCCAAGACAGCAGCACCGTTGATGAAATACGCAGAACGCATTTTCTCGCGTCCCGCGTATATCGAAGCGTTGACACCTTCCGAAAAGGTAATGCGCCGCTAAATTCGGCGGTCGCCAATGTGACCGACGATCGTTTGCAGTGCGCCGTTTGCCCTTAACGGCAAGCGGCCAATGCGACGACAATGGCGTTGTCGATACCTATAGCCAAGCCGGGACTCCACTCAAATCATGTCTGAAACATCTACCAAACCCTATATGTTGCGCGCCATCTACGAATGGTGCACCGACAACGGCTACACGCCGTATCTGGCCGCGAAAGTCGACGCCCAAACTCGCGTGCCGAGGGAGTTCGTGGAAAATGGCGAGATCGTGCTCAACATCAGTTTCACAGCTACCAGCGGCTTGAAAATGGACAACGACCTGATTCATTTCAACGCGCGTTTCGGCGGGGTATCGCGGGAAATCTCGGTGCCGGTCGCCAACGTAGTCGCGATCTATGCCAGGGAAAACGGGCAGGGTATGGCATTTGAAGTGTCCACAGCATCGTTGCAGGACGCCGCCGCAGACAAGTCAGCGGCGGAAACATCGAAGCCCGGTGTCGCCGCGCCTGCTTCTTCGCCGACGCTGACCGCTGTGCCATCGGCCAGCGAGGCCGAGTCCGCCGCAAGCACGAAACCCGGCGACGACCCGGAACCACCAAAAAAAGGTGGGAAGCCTACCCTAACTCGTATTAAATGAAGTAGAATAGCGGACTTTAAGATTTACGCCGGCTTAGCTCATTTGGTAGAGCAGTTGACTTGTAATCATCAGGTGGCCAGTTCGATTCCGGCAGCCGGCACCAACTAGCTGTATCAAGTAGTCCGATACAGTGCAAAGACCCGCATTCCTCCCAGTGAGAATGCGGGTTTTTTGTTTTTATGCGTCCATCCCGATGCGTTGACATCCAAAAATTATCGGGGCATCCTTTGGGACATGCCCCAAAACACAAAATTTGGATGCCCCAAAAATGCCAAAAATCGTTACCCCGCTGACCGATACCCAGATAAAAAATGCAAAGGCGAAGGAGAAAGCCTATAAGTTGGCCGATGGCGGCGGCTTGTATCTGGAAGTGATGCCGACCGGCTCCAAATTGTGGCGAATGAAGTTCAAGCAAGCCAACGGCAACGAAAGCCGACTTGCTTTCGGCAGCTATCCCGAAATTTCCCTTGTCGATGCAAGGCAAAAGCGTGCCGAAGCGCGGAAGCTCATGTCGGACGGTATCGACCCCGGACAGGCTAAACGCGACGAAAAGCAGACCAAGGCGTTTGCGGCGGCACATACCTTTGAAGCAGTGGCGCGCCAATGGCTTGCAAAGACGGCGGCAATTCGCTCGGAAAGCACGCAGGTAAAGGTTACGGCATGGCTGGAAAACGATGTTTTTCCGGCCATCGGCTCCAAACCAATTTCAACGATTGGCCCGCGTGACGTTTTGGCGACGGTGCAAAAAATGGAAGCTCGCGGCGCTATCGATTCCGCTCATCGAGTGAAGCAATTATGCGGACAGGTGTTCAGGCACGCGGTAGCGACCGGATCAGCGGAGCGCGACGTAACCGCCGACCTGAAGGGCGCATTGTCGACAGCGATCAAGACGAACTATGCAGCGATCACCGAACCGAAGCAGGTAGGCGCATTGATGCGCGCCATACGTGGTTATTCTGGGCATCATTGCGTTATGGCAGCGCTGAAGCTGTCGCCACTGGTGTTTGTGCGTCCGGGGGAGTTGCGGGCGGCAGAGTGGACGGAAATCGACCTAGACGCGGCAGAGTGGCGCATACCCGGCAGCAAAATGAAAATGCGGGTCGACCACCTTGTGCCGTTATCGATACAAGCGGTGGAGATTTTGCGCGCGTTGCACCCATTCACCGGACACGGCAAATATGTGTTTCCAAGCATCCGCACCGGCGCGCAATGCATGTCCGAAAACACGATCAATGCGGCATTGCGCGGCATGGGATACCCGAAAGAAACGATGACCGCGCATGGCTTTCGCGCAATGGCCCGCACGATCTTGGATGAGGTCTTGAACGAGCGGGTAGACCTTATCGAACATCAACTCGCGCACGCCGTAAAAGACCCGAACGGACGCGCGTACAATCGCACCGCGCACTTGCCGGCACGCAGGGAAATGATGCAGCGATGGGCGGATTATCTCGATTGTCTTGCAAGCGGAAACGTGATTAATGGGAATTTTGGTGGACAAGCGGCATGAACAAGGAACATTGGTTTTTTACATTGCCAAAACCTGAACGAGATGAGCGAATCAGGGGACTACTAAAGGGCGATAAACAGCCAAAACGGTCGCCATCAAACGAAACGCTGATCCGACGAATGACAAGTCAGGGGATACAAGTCACTCCGAAAGAGGCGGAAGAAGACCGGAATTCGATGACAGCGGAAGACTATGACGATTGGGTCGAGCAATGTATCCATGACTTGGTCAAGGGCCGGATTCACGCCGGCCCTGACGGTCGTACTGTGGAACATCCAAGAGACCGCATATGGCGGGCGGGAGAGGAAAGTATTCGAGAGAAAAAACCAAGCGAACTCTTTATTTATTTGAAAGCGTTAATCGAACAAGGTGAGCAACTGCCGACGGTAACGCAACGTGCTATAAAAACCGCGCAACGTCGTCTCGATATCGCGAATGACTATAAAAAGTATTTGACAGGAAATCAAACGAATCTACAGCAAGCAAAAAAAGAATTCAAAATTAAATATCAAAGGCTGGAAACGCCAATATCCAGTGACACAATCGATGACGCGCTTGAGATGCACAATTTAAATTACAGCGCCTATAGCGCGGATTCACCCAGAAAAGGCAGACGGAAAAAACCTGTGGAAAAATAACTCGTGCCGCAACTGGCAAGCCCATAGTTCTTATCATTGAACCCATGCAGTCCATACCGGACTGCATACAGTCCAATAAGGAGCAGCTATGCATCATACCACGCAGTTACCAGAAACCGGATACCTCAGATTGCCCGAAGTCCTTTATTATTATCCGATATCCAAGTCAACGTGGTGGGCCGGCGTCAAGTCGGGTCGCTATCCACAAGGGCACAAGCTGTCGAAAAGATGCACCGCATGGAAAGCCGAAGACATCCGCGCACTGCTCCAGCAAGGGGGCTTGCAATAATGGCCGGCGCAAGAATGCGGTTGGCGGAACGCGCAAATCAAATCGCTTTGATGAATGCCAATGCTTTTACGAAAACGTCGGGTGCCTTCGACGCCCGCCAGCTTGACGAATGGCGTCAAGGCGCAAGCGTTCAAAGTCAAACGGATTTTGTCGCCTTCACGCTTGGAACCGGCGTCGACCAATACGGACAAGACTTCTTGGCCGTCACGTCGCCGGACGGCCCGAATTTTGCAACGGTGTTCGACATCAAGACCGAATCGCGGTTGCTCAACGACGCCGAACTGGAACTGTTTGCGGAACGTGTTTCGATACAAGGTACATCTGATTTCGGTGCGTTCGGTATACTCTTCGGCGTCGACGAACATTTCGCCGACTTCCTCATTGTTCAAAACAGTGAGCGAAACGGGCCGCACTTCCTGCTTGTCGCGTCGGATGATGAGGGGGCGGCGCGATGACCCCGGAAATCTACGAAATCCATAATCAAACGATCTATGCGCGCCTAGTGACGCGCATTTTGGGGGCGCTTGCTGAAGATCACCCCGGACGTGTTGAAATTGAACCGCTGATATTGGACGCCGACGAATCAACCGACTTTGGGGCGCTTCTAACGCGCCTAGACCGATTGATCGTGGCTCATCGTGAAAACGTGCTGTTGCTGCCGCAATGATCGTCACAAGCCCGGTAAGCGATTCGGTATCGGGTTTCCGGCCACTCGCTCCCATGCTGCAAGCTATCGCCCCGGCGAAGTTGGCGGCGGTCAGGGAGCGCGTGGCCGGACTTGATCGCGACCAACTCCTGAATCAATTTCGCGTTGCGTTCGATGGCAGGAAGCGCCTTGTCGCCTTTATTGTCGCCGACGAACTGACGGCAAGGGGTGTTCCTCCATGTTTCCGGCTCTCGCATTCAGCGCCAACGGATCATGACATAAATCAGAATTTCGATCTGTTCTTATATGACGTTCGATGGATTCGATGCGAGTATTTGGATCACAAAAAGCTGGTGCGGTACGAGCGATACCGGGAACTGTTTTCGTTCAGCGAAACCAACTTCCATCGTGCGGCAGAATATGTGTTTTGGCAGGGTCATCGACCGTCTTGGAAAATTGTCGCATCGCTGGGTATGACGGATCGGCAGCAATGGGATTGCGTCCGGCTTCGCAGCGCGCCGGTAGCCAAGCGCGATGCAGTTACGAAGTCGATGCGCCGCGAGGTCTTTGAAATATTGCAAGCTGACTTGCGGCGGGTTCGACGCACCAAAACATTTACAAATGACGACGCGACCGCAACACTGCTTCGTCGCCATGATTTGTGGGTTTGTTCGCGCATGACGGCCAGCGGTGGCGCGGCGGAAGTCGCCACGCGATATTTTCAACTGACCGGAAAGGCGATAACGCGTGATATTGCGAAGCGACAGATTCAAATTGTGAATGACGTACTGAATGCGAACCGGCTTGCAGTTGAATCACAAAAGCGAGTAAGAATCGTATGACGTGCATCCTTTTCGGAGCTTTAGCTCCGATTGAAAGCAGGACAGGCCAAAACCCTTATGCAGCAACGGTTTTGATCTGTCCGCTACAGAGCAACAACTGCCCCTTTTTCGTTAAACCACGGCGGACAGGTCAACTTACGCATGAGCGGACAGCTCACACGTGAAATATCGGACAGGTCAACCACGGAAATATTCGCGCAATGCGTGTCTGCGTTTCGCCTGCGCAGTCAAAGGGCAACCCGTTGATTGTAAACAATATCATTCGCGGAAACGCTCATGCAACGCGCATCTAGCGCTCATGGGTTTCTCGATTGTCATGAGCGTTTTCCGCCTTTTCAAGCAACACAAACCCTAGCGGCGCAGGGTTTCATGCGCCGCACAAGCTAAAGGAAAAAAGCAATGCAACTGATTACACTGGAACAAGCCGCAACATTTTTCGGTCACGTCACCATCGAACAGACCATCGACACCGGGGCAACGATCACACACATTTGCAACGCCGGCACGGCAAACAAGCCATGCCGGTATGTGTTCATCAACGAGACGACCGGCGAATCGTCGGTAAGTCCCGACTTCTTCAAATAAGCAAGACAGCGAGGAAAGAAGGTGCTTTCCTCGCTGTCTTGTGTTGATATGTCACAGCCGACCTACTCCGGCGACCGGACGCCGAAAAGTGAAAGTCCTAGAAAAAACGCGTCGCGCAGGTGGGGATGCGTTCATCAATTTGGAAGATTTTTGGTGAAATCTTATACATTATTTCCAATGTTGCAAATTGATTAATAGGGCGTGTATCAAAAAACTATGCGCAGTAATAGTCTTGACTTGTCCGCCCATGTGCAACAAATACATCAAAAATCGCAACTTCGACCGGACAGGTCAGACCGGGCCAAATTCACGCTTAAGTGTTGCAAGCACTTCCCCAAAAGTTTCTTTTATGTTGCCCTTGGAAAATCGAATTTGCTGGATGCCCGCAACGTTTGAAAAATCCTCGATGCCTTCTTCCACCAACATTATTGCCCGTGAAAACCCCAATCGACCTTGAAACAATCCGCATTCATGCACGACGTTTTGCCGCGCTCTGAGTGAGCCGGAAGCGGTTTCGTCTTCGCCAGTAAGGACTAACAGTGCGAAGTGGCTCTCCTCAATCATCTCCTCCAGTACATCACGTATCGCGTGACCCGCCCTTGCCCCGGTTTCATATGCTGATATGATAACGCCGTGCTTGTCTTGAAGATGATCTTTCAATTCCTTCCAAAGAGCGCTTCTCCCATGTCCGATAAACACAACAGGCTTCTCAACTTTCACTGTTGTTTCTACCAATGCAGGAAGTCTGGAAGCGGTGTAATTTCGTT
Organism: Burkholderiaceae bacterium; assembly: GCA_031291325.1. Classification (GTDB taxonomy): domain Bacteria; phylum Pseudomonadota; class Gammaproteobacteria; order Burkholderiales; family Burkholderiaceae_D; genus PKWO01. The sequence goes on from JARLJG010000028.1 coordinate 104,201, forward strand.
CAAAAACATCGAAAATTGTCCCGATGATCGCGCGCGTCGGTGCCTTCACTGAAACTTGGACGTTTCGTCCACTAATATCGAGTTCCATCAGGTGTTCGTAATTGCAGAAAATTTCCATTGCTGCCGCAGCGGTAGAGTTTCGGTAGTCCGCGAAAAATTCTTCAGGATCATCGTATCTCCAATACGAGTCATCATGTTCGACACCAAGTGTCTGATTGTATTTAGACTTTGGGTTGTCCGGATTTGGAAATAGTTTCTCGGCGGTATCGGCCGCCTCCCGCAAAGTTTCGGCGGAAAATCGAACATTTAGGTATTTTTTGATTTTCTTCACGGCTACTAATGACTTTCTTTAGGTCGGATTGCGCGCATTTTGGTCTCCAAGCGACCTCTGCAATAATGCAATTGTATCGCGTTAAGAACGCCGCCGCCCTGGAGGCGTAGAACAAGCAAAGAGTTCAGCGACCTCGACGCCGAACGCCGTCGCCAAGGTTTCAATCGCATCCAGCGACGGATTCGCGCCGCCGCGCTCAACGCGGCTCATGTAGCTGCGCGCAAAGCCGCAGTGGTCGGCAAAAGCCTCCTGCGACATGCCGGCAGCAAGTCGCAGTTCCTTCACTCTTTGACCGAATCGTTTTCGCAGGGAAATGCTCATCCCCGTGAATATCAATTAATGTATACTTATCGGCCACGCACTAATCGTGACATTTTGCGGGTAAGTTGCCGCTTTTGACAATACACTTCAGGGAAAAATTGATGAAAAGAGCCGTCGGGATTGTTTGCCTTGCTGTTTCACTTAACGCCGCCGCTGCGGACAGTCATGCTTGTGGGCTGGTTGCCGATCTCGCGCGCGAAATCGCGGTAGACCGCGACCACGGTGTTTCCTATAAGGCGGAACTTGGAAGGTTGATTGTAGCCTATGATGGACAATCCGACGGTGTGCTTCGATTGGCGAAAAATATTGTCCATGTGGTTTATATCGATATGCCTAGCCTATCACCGCAAGGCGCATATAATTTTGGCTATGCAGCCTGTATGCAAGCCAAGTAATTGAGGCTGGAGTGTTGCACGTAAACGACAGCGGAGTATTTTTATTTGAGGCTACGTCGTGATGGACAACGGCATATTCGATCAAGCAGAACGAAAGTCATTTTCGGGGCATTTTTAGGGGCAGAAATTGAATTTTAAAATCGTGAGTCCTTTATTCATGCGGGTTTCAAGGATTTTTTCGATTCCGGCAGCCGCACCAGTAATAAGCAGTAAAATAAAAGGGTTGCAAGCTTGTGCTTGTAGCCCTTTTTCCTTTTTGGCGTCGGCGGGACAATGGCGGCGCATTTTGAAAAAAAATCTCGCCTGGCAATCAATCGACCTTGGTTGCATTGCCCGATAAGGCCCTCGTTTTCCATTGAAGTCGTGCAACACCGCTTCGCGAGCGCTCAATTGCATCGAGTCTGAACGTATTTTGCTTCTCTGCAAGCGCGGCCAATATCGTCGAAAAGGATAAATTATGAATTTTGCTCGCTTGATATTCATTCTGACATTGGCGGCCCTGGGTCAACAGGCAGTTGGCCAAACGCCTGTGGCCAGCGTGCCGTCCGTAGATTTATCGCGGTATGTCGGCAAGTGGTTTGAGATCGCCAGTTTCCCCATGTTCTTTCAGCGTCATTGCATTGCCGACACGACGGCGGAATACAGTTCAGCTTCTGATGGCGCGATTAACGTGCATAATCGTTGCCGTACGGAATCCGGCTTTGATGATGCCAGCGGGAAGGCGCGCGTGGTCGAGGGTTCCGGCAATGGCAGACTCAAGGTGTGGTTCTTCTGGCCGTTCAAGGCTGACTATTGGGTCATCGGACTGGACGATAATTACCGCTGGGCGGTGGTAGGCAATCCGAATCGCAAATACCTTTGGATATTGTCGCGAACACCGCAATTGCCGGATGATCAGTTGCAAGCCGCTTTGGCGGCCGCCGCTGCACAGGGGTACGACCTGAAAATGCTGTGCTACACAGTGCAAAGTGGTGCAGGACAAGCTCCAAGGTAAGCTCCCACGCGTCGCACCACCCCTCATAAGATACGCTCGCATCGCCGATCCAGACCCCAACCGGGCTGCCAACCTGTTGTCCGTCGGAGAATGCCGGAATCTTGAGAATGTTCATTGACGTCTCACAAAATCCGTATTGAATCATTCCAGAGGCCGACGCCATTGCCGTTACCAGTGCAAATCGGCGCCACCCAATTCGACGACTTGACCGCCGACATGAATCTGCCCATCATGAACTTTCAGTGTGAGCCGGTTCGGGCGTTCAATGCATGTACCCTGCCTGATGCGGGCGTCCAGCGGCAGGCCGCCTTGCGTGGCTTGCCACCAACCGCCCAGGTTGGCGCAGGCGGAGCCGGTGCCGGGGTCTTCGTTGACGCTCGATTCATCGGGCATCCAGAAATAGCGCGACTCGAAGCCTTCTGGCGTGCGCGCGAATATGTAAGCTTTCGCTTGGCCGGCTGTGTTCTTGCTGAAACGCGCCATCAGCGCCGGTTGCGGGCGGCAGGCATGCACGTCGGCGACGCTGGCAAGCGGAATCATTGGTTGTTCCGTGCCGCAGTTGACCCACAGCGCGGGGCCGGCGATCGCGGTTTCGGGCAGATTCAGCATCGCGGCCAGTTCGGCTGCGGTGGCCGCCATCGGGCGGAAAGTCGGCTTGTTCGCCGCCAGTGTCCAATGGCCGTCTTGCAACCATACCGGGATGATGCCGGCTGCCATCTCCAAGGCGAAGCGCTCGCCAGCCTTGAATAATGCGCTGACGACGTGCGCCGAGCCGATGGTTGGGTGTCCGGCAAACGGCATCTCGTAGCTGGGGGTGAAAATGCGAATGCGGGCCGCAGCGCAGTCCGATGGCAGCAGGAAGGTAGTCTCCGACAGATTGAACTGGCGCGCAACCAATTGCATGTCGGCATCCGACAGCGCACCGCCGTCCTCGATCACGGCCAATGGGTTGCCGCCGAAGGCGGTTTCGGCGAAGACGTTGACAAGGCGGAAGCGGATGGCAGGCATCATCGTATCCTGCCATACGGCGATTTTTTACACAACGCGGAACCTATTCCAAGTCGGCCCTCCGCAATCGTCGACGCCGGCTAGCGTTTGATTTTTCCCTCGGCCCCGATCATCGTCGATTCCACCCAGGTCGACGCGTTGTTCGACTTGGTGAAATCCACTTCAAATCCGCCCAAGTCCGCGCGCTTGCCGCGCAGCGACGCATCGATGGCTGCCGGCGTGATGTCGCCCTTGATCTTCTTGAGCGCGTCGACCACTACGCGGGCGACCACGTAACCTTCCATGCTCGCATAGGTGAAAGCCGGCGTCGGGACAGCTTTCGACAATGCCTTGTGATATTCGCTGGACAGTGCGATCGGCTCGGAATGCGGGCTGGGCATCACGGCCGTGACCAGCACTCCCTGCGCGGCGTTTCCGGCCTCGTCGGCGAGCGGTTCTTCGCCGACAAAGGATAGGGTGGTGAAAAAGCCGAAATATCCGGCGCCACGCGCCTTTTTCAACAGTTCGCCGGTGGTTTTATATGCACTGACGACAAACACGGAGTCGACGTGCTGCGACTTGATCTTGGCGACGGCGGCCTCGACGTTGATCGAATTGCGTTCCACCGATTCGGTCCAGAGCACCTTGACTTCCTGATGCTTTTGCAGCGCCGCCTGCATCGCGCGCAATCCGGCTTGGCCGAATGCATCGTTCTGGTAAACGATGCCCATCGTGTGCAAGCCCATGCCGTCGATTTCCTTGGCGATACGCAGCGCTTCATCGTTATAGCTGGCGCGGATGTTGAAGACGTTGTCGAATTTGCTGTCGCGCAGGTTGTCGGCCCCCGTATATGCACCGATGAACGGCAAGCCGGCCATCTTCGCCATCGGCAGCACGGCCACGCTGGTCGGCGTGCCGACGTAGCCGACCAAGGCCACGACCTTGTCTTCCGCGATCAGCTTTTGCGTATTTTTGATGGTGCGATCCGGCTCGTAGCCATCGTCGAGCGTGATCAGCTTGATCGGATGGCCATTGACGCCGCCCTTCTGGTTGATCTCGTTGAAATACGCATTCATGCCGCGCGCCATTTCGGTCCCCAGCATGGCGGCCGGCCCGGTCAGGGCGGCGGACTGCCCGAGAACGATCGGCGTTTCGGCCGCCCGGGCACTGCCCAGTGCGGCAAACAAGAATGGGACGGCGACACAGAGATTGCGGAATAGGCTTTTCATGATGTGAGTCCTAAATACCCGATGGATGGCCGGCGCGGTGCCCTCGAACGGACTACGAAACTGCCGCAACTATTGGTAGCATTGTAATTGAAAACCGCCGCCAATCCTTTATTGATACGCTTTTTGACATTGACAGGTGTCTGAATCAATTGTATCGAAGGGCCGTGCGCTGAACCTATTCTGAATCGTCGGCAGCAGTTGTCGGCTGGTTCGGGGCGCCGAAATCGAAGAAGTGGAAATTGTTCGGGCCGTTGGCCTTGGCTTGATACATCGCCTCGTCGGAATTCTTGAGCAGCAGCTCCGGGTGGTCGCCGTGGTCCGGGTACAGGCTGATGCCGATGCTGGTCGATACCTGGACCATGCGCCCTTCGATCGTCATCGGTTGCGCCAGGCTGGCGACGATTTTTTCCGCCACCACCAGAACGTCGGCGTGTTTGTCGATTGCGCCGACCAAGACCACGAACTCGTCGCCGCCCAGCCTTCCCACCGTGTCGGATTCGCGCACGCAATTGCTCAACCTTTGCGCGACGATTTGCAGCAACTGGTCGCCGGCGTGGTGCCCCAGCGTGTCATTGATTTTCTTGAAGTCGTTGAGGTCGAGAAAGATCACTGCCAATTTGTTGTTGTTGCGCTTGGCCAGCGCAATGCCGCGCAGCAGCCGATCGGTCAGCAGCGTGCGGTTGGGAAGACCGGTCAGTGCATCGTGATGCGCCAGAAAACGCATCCGTTCCTCCGCCGCCTTGCGGTTGGTGATGTCGGAAAAAACCGCAACGTAGTTGCCGATGTTATCGGCTGAATCCGTCACCACGTTGATGTTGAGCCACGCGACATAAATTTCGCCGTTAGGCCGCTTGTTCCAGACCTCGCCCTGCCAATGTCCGTTGGTCGCCAGTTGTTCCCGCATTGCATCGTAGATCTGGCTGCCGTGCCGGTCCGAGGCCAGGATGGAAGGGGGCTTGCCGAGCACTTCGTGGGCGTTGAATCCGGTCATCATCGTGAACGCCGGATTGACCGACTCGATCATGTTGTTGGCGTCGGTGATCATGATGGCTTCGAAGGTGCTGGCGAACGCAGCCGCTGCCAGACGCAGGTGGCGATCCGAGATGGCGAGTATTTCTTCGCGCTCGTTCAAGGTTTCCTGCAATCGATGCACGTATTCGGACTCGATGTTGGCCAATATATCGGCAAATGTCAGCAGCCCGATGAGCTGACCGGAATCGTCGGTGACCCCGAGATGGCGTATCCGGCTCTTGATAAACAACTTGCGCGCGTGATAAAGGCTGGAACTGGCCGCAATCATGATTAACGGAAAACTCGCCACCTCGCTGGCGACAGCGGCCGTTTTGCGATTGCCGATCAGGCGCACGACGTCGCGTTCGGTGACAATACCGTAGGCATGGGCACTGTTCTCGACAACGACCGCGTCGAGTCGCTTCTCCTGCATTTCGCGGATGACATCGCGCACGGGCATGCTTCCCGGAAACTTGAAAAATGTCTGGTTGAACACCGACCGCACGTCGCGCAGGGTCAGATAGTAGTCGAGGCCCTGATGAATCACGATGTCGGTTTGCGACACAATGCCTCGGTGTTTGCCGGACTCGTCGAGCACCAGCAGATGGCGAATTTTTTCGTCGCGAAAACGCAAGGCGGCAACGCCGATTTGGGTATCGATGTCGATCGATTTCACCGGCGCAGACATCGCTTCGGCAATCGGCGTGCGAAATACCTCGGGGTCGGCCAAGTCCACCGCGAGCGCGTCCTGTTCGGTCCAGATGCCGACGATCTGTCCCTGGTCTTCAACCAATATAGAGCTGCATTTCTGCTCGACCATGCGGCTGGCAGCTTCCGAGATAGGAGTTGCAGGCGAACACGACAGGAGTTTCGCGCGAAGAATTTTCCTCAGGGTAATTTCCGGCTGGCTCATCGAATTCTTCATAAGCAAAAGTTGACTGGCTCCATCCCCGCACTCGTCCGACTCACAAGATCGGTCTTACACCGCGCTGGCAAAGCGTTGGCGACGGGCGGCATATAAAATAACCCTGCGCGAAATCGATCCCCAGGCTGCTGACTTTCGCCAGAATATCAGCATCCTCGACGTATTCGGCCACGGTTTTGATTTTTAGTTCATTGGCAAGGGTCACGATACTCTTGACGAACGCCAGATAGACGTCGTCGACCAGCATGTTGCGGATGAATTCGCCTTCGATCTTGATATAGTCGACCGGGAAGCGCTTGATATAGTGGAATGACGAATAACCGGAGCCGAAATCGTCGATCGCAAAGCTGAATCCCTGCAGCTTGACGTCCAGCACGAATTTTTCCAGCAGGTTCAAATTGCTGACCGTTTCGCGCTCGGTGATTTCAAACACGATACGGCTGGGCGCGATTTCGAATTTTTGCGCCAGCCGGGTGACGCGGGCGACGAACTCGCCGACGATCAAGGCCTTCGGCGATAGATTGACGAACAGCATGCCATCGTAGTTCTGCTCCTTGATCTGCAGAAAGGCCTTTTCGATCAATTGGTAATCCATCTTGTGGGCAATGCCCATGCTCTCCGCCTGTTCGATGAAGTCGTTGGCAACGACAATCTGATCGCCGACGCGGATACGCATGAGCAATTCGTGGATCACAATCTCGCCGGTGGCGGCATCGCAGATCGGCTGGAAGTAAGGAACGACGCCGCCCAGATCCAGCGCGTTCTGGATCATGATGCTCTTCTCGGTCGCCTTTTTGAAAACATCGGCCATTTCGTTTTCGCTCGGGATGGCGATTGCGTTCTTGCCCATTTTTTTGGCTTTGAACATCATGTTGTCAGCCACCAGGAACAAGTCCTTGGGATTGTCCGCATGGATTGGGCTGATGGCGATGCCGATCGATGTCGTCGATCTGACCTTGAGTCCGTCCGGGCCGTCCATCGCGAAATCTTCGAGTTTATCGGCGATTTTTTTCGCGATGCAGTAGGCTTCCATATCGGAAGCTTCCGGCAAGATGATGCAGAATTCGTCGCCACCGTAGCGCGCCAGCAAATCGCCGTCCCTGACTGCGGTTTGCAGCACTTTTGCGAACCCCTGCAGGAATGCGTCGCCCACGTGATGGCCGAAGCGGTCGTTGATGGTCTTGAAATTGTCCAGGTCGAGCATCAATATTGCGAACTGTTGCTCATGCCGCTTGGCGCGGCCCACTTCGTAGCCGAGCAGTTCCCAGAACATGCGCTGGTTATACAGATCGGTCAACGGATCGCGCGTGGCGTAATGTTCCAGGTCTTTCGTGTACTTGTAGATGGCCTTGACCGAGCCGACCAGATTGAGCAACGTCGTCAGGATGCTGCCGATCACGATCGAACGCACCGAGTCTTGCGCCATAATCGACTGCACGCCGATGCCGACGATGCCGCCGATTTTCGGCGTCTCCAGCAGCAGGGTCTTGGTTTGCAGTTCAATGTCGGCGTTGCTCAACTCGGGCAATGCGTGTTCTTTGTCGGCGATATTATGGGAAATCTGAACCTGGATGGAGCCCTGGAAATAGGGATGGTCGTGCAACTGCCGGCGCAGGAGTTGCTCAAACAAGCCGATCGTTTCTGGCGACGGCGAATTGCGCCAGAAAATCTCGCATTCATAGCCTTCTTCCTCGATGCGAAAAATCGTCACCAACGCGTAAGCATCGATGATCCGATTGATGTCCAATAACAGCGCCTTGATGAATTCGCGCCAGTCGCGCACCACGTTCGAGGTGATGATGAATTTCTCCAGCAGCCTGACCTCGAATTCAAGGACATCCTTGTCGACCGCGACTTCTTCGATCTTCTTCACCAGCAATGCGACCTGGTCGAACGCCTGGTTGAGTTCCTCGAAACCATAGTCGACCTTGCTGATGTCAAGATGCGAGAAATCCTTGATGCTGTTAAACGAATCGACATTGCGGCGAAACAATTCGACCGAGCGTTTGAGCTTGTCGGCCACGAAATTGGCCAGCCCTATGCCCACCATCAGCACCAGCAAACCCAAAGTCAGGAACAGCAGCACGTAGTAGATGCGCACGGTGGTCGTGACTGTGCGCAACTTGTGGCGAATCGCGATCGCGCCCAGCACGTCGCCTTCCTTGGCGCCGGCGTGGCACGCCAAACACGCTTTTTCGGCGGCCACCGGATACAGATAGCGAACGTGGTCGTCCGCTTTTTGCGCGCTTTCGATGCCGGTGCCGATGGCTTGTTTGAGTTCGCGCGAAAGCGGCGTCTGCTGGCGTTCGCCATACTGTGCAACGACCGAGTCGGCGCGATAGACCTCGACCTGGTCGAGCAGGCTCGGCAAGGTGCCGATGCTCTGCGCGGCGAGTTGGTCGACCTCTTGCCGCGAACCGCCTTTGCGCAGGATTTGGAAGATCGCATTGAAATTTTGCCGGGCGACTTCCCGCGAAATATCCAGGCCGCGCTCCTCCAGCAATTTTTCGTAGAGCAGGGAAGACGCGAGAGTCGTGCCTAGAAAGACTAGCGCGGCCACGCCGACGGTGGCAACGAAGACAAAGCCTTTGAGCGTCTTGAGCGAACCTAGAGCCTGTCGGTAGAGGCGATGCATTTCCAGTTCCTACGTTAAGTCGTCGCCGACAGTCTTTGTGGGCTGCGACGTGGGAGATATTGTTGATGTAAAACGCCCGGCATTTGCCGACGGGCAAGAATAGGATTTGGCCCTTTTTCGGTCGGGCCAGTATTGATTCAAATCAATATAATGAAAGATACCGGGCAAGATTCAACGCCAAAAACGTGTGATCAGCGCGCCGGCGGACAGGAATCCGGCAAATTGCAGGCTGAATACGAAGGTGCGAAACAGGACTTGATTGAAGGCCAGACCGGGGCGGCAAGAACCGAAGTCGCGCCGTAATCGCCATCCGCCAGGCAGCAGCAAGACCGGCAGAAGCAGCGCCGGCGACGCTTCCGCGAGCGCCATCGCCGGCAGCGCAGCGAATGGAAAGAACAAAAGCGCGCCGAATAGCGTCGATGACGCGCCTGGCCCGCAGACCACGGCGAAGGTGCGCCGGCCCACCTCGCGGTCGTGGGCGATATCGCGATGATTGTTGACCGCCAGCGCTGCCGCCGCCAGGCTGCCGACCGACAAGGCAGCCAGCACATCGACCAAGTCCAGGCTGCCGGTCAGCAGCCAAGCGGTGCCGCATACCGCCACGATTCCGAAAAAGACCATGACCGTCAACTCGCCGAACGGCGTGTAGGCGATCGGCTTCGGCCCGCCCATATAGGCCAGCGCCGCCATCAAGGACATGGCGCCAATGGCCAGCACCGGCCAGCCGCGATCGGCGACCAGCGCAACGCCCAAACCGACTGAAATCAGCGACAGGATGACAATGGCCAAGCGCACTTGTTTTACGCTCAACCAGCCATTCGCGGTGGCGCGCGGCAGGCCGGTGCGACTTCCCGTGCGGTCGCCGCCGCGCACCGTATAGCCGACATCGTTTTGCAGATTGACGATGATTTGCATCATCAACGCGGCTGCCAGCGCCAACAGCGCGGCCACGATATCGATGCTGCCGGCATGCAAGTATCCGAACGAGGAGCCGACCACGACCGGGCTGATCGCCACCGGCAGGCTGCGCGGACGCGCCGCGACCATCCAGGCCTGCGCGCCGCCAATGCGCGGCGATTGCAGCGGTTCTGTCGAATAATTGTTCTTTTCCAACACGATGTCTCCTGCTCGTTGGGACGCCGCTAAACTCCCGCGCCTGCGTAACTGTATCGGAAAACCGATCGGCCTATGCTGGCACATAAAAGTTGTTGCTGCAACATCTAATTCATTCAGGCAACAATTTCCCGGAATTAATTAGTTGGTAATTTCACTTTCTTTTGGCTTGTTTTTCCATCCTTGGAGGCGTGGGATCGCGCCAACGACGCATCGCGCCGCCTCGGGGCACAAAAGAATCAATATGCGGTCAAATTGTTTATACAATTCGGCGGCATTTAAAAGATAATAGACGGTTAAGTCGAATCGTTTTTTGTTTTAGAGAAATAGCATTGCCACATTGCCACTTTTCCGGTTAGCGGCCCGCCCGCTTTTGCGCCGATCGCGCCGGATTTGGGGTACATATAATGCGATTTACGCTATCAGGAGTGAACATGAATGTAACACCCAAACTCTTTGCCGTTTCCAACACACCTGAGGAGAAGATACTGGCCAATCCGGCAACGTCCATGACCCCGCAAGAAATTTCCATCGAAACCTTGCTGGAAAAGTATGCGAAGGGTGAAGAGCGCACGCTGGAAGATCTGCGCCTGCGCGTTGCCAAGGGCATCGCCGAGGTGGAAGCAACGCCGGAGCTGCGCACGGAATGGCAAGCAAAATTCCTGTTGGCCCAGCAACTCGGCTGGGTGCCGGCAGGACGCATCAATTCGGCAGCCGGTTTGGCGATGAAGGCGACACTGATGAATTGCTTCGTGCAGCCGGTCGGCGACTCGGCCAATAGCGAAAGCAACGGCAAGCCGGGGATTTACACCGCGCTCGGACAAGCTGCGGAAACCATGCGGCGCGGCGGCGGCGTCGGCTACAATTTCTCGGAAATCCGCCCTTCCGGCGCGCTCGTCAGAGGCACCAATTCGCGCGCTTCCGGGCCGCTTTCGTACATGCGCGTGTACGACACATCGTGCGCGACGGTCGAGTCGGCCGGCGCGCGGCGCGGCGCGCAGATGGGCGTGTTGAATTGCGATCATCCCGACATCCTGTCGTTCATCACCGCCAAGCGCGACGGCAGCCTGTCGAATTTCAATCTGTCGATCGGCGTCACCGATGCCTTCATGTCGGCCGTGGCCGACGACGGCGTGGTGCAACTTGTGCATCGCGCCGAACCGGGTGAAGAACTGATCCAGGCCGGCGCCTTCCGCCGTGCCGACGGCATGTGGGTCTATCGCGAGATGCGCGCGCGCGAAATATGGGAGATCGTGATGAAGTCGACCTACGACTTCGCCGAACCGGGCATCCTGTTCATCGACCGCATGAACCGCGAAAACAACCTGCACTATTGCGAGAAGATCGAAGCCACCAATCCCTGCGCCGAACAACCGCTGCCGGATTACGGCTGCTGCGATCTGGGCTCGATCAATTTGACGATGTGCGTGCAGAACCCGTTTTCGGCGAAAGCGTCGTTCGACTTTGAAAAATTCAAGGTATTGACCACCATCGGCGTGCGCTTCCTCGACAACGTGCTCGATGCCAGCCAATGGCCGCTGGAAGAGCAACGGCGCGAAGCGATGAACAAGCGCCGCGTCGGCTTGGGCTTTTTGGGCCTGGGCAGCGCGTTGATCATGCTCGGCATCCGCTACGATTCGGACGAAGGGCGCGCGTTCGCCGCCAAGGTCACCGAAGCGATGCGCGACACCGCCTACCGCGCCTCGGTGCAACTGGCCATCGAAAAAGGCCCGTTCCCGCTGTTCGACGCCGAAAAATACCTGGCTGGCGCCTTTATCAGCCGGCTGCCGCAGGATATCCGCGACGCAATCGCCAAATGCGGCATCCGCAATTCGCACCTGCTGTCGATTGCGCCGACCGGCACCATCACGCTGGTGTTTGCGGACAACGCGTCGAACGGCATCGAGCCGGCGTTTTCCTGGGTGTACACGCGCAAGAAACGCATGATGGACGGCAGCAAGAAGGAATTCGAGGTGGCCGATCACGCCTGGCGCCTGTACCGCGAACTGGGCTTCGACGTTTCCGACGACAGCAAGCTGCCGGCGCAATTCGTGTCGGCGCTGACCATGTCGGCCGACGACCACATGAAAATGCTGGAAGCGGTGCAGCCGTTCATCGATACTTCGATCTCGAAGACCGTCAACGTCCCGGCCGACTACAAGTTCGAGGATTTCCGCGACCTGTACATGAACGGCTGGCTGGCCGGATTGAAGGGCTTGTCCACCTATCGCCCGAACGACGTGTTGGGCAGCGTGTTGTCGGTCAAGCCGGCGGCGGATCAGGCGCCGGTGCCAGTCGCCGATGTGTTGCATGACGAGGACCCGCTGCGCAAGCAATACGACAGCCGCCCGGTCGGCGATCTGCAGTCGATCACTACCAAGGTCGAATACTTTACCTACGAAGGCCGCAAATCGGTTTATCTGACCACCAGTTTCATCAATGTCGATGGCGTCGTCAAGGGCAAGAAAGTGACGGTCGAGCGGCCATTTGAATTCTTCATGCCGGCCGGTCAGCGCACGGCCGATCAGCAATGGGTGACGTCGACCATGCGCTTGTTGTCGATGAATGCGCGCCTGGGCGGGTCGGTGGCCAAAACCCTGGCCGATCTGCGCGAAGTCGTGTGGGACAAAGGCACGGTGCGCTGCGGTTTCCACATCAAGGATGACGGCACGAAGATTCCGATGTATCACGATTCCGAAGTGGCCGCGATCGCTTTTGCGTTGCAGCGGGTGTTGATCAACCGTGGTTTCCTGGATGCCGACGCCAAGCAAGTGCCGGTGCATGTGCTGGCCGCGCGCGGCAGCGCCGTCGCCATCGAGGAACTCGCAGAGGAACCGGTGCAGGAAGCGCCGAACCCGATCAACTATGTTTATACCGGCAGGAAATGTCCAGAATGCGGCGCCCACGCGGTGCGTAAAGTCGACGGCTGCGATCGCTGCTCGTTGTGCAATTACCTGGGCTCTTGTGGTTGAAATTCGGCGCTGCATCTACTCCGAGACCCGGAGTCTGTACTATCATGGCGCGTTGCCGCCCGATAAATTGAAGAGGATCAAGCACATGGGTTACCTTATACGATTCGGTTTATTGGCGGCGACTTTCGCTCTCGCCGGTTGCGCGACTTCGCACAACCCGCAAGACCCGTTGGAAGATTTTAATCGAACCATGTTCGGCTTCAACGACAAGGTGGATACGGTGGCATTCAAGCCGTTGGCCGAGGGCTATCGCAAGGTGGTGCCGGCCGTGGTGCAAACCGGCGTCGGCAATTTCTTCGGCAACGTCGGCGACGTGTCCACCGCATGCAACAACCTGATGCAAGCCAGAGTGAGCGATGGCGTATCGGACGTGTCGCGCGTGTTGGTCAATACCACGGTTGGATTGGGCGGCGTGATGGACTTCGCCACCGATTGGGGGATGCCGAAACACGATCAGGACTTCGGCCAAACCCTGGGTCGCTGGGGCGTGAAGTCCGGCCCCTACCTGGTGTTGCCGCTGCTCGGTTCGACCACGACGCGCGATGCGCTGGGCATGCCGGTCGACTTTGCGATGGACCCTTGGGGCCGGGTCTTTCCGGTGCCGTTGCGCAATAGCGGCGCGGCGCTGCGCGTGGTCGACTTTCGGGCTTACAACTTGAATTCGTTCAGCCTGATCGACGATGCGGCGCTCGACAAATACGAGTTCGTGCGCGACGCGTATCTGCAGCGCCGCGAAGGCAAAATCTACAAGGGCGATGCGCCGAAGCAGGACGAGCACGAACCGGCGCCGGCGAATTCTGTGGACGGCACGCGCAACGTGCCTTCGTGACGTGTAGCGCTATTTTCTCTCCGCCATGCGTCTGGCGAGCCGCTCGTGCTGCTCCACGTACCAGCCGTTGCTGATCGGATAGCGGCGGTCGCGCCAGAACGACATGCTGCCGATCTTCGCGCCCGGCGCCGACTGCCGGCGCTTGTATTCCGAGCGATGCAGCATGCTGCTCACTTCCTCGACCAGATCCAGGTCGAACCCCTGCGCCGCAACTTCGACGATGCCAAGCTGCTGCTCGACCAGTTGATACAAAATCTTGTCCAGCAACGGATACGGCGGCAGCGTATCCTGGTCGGTCTGGCCGGGATGCAGTTCCGCGCTGGGCGCCTTGGATAGGACGCGGGCCGGGATGACCTCGCTTTGCGCATTGCGCCAGGCCGCGACTTCGTAGACGGTGGTTTTGTAAATGTCCTTCAGTGCGGCATAGTGCCCGCACATATCGCCGTACATCGTCGTATAGCCAACCGCCATTTCCGACTTGTTGCCGGTGTTGAGCAACAGCAGGTTTTCCTTGCGGCTGACCGCCATCAAAATGCCTGCGCGCAGACGCGGTTGATTGTCGCCAATTGCGAGATCGGATAAATGCCCGCCGAATAAGTCGCCCAGCATCGTCTCGAAAGCGCGCATGCCGGGTTCGATCGACACCGTATCGAGGCGAATACCGAGGCGGCGCGCGCAGTCGGTCGCGTCTTCGACGCTCTCCTGCGACGTGAAGGGCGACGGCAACATCAGGCAGCGCACCCGTTCCGCTCCCACCGCTTCGACCGCCAGCGCCGCCGCCAACGCCGAATCGATCCCGCCCGACATGCCGAGCACAATGCCGGAAAATCCATTCTTCCTGACGAAGTCGCGCAAGCCGAGCGTGATCGCCCGATACACCATTTCCACCTCGCTTGCCAGGTGCGGGGAGGGCAGTGCGGTCGGAATCCATTGCTCGCCGCGCCGCTCCAGTTGCAGCATCTTGAAATCTTCGCGAAAGCCTTGCAGGCGCGCGCAGGTTTCCCCCTGCGTTCCCAATACGAAGCTATTGCCGTCGAAAATCAGTTCGTCGTGTCCGCCGATCTGGTTCACGTACAGCAGCGCCAGGCCGGTCTCGGCCACCCGTTGCGCGGCGATTCGCTCGCGCGCCGCCGGCTTGCCGATTTCAAACGGCGACGCATTCATCGATATCAGCAGTTGCGCGCCTTTCCGCTTGAGTGCCGCCGCAACATCGGGCTGCCACATGTCTTCGCAGATCAGCAGCCCCAGCGTGCAGCCTCTCCAACGGATCGGTTCCGGCTCCGCGCCTGGTGCGAAGTAGCGTTTCTCGTCGAAGATTCCATAGTTGGGCAGATGATATTTATATTGCCGCGCGACGATTTTCCCTTGGTCCAACAGGAACGCTGCATTGTAAAGCGCATCGCCGTCGCGCCAAAAAGAACCGATCAACATCGCCGGGCCATTGGCGGTCATGCGCGCGCACTCGTCGACGGCTTGCCTGTTTCGCCCTTGAAATTGGGCGCTGGAAAGCAAGTCTTCGGGCGGATATCCGGAAATCGTCATTTCCGAAAAAACCACCAGATCTGCCTTTGTCACCGCCGCCATCCGATAGAATGCGGCGATGCGCGCGACATTGACGGCGACGCCACCGACGGAAAAGCTGCCCTGGATGATTGCAATGGAGAGAGTCACTTCGTTCCTCTTTATTTTCTGCTTTGTGAAATGTCGATTCCCACCAGCAGCAATGAAGCCAGGCGTGGATGGATGAGGTTCCCGAACCGCCCGCTATGGAAAGCGGCAAGTCGCAGCGCTTTCTGCCGTGCGGCTTTTGAATCGGAAACGATCTTCGCTGCGGACGATGCAAGAACCCGACACGCAGACACGGTGCCGCACCGCAAACATTGTTGCAAAATTCGGAGGCAGGCGCAATCCCTGCGGCAGTCGGTCGGCGAGATAATGGATCGATTCATCGATCTGTCGGGAGCGCCCATGTCGCCGAGGAAATTGGCCCCGCCGCAGTCGGTTGCGCGCCTCGGGCATAACCATGTGTTGCGCATCCTGCCTCGAAGCCCGTCCTTCCGGGAGCCGATGAGGTTTGCGAAAATGGTGTATTGTTGGCGCTCAATCATGCCAACAGCTTCGCAGCAACAGGACGCGCGACGCAATATCGCGTCGGTTTCTGCAAGCTTTTTATCACGGACTTGCTTATGACCGATTCAACGACTTACACCCCGCCGAATATATGGGCGCCCAACAAGGAACACGGCGGGCGCTTCGCCAATATCAATCGTCCTGTCGCCGGCCCGACTCATGAAAAGGAATTGCCGATAGGCCGTCATCCGTTGCAACTCTATTCGCTGGGCACGCCAAACGGCGTCAAGGTCACCGTGATGCTGGAGGAGTTGCTGGCCGCCGGGCACAGCGGCGCCGAGTACGACGCCTGGCTGATTCGGATCAACGAAGGCGATCAATTCGGCAGCGGCTTCGTCGCCGTCAACCCGAATTCGAAAATCCCCGCGTTGGTGGATCGCAGCGGACCGACGCCGGTGCGCGTGTTCGAGTCCGGAGCCATCCTGATGCATCTGGCCGAGAAGTTCGACGCGTTTTTGCCCAAGCAAGGCGCGCAGCGCGCCGAATGCCTGTCCTGGCTGTTTTGGCAGATGGGCAGCGCGCCTTTCCTGGGCGGCGGCTTCGGACATTTTTACGCCTATGCGCCGACCAAGATCGAATACGCAATCGACCGCTACGCGATGGAAGTAAAGCGCCAGCTGGACGTGCTGGACCGGCGTCTGGCCGAAACGCAGTATATTGCAGGCGACGAATACACGATCGCCGACATGGCCATCTGGCCCTGGTACGGCGGCCTGGCCAAGGGCTTGCTGTATGGCGCGGGCGAATTTCTGCAAGTGCAAGAGTACACGCATCTGCTGCGCTGGACCAACCAGGTCGCCGAACGCCCCGCCGTCCAGCGCGGGCGCATGGTCAACCGCACGTTTGGCGAGCCGTCCAGCCAATTGCACGAGCGCCACGACGCCGGCGACTTCGACAGCAAGACGCAAGACAAAATTGCCGCGCCGGGCTGATTGCCGCTTTCGTCGACCAAGCGAGACTATCCATGATTACCCTGTACGACTGCAGCACCGCCCCCAGCCCGCGTCGCGCGCGCATCCTGCTTGCCGAAAAAGGCGTTGTCCACGATACGGTCCAGGTGGATTTGCGTAGTGGCGAGCAATTGAGCGACGCCTACCGCCAGATCAATCCGCTGTGCACGGTGCCGGCGCTGCGCCTCGACAGCGGGCTGGTGTTGACCGACAACGCCGCGATCACGGCCTACCTGGAAGCGCGCTACCCGGAGCCACCGCTATTGGGCATCACGCCGGAAGAAAAAGCCGAGATCGCCAGTTGGAACTGGCGCGTCGAATTCGACGGCTTCATGGCCGTGGCTGAGGCGCTGCGCAATAGCTCGCCGGCCATGTCCAAGCGCGCGTTGCCGGGGCCGGTGGATTACCCGCAGATTCCCGAACTGGCGCAACGCGGCCTGGCGCGGCTGCAGCAATTCTTCGCCACCTTGAACGAGCGCCTGGCGCAGCGCGACACGATCGCCACCGACCGCTTCAGCATTGCCGACCTCAACGCCGTGGTCGCGGTAGATTTTGCGCGCATCGTCAAGGTCAAACCCGATGAGCGGCATCCGCACCTGCAACGCTGGCGCGCGTTGATGGCGGAGCGGGCGTCGATGTCTTTGTAGGCGGATCGAACTGCCGGACGACGATTGCGGCCAGCCGGTTCCAGGCCGCTTAAAGTTTGAAGTATTGCTTGGCGTTGTCGTAGCAGATGCCGCGCACGATCTGCGCGAGTGCATCGAGGTCGGCCGGGTATTCGCCGCCTTCCACCCACAGGCCGAACTGGCGGCACAGCAGGCGGCGGAAATAATCGTGGCGCGGATAGGAAGCGAAGCTGCGCGAATCGGTGACCATGCCGACGAAGGTGCCCAGCACGCCGTGATTGGCCAGACCGATCAATTGCTGCAGATTGCCCTCCTTGTGATCGTTGAACCACCATGCCGGGCCGAACTGGATCTTGCCGGCCACGCTGCCGTCCTGGAAATTGCCGATCATGGTCGACAGCACGTCGTTCATGGCCGGATTCAGGCAGAACAACATCGTGCGCGGCAGCGTGTCGTCGCTGTCGAGCGCATCGAGCAGCGCAGCCAAGCCGGCGCTGATGCTCAAGTCGGACATCGAGTCATACCCGGTATCGGGGCCGAGGCGCGCCAGCATGCGCCGATTGTTGTTGCGCTGGGCGCCGATGTGCAGGCACATCGCCCAGTCGTGGCGTGCGTACTCCTTGCCGATCTGCGCCAGCAAGCCCGACAGGTATTGGCCGACTTCGGCTTCGTTCAGAAGCTGGCCGGCGATGCGCCTGGCAAACAGGTCTTCCAGCTGCTGCGCAGTCGGCACGGTGGCCGGCAATACCGTGTCGACCGCGTGGTCCGAGATGCGCGCGCCACGCGCATGGAAATACGCGACCCGCCTGGTCAGTGCGGTCACTAATTCGGCAAACGAATGGATGGCGACGCCGGCAACATCGCCCAGGTGGGCCAGGTATTGCGGGAAGTCGTCGCGATTGATGCGCATCGCGCGATCCGGGCGAAACGCCGGCAGCACTCGCGTCTTCAAGGCCGATTTGGCGATTTCATCGTGCTGCATCAAATCGTCGGCGGGATCGTCGGTGGTGCAGGCGATCTCCACGCCGGCCTGCTCCAGAAAGGCCCAGGTATCCATGCCGGCCAGCTTGGCATTGGCGGTCTCCCAGATAGCGCCGGCGTTGGCTGCGTTGATGTTCAGTTCGATGCCGAACAGGCGCCGCAATTCCAGATGGCTCCAGTGGTGGATCGGATTGCCGATCGCCAACGGCAGCACTTTGCAGAACGCGCGAAATTTCGCTTCGTCGCTTTGGTCGCCGGTGATGAAATCTTCGCTCACGCCGCAGGTGCGCATCAGCCGCCATTTGTAATGGTCGCCGCCGAGCCAGAGGTCGGCCAGGTTGCGAAATACCTTGCGGCTGGCGATCTCGCCTTGCGGCAAATGCGAATGGTAGTCGACGATAGGCAGGTTTGCGGCAACCTCGTGGTAGAGCTTCCGGGCGATGGCGGTGCTGAGTAAAAAATCCTGGTCGATGAAGGTCGTCATGCTGAAAGGGACTCCTTGCCCATGCGTGGCGCGATGCCACAAAGATGTTCGCTTGTGGAGGCGCGCCTGGATCATGCAACAATTGCGAAGCACTACACTAGTGTGCCACAAATGATTGCGCGCGCCAGCGGCAATGGCGCGATGATCGGCAGGGTCGATTTTTGCAAGTTCGGCACCGATGGTTCGCCCAATGCGCTAAGCGGCGAGTTCTTTTTGGCCCGCCAATAGCTTCACAAGCAGTCTTACACGCCATACGCGCCGGTGAGCGTGCCGTGGTATTCCTGTAGCGTGGGCTAGACCGACAGCTATGCCGCGCCGGTCGGTACCATTTTCAAGCGCGTCTTGGAAACTGTCGGCAAGGCCGTCATATTGAATTCGTAGATCGGAGCGCACATCGACAACGCGCTTCCGTGGTCGGACAGATATGCAAAAGGGAGCCTCGCCTACCGGCCATTCCTTCGCAGACGGAATCAAACAATACCGACGAACGAAGCGCGTGGCTGGTGGGTCAATTGGAAGAACTCGAATCGCTCGCAAACAAAAAGCCGTTGATCCTTACGAATCAACGGCTTATGCAATTTTTGGTGGTGATAGGTGGACTTGAACCACCGACCCCAGCATTATGAGTGCTGTGCTCTAACCAACTGAGCTATATCACCAAACAGCCGGAAAGTATCTCTTTTTTTGACGGGATTGTCAAGATCGATTTTGGCGGGCGATTTTATCCGGCAACGACGCTGGTGAAAGAATGCGTGGAGATCGCGGATTTTGCATGCTGTTTAATCGTATATCGAACACAAATTGATGTTGGCGCGTCTTGGATGCGTCGACTTCTATCTCAGTTCTTCGATTTTCTGCAGAATTTGGGTTGCGGCGTCGGCGTCCAGGCAATCGATTATCTGCCGTTCCGGCATCGAACGCAGCCAGGTTAGCTGTCGTTTTGCTAATTGCCGGGTGGCGGCGATGCCTTTTTCGCGCAGTTCCTTGCGGTTGTAGGCGCCGTCCAGGTATTCCCACGCCTGCCGGTAGCCGACGCAGCGCATCGACGGCAGGCCTAGATGCAGGTCGCCGCGCTTGCGCAGTTGTTCGACTTCGGTAATCAGGTCGTGGTTGCGGTCGTCCAGCATTGCATCGAAGCGGGTGGCGATGCGGGCGTGCAAGACGCCGCGGTCGGACGGTTCCAGCGCGATCGGCAGGGTGGCGAACGGCAACTCGGCCTTCGGCTTGTTTAATAGCAGCGCCGACATCGGCTGGCCGGTCAGTTCGATGATTTCCAGTGCGCGTTGTATGCGTTGCGCGTCGTTCGGTTGCAGGCGCGCGGCGGTGGCGGGGTCGAGCGCGGCGAGCTTGGTGTGCATCGCGGGGGAGCCGATTTCGGCGGCTTCGGCGTCCAGGCGGGCGCGTAATGCCGGGTCGGCTTGCGGCAAGTCGTCCAGGCCATCGCGCAGCGCCTTGAAGTACAGCATGGTGCCGCCGACCAGCAGCGGCAAGTTGCCGCGCGCCTGGATTTCTGCAATCAGGCGCAGCGCGTCCTGGCGGAATTGCATGGCCGAATAGGATTCGGCAGGGTCGAGGATATCGATCAGGTGATGCGGCGCGCTGGCGAGTTCGGCGGCGCTCGGCTTGGCGGTGCCGATGTCCATGCCGCGATAGACCAGCGCCGAATCGACCGAGACGATTTCCGATGGGATGGCGCGGGCGATGGCGAGGGCGGCGGCGGTTTTGCCGGAGGCGGTCGGCCCCATCAGCGCGACGACCAGCGGTTTGCCTGTGGCGTTGGTCATGCGCTTATTGTCCGCGCAAGAACAGCTTGTCGAGATCGTTCAAGGCCATTTGCACCCAGGTCGGACGACCGTGGTTGCATTGGTCGGCGCGTTCGGTGGCTTCCATCTGGCGCAGCAGCGCGTTCATTTCCGGGATCGTCAGCGCGCGGTTGGCGCGCACGGCGGTGTGGCAGGCCAGCGTGCCGAGCAATTCGTTGCGGCGCTCCAGCAAGACGCGCGATCCGCCGAACTCGCGCACGTCGCGCAACACGTCGCGCGCCAGGGTTTGGGCATCGGCGTTTTGCAGCAGCGCCGGCACTGCGCGCACCGCCAGCGTGGTGGGCGACAGCGTGGCGATGTCGAAGCCGAGCGCGCTCAGGGTTTCCTGGTTTTCTTCGGCGGTGCCGACTTCGACCGCGTCGGCGTAGAAGGTGATCGGAATCAGCAAGGGCTGCACCTGCATCGCGTTGGCATCGAGCGCGTTTTTCAGTTGCTCGTACAGGATGCGTTCGTGGGCGGCGTGCATGTCGACGATCACCAGCCCCTTGGCGTTTTGCGCGAGGATATAGATGCCGTGCATTTGCGCCAGCGCGAAGCCGAGCGGGAAGTCGTCGCTCGGCAGTTGCTGGGTAGCCGCGTTTTGGAAGGTCTGCAACGGCGGCGCCGGCATGCCGGGGCGCGTGTCGAAGTCGGGCCGTGCAGTGGCGGGCGATGCGAACAACGCGCCGTAGTCGCTGACGCGCTGGTTGACGCCGGGATGGGCGGCAAACTGGCTGGCAAAGGTGCTTTGCTGCTGCCCGCGTATCCACGTCGGGCCGCCGGTGAGCGGCGAATCGGCGGGCAGCGCGTCGTTGCCCGCTGGTGCTGCTGTGTGCGCCAGCGCGCGGCTGACCGCGTGGAACACGAATTGATGCACGGCGCGGCTATCGCGGAAGCGCACTTCGATCTTGGAGGGATGGACATTGACATCGACCAAGGCTGGGTCGAGGTCGAGCGCCAGCACGTACGAAGGGTAGCGGTCGCCGTGCAACACGTCTTGATAGGCGGCGCGCACCGCGTGCGTCAACAGCTTGTCGCGCACGAAGCGGCCATTGACGTAGAAATATTGGGCGTCGGCGCGCGCCTTGGAGGCGGTCGGCAAGCCGGCGTATCCGTGCAGGCGCAGCGGCCCGGCGCTTTCGTCCAGCGGCAGGCGGGCGCCGGCAAATTCGTCGCCCAGGATATGCGCGCTGCGCTTGGCGATTTCGCTGACGTTCCAGTGGTCGACCGTCTTGCCGTTATGGGTGAGCGAAAACGACACGTCCGGGCGCGACAGGGCGATGCGGCGCACGACTTCGGCGCAATGGCCGAATTCGGTTTGCTCGGTTTTCAAGAACTTGCGCCGCGCCGGGGTGTTGAAGTACAAGTCTTGCACGTCGACCGTGGTGCCGGGCGCGCCGGCTGACGGCGTGGCTTGCAGATTGTTGCCGTTGATGGCGATGCCGGCAATTTCCCACGCGTGGGCGGCATCGGCGGTGCGCGAAGTCAGCGTCAGTTGCGACACCGACGAGATCGAGGCCAGCGCTTCACCGCGAAAGCCGAGCGTGGCGACGTTTTCCAGGTCGTGCAGCGAGGCGATTTTCGAGGTCGCGTGGCGCGCCAGCGCCAGCGGCAATTGCTCGTGCGCGATGCCGCGTCCGTTGTCGGTGATGGCGATGCGTTTGACGCCGCCTTGTTCCAGCCGCACGGTGATCTGCGTGGCGCCGGCATCGAGCGCATTTTCCAGCAATTCCTTGACGACGGCGGAAGGGCGCTCGACCACTTCGCCGGCGGCGATTTGCGAAATCAAATGGTCGGGCAGCGCCTGGATCGGGCGCGCGGGGCGGTGAGGCTGGTTCATTACGTGATTATACCGTTGCCGGTGGCATGTGCCGTATTGCCGGCAAGCGGGCTGCAAATGCGAAGAAAATGCAGTCTCCTGCGCGGTGCGGCGAGTAATTGTGCCCGCTAACGTGTATTATTTCGCCGGAGCCAACTAAGGGATGTTATGGATTTTACACATTTTTTCGACCTGATATTGCACGTCGACAAATATCTGGGCGAAGTGATTCAGAATTACGGTGCGCTGGTGTACGTATTGATAGGCGCAATCGTGTTTTGCGAAACCGGCTTCGTGGTCTTGTTCTTCTTTCCGGGCGATACCTTGTTGTTCATCGGCGGCGCTTTTTGCGCCAGCGGCGCGATCAGCGTGTGGGCCTTGATGGGCTTGCTGGTGGTGGCGGCGGTTTCCGGCAGCACACTCAATTACTGGATCGGCAGCTTTATCGGCCACAAGGTCTTTACCAGCCATTATCGCTGGCTGGACCAGGATGCGCTGGCGAAAACGCATGCCTTTTACGAGAAATACGGCGGCATCACGATGGTGTTGTCGCGCTTCATCCCGGTGGTGCGTTCCTTCGCCCCTTTCGTTGCGGGCGTGTCGGAAATGACGTTTACAAAATTCCAGACCTTCAATATCGGCGGCGCGGTATTGTGGGTGGCGCTGCTGGTTTCGGCTGGCTATTTCTTCGGGAACATTCCGATTTTCCACGACCACTTGAATACCATCGTGTTGATCGGCGTCGGCGTGGCGGTGGTGCCGGTCGCGGCCGGCAGTTTGTGGCGTTTCGGGAAAAAATTGGCCCGCAGGTGAATGCAGGTTGAATCTCATCGATCCAACCTGCCCGCCACGCAACTTGTTTTTACTTATTATCTAGCACCAGAATCCGAAACGTATCGAGGATGCCCTGCCGTTTGCCGCCGTTTTCGGCGGGCTTGAAATCGGCGGTCGGCAAATACAGCTTGTGGGTTGCCGGATCGGCGGCGATGGTGCGCGCGCCGACGGCGGTGGCGATGGTCGACAGGTTGTGGAATTTTCCATCGGTTCCCGTTCCGACCACGCTGATCGTGCCGTCCGCGCCATTGGCGCTGTAGGCATAACCGTCCAGCCAGGCGACGCCATCGGGGCCGGAGCCGATCGGCACTTGCGCGATCGTTTTGCCGTCGGGCGCGCTGACGACCATCATTTTATTTTCGCAGACCGCATACAGTCGCTGTTGCGCATCGATGGCCAGGCCGGTCGGGCTTTCGCAGGGTTTGAGCGGATAGCGGTGCGTCAGCTTCAAGGTCGATGGGTCGAGCACGGCCAGCTCGGCGCTGTCTTCAATGTTGAAATAGACGAGCCCTGCCGGGTCGACTTGCGCGAATTCCGGCTTGCCGCCGATGGTCACGGTGCCGAGCACCTTGCCGCTCTTGGCATCGACCACGGTGGCGTCCTTGCTGCGGCCGTTGAAGGCGACGACCCGATGGCTGCCCGGCACGTAGACGATCGCATCGGGGTTGCCGCCCACCTTGACCGTGTTGCGCGCCTTCAGCGACGACAAATCGAAAACGGTCACTGAGTCGTCGCGGCCGTTGCTGGTAAAACCCAGGCCGAGGTCGTTGGCGACGGCGATGCCGTGCACGCCGGCAGTGTCGGCAATCGTGCCGACGATCTTGTTGGTTTGCGTATCGATCACTTCGGTTTGCGTGCCGTGGGAAACGTATAGCCGATGCAGTTCGCTGTCGACGTAAAGATAGTCCCAGCGCGGCTCGCCGCCAATGGCGATGGTGCTGCTTACCTTATATTCGGGCGCCGCCCAAGCCGCGACGGAGTGCAACAAGGGTAATGCGAACAAGCAGGCGATGATTTTCTTCATGTTTTCCAAGGGTTGATGGCATCAGGGTTGGTATATCGGAAGCTTCACGCGGACCGTTGTGCCCGGCGTTTCGCGAGAGGGGCCGCTTAATATCGACACTTCGCCGCCTAATCTGGTGACGATGTTTTTGACAATCGAAAGTCCCAGACCGGAGCCGTTTTCGCGATTGCCGGCTATTCGATAAAAGGGATCGAATACTTTGTCATATTCGGATTCGGGAATGCCGGGGCCGTTGTCCTGCACTTCGATGACCGCCCATTGCCCGTGCGCGGATATTTGGACATCGATCCTGCTGCCGATATCGGAATAGCGAATCGCATTGTCGACCAGATTGCGGATCACGGTATTCAAGTCGATTGCGTTAGCCATCACCTTGACGTCGCAACCTGACGCCACGCCCAGGTCGATCTGCTTGGCTTCCGCCAGCGGCAAGGTTTCTTCAAAGACTTCGCGCGCAATCGCCTGCAGGACGACTTCACTGGGCTGGCTCTGCTGCGCCAGTTGCGCGCGCGCCAGCAACAGCAATTGGCTCACCAGCGCGCGGGCGCGCAACAGCCCGCTATTCATGGCATCGAGTTGGGTGCGCGCCTCGTTTGAGAGATCGTTGATGGCGAGGTTCTCGGCCTGCAGCGATAGCGCCGTCAGCGGCGAGCGCAATTCGTGCGCAGCGTCGGCCACGAAGCGGCGCTGCCGCTCCATGCCGATTTCGAGCCGTTGCAGCATGTGGTTGATCGAAGCGACAAAAGGCTTCATCTCGCTGGGCAGGCGCCGCTCGTCGAGCGGTGTTGCGTCCATCGGCGAACGCCGATCGATTTCGCGCGCCAGCTTGGTGATCGGCGCCAGCAGGTAGCGCAACGCGACCACCACCAGCACGATCATGAATGGAATCAGGAATATCATCGACAGCGCGGTGCGCTGCCCGGTATTTTCGGCGATGTCTTCGCGCAAATCGATTTGTTGGCCGATCGCCAGCCGCTTGCCCGAACGCAGCGGTTTGACGAACACGCGCCACTCCCGATTGTTGGCGACCACGGTCTGCAAACCGTTTTGCATCGCATGCGGGAAGGTCACGCCGGGCTCGGTGCTGGGCTCGTCGTGCGCGGCGCTATCGTCGAGCAGTTGAAAGGCGACGTGCGACTCCGGGTCGGCTTCCGCGCTGCGGATGACGGGATCGAATTTCCCGACTTGCACCACGTTGGTATCGACCATCGACGCGATTTCACGCACCTGGTCGTCCTGCAATTGACTGGCATCGTGAAACGCCGATTGGAATCCGACCGTGCCGGCCACCGCAGCGGTGATGCCGATGACGATCGTCATCGACAGCGCCAGCCGAAATTGCAGCGAGGCGGTCAGTTTTCCTTGTTGACCATCCATCCCAATCCCCTGACATTTTTGATTGCCGCGCTGCCCAGCTTTTTGCGCAAGCCGTGGATGAGAAATTCGATCGCGTTGCTTTCCACTTCGTGCTGCCAACCGTAGATGCGGTCTTCCAATTCCTGGCGCGACAGGATCGCGCCTGGCCGGATCAACAACGCCTCGATCAGCGAAAACTCGCGCGCCGACAAGCGGATGGCCTTGCCGTCGGCAATAATCTCGCGCGTGGTCAGGTTCAGCGATAGCGAGCCGTTGTCGAGCGTCGAGCTGGCATGCCCGTTCTTGCGCCGGATCACGGCGCGCATGCGCGCCAGCAATTCGGCCATGTCGAAGGGCTTGAGCAGGTAATCGTCGGCGCCCAGATCGAGTCCCTTAATGCGGCTCTCGACCGCATCGCGCGCCGTCACGATCAGCACCGGCGTCGCATTGCCGGCGCTGCGCATTTCGCGCAAGACATCCAGGCCGTCGCAGCTCGGCAGGCCCAGGTCGAGCAGAATCGCGTCGTAGTATTGCGTTTGCGCGGTCGAGAGCGCCGACGGCCCGTCCTTGACCCAATCGACCGCGTAGTTGGCCGATCGCAATGCATATTCCATCGCATTCGCTATCATCGAATCGTCTTCAACAAGTAATACTCTCATCTTATTTATATCATCGATGCGCGGTTGGAAGCAGGCTTGACGCGGTGTTGAAAAAAACACAAAAAATGCGCGGAAGGAAATTCATACGCTTGTTATGTTAAGAGAAAATTCTTAGCCGATAATTAGCGGAGGGTGCATTGCACAAAAAAGAAATTATCTGTTGTTCTGAAGCACAGGCTGCATTTTTCATATGTAAAAAATCGCCTGTCAAAATTATCAGGTGCGCTCATAGGAGAAAACATGTTGCAGCGCACTCGCCGTCCGCATTTGTCACTTGCCTGTAATATTTCTGTAATGCTCTTGAAATAATCGAGACCTAGGATACGCCTTTCTTTAGCGCGGAGCCCTCGATGAAACAGTTTAATCTCAATCCTTGTACTTTGAATGTTTTGCGTGCACTGTCGGTCATGTGCATGGTTGCACCACTCGCCGTACACGCGCAGACCGCGCTCGATATCGGCACCGTCAGCGCCTCCGGCAGCGGCACTGCGCAAAGCGCGCCCGTGCCGGCAGCGGCCAAGATCGCCGTTTCGCAAGGCTCGCTCGATGCGCGCTCGGCCGAATCCATCGTCAGCGACAATTTCGTTCGCAATTTTACCTCGCCGGTTTCGGATTACAGCCAGGTTTACTTGATGACGCCCGGCGCGTTCGCCTATAGCCCGAACGGTGTCGGCCAAGGTAACGCGTCGACCGTGGTGCGCGGCTTGACCGACAGCCAATATCTGGTTACCTTCGACGGCATCCCGTTCAACGACACCAACGGCGTCAGCCACCACTCGTATGTGTTTTTCCCGGCGCAGGCGGTCGGCGGCGCAGTGGTCGACCGCAGTCCCGGCTCGGCGGCGACGATCGGCCAAGCCACCTTTGGCGGTTCGCTCAACCTGCTGTCGCGCGACCTGGAAAACAGTGAGAACACCAGCGTGACCGGTTCCTATGGAAGCTGGGCCACGACCTTGCTCGACGTCCAGCACGAAACCGGCAATTTCGGTCAGGATGGCGCGCAGAATTTGATGTTCGACGTGCAGCAAATGAATTCCGACGGCGCGTTGACCTATAACGCGCAAGACCGCCGCGCGGTTTCTGCCAAGTACCGCTACATCGTTTCGCCGGATACCGTGGTGACCTTGTTTACGTCCGATATGGATGTGAAGAACAAGACGCCGAATGTCGGTCAAGCGACGGTACAAGCGATCAATGCGTATGGGACCAGCTATCTGGATGGCACCAATCCAGCGTTGCCAAATTATTTCGGCTACAACTTCTACGAAGTGAAAACGACCTTCAGCTACGTCGGCGTGACGTCCAACCTGGGCGGCGGCTGGAAGCTGGACGACAAGGTATACAACTACAGCTACCACAACAAGCAAAACTACCCTGGTTCTAGCATACCGGGTAACGGCGTGTTGACTGCCACGTCTGGCGCGAATAACGCAGCAGAGGATACCGGCACCGACAAACTGAACTCGTATCATACGTTCGGCAATCTTTTGCGCATGAGCGATGAAATGTCGATGGGCACATTGCGCGTTGGGATGTGGAACGAACTGGCGAATAGCTACCGTTATCAGACCCCGCAGAATGTTCTGACCTTGAAAGACGTGCCGACGCCGAAATTCAGCGAAACCTATCAGACGCTCACGACGCAACCGTATATAGAGTTTGAATTCAAGGTCAACGATCAGTTGAAAATCACACCCGGCCTTAAATATGCCCAATACGAGCAGGATTACATCCATTTGCAAGACTTGGGCAAGGGCGTCGGCACTCTGGGTGGCACGTTGAACAAAACCACCGATGTAATTACCGGCGGCTCTCCGAGCGTCGCAAATACAGTCACCTATCGCGACTTGCTGCCGTCTTTGGATGCGCATTATCAGATCAAGCCGAACTGGACCGCCTATGCGCAATTTGCGGAAGGCGACCTGATTCCACCGACCTCCATTTTCGACGTGCCTAACGCGGCAGTTTCAGTGCAGCCGAAAGCACAAAAGTCCGATACCTTCCAGATCGGAACCGTGTGGAAATCGGACGACTTCACCTTCGACGCCGATGTCTATCACGTCAAACTTTCCAACGCCTATAACTCGACCACGGATGCGAACGGCGACGCGGTCTGGGCGGCAGTCGGGAACGAAATCACGCAAGGTCTGGAAGTCGAAAGCACCGTTCCGCTGTTCGGCGGCTTTTCCTTGTATCTGAACGGCGCCATCGAGTCGGTCAAGTATAGCGGTGGCACCCTGGACGGCAAGTGGGTCTCCGGCGCGCCGCGCGATATCGAAAAGGTTGGCGTAATTTATAACAACGGCGGTTGGAATTCTGCTTTGTTCGTGCAGCGCGTCGGCAAGATTTATAACGACAATTCGGGAACGGTCGGTTCGGATTCCTATTTGATCGAACCGGTGACGTTGACCAACCTGTTCGTCAACTACACGATCAAGAACCCGTCGACCTACTTCAAGGATGCGAAGGTGCAGCTGGCGATCAACAATTTGTTCGACCAGCATAGCATTACTGCGATCGGCGGCGCGGGCGGCACCGATTCCAATAGCGCGACCGGATCGTATACGGGATTGGCGGCGGGCGACACCTTGACCTTGTTGCCGGCACGCAGCATTGCGTTGGCTTTGACTCTCGATTTCTAATCAGTTAGTTCGATTCACCCGGGGGAAGCGCGGCTTCCCCCATTTACATTTCAAGATCATGGATATTTCACATTTAATCGAGCTTGCCAACGATTCCGGCGGCACCTTGTACGTCATGCTGGTGCTGTTGCTGGTGGCGTTGACTGTCATCATCGAGCGCACCCGCCACCTAAGCTCCATGGAAAAGGGCGGCGCTGCGATGATTGCGATGCTCAAGACCGATCGCGGGCAAAGCGATGCGTTGGTGTTGCCCGAGAAATTGACCAAGCTGCCGCATGCGCGCCTGTTCGAGGTGCTGCAAAACGAGCCGGCCAATGCCAATCGCGACAGCTTCGACGGCCATCTGGAAGAAGCCATCATGCACGAAGTGCCGGTGCTCGACCGGTCGCTGTGGATACTCGATACCGTCATTACGCTGGCGCCGTTGCTGGGCTTGTTCGGCACCATCGTCGGCATGTTCAATGCGTTTCACGTGCTGGCCGATGCGCAAAGCGGCGCGGCGCAAATTACCGGCGGCATCGCCGAGGCGTTGATCGCCACCGCCTCCGGCCTGTTGATTGCGATCATCGGTTTGGTGTTCTTCAACGCGTTGCACACGCGTGTTCGCACCATCGTGCATCAATTGGAAACGATCAAGATCATGCTGGTCAATCGGCACAATCGGCTGGCCGTGAAAGCGCAGGGCGGCGCCGCTCCGGTGGAATTGGTTCGCGCTCCGGTGAGGGCTTGAGATGCGTTATCTGGAAACAAAGAAAGCCCGTATCGAGATCATTCCGATGATCGACATCATGCTGTTCCTGCTGGTCTTTTTTGCGATGCTGACCTTGCGCATGATTCCGACCACGGGCCATGTCACCAAGCTGCCCACCAGTTCGACCGCAGTCACCATCCCGCCGCCGAAATTGCTGGTGGAAATCAGCGCCGACGGCTCCTTGCTGGTCGAAAATCGCGTATTGACCGCGCCGCAGTTGACCGACTTGCTGCGCCAGCGCGGCAGCAGCAAAACCGCCGTCACCATCGCCGGCAACGAGACTGCTTCGCTGCAGCAAGTGATGTCGGTAATCGATGCAATCAAAGCGGGAGGCGCAACGGAAATCGGTCTTGCAACGCGCACCGCTGCCAACAAGTAGGCAACCGATGTCTGTTACTGTAACCATGCCGATGTCTGTGCCCACGCCTTCCCGCCAGCGCCGCGACGCGATGCAGGCGCTCGGCCTGGCCATCCTCATCGAGGCGGCGATCGTGATTGTCGCCGGCGCTGTGTTGGTCGGCAATAATCAGGTCAAGCCGGCGATCTCGGAACCGGTGCCGATTACCCTGACCGAAGTGCCCCCGCAAGAGAAGCCGCCGGAGCCGAAGCCGCTGCCGCCGCCAGTGCCGCAGCCGAAAGTCAAGGCCGTGGTCAAGCAGACTCAACCGAAGCCGCAGACGCCGCCGCAACAAGTGCCGCCGGTCGCAGCGGCGCCCACCGAGGTCGCTACCCCGACCGCGTTTACCCAACCGGCGCCGCCGACTCCGGCACCGCCGCCACCGCCACCGGTCAACAGCGGCAAGGCCGACGCGCAAGCGACCTACGCGGGAAAGGTGAATAGTGCAGTATGGGCCGCGCACGATAGAAATTACCCCGCTGCCGCCGTCATGATCCGATTTAATGGCATGACGCAGGTAGAATTCCACTTGCAGGATGGTATTCTCGTGGGCGAGCCACGCGTGCTTGTCTCGTGCGGCAACGGTATCTTTGACAAATCTGCGTTGCAGGCAGTGCAGCTCGCTCATTACCCGCAACCGCCGGAAGAGTTGCGCGGAGATACTACGAAAATTACGGTTTGGGTGCATTTTAACGGGCATTGACCACAGGACACACGCACATGTTGACAATATCGCGACCGACTCTCAGTCGGTTCACCCTCTTTCTATCGGCGTCGGCGCTTCTGGCCGGCTGTGCCGCATTCAATCGCGCGCCGAGCGGGCTTTCCGATCAAGACAGCATGTATGTGGTGCTGGGCGAGGGTGGCGCGCCGGTGGCGCGGGTGTTGACCTCGGCGGCGACTTGCCCGGCCATCAAGATCGATGGCGCGGAATTGGCGATGAATGTGCGCGCGCAGCCGCAGACCTTGCCGCTACGGCCGACGCGCTCGGCGCCGGAAGATTCCAAACCATCCGCGTTTCCGTTGCTGACCTGCGAGAAATTCATCCCGCCGCATGCGGCCAGCATCTCGGTTGCCGGCCGGACTTTGCCGCTGCCGCACCCCCAGATCAATCGGATCGTCGTCATCGGCGACACCGGATGCCGCATCAAGAAGAGCGAAAACGCCGCGCAGCCGTGCAACGACGCGCAACAATATCCGTTTGCCGCCGTTGCGGCGGCAGCGGCGAAGTGGCAGCCCGATCTGGTCGTGCACGTGGGCGATTACCTGTATCGTGAAAACGCCTGCCCCGAAGGCGACAAGGGTTGCGCGGGCAGTCCGTGGGGTTATGGCTGGGACGCATGGAATGCCGACTTCTTCGATCCTGCGCGCCCCTTGTTGCAAGCGGCGCCGTGGATCATGGTGCGCGGCAACCACGAGTCCTGCAGCCGCGCCGGCCAGGGCTGGTGGCGTTTGATCGATCCGCGCCAGTTCGTGCCGGGCCGCGATTGCGTGACGGCCGCCAACGACGACAACGGCGATTACAGCGATCCGTATGCGGTGCCGATCGGCGGCGACAGCCAATTCATCGTGCTCGATACCTCCAATACGCCCGGCGGCGTCATCAAGCCCGGCGATATCCGGCAAATCAAGTATGCCGACATGTACCGCAAGCTGGACGCCTTGTCGCAACAGGCCGGCTACAACATCGGCGTGAATCACCATCCTATCCTGGGTTTTGCGGCTAAACAGGACAAGAAGGATGGCAAGATTACATTGAATCCGGGCAATGGCGGTTTGCAGTCGGTATTTGGCGCGATCAACCCGCTATACTTGCCGCCGCGCGTCAACGCGATGCTTTCCGGCCATGTGCACGTGTGGGAAGAAGTCAGCTTTTCCAGCCCGCATCCGACCCAGTTCGTGGCCGGCTTTTCCGGCACTGCCGAAGATACCGTGCCGCTGCCCGAAACCTTGTCAGCCGGCCAGACGCCAGCGCCCGGCGCCATCGTTGAACACTTCAGCTCCTGGGTCAACGGCTTCGGTTACATGACGATGGAGCGCAACGGCGCGAGCTGGGATGTCAAGATCTGGAATGTCGCCGGCCAGCAAGTCAATTCCTGCAAGATCGAAGGCAAGCGCTCGGTGTGCCAGTTCGCACAGGTGAAGTGACCTCGACAGGTGCCGCAGTGCAGTTAAGCTCTTCGCTGTTCAAGTTTCTTTCGCAAGATCGTCGTTCCCGCGAAGGCGGGCATCCATAAGCCGGTTGTCATATCAGACGCACAATGGATTCCCGCCTTCGCGGGAACGACGGAGAGTTTGCATGTAAGTCGTCTGAACTTAACAGCCTTGGCAGGCTCCTGCTGCCTAACGGCGACGACCACCGATTCCGCGCGATATCAGGCCGCCGCCGCTTCGATCAAACCCATTTCCGCACTGGACATCAGCTTGTCGATATCGATCAAGATCAGCATGCGCTCGTCGAGCGTGCCGAGGCCGATCAGGTAATCGGTATTGAAGGCGGTGCCCATTTCTGGCGGCGGCTTGACCTGGTCGGGCGTCAAGGTGATGACGTCGGACACGCTGTCGACCACCATGCCCATCACCCTGCCGCCGATGTTAAGGATGATCACGACGGTGAATTGATCGTAAGTCGGTTCGCCGAGATTGAATTTGATGCGCATGTCGACGATGGGGACGATGATGCCGCGCAAGTTGACCACGCCCTTGACGAATTCCGGCGCGTTGGCGATGCGGGTGACCGCTTCGTAGCCGCGCAACTCCTGCACCTTGAGAATATGGATGCCGTACTCTTCCTTGCCAAGGGTAAATGCAAGGAATTCATTTCCGGCATCGTCTGCGGCAGTGGCCACCGACGTGGATGGGGAAGAGTTTTGCGTCATGGCAAATATCCTTATAGAGTATGAATCGGTGCCGCCAAAGCCGAAACAAACATGTCTGGAATAGAGATTTCAAACGCCGCCGGTGCAGCGGGTTGCGCTTTTCGACAATGTCATGTCCTGCAATGTCGTGCTTTCCGACGTGCAATAAAAGAGTAGCAGAAAATCGGTATTTTTGCGATGCCGAATTGCTGCCCTTGCGCCGTCGGCGCCACAATTAAGCGCCGCAAATACGGCTTCGTTGTTCCAAGCTATAAGCGCGCAAGCGATAGCAATATTCTCACGTTGCAATTTTGCTTCGCCCACGGTATGCCATCCGCGCTGCGGCTTCAAGTCATGCGGTTCTTGGCCAGCGGCGGGTTTTTTGCGAAATACTTTTTGATGCCTTTCAACACGGCGTCCGCCATCTGGTCTTGATAGGCATCGTCGGTCAGCTTCGCTTCTTCTTCCGGGTTGGAGATGAACGCGGTTTCGATCAAGATGCTGGGGATATCCGGCGCTTTCAGCACCGCAAATCCGGCTTGCTCGACCGCGCCCTTGTGCAGCCGATTGATACCGCCGATTTCGCCCAGCACCGCCTTCGCCAGTTTCATGCTGTCGTTGATTTGCGCGGTGGTCGACAGATCCAGCAAGACGCCGGCCAATTGTTGGTCGTGGCTCTTGATATTGACGCCGCCGATCAGGTCGGCTGCATTTTCCTTGTTCGCCAGCCAACGCGCGGTGGTCGACGATGCGCCTTTCTCGGATAGCGCAAACACCGAGGAGCCGCGCGCGGTCGGCTCGATGAAGCCGTCGGCGTGAATCGAGACGAACAAATCGGCCTGCACCTTGCGCGCTTTTTGCACGCGCATCGGCAGCGGCACGAAAAAATCGGCGTCGCGGGTCAACATCACCCGCATATTCGGCTGTTCCTCGATCTTCTTCTTGATGCGCTTGGCAATCGACAGCACCACATCCTTTTCGCGGTTGCCGCCGCGCCCGATCGCGCCGGGGTCTTCGCCGCCATGGCCGGGATCGAGCGTGATGGTCAGCATGCGCGTCATCTGCGGCGGTTTATCCAAGGCGATTTCGCTCGGCGGCGTCGGCGGGCGCTTGCCTGGACTTTCCGGCGCCGGCGGCACGCTGGCCGCCTTGGGTTCCTGCTGCGGCTCTTGCGACCAGTTGCCCTTGGCGATCAAGGCGGCAATCGGGTCGGGCGGGTTGACCGGATAAAGATCGAAAATCAAGCGGTTTTGATAACCGGCGACTGGCGGCAAACTGAACACTTGCGGATCGACTTGCTCTTTCAAGTCGAATACCAGGCGCACGACGTTGGGGCGATTCTGGCCTACGCGCACTTGCTTGATATACGGGTCGTCGCCCTGGATCTTGGCGACCAGTTGTTTCAAGGTCGCGTTCAATTCGAGGCCGTCGATATCGACCACAAGGCGATCCGGGTCTTTGACCAGGAAGTGGGTGGCTTTCAAGTCGGTATCGTTTTCCAGCGTGACGCGGGTGTAGTCTTCGGACGGCCACACGCGCACCGCCAGGATTTGCGCAGCCTGCGCCGAGAGCGGGGAAAATACGGAAAGCAACAGCGTGCCGCCGGCTTTGAGTACGGTACGGCGCACCTGGGAATTCACAGATTTGGCGCGAATTTCAGTCGATCGAGACATTGCTTACCCTTGTCGGACAACGCTTGCAATTTTACATCACGTCCAGACCCGGCGACTTCCAAAAACAGCTTGATGTCGGGCTGCGGCAATACGGTTTCGGCCTTTTCCGGCCATTCGACGATGCACACGTTGTGCTCGTTGAATTCTTCGCGAAAACCGGCTTCCAGAAACTCTTCCGCACTCGCCATGCGGTACAGGTCGAAGTGGATGACTTGAAGCGGCTTGCCGCAGATCGTCAAGGAATACGGTTCGGCCAGCGTGTAAGTGGGGCTTTTGACGTGGCCCACATAGCCCGCAGCATGCAATAGCGCGCGCGTCAGCGTGGTTTTGCCGGCGCCGAGATCGCCATGCAGGTAAATCGTCAATCCGGGCGTCAGCGCCCGCGCCAGCGACGCGCCCAGTGCCAAAGTACCGGCTTCGTCATTCAAATGGCTGTTGAAATGCTGCATCGAATAGAATACGCGTTATAAATGACCACTATTATGCAAGAAAAACCCGCCACCGACTTCGATTACTTGGCCCGCGCGATCAAAGCGTGGGGGCGCGAACTCGGTTTTGCCGAGATCGCCATCGCCGATATCGACCTGGCTGCTGCCGAAGCCGGGCTGCGCGACTGGCTGGCCGCCGGCTTCCACGGCGACATGGAGTATATGGCCGCGCACGGCACAAAACGCAGCCGACCGGCGGAATTGGTGCCGGGCACGCGGCGTGTGATTACGGCGCGCATGGATTATTTGCCGCGCGGACTTGGCTCCGACTGGCGCGAAGAAGAGGGGCGGCGGCTCGAAGACCCCGCCGCCGCGACCATATCCGTCTACGCGCGCGGGCGCGACTACCATAAGGTATTGCGCGCCCGCCTGCAGCAGTTGGCCGAGCGCATCCGCGCCGAGGTTGGCGAGTTCGGTTATCGCGTCTTTACCGATTCGGCGCCGGTGATGGAAGTGGCGCTGGCCGAAAAGTCGGGATTGGGCTGGCGCGGCAAGCATACCTTGTTGCTCAATCGACAGGCCGGCTCGATGTTTTTCCTGGGCGAGATCTACACCGATTTGCCGCTGCCGCTCGACCCGGCGAGCAGCGCCCATTGCGGGCAATGCCGCGCCTGCATCGACGCCTGCCCGACCCAGGCCATCGTCGGCCCCTACCGGCTCGATGCGCGGCGCTGCATTTCGTATCTGACAATCGAGTTGAAGGGCAGCATTCCGCTGGAATTGCGTCCTTTGATCGGCAATCGCGTGCTGGGCTGCGACGATTGCCAAGTGGCTTGCCCGTGGAATAAATTTGCGCAGCGCGCCAGCTTGCCCGATTTCGACGTGCGCAACGGCTTCGATAACGTCACGCTGGTCGACTTGTTTGCCTGGAGCGAAGCGCAATTCGATCAAAATCTGGAAGGCAGCGCGATCCGCCGCATCGGTCACGAGCGCTGGTTGCGCAATATCGCAGTCGGCCTGGGCAATGCGCGCACGCTGCCGCCTGTCGTTGCGGCGCTGCGCGCGCGCGCCGACCATCCGTCACCGCTGGTGCGCGAACATGTTGCGTGGGCGTTGGCACGGCACGATTGATTTATTTGGTTGTTTGGACTTCTTTGTGTGTAGAAGCACGTTTTTCACGCGGTTCTGCAAAAAACATCCCCGTCGTGGGGCCGGCGGGGGGGGGGCAGCTTGTTTCACCCCCTCCGAACAACCCCTGGGGGGGCCCCGGCGG
>JARLJG010000029.1 GCA_031291325.1 Burkholderiaceae bacterium
CACGGACGTGACCGGCTCGATCGAGTTGCCGAAGGACAAGGAAATGGTCATGCCAGGCGACAACGTCTCGATCACCGTGCTGTTGATCAACCCGATCGCGATGGAAGAAGGTCTGCGCTTCGCGATTCGCGAAGGCGGCCGCACCGTCGGCGCCGGCGTGGTTGCAAAGATTTTGGATTAATGAATTTCAGCATGGTGGGCAGGGTCCAAGCTGCCCGCTGGTCTGCGATTCAAGTAGTTCTTTAGTGTAGGGGCGTAGCTCAACTGGCAGAGTGTCGGTCTCCAAAACCGAAGGTTGGGGGTTCGAGGCCCTCCGCCCCTGCCACCGATTCAGGTGTGGCATCGAAAGTAAAAGTGTATGTCTAATCACCCCGTGCAAACCGTCAGCACATCAAACGATAAAATCAAAGTCGTCTCGGCGGTGTGCGCCGTCGTCTTTGGTATTGTCGGCTTCTATTTCCTCGCCGGTCAGCCGGCTTGGGCGCGTGCCGGCGTGCTGGTTGTCGGCTTGCTGGTGGCAATCGGCATGGCCTGGACTTCAACGCCGGGTCGCGGATTCTTGAGTTTTGCCAAAGAATCCGTGCGCGAGGTAAAGAAAGTGGTTTGGCCGACCCGCAAGGAAGCGACCCAGATTACGCTCATCGTTTTCGGGTTTGTCTTGCTCATGGCCTTGTTTTTGTGGGGCACGGATAAGTTGCTGGAAGTCTTGTTGTACAACGTGATTCTAGGCTGGAAATAATCATGAGCGAGAATGTGCAAGACGGCGCTCCTGCCGCAGCGGCGGTGACGCATTCCGGCGGCAATAAGCGGTGGTATGTGGTGCATGCTTACTCCGGTATGGAAAAGAGCGTCCAGCGCGCACTGACCGAGCGCGTCATTCGGGCCGGCATGGAAGACAAGTTCGGCCAGATCCTGGTGCCGACCGAGGAAGTCATCGAAGTCAAGAACGGCCAGAAATCGGTTACCGAACGTCGTTTTTTCCCCGGCTACGTCTTGGTCGAGATGGAAATGACCGACGAGACCTGGCACTTGGTAAAAAACACCAACAAGGTCACCGGCTTTATCGGCGGCAAGTCGAACAAGCCGACTCCGATCCCGCCGCATGAAGTCGACAAGATCATGCAGCAGATGCAAGAAGGTATCGAAAAGCCGCGTCCAAAGGTCTTGTACGAAGTCGGCGAACTGGTGCGCATCAAGGACGGTCCTTTCACCGATTTCAACGGCAATGTCGAAGAAGTCAATTACGAAAAATCGAAAGTGCGCGTATCGGTCACGATTTTCGGCCGCGCCACGCCAGTCGAACTGGAATTCGGGCAAGTCGAAAAAGTCTGAGCCGCCCATTGGGGTGCGCCAGAGCGAAGAATGCTGTAAACGTCTGGTTGAAACGTCGCCCGTCAGGGCAAATTCAACGGTGTGCAAGAGGAGCCAAAGTAAGCGGCCGCAAGTCCGCCCAACCGGCGCTAACACTCAATTAACGTAGGAGCCATCATGGCAAAGAAAATTATTGGTTTTATCAAGCTGCAAGTGCCAGCTGGTAAAGCAAACCCGTCCCCTCCGATCGGGCCGGCGCTGGGTCAGCGCGGTCTGAACATCATGGAATTCTGCAAGGCGTTCAACGCCCAAACCCAGGGCATCGAACCTGGCATGCCGATTCCCGTGGTGATTACCGCTTTTGCGGACAAGTCCTTCACCTTTGTGATGAAGACGCCACCGGCGACTTATCTGATCAAGAAGGCCGCAGGCGTGCAAAAGGGTTCGCCGAAGCCGCATACCGACAAGGTCGGCAAGCTGAGCCGTGCGCAAGCTGAAGATATCGCAAAAACCAAAATGGCCGATTTGACGGCTGCCGACATGGATGCAGCCGTGCGCACGATCGCCGGTTCTGCTCGTTCCATGGGCATCACGGTGGAGGGTCTGTAATGTCTACATTATCCAAGCGCGTCAAGGCGATCAAGACCAAGGTCGATCGCACCAAGACCTATCCGTTCGATAACGCCATTGCGTTGATCAAGGAATGCGCAACCGCCAAGTTCAATGAATCGATCGACGTGTCGGTTCAGCTCGGCGTCGATGCCAAGAAGTCGGACCAGGTTGTGCGTGGCTCCGTCGTGTTGCCAGCCGGCACCGGCAAGACCGTGCGCGTGGCCGTGTTCGCCACCGGTGAAAAGGCTGAACAAGCCAAGGCCGCAGGCGCCGACATCGTCGGCATGGAAGACCTGGCCGAACAAATCAAGGCCGGCAACATGCCTTTCGATATCGTGATCGCTTCGCCGGACACCATGCGTATCGTCGGTACCTTGGGTCAAATCCTCGGACCGCGCGGCTTGATGCCGAATCCGAAGGTTGGCACCGTGACGCCGGACGTCGCAACTGCCGTCAAGAACGCAAAAGCCGGTCAAGTGCAATACCGTACCGACAAGGCTGGCATCATCCATGCAACGATTGGCCGCAAGTCGTTCTCCGACGCCGAGTTGAAGTCGAATCTGGTGGCATTGATCGATGCATTGAACAAAGCCAAGCCGGCCACGAGCAAGGGCGTTTATCTGCGCAAAGTGTCGATTTCGTCGACCATGGGCGCCGGTGTTCGCGTTGAGCAAGGCTCGTTGGCAGCATAAGTAAAGAATTAAGTCCCGCAGTCGCAAGACGGCGGGCGCATCTTTGGGCTGGACCGGAGTCGGCAGGTTTGATGAAGGTCCAGGCAATCAAAGACCGTTGGGCGGAGGGCAAGCAGGCAGTGTCCAAAGTTAAAACGCTGATCGCGCAATCGATTGGTCCCCAACGCAGATGGTGAACCCGAACAAGTTTTGATGTCAGACCGCCGGTCCGCCGGCACTGAACTCCTAACGTCGGACGCCGTGTTCGAACCGATGCAAGGCAAGTAACCGCTATTGGTTACGTCGTCGCTGAGCATCATTTTTGGAGGTTGACCGTGGGTCTCAATCTGAATGACAAAAAGGCCGTAGTCGCCGAAATCTCTGCCAAAGTATCTAAAGCGCAGACGATCGTCGTGGCCGAATATCGTGGCATCCAGGTTGGTCACTTGACGCAACTGCGCGCTAAAGCGCGTGCCCAGGGGGTGTACTTGCGCGTGTTGAAAAACACACTCGCACGTCGCGCCGTCGAAGGCACTGCGTTTGCTAGCCTCGCCTCCGAAATGACCGGCCCGTTGATCTATTCGATCTCTGAGGACGCCGTTGCCGCAGCAAAAGTCATGAGCGATTTTGCTAAAAGCAACGACAAACTGGTTATCAAGGCAGGTAACTACGCAGGCAAGTCGCTTGATAAAGCGGGTGTCTCTGCGTTGGCCAGCATTCCGAGCCGTGAAGTTCTGCTTGCCCAGTTGCTGGGCGTTATGCAGGCTCCGGTTTCCGGCTTTGCCCGTGCATTGGCTGCACTTGCAGCAAAGAACGCTGGGCCTGCAACGGAAGTTGCGGCCGAAGCAGCAGCTTAAGTCCACGCTTTATTGCGTGGTTTAGGCAAGTCTTTGCGTCAGTACCGATTAGATGTAATTACCGAATCAATTTAGGAGTTTCAAATGGCAATTAGCAAAGAAGACATTCTGGAAGCGGTAGGCGCGCTGTCCGTAATGGAATTGAACGAGCTGGTCAAGGCGTTCGAAGAAAAGTTTGGCGTGTCGGCAGCATCGATGGCCGTCGCTGGCCCAGCTGGCGGTGGCGCAGCCGCTGCAGCAGTTGAAGAACAAACCGAGTTCACCGTGACGCTGACCGATTTCGGCGCCAACAAAGTGGGCGTGATCAAGGCAGTGCGCGAAATCACAGGTTTGGGTCTGAAGGAAGCCAAGGATCTGGTCGACGGTGCACCGAAGCCAGTGAAAGAAGGCGTTTCCAAGGCCGACGCCGAAGCAGCAAAGAAGAAGCTGGAAGACGCTGGCGCGAAAGCAGAAATCAAGTAATTTCTGTTCATCGAGACTGCCTTGCGGCGCAGGAGTCAAAGCGCAGAACCTTTCAAATGAAGGGTTCGGCTTTGGCTCCGTTGTCGTTTTTTCGTTTTGAAAAGCAGTGCGGGCTTGGTTGACACCCAGCGATCATCGGGTTTTAGGCAGGCAATGTTATCAGAATCGAAGGGCGCAGACTTGAGGTTTCGTATCAAATGGATCGGTCGCTTGGGCCGTCCGCGCGAATCCTGAATTCTCTATCCTTCCTGTCACTCACGGAGTGTCCATGCACTACTCATTTACTGAGAAGAAGCGTATTCGCAAATCATTCGCGAAACGCGCTAACGTTCACAACGTTCCGTTCCTGCTGGCGACCAAGCTCGAGTCTTACCTGAGTTTCTTGCAGGCGGACAAGGCAACGTCCCAACGCAAGAACGAAGGCTTGCAATCCGCCTTCACGTCGATTTTTCCGATCGTGTCGCACAATGGTTTTGCGCGCCTCGAATTCCTGTCCTACGTTTTAGGCGATCCGCCGTTCGACGTCAAGGAATGCCAGCAACGCGGCTTGACCTTCGCGTCGCCGCTGCGCGCCAAGGTGCGCCTGGTGATCCTGGACAAGGAATCGCCGACCAAGCCTGTGGTCAAGGAAATGAAGGAGCAGGAAGTCTACATGGGCGAATTGCCGCTCATGACCACCACCGGCTCGTTCGTCATCAACGGCACCGAGCGCGTGATCGTATCGCAGCTGCATCGCTCGCCGGGCGTGTTCTTCGAACACGATCGCGGCAAGAC
This sequence comes from Burkholderiaceae bacterium, assembly GCA_031291325.1. GTDB lineage: Bacteria > Pseudomonadota > Gammaproteobacteria > Burkholderiales > Burkholderiaceae_D > PKWO01. The sequence goes on from JARLJG010000029.1 coordinate 4,688, forward strand.
GCACTCGTCCGGCAAATTGCTGTTCTCGGCGCGTATCATTCCTTACCGTGGCTCCTGGCTCGATTTCGAATTCGATCCGAAGGACATCCTGTTCTTCCGCGTCGACCGCCGCCGCAAGATGCCGGTCACGATTTTGCTCAAGGCAATCGGCATGACGCCGGAGCAGATCCTGGCGAACTTCTTTGTCTTCGACAATTTCAACCTGCACGCCGATGGCGCGGAGATGGAATTCGTCGCCGAACGCCTGCGCGGCGAAGTCGCGCGTTTCGACATCGGCGACAAGGCCGGCAAGGTCATCGTCGCCAAGGACAAGCGCATCAATGCCAAGCATGTGCGCGAAATCGAATCGGCCGGCATCAAGCATATTTCGGTGCCGGAAGACTACCTGCTGGGCCGCGTGCTGGCCAAGAATATCGTCGACCCCGAAACCGGCGAAGTGGTGGCCAATGCCAACGACGAATTGACCGAAGAATTGCTCGGTCGCCTGCGCGAAGCGCACGTGGTCGATATCCAGACCTTGTACACCAACGATCTGGACCAGGGCGGCTATATTTCGCAAACCCTGCGCATGGACGACACCGCCGACCAGATGGCCGCCAAGGTTGCCATCTATCGCATGATGCGTCCTGGCGAACCGCCGACTGAAGATTCGGTGGAAGCCTTGTTCGGCGGCTTGTTCTACAACGAAGACCGCTACGACTTGTCGGCTGTCGGTCGCATGAAGTTCAACCGCCGCATCGGTCGCGACGAATTGACCGGCGCGATGACGCTGTCGAATGAAGACGTATTGGCCGTCATCAAGATCCTGGTTGAATTGCGCAACGGTCGCGGCGAAGTCGACGATATCGATCACCTCGGTAATCGTCGCGTGCGCTGCGTCGGCGAACTGGCGGAAAACCAATTCCGCGCCGGCCTGGTGCGCGTCGAGCGCGCCGTCAAGGAACGCCTCGGCCAAGCCGAAGCGGACAACCTGATGCCGCACGACTTGATCAATTCCAAGCCGATCTCGGCTGCGATCCGCGAATTCTTCGGCTCGTCGCAGTTGTCGCAGTTTATGGATCAAACCAATCCGCTGTCGGAAATCACCCACAAGCGCCGCGTATCGGCACTGGGACCGGGCGGCTTGACCCGCGAACGCGCCGGCTTCGAAGTGCGCGACGTGCATCCGACCCACTATGGCCGCGTGTGCCCGATCGAAACGCCGGAAGGCCCGAACATCGGCTTGATCAACTCGCTGGCTCTGTATGCGCGCCTGAACGAATACGGCTTCCTGGAAACCCCGTACCGCAAGGTCGACGACAGCAAGATCACCAGCCAGATCGACTATCTGTCGGCAATCGAAGAAGGCCGTTTCATCATCGCCCAGGCGAATGCGACCATCGATCCTAGCGGCACCTTGTCGGATGAATTGGTGTCTGCGCGGCAAGCTGGCGAAACGATTCTGGTCTCGCCGGAACGCGTGCAATACATGGACGTGGCGCCGGGCCAGGTTGTCTCGGTGGCGGCTTCGTTGATTCCGTTCCTCGAGCACGATGACGCGAACCGCGCATTGATGGGCGCCAATATGCAACGCCAGGCAGTTCCTTGCCTGCGCCCTGAAAAAGCCTTCGTCGGCACCGGCATCGAACGCACGGTGGCAGTCGACTCCGGCACCACGGTGCAGGCGTTGCGCGGCGGCGTGGTCGTTTACATCGATGCAGGCCGTGTCGTGATTCGTGTTAATGATGAAGAAGCGACCGCCGGCGAAGTCGGCGTCGACATCTATAACCTGATCAAGTACACCCGTTCCAACCAGAACACCAATATCAACCAGCGTCCGATCGTCCAGGTCGGCGACCGGGTTGCCAAGCACGACGTGATCGCCGATGGCGCTTCGACCGACTTGGGCGAATTGGCGCTGGGCCAGAACATGCTGGTGGCGTTCATGCCGTGGAACGGCTACAACTTCGAAGACTCGATCTTGATCTCCGAAAAAGTCGTGGCCGACGATCGCTACACCTCGATCCATATCGAAGAGTTGTCGGTCGTGGCACGCGACACCAAGCTGGGCGCTGAAGAAATCACGCGCGATATCTCCAATCTGGCCGAAAATCAATTGGCCCGTCTGGACGAATCCGGCATCGTCTACATCGGCGCAGAAGTCGAAGCCGGCGATACGTTAGTCGGTAAAGTGACGCCGAAGGGCGAAACGCAATTGACGCCGGAAGAAAAATTGCTGCGCGCAATTTTCGGCGAAAAAGCATCCGACGTGAAAGACACATCGCTGCGCGTGCCGTCCGGCATGATCGGCACCGTGATCGACGTGCAAGTGTTTACCCGCGAAGGCATTCCACGCGACAAGCGCGCGCAACAAATCATCGACGACGAATTGAAGCGTTACCGCCTCGACTTGAACGACCAGTTGCGTATCGTCGAAGGCGATGCCTTCCAGCGTCTGGAAAAGATGTTGATCGGCAAGGTTGCCAACGGCGGCCCGAAGAAATTGGCCAAGGGCACGAAGATCAGCAAGGAATACCTGGCCGATCTGGACAAGTACCACTGGTTCGACATCCGCCCGGCGGAAGACGATGCGGCGGTTGCGCTGGAAGCGATCAAGGAATCGATCGCCGAAAAACGCCATCAATTCGATCTGGCCTTTGAAGAAAAGCGCAAGAAGCTCACGCAAGGCGACGAATTGCCGCCAGGCGTGCAAAAGATGGTCAAGGTCTACCTGGCCGTCAAGCGCCGCCTGCAGCCTGGCGACAAGATGGCCGGCCGTCACGGCAACAAGGGTGTGGTTTCGCGCATCGTGCCGATCGAAGACATGCCATACATGGCAGACGGCACGCCAGCCGACATCGTGTTGAACCCGCTGGGTGTGCCATCGCGTATGAACGTCGGTCAGGTGCTGGAAGTCCACTTGGGCTGGGCTGCCAAGGGCCTGGGCCTGCGCATCGGCGAAATGCTCAAGGCGCAAGCCAAGGCAATCGAACTGCGCAAGTTCCTGACCGTGATCTACAACGAATCGGGTAAAAAAGAAGATCTGGACAGCTTCACCGACGACGAAATCTTTGAATTGGCGAGCAACTTGAAGCAGGGCGTGCCGTTCGCGACGCCGGTGTTCGATGGCGCGCATGAAAGCGAAATCCATCGGATGCTGGATCTGGCTTATCCAGACCACATCGCCAAGCAATTGGGCATGACGCCGTCGAAGAACCAGGTCACGATGTATGACGGTCGCACCGGCGAAGCGTTCGAGCGCTCGGTCACCGTCGGCTACATGCACATGCTGAAGCTGCATCACTTGGTGGACGACAAGATGCATGCCCGTTCGACCGGACCATACTCGCTGGTGACGCAACAACCGCTGGGCGGCAAAGCGCAATTCGGCGGCCAGCGTTTCGGTGAGATGGAAGTGTGGGCCCTGGAAGCTTACGGCGCATCGTATGTGCTGCAGGAAATGTTGACCGTGAAGTCCGATGACGTGAATGGCCGCACCAAAGTGTACGAAAATCTCGTCAAGGGCGATCACGTGATCGACGCCGGCATGCCGGAATCCTTCAACGTGCTGGTGAAGGAAATCCGCTCGCTCGGTATCGATATCGATTTGGAACGCGACTAGCAGCACCAAGAGCACAAATGGGGCAGTTGAGTCCGGCTTGAATTAACTCGGTTAAGTTAACTTGATGCCAGGCACGCTGCCCCGACACATAAAGAATTTTTTTCACGCCAACCTGGAGTGATACATGAAAGCACTGCTCGATCTATTCAAGCAAGTTCAGCAAAACGAACAATTCGACGCGATCAAAATTGGTCTGGCGTCGCCCGAAAAAATCCGTTCATGGTCGTACGGCGAAGTCAAGAAGCCGGAAACCATCAACTATCGCACCTTCAAACCGGAGCGCGATGGCTTGTTCTGCGCCAAGATTTTTGGCCCGATCAAGGATTACGAATGCCTGTGCGGCAAGTACAAGCGCTTGAAGCATCGCGGCGTGATCTGCGAAAAGTGCGGTGTCGAAGTCACGCTGGCCAAGGTGCGCCGCGAGCGCATGGGCCACATCGAACTGGCATCGCCGACTGCGCACATCTGGTTCCTGAAGTCGCTGCCGTCGCGTCTGGGCATGGTGCTCGACATGACCTTGCGCGATATCGAACGCGTGCTGTATTTTGAAGCCTACGTCGTCACCGATCCCGGCATGACGCCGCTGAAGAAGTGCCAGATCATGTCGGAAGACGACTACGCCGCCAAGTACGAAGAATACGGCGACGACTTCACCGCGTTCATGGGCGCCGAAGGCATCCGCGAATTGCTGCGCTCGATCGATATCGACCGCGACGCGGAAACCCTGCGCCAGGAATTGAAGGACTCGAAGTCCGAAGCCAAGATCAAGAAATATGCGAAGCGTCTGAAAGTGCTGGAAGCATTCCAACGCTCCGGCATCAAGCCGGACTGGATGATCATGGAAGTGCTGCCGGTGCTGCCGCCGGAATTGCGTCCGCTGGTGCCGCTGGACGGCGGTCGCTTTGCGACTTCCGACTTGAACGACTTGTATCGCCGCGTCATCAACCGTAATAACCGCCTGAAGCGCCTGATGGAATTGCGCGCGCCGGAAATCATTACGCGCAACGAAAAGCGCATGCTGCAAGAAGCGGTCGACTCGCTGCTCGACAATGGCCGTCGCGGCAAGGCGATGACCGGCGCCAACAAGCGTCCGCTGAAATCGCTGGCCGAAATGATCAAGGGCAAGGGCGGTCGTTTCCGTCAGAACTTGCTGGGTAAGCGCGTCGACTATTCGGGCCGTTCCGTCATCGTGGTCGGTCCGCAGTTGAAGTTGCATCAATGCGGCTTGCCGAAATTGATGGCCTTGGAATTGTTCAAGCCCTTCATTTTCAACAAGCTCGAATTGATGGGTTTGGCGACCACGATCAAGGCGGCCAAGAAGCTGGTCGAAATACAGGAACCAGTCGTCTGGGACATCCTGGAAGACGTGATCCGCGAACATCCGGTCATGCTGAACCGCGCGCCGACGCTGCATCGTTTGGGCATCCAGGCGTTCGAGCCGGTCTTGATCGAAGGCAAGGCGATCCAGTTGCATCCGCTGGTTTGCGCCGCGTTCAACGCCGACTTCGACGGCGACCAGATGGCGGTCCACGTGCCGTTGTCGATCGAAGCGCAGATGGAAGCCCGCACCTTGATGCTGGCCTCCAACAACATCCTGTTCCCGTCGAACGGCGAACCGTCGATCGTTCCGTCGCAGGATATCGTGTTGGGTCTGTACTACGCCACCCGTGAGAAAATCAACGGCAAGGGCGAAGGCATGATGTTCCCGGACGTCTCCGAAGTGATCCGCGCCTACGACAACAAGGAAGTCGAACTGACGACCCGCGTTACCGTGCGCATCACCGAGTATCCGAAGGATCTGGAAACCGGCGAATTCGTCAAGACCATCAAGCGTTACGAAACCACGATTGGCCGTGCGATCCTGTCGGAAATTCTGCCGAAGGGCTTGCCGTTCAGTGTGCTCAACCGCGCGCTGAAGAAGAAGGAAATTTCCAAGCTGATCAACACCTCGTTCCGCAAGTGCGGTCTGCGCGCCACTGTGTTGTTCGCCGACCAACTGATGCAGTCCGGGTTCCGTTTGGCGACCCGCGCCGGCATCTCGATTTGCGTCGACGACATGCTGGTGCCGCCGCAAAAGGTCAGCCTGATCGCCGCTGCCGAGCACGAAGTCAAGCAGATCGAACAGCAATACGCGTCCGGTCTCGTGACCGCCGGCGAACGCTACAACAAGGTGGTGGACATCTGGGGCAAGGCCGGCGACGAAGTCGGCAAGGCCATGATGGACCAGCTCAAGGTGGAAGACGTCATCAAGCGCGACGGCACCAAGTCGACGCAGGAATCGTTCAACGCGATTTACATGATGGCCGACTCCGGCGCGCGCGGTTCCGCAGCACAGATTCGCCAGTTGGCCGGTATGCGCGGCCTGATGGCCAAGCCGGACGGCTCGATCATCGAAACGCCGATTACCGCGAACTTCCGCGAAGGCTTGAACGTGTTGCAGTACTTTATTTCGACGCACGGCGCGCGTAAAGGCTTGGCCGACACCGCGTTGAAGACGGCGAACTCCGGTTACCTGACCCGTCGTCTGGTCGACGTGACGCAAGACTTGGTGGTGATCGAAGACGATTGCGGCACGTCCAACGGCGCTTCGATGAAGGCGCTGGTCGAAGGCGGTGAAGTGATCGAAGCACTGCGCGACCGCATCCTGGGCCGCGTCGCTGCCAACGAAATCGTCAATCCTGAAACGCAGGGAACCCTGTACGCTGCCGGCACGCTGCTCGACGAAGATGCGGTCGAAGAAATCGAACGCCTCGGCATCGACGAAGTGAAGGTGCGCACACCGTTGACTTGCGACACCCGTTACGGTCTGTGCGGCATGTGCTATGGCCGCGACCTCGGTCGTGGCGTGCTGGTCAATGCCGGCGAAGCAGTCGGCGTGGTGGCGGCGCAGTCGATCGGCGAACCGGGCACTCAGTTGACCATGCGTACCTTCCACATCGGTGGCGCGGCGTCGCGTGCTGCTGTGGCCTCGTCGGTGGAAGCGAAATCGAACGGCACCGTGCGTTTCACGGCGACCATGCGTTACGTTACCAACGGCAAGGGCGGTCAAATCGTCATTTCCCGTTCCGGCGAAGTGTTGATCACCGACGACCATGGCCGTGAGCGCGAACGTCACAAGGTGCCGTACGGCGCGACTTTGATCGTCAAGGATGGTCTGGTCATCAAGGCCGGCACTGCATTGGCAACCTGGGATCCGTTGACCCGTCCTATCATTACCGAATACACCGGCACGGTGAAGTTCGAGAACGTCGAAGAAGGCTCGACCGTTGCGCGTCAAATCGACGAAGTGACCGGCCTGTCGACCTTGGTGGTTATCGATGCGAAACGTCGCGGTTCGGTCACCAAGACTGTGCGTCCGCAGGTCAAACTGTTGAACGAACAAGGCGAAGAAGTGAAGATCGCCGGCACCGAACATGCGGTGACGATCGGCTTCCAGGTCGGCGCGCTGATTACCGTCAAAGACGGCCAGCAAGTTACCGTCGGCGAAGTGCTGGCGCGTATCCCGACCGAATCGCAGAAAACCCGTGACATTACCGGCGGTCTGCCGCGCGTGGCCGAGTTGTTCGAAGCGCGTTCGCCGAAGGACGCCGGCATGTTGGCCGAAGTCACAGGCACCGTTGCATTCGGCAAGGAAACCAAGGGCAAGCAGCGTCTGGAAATCACCGACATGGACGGCAACAAGCACGAGTTCTTGATTACCAAGGACAAGCAAGTGCTGGTGCATGACGGCCAGGTCGTCAACAAGGGCGAAATGATCGTGGACGGCCCGGCCGATCCGCAAGACATCTTGCGCTTGCTGGGTATCGAAGCGCTGGCGCGTTACATCGTCGACGAAGTGCAGGACGTGTACCGTTTGCAAGGCGTGAAGATCAACGACAAGCACATCGAAGTGATCGTGCGCCAGATGTTGCGCCGCGTGCAGGTGGTCGATGCCGGCGATGCCAACTACATCACCGGCGAACAAGTCGAACGCTCGGAATTGCTGGACGAAAACGATCGCGTGATTGCTCTGGGCAAGATTCCGGCAACCTACGAAAACGTGTTGCTCGGTATCACCAAGGCATCGTTGTCGACCGACTCGTTCATCTCCGCAGCATCGTTCCAGGAAACCACGCGCGTCCTGACCGAAGCGGCGATCATGGGCAAGAAGGACGGCTTGCGCGGCTTGAAGGAAAACGTCATCGTCGGTCGTCTGATCCCAGCCGGCACCGGCCTCGCGTACCATCGCGCACGCAAGGAAAAGGAATCGTGGGAAGCCGAAGAGCGGGTCGCTTTGCTGCAATCGGAGAAGGCGGCGCGTGCTGCCGAGATCGATGCTGCGATGGCGGAAGCTACCAGCCATATCGAGGGCGGCGACGCGGAATAAGGTTTGACTCGTTAGGCTGTAACACAAAAAAGGCCCCGATTTATTCGGGGCCTTTTTTACTGGCTGATGTTAAGCGCTTTGCTCCCCTCTCCCGCCTGCGGGCGAGGGGTGCATAGCAGTCACTGACGACTGCTGTTCTCGCTGTCCGCAATGACCGTACGCGGCTCAGTTCACGCATCGACCCAAGCACATTCGCAAGTGAAATGGCGCAGGAACTTCGGTTGCTTGGTGATCCGCACGCCGCGAATGCTGGCGGCCTTTTGCTTGACTTCGGCAATCACCTCCGCCGCATAATCAAAGTGCGATTGCGTATACATGCGGCGTGGGAATGCCAGTCGCACCAACTCCATGCTGTGATAGCTTTCGGTGCCGTCGTCGGCCCGCTTGCCGAACATCACCGAGCCGATTTCGACGCCGCGTATGCCGCCTTCCAGATAGAGCGCATTGCATAGCGCCCACGCCGGGTAATGCTGCACCGGCATGTCCGGCAGCACGGTCTTGGCGTCGATATACACCGCGTGGCCGCCGGTCGGCTTGACGAAACCGATGCCTGCCGCTTCCAGCCGTTCGCCCAGGTATTCCGCCGTGCGCAGCCGGTAGCGCAGGTAATCTTCGTCCATGCCTTCTTGCAGCCCGACCGCCAATGCTTCGAGGTCGCGTCCGGCCAGCCCGCCATAGGTCGGAAAGCCCTCGGCCATGATCAGGCCGTTGCGCACCGCATCCATCCATTCTTCGCTGCGCAATACGATGAAGCCGCCGATGTTGACCATGCCGTCTTTCTTCGCGCTCATGGTGCAGCCGTCGGCATAGGAAAACATCTCTTGCACGATTTCCTTGATCGGCGTGTTTTCATAGCCGGGTTCGCGCATCTTGATGAACATCGCGTTTTCGGAAAAGCGGCACACGTCCATGATGAAAGGCTTGCCGTGTTTCTTCAGCAAGGCCGCGTAGGCGCGGATGTTGGCCATCGACACCGGCTGTCCGCCGCCGGTATTGTTGGTCACGGTAATCATGCCGAACGGAATGCGCGCGCCCTCGGCCTCCAGCAACGCCTCGACGCGCTGCAAGTCGATATTGCCCTTGAACGGATGCACTAGCGCCGGCTGCAAGCCTTCGGCAATCACCAGGTCGACTGCTTCGACGCCCAGGTATTCGAGATTGGCGCGGGTAGTATCGAAATGGCAGTTGTTGGGCACCAGCTCGCCCTTCTTGCAGACTGCGGTAAACAACACTTTCTCGGCGGCGCGGCCCTGGTGCGTGGGGACGAAAAACTGCATGCCGGTGATGTCCTGGATCACCGCTTCCAGCCGGTAAAAGCTGCGCGCGCCGGCATAGCTTTCGTCGCCTTCCATGATGGCTGCCCATTGGCGCGACGACATCGCGCCGGTGCCGGAATCGGTGAGCCAGTCGATCAACACGTCCTCGGCATGCAGCTTGAAGACGTTGAGTTTGGCTGCCTCCAGCAGCGCCTCGCGCTGGGCGCGCGTGGTCATGCGGATCGGTTCGATGCTTTTGATGCGAAACGGTTCTATCAGTGTCTTTGCCATGATCGTTCTGCCAATGTAACAAGGTGGAAGGGAACGGTATCATGGTGATTATTTGCGTGGTGTCGGGTATTCCCAACAGATTCCAGAAATTATCGCTGGTGGGAATTTCCGACCCTGCGCTCACCGCTTTTTTGCATAACCCAGATAGGTCTCGATCACCTTCGGATCCTTCGCCAGGTCGGCAGCTTTTCCGTCCAGCATCATGTCGCCGGTTTCCAGCACGTACGCGTAATCCGCCACCTGCAACGCCGCGCGCGCATTTTGCTCGATCAGCAAGGTTGCCACGCCGGTTTCGCGCAGCCTATCGATGATGTGGAAAATCTCCTTGACGATCAATGGCGCCAATCCCAGGCTGGGTTCGTCCAGCATCAGCAGCTTCGGCTTGGCCATCAACGCGCGCCCGAGCGCCAGCATTTGCCGTTCGCCGCCGGACAGCGTGCGCGCCTCTTGCGTGCGGCGCTCCTGCAAGCGCGGAAAGAGCTGATAGACGTAATCGAGCTGGTCGGCATAGCCGGCTTCGCGCGCGCGATAGCGCCGATAGCTGCCCAGCAGCAGATTGTCGGCGATGCTCATCTCGCCGAACAGCTCCCGCGTCTCCGGCACCAGGTTCATGCCGCGCGCGACCCGTTGCTCGATGCCGATGCCGGCCAGGCTCTGGCCGAGGAACTTGATCTTGCCGCGTGCCGGCAAACATCCCATGATGGCGTTGAGCATGGTCGATTTGCCGGCGCCGTTCGGCCCGATCACGGTGACGATGCTGCCGGCCGGCACGCGGATGTTGGCGCCGTGCAAGGCTTCCACCTTGCCGTAGTTGACGTGCAGATTGCCGACTTCAAGAATGATGTCGCTCATACGTGTTCGCTTACCTTTTCTTCTTCGTCGATCCCACCTAAATAGGCTTCCAGCACCGCCGGATTTTTTTGCACTTCAGCCGGCAAACCTTCGGCGATCTTGGTGCCGAACTCCATCACCACCAGCCGGTCGGTCAGGTTCATCACGAAATCCATGTCATGCTCGACGATCAAGATACTCATTCCCTCGGCCCGCAGTTTCTCCAACAGGGCGGCGAGCGCCTGTTTTTCCTGATAGCGCAAACCGGCGGCGGGTTCGTCCAGCAGCAGCAAGACCGGATCGCCGCATAGTGCGCGCGCGATTTCCAGGATGCGTTGCTGTCCCAGCGCCAGGCTGCCGGCCTCGTCGTACATGCGATCTTGCAGGCCGACCCGCTGCAGTTGCAGCGCCGCTTCGTGCAGCAACGCCGCCTCGTCCTTGCGGTTGGCGCGCAGCAGGCTGCGGGCGAAACCGGCGCGTCCGCGCAAGTGCGCGCCGAGCGCCACGTTTTCCAGCACGCTCATGGTCGGCAGCAGCTTCACGTGCTGGAAGGTGCGCGCCACGCCGCGCTTGGCGATCTGGCGCGACGGCAAGTGTCCGATAGCTTCGCCGCGAAAACGGATGCTGCCGGAAGTCATCGCTATCAAGCCGGTCACCAGGTTGAACATCGTCGATTTGCCGGCGCCGTTGGGGCCGATCAAGCCGACGATTTCTCCGGCGCGCACGGCGAACGACAAGCCCTTGACCGCGACCAAACCGCCAAAGGCTTTGCGCACGTCGACCACGTCCAGCAACGCACTGCCGGCTTGCGGCTGCGCGCGCCGCGCCAACGGCTGCGCCTGCGTCGGCGCATCGATTGCGCGTCGTTGCGGCAAGCGCTTTCTAATCAATGGCCACAGGCCATCCGGCGCCCACTGCAATAGAATCACCAGCAAAATCCCGAACACGATGGTTTCGTAGTTGCCCGAGCCGCCCAACAGCGCCGGCAAAATGCCCTGCAACTGGTCTTTCAGGATGGTCAGCAAGGCCGCGCCCAAAATCGCGCCCCGCAGATAGCCGCCGCCGCCGATCACCACCATGAACAGATACTCGATGCCGGCATTGATGTTGAACGGGCTGGGATTGACCGCGCGTTGCAGATGCGCATACAGCCAGCCGGAAATCGCGGCCAGCACGGCGGCATACACGAACACGGCGATTTTCATGCGCGTGGTGTCGATGCCCATCGCCTCGGCCATCAAGCGCCCACCCTTGAGCGCGCGGATGGCCCGACCGGGCCGCGAATTCAATAAATTATGCGAAGCAATCAGCGCCACGATCACGATCAGCCAGATCAGGTAATACATGGAGCGCCCGCTGCTCAATGCATGGCCGAAAAAATCCAGCGGCGCAATGCCGGAGATGCCGTCGTACTTGCCGAGGAAGTCCAGATTGCCGAATAGATAAAAGATCGACAGCCCCCAGGCGATGGTGCCGAGCGGCAGATAATGTCCCGACAAGCGCATCGTGATTGCGCCGATGGCAAAGGCGGCGATGGCGGTCAGCGCAATGCCGATCAACAAGGTCAGCCACGGACTGACGCCGAAAGTAGTGCTCAGGTATGCGGTGGTATACGCGCCAATGCCGACGAAGGCCGCCTGGCCGAAAGAGGTCATGCCGGCCACTCCGGTCACCAGCACCAGGCCGATGGCGACGATGCTGTATAGACCAATGTAGTTGGCCAGCGTGATCCAGAATTCCGGCGCCGGCGTCACCGGCAGCAGCGCGATCAGGGCGGCGAAAACGAGGAAGGATGCATTTTTCATCGCTTATTCCTCGTCGTCCAGATGCGCGGAGGAAAACGAGCGCCATAGCAATACCGGGATGACCAGCGTGAAGACGATCACTTCCTTATAGCCGCTGGCCCAGAACGAGGCAAACGCTTCCAGCAAGCCGACCAGGATCGCGCCGGCAGCAGCAACGGGATAGCTGGCGAGACCGCCGACGATCGCGCCGACAAAGCCTTTCAAGCCGATCAAGAAGCCCGAGTCGTAATACACGGTCGTCACCGGCGCGATCAGGATGCCGGACAACACGCCCATGCCGGCTGCCAGCGTCAACGCCAGCCGTCCAGCCTGCACGGTGCCGATCCCCATCAGCCGTGCGCCGGCCCGGTTGACCGCAGTGGCGCGCAAGGCCTTGCCGACCAAGGTGCGCTCGAAGAACAGATACAGCGCGCCGATCAAGAGCAGCGAGGTGGCGACGACAATGGCGCTTTGACCGGAGACGATGATGCTGCCGAATTCAAAGCTGGCGTCGGAAAACGGCGTGGTGCGCGAACCCTCGGCGCCGAACATCAACAGCCCCAGGCCGACCAGCGCGAAATGCACGGCGACCGAGACGATCAGCAGCACCAGCACGCTCGCCTCGGCCAACGGCTGGTAGGCGACGCGGTAGAGCAGCGGCCCCATCGGCGCGACGATGGCGAGCGTCAATGCGGCTTGCAGCGGCATCGGCAGCTCGGCGCCGGGTATCGCCTTGGCGACGCAAAACAGGACGATCGGCAACAACAGATATTTGACGCCCGCCAGCAGCAAAAACTGCGGCAGGCCCGCGCCGTGCCCCATCAGCCGCCAGCGCTTGCCGGCGTCGACCACATCCATCGCGAAGGCTATGACGCCGAGCGCCAGCAGCAGGTAGGCGGTCGGCGCAAATTTACCGGATTGCAGCGCCGCCATCGTCAGCGCGCCATAGGTGACAAATTCGCCTTGCGGAATGAAAATGACCCGTGTGACAGAGAAGACCAGCACAATTGCGAGCGCCAACAACGCGTAGATCGCACCGGTCGAAACGCCATCCAGCACAAGAATGGCGGCAATTGAAAAATCCATGTTCTCCTTTAGTACGCAGTTTTACAGGGCGTCGCCAACGCCGCGCGACGCCTGGAAGGGAATCTGCGGGCGCGATTGCCGGTGGGCCGCCGCACGACATCGCGTAGTCTGCGCGAAAAGCGCGGCGACGGCAATCCTTGCGTTGGCCGATTGCGTCAAATTGGATCGTTAATCGGCGTCGCCGACCAGTTTCCATTTGCCGTTGCTCACCTGCACCATGACGCGCGAGCGCTGATCGAAGCCGAGATGGTCTTTCGGGGTGGTGTTGACGATCCCTTGCGAAACCGCGAGATCCTTGGTGTTTTCAAGCGCGTCGCGCAAGGCCGACCTGAATTCCCGGGTGCCGGGCTGCGCGGTTTTCAACGCTTGCGGGATCGCGTTGGCCAGCAATTGACCGGCGTCCCACGCATGGCCGCCGAAGGTCGAGATCGATCCGGCGCCATAAGCGGCTTCGTACGCAGTCTTGTAGCGCAGCGCCGATTTCTTGACTGCGCTGGCGGCAGGCAATTGCTCGGCCACCAGCAACGGCCCGGCCGGCAGCATCGTGCCCTCGCAATCCTTGCCGCACACGCGCAGGAAATCGTTGTTGGCCACGCCGTGGGTCTGATAGATGCGGCCCTTGTAGCCGCGCTCCTTCAGCGTCTTTTGCGGCAGCGCAGCCGGCGTGCCCGAGCCGGCAATCAATACCGCGTCAGGATTGGCCGCCAATATCTTCAAGACCTGGCCGGTGACCGAAGTGTCGCTGCGGGAAAAGCGCTCGGTGGCAACCAGCCGCAGCTTGCGCAAATCGAGCAATTTGGAAAACTCGCGGTACCAGCCCTCGCCATAGGCGTCCGAAAAGCCGATGAAGGCGACCGTCTTGACGCCGGTCAGATTCATGTTGCCGGTGATCGCGGTGGCCATTTGCGAATCGTTTTGCGGCGTCTTGAAGACCCAATGCCGCTTCGCGTCCATCGGCTCGATGATGGAGGCGCTGGCCGACATCGAAATCATCGGCGTCTCGGTTTCCGCCGCCACGTCGATCATCGCCAGCGAATTCGGAGTCGTGGTGGAGCCGACCACGACATCCACCTTGTCTTCCGCAATCAGCTTGCGCATGTTCTTGACCGCCGTGGTGCTGTCGGTGGCGTCGTCGAGCACGATGTACTCGACGGTCTTGCCGCCGATTTCCTTTGGCAGCAAGGGGATGGTATTTTTCTCGGGAATTCCAAGCGATGCAGCCGGGCCGGTCGCGCTGACGACGACCCCAACCTTGATTTGCGCGCAAACGCTGGTGCTGCAAAGCAGCGCTGCAATCGCCAGCAAGCGAAACGATCTCTTTCCAATAAGCCGTGCCATATTCGTCTCCAAATTTTCGTTGTTGTAAGTGCAGGTGCCGATGATTCGATACAATTCCACGCCAGTCTTTGGAGATTTCACTGCGCCCAAAGCACAAGCATTTGCGGTGCAAGCGACGCAAAAGGAAAACGGTTGCCGCAAATGAACCTCCATACGGCAGCCGTCAAAGGACGACAAGACTTCGATCCCCATTTTTATGTATTATGATGCGCACATTAGGCGATTTCAGGCAGGCATGTCAAGCGAGTTGCCGCGCCACGGCTGCTAAATATGCACCATAATGCATTTTATGTTGAAGATAGCACGCCTGCGTTATCCGGGTACGCGCGACGCGATCCTGGCTGCGATCGATCTAGACCGGAGCAAGGCGGTGCCGGATGACCTGCGCTTGCTGATGAGCGGTTTTTAGAGCGGCAAACTCGATATCAATCAATTCGACGATTGACGCTGCGCCACCGGATAGAGCCAGCAAAATACTGCGCTTGCCGCCGCTGCGCCAGCCAATTGCGCCAGAATAAAGCCGGGGGCGGTCGGGTTCAGTGGCGCAGGGGCACAGTCTTGGCGAACTTCAAGAGCGGACGCCCGCTTCGTACCAAGGCTTGGTGGCGTTGACGACCTTGACTACCAGAAGCATCACCGGCACTTCTATCAGCACGCCCACCACCGTCGCCAGCGCAGCACCCGAATCGAAACCGAACAGGCTGATGGCGGCTGCGACGGCCAGCTCAAAGAAGTTGGACGCGCCGATCAACGCCGATGGACACGCCACCGAATGTTTTTCCCCCAGCTTGCGGTTGAGCCAATAGGCCAATGCCGAATTGAAAAAGACCTGGATCAGGATCGGCACCGCCAACAGCGCGATGACCAGCGGTTGCTTGATGATCGCATTGCCTTGAAAGGCGAACAGCAAGACCAGCGTCAACAACAGCGCCGCAATCGACCAAGGCTGGATCTTGGTCATTGCCGCATCGAACGCCGCCTGCCCTTTGGACAAGAGCAGTCGACGCCAGATTTGCGCGATGATGACAGGAACCACAATATAGAGGACGACCGATGTGATCAGCGTATCCCACGGCACGGTGATGCTCGATACGCCCAGCAGCAAACCCACCAGCGGCGCAAACGCAAATACCATGATCAAGTCGTTTACGGCAACTTGCGACAACGTGAAATACGGATCGCCGTCGGTCAGGCGGCTCCACACGAAAACCATCGCCGTGCAGGGCGCTGCCGCCAGCAGGATAAGACCGGCGATATAGCTATCGATCTGCGCGGCGGGCAACATCGGCGCGAACACGTGGCGAATGAAAAACCAGCCGAGCAGCGCCATCGAAA
Organism: Burkholderiaceae bacterium; assembly: GCA_031291325.1. Taxonomy (GTDB): domain Bacteria; phylum Pseudomonadota; class Gammaproteobacteria; order Burkholderiales; family Burkholderiaceae_D; genus PKWO01. Next base: position 20,576 of record JARLJG010000029.1, read on the forward strand.
ACGGCTTGACCAGCCAGTTGACGAACAGCGTCACGCCGATCCCCTTGACATGATCTTTCACCTGATGCAAGGCGCTGAAATCGATTTTCAGCAGCATGGGAACGATCATTACCCAGATCAACAAACCGACCGGCAGATTGACATTGGCGATTTCCATGCCGCCGACAAGTTTGAACACGCCGGGCAGCGCTTGGCCCAGCGCGATGCCGACGACGATGCACAGCGCGACCCAGGCGGTGAGGTAACGTTCAAAAAAATTGAGAGGCGCCTTGGCGGCACGTTTGCCCGTGACTTCACATTGTGCTGACATGACGTTCCCTGGAAATAGTTTCGTTTTATACGTAGAAAATTGATTCAATGCCGAATCGGCGAATGCAGGCGCTGCTGCAAATCTCTGACGGAGAAAGGCGCTGCGTCATACTTTGGTTTCCCCGATTTTTTTCAGTTCCTGTTGAATCGCATGCTTGTCGAGCATGTGCAACGGCAGGTTCACGAAGACGTTCATGCGCGTCATGATTTCGCGGAATATCTTGGAGAACATTGCGCGCTTTTCGGCGTCGCTTCCTTGCAGCGCGGCGGGGTCTTCAAAGCCCCAATGCGCGGAGAGCGGCTGGCCTGGCCAGTAAGGGCAGACTTCGCCGGCGGCTTTGTCGCAAACGGTAATCACGAAGTCCATATGCGGCGCGTCCGGTCCGGCGAATTCGTCCCAACTCTTGCTGCGCAGATTGTCGACCGGATATTTTGTGGTCTGAACCAACTCGACGGCGAACGGATTGACGACGCCGCTCGGATGGCTGCCGGCGCTGAACGCGCGGAAGCGGCCCTTGCCCAAGGTCGCCGCCAATGCCTCGGCCATGATGCTGCGCGAGGAATTGCCGGTGCATAGGAATAATACATTGTAGGTTCTATCGCTCATGTCGATTTCTCCAGTAGGTTTGCGCGATGGATGAGATGCCGCAGGCGCACTGCGCCGACCGGCTCTTCGGCTTGCAGGGGCACGACCGCCCAGCGCTGCGCGTGGCGCGTCGCCACCGCGTCGATCTGCGCCAGTTCGTTGGCGGCGCGCCGGCGCAGCAGCGGCGAAACCAGCGTGCTGCCGGCCAGACAATGATTGACGATCCAGGCCCACGGCTCGATGCCGGCGCGGCGCAAGTCGGCCTGCAATCCCGCCGCTTCCAGCACCGGCGTGGTTTCCGCCAGCGTGACGATCAGCACCTTGGTTTGCCTGGCGTCCTGCAGCCGCATCATCGGCGTGGTGAATTGCATGTTGCCCAGTGCGCCCATCTGGCGCGCGCTCTCGCGGTGGTAAGCCCCGGTGGCGTCGAGCAGCAGCAGCGTGTGTCCGGTCGGCGCCGTATCCATGACGACGAACTTGCTGCCGGCTTCGCGGATCACGCGCGAGAAGGCCTGGAATACCGCGATCTCTTCGGTGCAGGGCGAGCGCAAATCCTCTTCCAGCAGCGCGCGGCCCTGGGCGTCCAAATCCTTGCCCTTGGTGGCGAGCACATGCTGCCGATAACGCTCGGTTTCGATGCGCGGATCGATGCGGCCTACCGTCAAATGTTCGAGCGCGCCGTCGAGCGTGTCGCTCAGATGCGCGGCCGGATCGGATGTGGTCAAGTGCACCGGATAGCCGCGCTGCGCGAGTTCAACCGCGATGGCGGCGGCCAGCGTGGTCTTGCCGACGCCGCCTTTGCCCATCAACATGATGAGTCCATGGCCGCCGTCGGCCAAGCCGTCGATCAGCGATGCCAAATCTGGCGCGTGCAGGATCGGCGCCGTAGCGACTTCGTCTGCCGGCTGCGCGACATCGTCATCGAGCAAGCTGCGCAACGCGGACAAGCCGACCAGATTGCACGGTTTCAGCGCGATGCGGTCGATCGGCAACGCCGTCAGCGCGCCGGGCAACGCCGCAAGCGCTGCCTGCTCGCGCTGCCAGATCGCCGCCGCCAGCGGATCGCCCGCAGCTTCGGCTTCGGGCAAGATGCCGTTGATTACCAGAAATTGCCGCGTCAAGCCGATCGCCGCCAATTCTTCATGCGTGCGCGCTGCTTCCTGCAGCGTCGAGTTTTGCGCGCGCGCGACCAGGATCAGGCGCGTGCGCTCGGCGTCGGCCAGTGCATCGACCGCTGCCTTATATTGGGCGCGATGCTTTTCCAATCCGGCCAGCGGGCCGAGGCAGGAGGCGTCGCCCTTGCCTTCTTCCAGAAAGCCGGTCCAGGCACCGGGCAATTGCAGCAGGCGGATCGTGTGGCCGGTCGGCGCGGTATCGAAGACGATCGTATCGTAGTTATTGAGCAGCGTGGCATCGGTCAGCAGCGCGGTGAATTCGTCGAAGGCGGCGATCTCGGTGGTGCAAGCGCCGGATAGTTGTTCCTCGATGCCCTTGACCACGGCGTCCGGCAGCAGTCCGCGCACCGGACCGACGATGCGCTCGCGGTATTGTTGCGCGGCGGCTTGCGGGTCAATTTCCAGCGCGAAGAGGCCCGGCACCGCCGCCACGGCGGTGACTGTGTTGCCGATGTCGATGCCGAATACCTGGCCGACGTTGGATGCCGGATCGGTGCTCACCAGCAGCACGCGTTGGCCGGCATCGGCCAGACGCACGGCAGTCGCGCACGACAGCGAAGTCTTGCCGACCCCACCCTTGCCGGTGAAGAAAAGAAACGGCGGCGGATGGTCGAGGAAATGCATGGTTGGCTCAGGCGACATGGCTTAGCAGCACTTGGAACCGCCGCAGCAACCATCGGCGGGTTTGGCGGCGATATCGAACTGGCTGATGCCGGTCCAGCGCGACAACTCGGCGCGGCGCGGGTAGCGGCCGGTCAGCACGACCGCGCCATCGACCAGAACCAGCGGCAAACCCTCCTGGCCGGAATGCTCGAGGAAGGCCTTGACGGCAGCGTTTTCCACGAACGCCATCGGTTGTTGCGCGAGGTTGAAGCGCTCGATCTGTCCGCCATGCTGCTGCAGCCAATCGACGTCGGCGGCGAAGGTAATCAATTGCTGATCGGTATCGGCGCCGCACACGCCGGAGCTGCAACACAGCGCGGGATCGAAAATCTGGATGGTGGTCATGATGCGTTGTTCCTAGGCGTTGATGGTGGCGATATGATCGAGCGCTGCCTTGAGCGCGACCTTGTCGCTGCGCAGCGTTTCCAGCGGCAGCGCAAAGAATGCTTCGATGCGGGCGCGCAGGATTTTGTAGGCTTTGTGGAATGCAGCGTCGATGTCGGCGTCGCTGCCGGTGGCGTGCGCCGGGTCTTCCACGCCCCAGTGGGTGCGCAGCACCGGGCCGAGATAGGCAGGGCAGGTTTCGCCGGCGGCGCTGGCGCACACGGTTATCACGATATCGGGCGTGGCCGGCAAGTTGTCCCAGGACTTGCTGGCATAGCCATCGGCGGCGATGCCTTCGCGCGCCAGCAAGGCCAGCGAACGCGGATGGACTTGTCCGGTCGGCTGGCTGCCGGCGCTCATCGCGCGCCAGCCGGGCGGCGCCAGGTGATTGAAGACCGCTTCGCCGAGAATGGAGCGGCAAGAATTGCCGGTGCACAGGAATAGCACGTTCATCGCATCCGCCTTAAACGAAAATAGAATCGAAAAAATGCCGGATCGTCATGCCGTTGTCTCGCTGACCGTCTTGCCTTCCGGCGTGCATGTCGACACCGATGTGCACGGATTGCCGCCGCAACAGTTTTCAGTCAGAAATCCCATCAACTGGTTCATCGTGTCGTAATTGGCCGCATAAATGACAAAACGGCCATCCTGGCGCGAAGTCAGCAAATTGGCATGACTCATTTCCTTCAGGTGGAACGACAAGGAAGATGGCGGCACGCCCACGCTTTCGCTGATCTTGCTAGCCGCCAAGCCCTCCGGGCCGGCTTGCACCAGCAAGCGAAACACCGCCAGACGCGACTCTTGCGCAAGCGCGGTCAAGGCTGCAATGACATTTTTGGCATCCATCGATAGGCCTCATTAAAAATTCTATATTTCCATTATAGTCGAATAGTCGTATTATTGTATAGCCGTATAATTCAATCGACGACGCAATTAACCGACATAAAACAACATTACCTATTGCACAAAAATCATGATTCGACCCGCCACCGTCTACGACGCCCCGGCCATCGCCGCCATCTACAACCCCTACATCGCCGCAACCACGATCTCGTTCGAGGAAGCACCGGTTTCCGACCGGGAAATGGCCGAGCGCATCGCCGGCGTGACCGCCAATTTACCTTGGTACGTATTTGAAGCCGATGGCAAGGTGGTCGGTTACGCTTACGCAACGCCGTGGCGAACCCGCTGCGCTTACCGGCTGTCGGTCGAAACCTCGGTGTACATTTCGTCCGATTACCCGAGGCGGGGAATCGGCACGCAACTGTATCGCACGCTGCTCGACGATCTGCGGCAACGCGGGATTACCGTCGTCATCGGCGGCATCGCGCTGCCGAACGCCGCCAGCGTGGCGCTGCACGAACGCATGGGATTTGAAAAAGTCGCGCACTTCAAGAAGGTCGGCAGAAAATTCGACCGCTGGATCGATGTCGGGTATTGGGAGTACCTGATGAACGACGACTAGCGCGCGGTCGCGACGTGGCGCAACAGCCAATCCAGCACTTGCTGCGGCTGGTTGATATCCAGCCAAGCGACGTGCGGCGGCAAAGCGGGCGGCGGTGGCGCGTCGCTGGCGACGGCGACGATGTGCGGATCTTGATCGTAGAGCGTAGCTTGGCCCAGCGCGCGGCGGTACACCTCGATTTTCGGGATGGCTTCCCACTTGTAGCCTTCCACCAGCGTCAAGTCGGCCGGCGCCATGCGCGCGCAGTGTTCGGCCAGGGACGGCTCCGGCGCGCCGCGCATCTCGCGGATCAATGCGAAGCGGTAGGGCGACGCCAGCAACACCTCGGCGGCGCCCGCCGTGCGCAGACGCGCACTGTCCTTGTGCGGCGCCTCGAGAATCAAATCGTGATGGCTATGCTTGACCGCATTCACGCGCAAGCCGCGCGTTGTCAGTCGCGTCAATAGGTATTCCAGCAAGGTCGTCTTGCCGGCGCCGGACCAACCGACGATGCCGATTACATGCTTAGTCATTGATATCGTCGAAAATTGCGCAAGACCGAGGAAGCCGACGTCTTGCAATCGCTTGAATTTTGGGCCACCCAGTATACATTTGTCGCGTCATGATGCATTTTTTATGTTTTCCCTGAAGTGCGGCCTGTCGCCATCGTTCGCGCTTCGCCGCTGTTTGATGCATGTATTTCGGCATGCTAGCCAGCAATAATTGATTGAAGCCGAAACGAAGATTCATATGTATTAATTTGCAATATAAGGCATTAAAATGCTTGACAGTGTCGCCTTTACTCTCTATGTTATCCATCAAAATGCATAATAATGCATGATATATGCAAAAGCGGCCCGGCAAAGCCAGGCCCCGATAGCTTCGGAGACAAACATGGTGCGGACTACGGATTCGGACGACCAGGCAATGGAGACGCCGACGCTGGCCTTCCCGCGACCGTATAACGCGGCAGCCGATTTGATCGATCGCAACCTCGTGCCGGGGCGTGCCGAGAAGATCGCCATTCATGACGACCAGGGCAGTTATACGTATGCCGAGCTTGCGCAACGGGTCGATCGCTTCGCCAACGCGCTGACCGGCCTGGGCGTCTGCGCGGAGCAAAGGATATTGCTCTGCCTGCACGATAGCATCGATTTCCCCGTTGCATTTCTCGGTGCGATCAAGGCCGGCATCGTTCCGGTGCCAGTCAATACGCTGCTCACCAGCAAGGACTACGACTACATGCTGCGCGACAGCCGCGCCCAGGTATTGGTGGTTTCCGACGCGTTGCTGGAGCGCTTCAAACCTATCCTGAGCGAGCAGCCCGACTTGAAACACATTGTCGTGTCAGGCGAACATGCCGGCGGCCATCATCGTTTCGCCGATTTGATCGCAGCGGCTTCGCCAATATTCGAGGCGGCCAAGACCCATTGCGACGATGCCTGTTTCTGGCTGTATTCGTCCGGCTCGACCGGCGCGCCGAAAGGCACCGTGCACCTGCACCGCAGCCTGATCTATACCGCCGAGCTATACGCCAAACCGATTTTGGGGATACGCGAAAGCGACCTGGTGTTTTCGGCGGCCAAATTATTCTTCGCCTATGGTCTGGGCAATGCGTTGACGTTTCCATTTGCGGTCGGCGCGACGGCGGTGCTGATGGCAGAGCGTCCGACTCCCGCAGGCGTCGCACGCATTTTCCGGCAGTATCGGCCCAGCATTTTTTACGGCGTCCCCACCTTGTACGGCGCACTGCTGGCCGGCGCGGATTTGCCGCCGCGCGCGGAATTGCCGAATCTACGGATCTGCACCTCGGCAGGCGAAGCCTTGCCCGCCGACATCGGCAAGCGCTGGACGGCGGCCACCGGCGTCGAGATTTTGGACGGCATCGGCTCGACCGAAATGTTGCATATTTATTTGTCCAACCGACCCGGAGAAGTGCGCTACGGCACCACCGGACGGCGCATGCCCGGCTACCAGCTGCGTCTGGTCGGCGACGATGGCCGCGAAGTGCCGAAGGGCGAAATCGGCGATTTGCAGATCTGCGGGCCTAGCTCCGCGCTGTGTTACTGGAATAACCTGGAGAAAACCCGCGATACCTTCCTCGGCAAGTGGACCCGCAGCGGCGACAAATACGTGGAGGGCGAGGATGGTTTCTTCACCTATTGCGGGCGCAGCGACGACATGCTGAAAGTCGGCGGCATCTACGTCTCGCCGTTTGAAGTCGAGGGAGTGCTGTGCTCGCATCCGGCGGTGCTGGAAGTGGCGATTGTCGGGCATCAGGACGACGACGAGTTGGTCAAGCCGAAAGCATTCGTGGTGCTGCGCCCCGGCCAGACGGCGAGCGCGCAACTGGCTGGCGATTTGCAACAGCACGTCAAAAATGCGCTGGCGCCCTACAAGTATCCGCGCTGGGTCGAATTCATCGACGCCTTGCCGAAGACTGCGACCGGGAAAATTCAACGGTTCAAGTTGCGGAATGCCTCAAAGCCGTAACGCTGATTTTTGCATGAAAATTCACGCTGCAATCAAATCGTATTTCGTGGTTGATTTAGATTTGTGGCAATTGTCTTAAAACGACCCTGAGCGGTCCTAGTAGATTCCTCAAAGCCGCCATTCAAATGTTAAATTTGACGATCAGGCGAAAGTGATTTCGCATTGAATGCGAGCTTCAATTTCGATCGAGTTTCAATTCCGATTTTATTCGGATGGAATTCCAATCGGCATCGTCGCCCTCCATTTTCTCAAACAGAGGCATTAAATCAGCAAGCAATTTCCCTTGATGATCTTCAATCGAGATTCCCTAGCTTGCCAAAATATAAACTCCTTTGGCTAGAAGGAGGTCAATATTAAAATCCTTTCTCAAACACTTAATTACATCTATGGGAGACAACCCCTTGTCGATGTACATTTTCGCAGCTTGAATCACTGCATTTGATTCTGAGCTTGATTTCATACCAATTTCCCTTTGTAAGCCAATGGCAGCGAGCGTTTTATCCTCGAAAAGTTGTTTATTGAACCGCATAAAGCGCATAACTTGCATATAAGAAAAATTATTTTGCGTCGCACGATCGATATTCGGCAATTCATATGTGATGCGAAATCGTCGACAGTACGTAGACGACCCAAAGCCGTCCTCGCCGTTTCCCGATACCTGTCGTTCAACTTGCACTGGCGTGCACGTTCTCATATTGGACAGGGTGCCGTCTGTTATGACCGGCACACCGCTTAATTGGCGTCAACGGCGTTTTCAGGAGATTGGACGTTGAACTTCAAGATTGTCTTCGCCGACTAATTTTCCATCGTACCGGTACAAATAGGCGGTGCTCGGGCCAGATATTTGACCCATTGGCGTCACAAAACACCAAGTATTTCCGACGGGATCGCGATAAACCGTTTCATTGCTTCCGTAGTCAAACACACGAACATTTATCGTTGGTTTCTTCAAGTAATGCCGAATCATCCAAACGACGCGATCAGGGTCAGTGATTTTATTTTCACTTGGTACTGGAGGACAGGCCGCAGCTGCGATGCGTGCTTCGCGCTCCAGATAATGAGGTGGCAATGTTCCGTTTTCACAAAATTCGTAGAATCCTGACCACCCGACTGCTTCTGGCTGTTGCGACCTATATTCTGCTTTTGATTCCTCAGGTAACGCCAAGTACCAAGCTGTCCAAGCAAACCAGAAATTTTCTCCTGGTCCCATTCTCCATCCGAGGCTTCCCCAGGGAATGCGAGGAAACGCCTTCCACGGCGGTTCCATTTTTATCTCTTCCATTGTATTTGCCTACCAAATCATCAGTTGGTCGCTACCCGTTGCGGGTTCAACCGTTCGGTGAAACGGGGTGGTGAAATCGTTGGACTAAAGATTCACATGAATTGATTCCAAATTGTTTTGCCCACGCCTCCGCCTTTTCAATTTCTCGATCTAATTTAGCCAATGCATCAATGGACCAATATTGGCGAACTGCGCCGATTGGAAGGGCGTCAGTTTCAGAATCAATTCCAACGAATATCATAAAATCTGGATCATCATCACGAATGGCAGCACTATGCCGAAGGTTTGAAAGCGTCCGAGCTCCTTCAATGAAACTTATGTCCCCACTTATCATGGAGTGTGCGGTTTCGAATATTCGTTTGCGAGCTGACTGTGCTAGCGCTTCGTTGGTGACGTATTCGGACATTGCGATTGACAAAAAAAGAGAAAAAGTAGCCGATGACTTTAGCACAGAAAATTATCATTGTGCTACCAGATTGCCGTCCGACGCGGCGGTCGGCAATTGGGCGCCCAGTGCCTGTTAGTATATCCGCAGCGATATAGTTTTTAGCGCCAGCGCGCTGCACAACATGAAAAAAGCGCAAAATATCTTGCGTCACACAACGACTATTCAGCCCGGCGTATATGTTGCGAAATCGTCGACGGTACACACCCGACCCTTCAGAGACATTCGGCGCGCTCCGAAGCTGCCGTTTAAATTAAGCCAGATTCACCCTCTTGACTTAGTAGGCTTGGTTACCCTGTGCCGCCGCGAGGCGAGTAAATCACTTCGCGCATTTGGCCCAACGATCGCGGTATTTCCACCATTCTTTCAACAAAGCCGCCTTGCCAGGTGCCATCACGGCGCTCGAAATAGTATAGATTTACGTGGTAGGCATAGCCCCCGCGTTCTACTGCGACCAAGGCGCAAGTTTCGCTGACGCCGGCCATCGCGAAACGGCTAGATGGTGGATTGAAGGGAACTGCAAAATCTCCGGGGTTAAAACGCCCATCAAGATCCGAAATCGGATTAAGAACGAGTTTCCATCTGGCGTTGCCAAAGAGTGAAACAACGCCGCCCGGCAAATGCTAGATCGAATCCACTTGCGAGAGGCGTGCGCCAGCGCAATGCAATTTTGCCATATCGCCTGCGTTGGCGTTTTTCAGCAAGGAGTCATCCTGATTGGGAAAGGGCTCAATTTGGGCGCAGACGATGAAAAGGCATAAGCCACACAACAGGACGAAAAAAGGCTTTGTTCCCATTCCTTTGCTGCTCCCAGGCTATCGTGAAGCTAAAAAAGTTGAATTCAACATATCAAATTGCCCCATTGCGGCTATGACCGCACTTGGCCGAACTGAGACAGTCATGAGCTTAGCAGATCAATACAAACGCAAAATATTTACTCAAAAACGTTCGAATCAAAATCAACCACAGAGTACAGATACCCGATATTCTTACCCGCAAAATACGTGCATAAACTAAATTTTTATGCCTTGAGCACTGCCGGCAAATGGGCGCCGATCGCACTGCCGAGTTCTTCCAGGCTTTGCTGCACGCTCTTGCCGGAGGTGCTCAACGCGATGTCGGCTTTGCCGTACAACTGCGCGCGCCCCTGCAAGATGCGGCGCAAATCTTCCATTGCTTCGTTGTTGTCGTCCATCGGTCGATGGTCGCCTTGCGCGATCACGCGCGCCATGTGTTCGTCTGGCGTGGCAGTCAGCCAGACTACCAGGCAGGACGTGAGCAGCAGCTCGAAGGCGGCAGGTTCGGTCACCAGGCCGCCGGGGATTTCGATCACTGCCTGCTTGTTCTTGGTCACCACGGCTTCCAGCGCGCGTTTTTCATAGCGCCGATAGCCGGATTGCCCGTACAGCGAAAATATCTCGTCCATCGAGGTGCCGGCTTCGCGTTCGATTTCCTGGCTCAGGCGGATAAACGGCACGCCCATGCGTTTGGCCAGCAGCGCGCCCAGGGTGGTCTTGCCGCCGCCGCGCAAACCGATCAGCGCAATCCGTTCGCGCTTGCCTTGCGCGTGCATGTTGCCGAATTCGCCGAATAGCAATTCCCACACGCGCGGCAATTGCTGCGGGTCTAGCCGCCCCAGGAATTCGTGCAACAGCTTCAATTCGACCGAGACTTCTTCTTCCCGCAGCAAGTCGGCCAGCGGCGTCGCCAACGCGTGCGCGACCTGGCGCAGCAGGTTGATCGAAATATTGCCCTGCCCCATTTCCAATTGCGCCAGATAACGCTCGGAAACCTTGGAGTCGCGCGCCAGGATCTTGCGCGTCATGCCGCGCTGCGCGCGGATGTTGCGCACGCGCTCGCCCAGTTTCAGCAGGTAGCTGGATTCGGGTTTCGCTGTTTCCATTCCGGGATTGCGGCCCAAGATGTTGAAGTCATTCATGTACAAACCATAAGGAGAGCAAGAAAATTACCGGCGATTGTGCAGTCTGTTCAACTCTTGATACATTCATGCACCATTGTGCATCGTCTCAAGCCGCGCATGCACTTGCATTTTAGGCCATTTTAACCCAAAACAGGGCCGCCACCGAGACTGGCTGGTCCTGGTTAATCGTTCACAAATGCGCCAACGACGGGTTGCAATCGATATCGACAATGTCGAATTGGATGGATTGAATCGATTTAATGCATTATGTTGCACATTGTGTTGCTCATGACTATGCAATAGCCCATAATGGATATTGGTGCATTTAGCGTCTTTGCAGGAAATTGGCATGATCGACGACGTAGAGCAGCACAAGGACCCGTTCCTGGTTGCGCTAGGCGCGCGCTTGAGCGCGTTGCGCACGCGGCAAGGCTTGTCGCGCAAGACCTTGGCGCGCAATGCCGATGTCTCGGAGCGCCATCTGCAAAATATCGAGCTGGGGATCGGCAATGCGTCGATCCAATTTCTGCGGCAACTGAGCCAGGTCTTGAATTGCCGCTTGATCGAAATCATCGGCGACGAAGCCCTTTCTTCCCCCGAACGCCTGAAAATTTACGAAATCCTGCGCGGCCGCAGCGAGCCGGAATTGGCGCAGGCCAGCCGCGCGCTGCTGGAAACCTTCGACAAGCCCGCCAGCGAAGCGGCGCGCCGTCAGCGCGTGGCTTTCGTCGGTTTGCGCGGGGCCGGCAAATCGACGCTCGGGCGCATGCTGGCCGACAACTGGATGGTGCCCTTCGTCGAACTGGAGCGCCGCATTGAAGCGGCTGCCGCCTGCAATATCCTGGAAATCCATGCGCTATATGGCCCCACCGCTTATCGGCGCTATGAAAACCGGGCGCTGGAAGAGACCATCCGGCGCTTTCCGCGCGCGGTGATCGCCACGCCAGGCGACCTCGTTTCCGACCGCGCGAGCTATGATTTGCTGCGTTCGCACTGCTACGTCGTCTGGCTGAAAGCAGCCCCCGAAGAGTACCTGGAGCGCGGCTTGTCGCAAAGCGAAGCGCGTCCGAAACCATGCAGCCGCGAGGCGCTGGAAGACTTGAACTGCCTGATCGAAAGCCGCGCGCCATTCTACGCTCAAGCCGACGAAACCTTCGATACCAGCGACATCACGCAGGAAGCGGCATTCATGAGCCTGGTCGAACAATTGCGCGGCACCGTTCTTTCGTATGAGAACGGATTTTCATGAAATAAGCATTTTAATGCTTTGACTTTGATTTTAAATGCAGTATATTGCTTAATATGTTGAATCAACATGCATTGCGAGCAATTGCATTTACGATGGGAAAGTCATGGAAATCGATGCGCCAATAAGCTACCAAACCACCCCCGATCGCTATAAGCATTGGTCGCTGACATTCGACGGCCCGCTTGCGACCTTGTCGATGGGCGTCGACGAAGACGGCGGCTTGAAGGATGGCTATAAGCTGAAGTTGAATTCCTACGACCTCGGCGTCGATATAGAATTGCACGACGCCGTGCAACGCATCCGCTTCGAGCACCCGGAAGTGCGCACCGTGGTCATTACCAGCAGCCGCGAGCGCGTGTTTTGCTCCGGCGCGAATATCTTCATGCTGGGCAAATCGACGCATGCGTGGAAGGTGAACTTCTGCAAGTTCACCAATGAAACGCGCAATGGTTTGGAGGATTCCAGCCGCCACTCGGGCTTGAAATTCCTGGCCGCCGTCAACGGCGCTTGCGCCGGCGGCGGCTACGAATTGGCGGCTGCCTGCGATGAAATCGTGTTGATCGACGACCGTTCCTCGGCAGTGAGCCTGCCGGAAGTGCCGTTGCTGGGCGTCTTGCCGGGCACCGGCGGCTTGACGCGGCTGACCGACAAACGCAAGGTGCGGCACGACCTGGCGGATATTTTTTGCACCACCGCCGAAGGCGTGCGCGGCCAGCGCGCCAAGGATTGGAAGCTGGTCGACGAAGTCGCCAAGCCGCAACAGTTTCAACAAGTGGTGCGCGAACATGCGCTGGCGCTGGCAGCACAAAGCGACCGTCCGGCGGACGCCAAGGGCATCCGCCTGACACCGCTTGAGCGCGCGCAGACCGATAGCACGCTCGACTATGAATTCGTTGGCATCGTCATCGACCGCGCTGCGCGCCATGCGACCTTGACGGTCAAGTCGCCCGCCGCGCCGCAGCCAACCGACATTGCCGGCATCGAAGCTGCCGGCGCGCACTGGTGGCCGCTACAGATGGCGCGCGAACTGGACGATGCGATCCTGCATCTGCGCACCAACGAATCGGAGATTGGCACCTGGATCTTGAAGGCGCAAGGCGATGCGCAGGCGGTGCTGGAGGTCGATGCGGTCTTGCTGGCGCAGCAAGCGCATTGGCTGGTGCGCGAAACCATCGGCCTGATGCGCCGCACCTTTGCGCGGCTCGATGTGTCGTCGCGTTCGCTGTTTGCGCTGATCGAAAAGGATTCCTGTTTCGCCGGCTCGCTCTTGGAATTGGCGCTGGCAGCCGACCGCAGCTACATGCTGGCGCTGCCGGACACGCCCGAACTGGCGCCGCGCATCGCGCTGTCGCCGATGAATTTCGGCACGCTGCCGATGGTGAGCGGACAAGCGCGCCTCGCCCGCCGCTTCTACGACGATCGACAGCAAATCGCGGCAGTTAGTGCGGCGGTTGGCCGCATGCTGAACGCCGGGGAAGCGATGGCCTTGGGCTTGATTACCGCCGACCCGGACGACCTCGATTGGGATGGCGAAACGCGCATCGCGCTGGAAGAGCGCGCTGCCATGTCGCCCGATGCCTTGACCGGGCTGGAAGCGAATCTGCGCTTCAATGGCAAGGAAACCATGGAAACCCGTATTTTCGGCCGCTTGAGCGCCTGGCAAAACTGGATTTTTATTCGTCCCAATGCGGTCGGCGAACTCGGCGCGCTGAAGGTCTACGGCAGTGGCAGCAAGGCGCGCTTCGATTTGAAGCGGGTTTAGAGCAGATACTTCTGAATGGAATATGCGATGAGCACAATCGATTACAGTCAAACCATCCCGAACAACGTCAACCTGTCGGAAGACAAGACGCTGCAACGCGCGCTGGAACATTGGCAGCCGAACTACCTGAACTGGTGGCGCGACATGGGGCCGGACGGTTCCACCAACCACGACGTGTATTTGCGCACTGCGATCAACGTGACGCCGGAAGGCTGGGCCAGTTTCGGCCACGTCAAGATGCCGGATTACCGCTGGGGCATCTTCCTGGCGCAAGCCGAAGAAGGCCGCAAGGTCAACTTCGGCGAGCACAAGGGCGCCGACGCCTGGCAAGAAGTGCCGGGCGAACATCGCGCCAATTTGCGCCGCATGATCGTCACGCAAGGCGACACCGAGCCGGCCTCGGTCGAGCAGCAACGCCACCTGGGTTTGACCGCGCCGTCGCTATACGATTTGCGCAACCTGTTCCAGGTGAATGTCGAGGAAGGCCGCCACTTGTGGGCGATGGTCTACCTGTTGCACAAGTATTTCGGCCGCGATGGCCGCGAAGAAGCGGAGGCGCTGCTGCAACGCAATTCCGGCGACAAGGACAAGCCGCGCATCCTCGAAGCGTTCAATGAAGAAACGCCGGACTGGCTGGCCTTCTACATGTTCACCTACTTTACCGACCGCGACGGTAAATTCCAGTTGTGCGCGCTGTCGGAGTCGGGTTTCGATCCCTTGTCGCGCACTTGCCGCTTCATGTTGACCGAAGAGGCGCATCACATGTTCGTCGGCGAATCCGGGATTTCGCGCGTGATCGCACGCACTTGCGCGGTGATGAAAGAGTTCGGCATCGAAGACCCGCAACAAGTGCGCGCCAAGGGCGCGATCGATCTGCCGACCCTCCAGCGTTACCTGAATTTTCATTTCAGCGTGACCATCGACCTGTTCGGCGCCGACCAGTCGTCGAATGCCGCGACCTTCTACAGTGCTGGCTTGAAAGGCCGCTACGAAGAAACCAAGCGCGAAGACGACCACCAGTTGAAGGACGGTCATTACCGCATCCTGGAAATCGTCGACGGCAAGCTGGCCGAGCGCGAAGTGCCTATCCTCAATGCGCTCAACGAAGTGTTGCGCGACGATTTCATCCGCGACTCGATTGCCGGCATCGGTCGCTGGAACCGGGTCATCGAAAAGGCCGGACTGAGCTTCCGGCTGGCCGCGCCGCACAAGGCATTCAACCGCCGCATCGGCAGCTTCGCCAATATCCGCGTGTCGCCGGACGGCCAATTGATATCCGAAGCGGAATGGCAAGCCAACGTGCAGCGCTGGCTGCCCAGCGAGGCAGACCGCGCTTACGTGGCGTCGCTGATGGGGCGCGTGGTCGAGCCGGGCAAGTTCGCCAACTGGATCGCGCCGCCGCCGGTCGGCATCAACCGTCAGGCAGTCGATTTCGAGTACGTGCGTTTCAATTGAGCGGGGCTTGCCGGCGATGAACGCACGCGATTCGATCACGCTGATCCGCCAACACTTGATCGACCCGGAGGTATGCATCCGTTGCAATACCTGCGAGGAGACTTGCCCGGTCGACGCGATCACGCACGACAGCCGCAATTACGTGGTCGACGCCAGCCTTTGCAATGGCTGCAGCGCCTGCATTTCGCCGTGCCCAACCGGCTCGATCGACCATTGGCGCACCGTGCCGAAGAGCGTCGCGTATTCGTTGGAAGCGCAATTCCAATGGGATGAATTGCCGGCGCAGCAATACATCGCGGACGACTTGCGCGCCGCCGCAACGTCAGACATCGCGGACATTCCGGGCAGTCGGCAAGATAGCGGCGAGTTGCAGAGCAACGCGGCCACAACGGCTTCTTCGACCAATGCGCCGTGGTCGGCTGCGCACCCGCAGCTCAATTTGTACGGCATGAAAAATCCGGCGCTGGCGACCGTGGCCGGCAACTACCGCTTGACCGCGCCCGATGCGCAAAGCGATATCCATCACATCGTGCTCGATTTCGGCAACCAATACTTCCCGATACTCGAAGGGCAGTCGATCGGCATTGCGCCGCCCGGCGTCGACGCCAACGGCAAGCCGCATTATCTGCGCATGTATTCGGTGGCCAGTCCGCGCGACGGCGAGCGCGCCGGCTACAACAACCTGGCGCTGACCGTCAAGCGCGTGCAGCAAGACCACGAAGGACGGCAGGCGCGCGGCGTCGCCTCCAACTATTTGTGCGATTTGCAAAAAGGCGAGAGCGTGCAAGTCAGCGGCCCGTTCGGCGCCAATTTTTTGATGCCCAACCATCCGGGTTCCAACCTGCTGATGATTTGCACCGGCACAGGCTCCGCGCCGATGCGCGCGATGACCGAGCAGCGCCGCCGCCGGCTGGAAAAGGGGCAGTCCGATAACGGCAAATTGCTGCTGTTTTTCGGCGCGCGCAAGCCGGAAGAATTGCCGTATTTCGGCCCGCTGCTGAAATTGTCGCCCAGCTTCATCGACATGCACCTGGCGTTCTCGCGCGTCGACGGCCAGCCGCGCACCTATGTGCAAGACAAGATACGCAGCGCCGCGCAGGCGGTGGTGCAATTGCTCAAAGGCGACACCTACATCTATATCTGCGGCTTGAAGGGCATGGAAGCCGGCGTGATGGATGCATTCGACGATGTGTGCAACGCAGCCGAAATCGACTGGCCGGCGCTGCATGCGCGGATGGTCGGCGAAGGGCGCTTCCACGTGGAAACGTATTAGTGTAGTGCTTCGTTCCGCAATCGATTGGGATATACTTTCCCCTTCCATTCATCCGGGGCCGAAGCAAATGTCCGCCAGCTTGCCAATCTCAAAAACGGAATACGTCGACATCGCGTGGCGCGGCAAACCGCTGCGCCTCGAGTATCAATGGGTCGGCGCGCAATCGTCCGAACATCCGACCATCGTATTCCTGCACGAAGGCCTCGGCTCGGTTGCCATGTGGAAGGATTTCCCGGCGCGCTTTTGCAGCGACAACGCTTTTACCGGCCTGATATTTTCGCGCTACGGTTACGGCTTGTCGACGCCGCGTCCGCCGGGCGAGCGCTGGCCGACCACTTTCATGCATGCGCAGGCGCATGAAGTGCTGCCGTCGCTGTTTGCAAAACTGGGGGTGAGCAAGCCGTGGCTGTTCGGCCATAGCGACGGCGGTTCGATTGCCTTGCTGTACGCGGCGCGTTATCCGCATGAGGTGAGCGGGTTGGTGGTTGCAGCCCCGCATATTTCCGTCGAAGAGGTCGCCATTGCCAGCATCCAGCAGGCCCGCATCGCCTATCTGTCGACCGACCTGCGGGACAGGCTGGCACGCTACCACGCCAACCCCGATTCGGCTTTCTGGGGCTGGAACGATATCTGGCTCGACCGGACTTTCCGTTCCTGGAATATCGAAAACCACCTGCCTGCGATTACCTGCCCGGTCATGGCGGTACAAGGGGAGGATGACGAATACGGCACCTTGCAACAGATATACGGCATCAAGGAAAAACTGCCGCATGCGCACTTGCTGGTACTGTCGCAATGCCGTCATTCCCCGCACCGCGACCAACCGGCAACACTCAGCCGCGAAGCCGCGCAATTCATTGTTGCATCGGCTGGATGACGTATTAGCGCGGCCAATCGCCGCAGCATCACGAACGTGGATTCGACCGCCTGCGTGCCAATTCGGCCCCTGAAATCTTCAGCAAATTGTTTCAAGACCAAATCAAGTCGCGCCGGACGAATTGCGCTTGGAAGCTGGCGTCAAAATAGGCGCTAAAACGGATAAGAAATGAAAATTGTCTGAGCCGAAGGCGAGTTTTTTTCATTTCCCGTTTTAGCGCCTATTTTGACGCGAACCCGAAGGGCAGCTTCCCAGCGCTCGCCTTTCTTTGCTTCCTTTCTTTGGCGAAGCAAAGAAAGTGAGTAGCTGCCGGGCTACCCCCGGCTTGGTAGTGTAAAACGACTACGCAACAAGAAACCGCAAGCAATCACCGCTCCTGCACCAACGGCTTCCCCTTATCCATAACCTCCCGACAATCCCCCTTAAACGCAGAATTGTCATAATCACTCCACCCATAACTATCGACATAGCGCTTATGCCGCCGCAAGCGCTTGCTCAAAAAGCTCCACTCCAGCTTTTCCGAGTCATAGCGGATATCGGCCATATCCAGCAGCGTATGGAAGACGTTCTCGGTCGATAGCCGCGCCTTTTTATTTTTCAGCAATTGCGCAACCTTGTCCGGGTAAGTCGTCTGGTACAAATCCGAATACCAGACCAGCGCCGGGATATGAAATTCAAATTGCGTGTTGTGGCCGTGGAAGGCGAGCTTGCAGCTGCCGTCGTACAAGGTTTGGCCGTGATCCGACACGTACATCATGGAGGTCAGTTGCGGCGTCGCTTTCAAGGCGCCAATCACTTGCTCCAGGAACCAGTCTGTATACAGCACCGAATTATCGTAACTGTTATTCAATTGCGGCTTCAGCTTCAAATCGGTGTAAGCCGGATTTTCGATGCCGAATAGCGACGGTTGCCACTTGTCGAATTCCTTCGGATGGCGGTGGCTGTAATTCCAGTGATTGCCCAGGCTATGCAGCACGATCAATTTTTTCGGCGCCGGGTCGGCGATGGCGCGCTTGAGAGGATCGAGCAATACCTGGTCGAAGCTGGACGTGTCGGTAAAGCCGCCGAGATTCATGAATTGCACCACGTCGGCTTCCTTGGCGAAGACCGAGATCGGCGTGTCGAATTGCCCGAACGACATTTGATTCGATAGCCAATACGTCTTGAAGCCCGCTTCCTTATACGCGCTGAGAAAGGACTTCTCGGTAAAGCCCGCTTGCAGACTCAAGGTGGCCGGCTTGCGCGACACGATCACCGGCACCGACAGGCGGGTTGCCGAGACTGCGGTGACGAAGTTTGCAAAGCTGACAAGGTTGGGTTCATTTTTCAGCAGCGGATTGGTTTCGCGTTTATAGCCGTTCAGACTCCAGCGGTCGAAGCGCGACGATTCGCCGATCACCATCACGACGATTTGCGGCGCATCGGCTGCCGCTCCGACTTGGTGCGCGCCGAATCTGAACAGGCTGCTCTTATAGGCCAACTCGCCGAGATATTGCCGCTCCTTCCAGAAATCGACGCCGCGCACCATCAAACCGAACGGCCAGGTATTGCCGAACTGCTTGAGCTCGAACGGCACCTGCGCCCAGGCCGGCAATTTGGGCAGCGAGGACGAGGCTGCGGAGCTGGCGCTGGCGACGACGGAGGCCGAGGCGGAAGCGCTGGCGTCGGACGCAGCGCTATCGTCGTCATCGCCGCTATCGCTGGGGTCGTCGTCGGCAGCATCGGCGCTGGCAGTCACGGACGGCGGCGGCTGTTGCACGCCGTATTGTTGTCCATATAGCCAGACGCCGCCGCCGATTGCCAGCAATACAAAGATCACCGCCCGCGATTGCTTGTCCGCCCAGTCGAGGTCGCGCGTGCGCCACGCTGCGACCCAAGCCAGCGACCACCAGACAAGTACGCCGACCACGATCACTGCCAGCATCCAGATCTTGCTGCCCAAAAATTCGACCGCTTCCTTGGGACTGGTTTCGGCGATGATGCCTAGATGATGGGTGGAAATGCCTTGCCCGTAAAAGGCGCGCAGATAAAGTTCGATCGGCACGGCAATGAATGCCGGTAATAACAGGATGTGAAAATAGGCAGGGCGCTTGCAGACGACCCACACCGTCATCCACGCGACCACTTCCATGCCAAAGATCGGCAGCGCATTGGCGACCGTTTGGCCGGGAAACAGCTGCGGCACGAACGGCACCACCGACAATAGCAAATAAGTAAGCAATATAAAGAAATTGCCGGGGCGCAACAAGAAACGCATGGATGTCAGCGAAAGAGGGAAAAGCGCATTATCGCGCAAACTATTTTCCTTTCCTAACAACATTCTTGCCGGTTGCCATCGAACGCAGGTGTTGACTCGTTCAAATTCTGGGGCTATACTCGCGAGTTCTCGAATTTAAGCTTTGTATGGCTTAAGCGTTCTTTGGTCTGCTCCTCGCATCCGGTGCGCTTTCCCCTGTCACAGCCGAATCGAAACGCGTGATTTCCTGCGCAACTATCCAGTTAAGCCCCCGGACAACCGTGCTGTTTGGTTGTATGGGTCTGCATTATTAATATTTTGTTGGATTTAGAGCGATGCCAACCATCAATCAATTGATTCGCCAGCCGCGCGTTTCCGCGCGCGTCAAGAGCAAATCGCCGGCGCTGCAAAACAGCCCGCAAAAACGCGGCGTCTGCACCCGTGTTTATACGACGACCCCAAAGAAGCCGAACTCGGCTTTGCGTAAGGTTGCCAAAGTACGCTTGACCAACGGTTTCGAAGTGATTTCGTACATCGGCGGTGAAGGTCATAACCTGCAAGAACATAGCGTCGTGCTGTTGCGCGGCGGCCGTGTGAAGGACTTGCCAGGTGTGCGTTACCACATGGTGCGCGGCGCGTTGGATACCCAAGGCGTGAAAGACCGCAAGCAAGCGCGCTCGAAGTACGGCGCCAAGCGTGCCAAGGCTGGCGCAGCTGCAGCCAAAGGCAAGAAATAATCGTTTTTCGCCGTTCAGGCGAAATGTGTGTCGGTCCCCAATGGGCCGAGTAAGTGGATGGCTATGATGGCTATCCGCGAGGGTGCGGAAAAATTGAGTCCCGCATGCTCAACTGAAGACTGAAAGGAATCGAAATGCCACGTCGTCGTGAAGTACCCAAGCGGGAAATCCTGCCCGATCCAAAGTTCGGCAATGTTGATGTGTCGAAGTTTGTCAATGTGTTGATGTTGTCCGGCAAGAAGTCGATCGCCGAAAGCATCATTTACGGTGCCTTCGACCACATCCAAAGCAAGTCCGGCAAGGACCCGCTGGAAGTGTTCGCCACCGCAATCAATAACTGCAAGCCACTGGTCGAAGTGAAGTCGCGCCGCGTCGGCGGCGCCAACTACCAGGTGCCGGTCGAAGTTCGTCCGGTTCGCCGTATGGCTTTGTCCATGCGCTGGTTGCGTGAAGCTGCTAACAAGCGCAGCGAAAAATCGATGCCCCAACGTTTGGGCGGCGAGTTGCTGGAAGCCGCAGAAGGTCGCGGCGGCGCGATGAAAAAGCGCGATGAAGTACACCGTATGGCTGAAGCGAACAAGGCGTTCTCGCACTTCCGCTTCTAATAGACCGGATGGCCTTCCTTTGCCTTGGCGAAGGAATGCATCTATATACCTCATTTGAACCAAACCGGGCGCATCTCTTGTTGAAAGTGACGCTCGGTTTCGTTCGTTAAAACGACTTAGGATTCAATATGGCTCGCAAGACCCCCATTGAGCGTTACCGCAATATCGGTATTTCCGCTCACATCGATGCCGGTAAGACCACCACCACCGAACGCATTCTGTATTACACAGGCGTGAACCACAAGATCGGTGAAGTGCACGATGGCGCGGCCACCATGGACTGGATGGAACAGGAACAAGAGCGCGGCATCACGATTACCTCGGCTGCCACCACCTGCTTCTGGAAGGGCATGGCGAACAACTACGCCGAGCACCACATCAACATCATCGACACCCCGGGCCACGTCGACTTCACGATTGAAGTCGAACGCTCGATGCGCGTGCTGGACGGTGCTTGCATGGTCTACTGCGCAGTGGGCGGCGTGCAGCCGCAATCGGAAACGGTATGGCGTCAGGCCAACAAGTACCACGTTCCGCGTTTGGCGTTCGTCAACAAGATGGACCGCACCGGCGCCAACTTCTTCAAGGTGTACGATCAAATGCGTGCACGCCTGAAGGCGAATCCGATTCCGTTGCAGATCCCGATCGGCGCGGAAGAAAACTTCCTCGGCGTGGTCGATCTGGTCAAGATGAAGGCCATCTATTGGGACGAAGCGTCCCAGGGGATGAAGTTCGACTATCGCGAAATTCCTGCTGAATTGCTGGAGTCCGCCAAGGAATGGCGCGAAAAGATGGTCGAAGCCGCTGCCGAAGCGACCGAAGAATTGATGAACAAGTACCTGGAAGAAGGCGAACTGACCGAAGCCGAAATCAAGGGCGCCTTGCGTCAACGCACCATCGCTGCCGAAATCGTGCCGATGATGTGCGGCACCGCGTTCAAGAACAAGGGCGTGCAAGCCATGTTGGACGGCGTGATCGACTACCTGCCGTCGCCGTCGGATATTCCGCCGGTCAAGGGCTTGGATGAAGATGAAAATCCGGTCGAGCGCAAAGCCGAAGACAACGAAAAATTCTCGGCGCTGGCGTTCAAGATCATGACCGACCCGTTCGTCGGCCAATTGATTTTCTTCCGCGTTTATTCGGGCACGATCAATTCGGGCGACACCGTCTACAACCCGATCAAGGGCAAGAAGGAGCGCCTTGGCCGTATCTTGCAGATGCATGCGAACCAGCGCGAAGAAATCAAGGAAGTGCGCGCCGGCGACATCGCTGCGGCAGTCGGCTTGAAAGACGCGACCACCGGCGAAACGCTGTGCGACCCGACCTCGATCATTACACTCGAACGCATGATTTTCCCGGAACCGGTGATTTCGCAAGCGGTTGAGCCGAAGACCAAGCAAGACCAGGAAAAAATGGGCTTGGCCTTGAATCGTCTGGCACAGGAAGATCCGTCGTTCCGCGTGCGCACCGACGAAGAATCCGGTCAAACGATTATTGCCGGTATGGGCGAGTTGCATCTGGAAATCATCGTCGACCGTATGCGCCGCGAATTCAACGTCGAAGCGACCGTCGGTAAGCCACAAGTTGCGTATCGCGAAACGATCCGCAAGACTTGCGAAGAAATCGAAGGCAAGTTCGTCAAGCAATCCGGCGGACGCGGTCAATACGGTCACGTCGTGTTGAAGATCGAGCCGCAAGAACCGGGCAAGGGCTTCGAATTCGTCGACGCGATCAAGGGCGGCACCGTTCCGCGCGAATACATCCCGGCAGTTGAAAAGGGTGTGCGCGAAACGCTGACCTCGGGCGTGTTGGCCGGTTATCCGGTGGTCGATGTCAAGGTCACGCTGTTCTTCGGTTCCTACCATGACGTCGACTCGAACGAAAATGCGTTCCGCATGGCCGCTTCGATGGCGTTCAAGGACGGCTGCCGCAAGGCCAGCCCGGTGATTCTCGAACCGATGATGGCAGTCGAAGTGGAAACGCCGGAAGACTATGCCGGCACCGTGATGGGTGACTTGTCGTCCCGTCGCGGCATGGTGCAGGGCATGGACGAAATCGCCGGCGGCGGCGGCAAGATCATCAAGGCTGAAGTGCCGCTGTCCGAAATGTTCGGTTACTCGACTTCGTTGCGTTCGGCAACGCAAGGCCGCGCAACCTACACGATGGAATTCAAGCACTATTCGGAAGCGCCGAAGAATGTGACTGAAGCGATCGTCAGCTCGAAGAGCAAGTAATTGGTAATCGATTCCGCTCCGGCGTGGCTGGGGCGGAATTTTGAATTTATAACGAATTGATAACGAATATATAAATACCTCGTTCTTTTTGAAGGAAGAATATAATGGCAAAGAGCAAGTTTGAGCGGACCAAGCCGCACGTGAATGTAGGCACGATCGGCCACGTCGACCATGGCAAGACCACGCTGACAGCAGCAATCGCGACGGTACTGTCGAAGAAATTCGGCGGCGAAGCCAAGGCCTACGACCAGATCGACGCAGCGCCGGAAGAAAAAGCGCGCGGCATCACCATCAACACCGCCCACGTCGAATACGAAACCGCGAATCGCCACTACGCGCACGTCGACTGCCCAGGCCATGCCGACTATGTGAAAAACATGATCACCGGCGCCGCCCAAATGGACGGCGCGATCCTGGTCTGCTCCGCAGCAGACGGCCCGATGCCGCAAACGCGCGAACACATCCTGTTGGCCCGCCAGGTCGGTGTGCCATACATCATCGTGTTCCTCAACAAATGCGACATGGTCGACGACGCAGAATTGCTCGAACTGGTCGAAATGGAAGTGCGCGAACTACTCTCCAAGTACGAATTCCCAGGCGACGACCTGCCCATCATCCAGGGTTCCGCCAAGTTGGCGCTCGAAGGCGACACCGGCCCGTTGGGCGAACAAGCCATCATGAAGCTGGCCGACGCACTCGACACCTACATCCCGACCCCGGAACGCGCCGTCGACGGCACCTTCCTGCTGCCGGTCGAAGACGTATTCTCGATCTCCGGTCGCGGCACCGTGGTGACCGGTCGCGTTGAGCGCGGCGTCGTCAAGGTCGGCGAAGAACTCGAAATCGTCGGCATTCGCGACACGCAAAAAACGACGTGCACCGGCGTCGAAATGTTCCGCAAACTGCTCGACCAAGGTCAAGCAGGCGACAACGTCGGCGTGCTGCTGCGCGGCACCAAGCGTGAAGACGTCGAACGCGGCCAAGTGCTGGCCAAGCCGGGCTCGATCAAGCCGCACAAACACTTCACCGGCGAAATCTACGTCCTGTCGAAAGACGAAGGCGGCCGTCACACCCCGTTCTTCAACAACTATCGTCCGCAATTCTACTTCCGCACCACGGACGTGACCGGCTCGATCGAGTTGCCGAAGGACAAGGAAATGGTCATGCCAGGCGACAACGTCTCGATCACCGTGCTGTTGATCAACCCGATCGCGATGGAAGAAGGTCTGCGCTTCGCGATTCGCGAAGGCGGCCG
>JARLJG010000030.1 GCA_031291325.1 Burkholderiaceae bacterium
GTATAAAACAGGAACGGTCTCGCTGACGAATGGCAGTCAGACCGTCACCGGCGCCGGGACGGATTTCGTTACCTACGTCAACCAGGGCGGCATGTTTTGCGCGCCGGACGGAAAAATCTACGAGGTCGACACGATCACCAGTGCGACCGCGCTGCAGCTGGTCGGAGCGTATGCCGGCGCGACCGTGGCCGGCGCAAGCTATGCCATCGCGCCGACGCAATCCTACATCGTCGCGCTGGCCGCGCAAGCGGCGAACCTGCTCAATACCTTCGGCAGCTTCCGCGACGCCTACCTGGCAGGCTCTTTGGCCTTTGGCATTCAAGGCGTTCTGGCCAATGCGAGCCTATTGCCGACAACTGGCAATCTCGGAAATGTGTACCTTATCGGCGCCAGTTTGTATGTGTGGTCTGGAACGCAGTGGGTGTCGAGTTCGATTCAGGGGCCGCAAGGCCCGGACGGCAATGTCAATCCGGCCAACCTGACCGCCGCCGCCAATGCGCTGGCCAGCCAGACTGCTGCTGCGGCGTCGGCCGCTACAGCGGCAACCGAAGCAGGGGTAGCGACTGCACAGGCAACCATCGCCACGGGCGCTTCCACCACGGCGACGAATGAGGCAGGCGTAGCGACCACACAGGCAAACATCGCCACAGGCGCTGCCACCACGGCGACGAACGAAGCAGGGGTAGCGACCGCACAGGCAACCATCGCCACAAATGAGGCAACGGTAGCCACGGCGGCAGCGGCGGCAGCTGCACAGAGCGCGCTCAATGCCTCGCAAGGGCAGGTGAATGCCGATTGGAATGCGACATCGGGCGTCGCCAAGATACTCAACAAGCCGACCTTTGCCGCTATAGCGTTGTCCGGTAATTACAGCGATTTGACCGGCAAGCCTACTTTCGCCACGGTGGCCACGTCGGGCGCGTATGGCGATCTGACCGGCAGGCCGACGCTGGCCACCGTCGCCACGTCCGGCAGTTACGCCGACTTGACCGGCAAGATCGTTTTCGCCACGGTGGCCACCTCGGGCTTGTATAGCGATCTGACCGGCAAGCCGACGCTGGCCACGGTGGCCACGTCCGGGAACTACAGAGATTTGAACGGCGTTCCCACCACGACGCAGGCATGGACGACGATCAATAGCGCGACGACTGCCGTTGCTGGTGGCGCGTATATGTGCGACACGACAAGCGGCGCGTTCACGTTGACTCTGCCGGCATCACCAACGTCAAACACAACGGTGCGCATTTGCGACTACGCCGGAACCTTCGGGACTTACGGTTTAACAGTCGCCGGTAACGGCAGCAACATCATGGGTTCGGCTGCGAACATGACCAATACGACAAATTACGAAAGCCTCACCTACACGTATATCGATGCAACACAAGGATGGAAAATGACATGAAATTTTTAAATCAAATGAAAGGGCAACCAATGAAGTTCATTAATCGTCTACTGCTTGGCATGGCGCTGGCATTCACTTGCCTTGCTCCGCAAGCAAGCGATTTTTCGCAATTTGTCGGAGGATTTACTCTACAGCCAGCGATTTTCTTTCCCACATCGACCACATACACAACGCCAGTGGCCGGAACATATCGCGTTTCCGCTTTAGGTGGCGGCGGCTCGGGAGGTATTGCGGTCGGTTCCTCCCTCACTACCCCAGAAACTAGCGCAAGTGGGGGCGGCGGCGGCGGGTTTACCGAGATTGATGTGTATCTGCCAGCAGGCACTACACTCACGGTGACGATCGGTGCTGGCGGTGCTGGCACCACCGTGACCGGCAGCAGCACCAGCACAGGCACTTCTGGCAACACCGGAGGAACGACTACCGTGACAGCTACCGGGCTATCGTTGTCGGCGACAGGTGGTCACGGCGGGGCATATAGTTTTTCTGCTACCGCTGCGGCGGGTGGTGCGGGTGGCGTTGGATCGGGGGGCAGCAATAACCAAAGTGGCGGCGCGGGCGGCCAGGCGCACTGTTTTGGCGGCACTAGCGTATCGGACATATGCGCGGGGGGCGGCGGCGGCGGCGGTAACGGTATTGGACCGGGCGGTGCGGGCGGTGCGGCAAATTCTACTTACGCGGGATCGGTGGCTTGTGCCGGCGGCGGTGGTGCTGCTGGCAGCAATGCCGGCGGCGCATGTAATAACACTACCAACGCTAATACAGCAGGCGGCGGCGGCGGTATGGGCGGCGCAGGCGGTACAGTAACAAGCGGGGCTGGATCGGGCGGCATAAACGGGATTGGACTCGCATCGGTAGCGAGCGCAGATGGCGTAACCCGCACGACTCCAGTAGCATCGGCTACAAGCAATTCAATTGCCTTTGGATTCGACAGCATCTTCGACCCGTGGCGCGCAATAACTGGCGGCGGGTCGGCGGGCATCATTTCCGGCACCACTATGACATACGCCGGCACAGGTGGTGGTATTGGCAGCGTAGCTACAAACTCGGGCGGTACGGTTAGTTTAGCTATTGCACTACTAGGCGGAACGGGTGGATGTGCATCGGATAGTTCGAGCGCATCAATTTCTTGCGCGAACCTCACATCACTATTTGGAGGTGGCAGCGGGGGCGTTGCTACGGCGAATGGCTCTACTTATTCTGCAACGTCGGCAAAAGGCGGGAATGGTCTAGTAACAATCGAAAGGGTCAAATAATGGCAACCTACAACATCACCGCAACCGGCCAAAACATCGAAGCCGAAGCTGCTTTCATGGCGGCGCAATATCCGAACGGCGGTTACACGCTGGTCGCACTGGATAACGCCGCAGTTACAGCCGTTCCCTGCCCAGCCTATGAGTTCTATCGGTTTCTCACGTCGGCGGAACGCATCGCAATTCACGCGTTGGCGGCGACTGACATGGCCGTCTACGACTTCATGTACACGCTGCAAGTGACGATATCAAACGGTGGTAATGTGTTGGCAACCGACCCGGATATGGTCACGGCGTTGGCGTATCTGCAAACGGTTCCATCTGGTGCGCCAATTTTCTCGGCGGCGCGCGCGGCGGCGATTATCGCTTTCATTCAAAACTACACTTAGGAAAACATCATGCTCAATTTCAAGCGCCTGCGGGCGCTTTTTTTATGCCTGCTTATCTTGCTGATTGCAGGTTGCACTTACACAGAGTCCTATGCCGTCGAAATTAAAGTCGACCTTGGCATTACGCAATTCACGCCGGCACCGTGCGGCAATTGGCGGCAATGTAATGCCGATACGCCGTACACGATGCAGCTCACGTCACCATCCGGTGCGATTGGCGTCTTCACCGATAAATCTCTCGATGGCTGGCAGTTCGGTGCCGGCATCGGATATGGGGGCGAGGTCAAGGTCAAGGCGACGATTCACGATGTCGACAACTGCACAGTGGGCTGCGGGCCGCTATCTCAAACGACCGGCCAAGGGGCGGATTGGTTCGGATACGTCGAAGCGCGCAAAAACTTTGGAAAGGCGTTTGTCGGCGTCGACGCGGACTTTTCCCGAGAGAGCTGGACGTATTGCAACGCGAACTGGTACGGCGGGGCGAATTACTCCGTCGGCCCGATTGCGTTTTGCGTCAAGCACCAGGTGAAGACTATTCCTGGCCTTGGCTTGGTTGCTGGATACGATTTTGGCCCAATCGCTGTGGCGGTTAAGTTAATCCCAACCGCCGCGACAAATTCGCAATACGACCCTGTGGCGAAACAGATGACGTGGTATCGACCGCTCGATTCGAGCCAGTTCGGCTACGCGTTTTCTATCTGCGGCGAACACACGTTCTGAGATTCACGCAACAGCAGTTTTATCAACAACGCCTGACGGCGTTTTTTTTCGCCTGGAGAATCGATGCAAGCGCATGAAGAGAAAGAAACACTATCCGTCGACGTGTTCGGCCCAGCGCATGCCGACCGTACGACCACCACCATCTTTGTGCATAGCAAGGCCAAGCTGGAAGAACGAGAGCATGGCCGCTGCTGGATTTGCGGCTGCACCGCCGAGGAGGCCGGCCACCCGCTGGAAGCGCACCACCTCGGCATCGAGCGCCAGTTCGCCGAAGCGGCTATCGAGTGGGGCAAGGTCAAGGCCGACTTTCCCAACTTCGATTGGGCCAACTTCGATCAGACCAAGCCCTACACCTTCGTCGACAACATGCTGGCGCAAGGCACCTTGCTGTGCAAGCCGCATCACACCGGCAAGTTCACCGGCATCCATAGCCTGCCCTATAGCTTGTGGATCATGCAGCGCTACCTGACGGATGGCGTCCAGTTTTCGCCGAACGAAGTGATCCATCACGACACGGAGGCCGTCAATGGGTGACCAGCTCGACGAAGTGAAGGACATGACGGATGCGCAGTTCCGCGAATTCGTTGTGAAGTTTCAAGGCTTCGTCATCGACCGACTGATTGCCGGAGAACGGCAGTTCCTGGTGCAACAACAAGCGCTTGCCGAGAACACAAATCTGACACGTGAAGGCAATGCGTCGATCAAGCAAATCGTCGAAGTGTTCACGGTGACGCAAAAAGGCGCTCACGTCCTTTCTGTATTGGGACATTGGGCAAATCGCTTCGCCCGCTGGGCGCAACCGATCTTGATGGTTGTCGGCGCGGTGTGGGCAATCGTACACGGCCATGCGCCGAGAGGAGAAGAGTAGTGACACCAATTGATTTTATCGCAGCCATAGCACCGGCTGCGCGCGCGTCGATGCTGAAAACAAAGATACCGGCATCGTTCGTCATCGCCGAAGGGGCAGAGGAATCAGGCTGGGGCGCCCATGCCCCCGGCATGAATCTGTTCGGCGTGAAAGCCGACACCGCATGGCATGGCGCAGTGACTGTTCAACGCACCCGCGAAGTGGTCAAAGGCGCGTCGATATTCATCGAGGCGAAGTTTCGCGCCTATACCGATTGGCTTGGATGTATTAGCGACCATGCCGCCTTCCTATTGGATAACCCCCGCTACCTGCCCGCGTTCGCCCACTGCGACGACGCGGAAGCGTTCACCAAAGCGGTCGCCGAGGCAGGTTACGCGACCGATCCGCATTACGCGGAGAGCATCTGCTCGATCATCAACGAGCACAACCTCAAGCAGTACGACGTACAAACCACAAACTGAAAGGCAACATCACATGACACGCACCGTTATCGTCACCGTAGCAACTCAAAACAACCCAGCGTATCAATCCGCCACGGCATTCGGCGGCCTGGTCGTTACCCTCATTAATTCGGCCACTGGCGCAGCGGCGATTCCGTCGCAAACCATTCTGCCGCAAACAGCAGGTACGCCCTACGCCGCGACATTCACCGATGTTGCGGCTGATACCTACACGGCCAGCGCACAGATGATCGACACGAATGGCGCAGCCGTTGGCGCTCCAATCGTTTCGACACCTACCGCAATCGCCGATTTGCCGACCGCGTCGTTTGACGTGCCGGTTTCGATCAGCATCGCGGCGCAGTAATGCACAGGGCGCGCAAATGGGCCTCCCAGTGGCGCGCCTGGTGGCGCCACTGTCGGGGGCTGCATTCTTACGATGTGCCTACCGCTTTCCACTTTCACATTTCCAAGTGAGGAACCCATGCGACTAAATTATTTTACGTACCTTGTCGCCATCGGCGTCTATGCGGCGCTGGTGTGGTTTGACAAAGCGCCAGCCGCCGGGCTTGTTGCTGTGCTGACCGGCGTTATCTCCCACGCCAGTGCGGCGATTGCCTACGAGCGTTCTTCCAAGGCAGCGACCGACGCGGCGAACCTTGCCCACCCGGTGCCGCCACCGAAAGCAGTGACGGCACCTACGACCGTTACAACGGCGTAGGGGCGGTCGGTAACCCTTTTACCTTTTCTCAAGACAACTAAGGATTTCTATGAAACGTATCAAACTCATCACGGTAGTATTCGCAGCAGTAGCGTTATCGGCATGTGTGTCTGGCTGCGCGGAAATAGCGTCGACCGTATCCGCCGCAACCACGGCAGGCTCTGCAAATGAAAAAGTGGCGGCAAAGAACCTGGTTGCTGCGGACACCTTGAAAGCACAAACCGCTGCCGACGCCTTTTGCACAATGACAGTCGAAACGCTATTCACCAATCCGCAATGGGTGAAGTCGGTGCAAAGCTTGTGTTGGACGGGAGGCCAGACAAGCACCTCCGATGCGGCGGGCATCATCCCCGGCGCCGGTACGGTATCCGCAACGTCGCCGTCGGCAAAATGACGGTCGCCCCCCTGGCGCAGGCCGCCCCATCGGAGGTGCAGGCGGTCGAACTTTGCCAAGCGATTTACGCGCCGATCACGCCTGGCGTGTTTTCCAAGACGTGGGCATTCGGCGGCATCAACGTCGGCTATGCCCTGGTCGACGGCTGCGCGACCTTCACGTTTGCGGGGTCGGAGTGTCGGGCAGATTGGGTGCGCGATTTCAAAGCGGTGCCGTTCAAGCATCCGCAGCTCGGGACGCTGCACCAGGGCTTTTGGGACGGCATGGACGGCGTGATGGAGGAGCTGCGTCCGTATTTCGCAGCCAGCGTGCCGGTAGCGATTCAGGGGCATTCGTTGGGCTGTGCCCATGCGGCGATCTTCGCCGGCTTGTGCGCCGCCACCGGGCTGCGGGTCGATCGGCTTTGCCTGTTTGCGCCGCCACGGATGTCGTATCAAAAGCTGCGCGACATCCTGGAAGCGCATGTCGGCAAAATCCTGGCGTTCCGCAATGGTTTCGACCCGGTGCCGGAAGTGCCGTTGTGGATTCCGATCTTTGAACCGTGGGTGTCGATTGCGGACTTGATTACCCTGACCGAGTATCCGGTCGACCGGATCGATGTGTTTGCGTATCACGCAATCGGGCTGTACCAGGCCGGGGTACGAAAGAGGTATCCGGCCATCGCAAGCGCTGTGCAGACGTATGCACGGCAGGTTTAGGCATTAAAGACAGAGCGCCCGGTCACGTTGCGCAATCAACGTGGCCGGGTCTCAAAGCAGTTTGGCCGCTATGTTTTCCGCAGATTCATTGTAGTAAATCTGCAACATCCTCAAATCCCGGTGTCCGACCATGCGCGCCAATTCCAACACGTTCAGTTTCTTGGCCAGCCTGGTGATCGCTAAGTGCCGGGTATCGTGGAAGGTCATGCCGTCTATGCCGGCGGCGATCTTCATCTTGCGGAAGTTCGCGTCGAGCGCGGAAGATGAAAGGCCGAATACTCGTTCGTCTGGCTCGACAGCCGGCAAAAAGGTTAATAGCTCAAGCGCACGGCCCGACAGCGGAACATCGCGGTTGGTGCCGTTCTTTGTATCGAGGAGTGTGGCAACGCTGCCGACAACATCCATTGACTTCAGCCCGCAAAGTTCGCTGGCGCGCATGGCCGACTCGATAGCAAATAGAAAAGCCACGCCGACCCGCTGCTTAACCAGGTGAACGGGCATTTCGTCGAACCCGGATGCCAGCGTGATTCGTTCGATCTCGTCGTCGGTGATTAAACGCTCACGCGGCGCGGGATTTTTTGGACGGCGGACGCCAGTAGTCGGGCTTTCGGCGACCCACTTCCATTCTTTACGGGCGATGGTGAAAACATTCGACAACAGGTTAAGGTCGCGGTTGATGGTTGATCCAACAACCTTGTCGATGCTTAATCGACGATCCCGCCACTCGCCCAACATTTCTGACGTAACCCCTGCAAGTGGAATATCTCGAAGCATGCGCTTGCCGAAAAGTTGCATTCCAAGCATCGATAGGCGATTCCTTTCCCATCGAACACTTTTCTTTCCAACCGACACCGTTTTGACGTATCGGTCGAACGCATCACGGCACGTCTTGCTAACATCGACGCAAGTGCCGACTTGCTTGCGGATTTCAGTCTCGCGCTCAGCAGACCATGCAACGGCTTCGGCCTTCGTTGAAAAGGTTCGGGCCTCCCTCACGCCCTTAATTGCGATTTGGGCCTGATAGCCGCCAGTCTTCTTTTTTATGCTCGCCACGTTGTCACCTGTCGTAATCACGTCGTAAATACGTCGTAGATAGTAACAGTATTTAGTGTTATTTAGCGGCGTTTAGTGTCTGTTGGAAAGCTCGAAAATATCTATAACTGGTTGATTTTATAGGGATAATGTTGTTTGGTGGTGGTATGTCAAAAACCGTATTGGTGCCTGAGACCGGAATCGAACCGGTACGCCCCTTTTCAGGTAAGCGGCGGATTTTAAGTCCGCTGTGTCTACCAATTTCACCACTCAGGCCATTGCAGCATCGGCGCGCCAACGTGCATTGAATATTATAGGCGCCGTTTGACTGACTTTCCGTCGAAGGCGTCAACTTTACGGCGAGGCGCGATTTTAACACTCTATGGGGCTGGTTGCCTATACGGCCATCACCAAGCTACAAAATAGTTGAAATTAAGACATCTATAGCGCCGGTCGAATTGGCGTGGCATTGGCCCGCGCCTGCCAACAGCCCGAAACTGGCATGAAATACCCGAAAATTCCGCGAAATCGGCGTTGAATCGCCCGCGAATGCGACCTGTCACGATGTTGTCATATCCATTCAGTAGTCTCTGCGCTCATAATCGCCCAATGGAGGAGCCAGCATGCGTGTCCTGATGATTTCAGACGTCTATTTTCCGCGCGTCAATGGGGTTTCGACCTCGATTTTGACTTTTCAGCAGGAATTGGCGGACCAGGGACATGACGTGCACATCGTGGCGCCGCACTATCCGGCGGGGCACCCGGAAATGCCGCATATCACGCGCGTCGAATCCGGCTATGTGATGCTGGACCCGGAAGACCGCTTGATGAAGTCGAACAAGATCTACGAGCTGCTGCCGCACTTCCGCGAGCGCAATTTCGATATCGTGCATATCCAGACGCCGTTCCTGGCGCACTACGCGGGCATCAAGCTGGCGCGTTCGCTGAATATTCCGACCATCGAGACGTATCACACCTTCTTCGAGGAATACCTGTACCACTACGTGCCTTTGCTGCCGAAATTCATCACCCGCAGCATCACCCGCAGTTTTTCACGCTCGCAATGCAATGCGGTCGACGCGGTGATCGTGCCTTCGATTGCGATGAGCACGGTCTTGCAGCAGTACGGCTGCACCTCGCCGATCCATATCGCGCCGACCGGCATCCAGATGGCGAAATTCGATTCCGGCGACGGCGCGCGCTTCCGCGCCAAGCATGGCATCCCCGCCGACCGCCATCTGCTGCTGCACGTGGGGCGTGTCGCGCACGAAAAGAATATCGCCTTCCTGTTGACGGTGCTCGATCATCTGCGCGCCAAGCATCCGAACGTGCTGCTGTTGATCTGCGGCGAAGGCCCGGCCCGCGCCGATCTGGAACAGCAAGTCAAGCGCATGGGCTTGAGCGACAACGCGATGTTCGTCGGCTACCTGGATCGGGAAACCGAATTGCTCGATTGCTACCGCGCCGCCGACGTGTTCATCTTCGCGTCGCGCACCGAAACGCAGGGCCTGGTCTTGCTGGAAGCGATGGCGCTCGGCGTGCCGGTGGTGTCGACCGCGGTGATGGGCACCATCGATATCCTGTCGCCGAATCGCGGCGCGCTGGTGGCCGAGGAAGACGTGGGCGACTTTTCCGGCAAGATTTCGCGCTTGTTGAACGACGACGCGCTGCGCCGCCAAATCGGCGCGGAAGGCCGCGAATATGCGCATACCTGGAGCGCGCCGGCAACCGCGCGGCGCGTGGCCGATATCTATCAAGGCATCGTCGCCGACAAGGCCGGCCAATTGACGCCGGCGGCCGGCTTGTCTTGATCGTCCGCGCCGCCGACTCTACTGCTGCGGCGCTTGTTGCAAGCGCCGCACGCCGCTGACGAAGCGCACCAGCGTGTCCGACAATACCCCGCGCGGAATCATCGCTTCGATCAACTGGAATTTGCCGCGCGTGCGGTGAGCCTGGCGCAAGGCCTCGCCCAATTCGCGCCGTGTGGATACACGGTAGCCCTGCCCGCCCAGCGGCCCGGCCATGTCGGCAAAATGCCAATCGGAGAGATTGTTGAAGCCCGATTCCGGCTGGAAGGTGCGCAGCATTTCCCAACTGCAGTTGTTGAACACGATCACGATCGGGTCCCAGCCGTAGCGCTGGCAATTGCCGAGTTCCCAGCCGGTCATCTGGAACGCGCCGTCGCCGACCAGGATCAAGGGCCGCTGGCCGTCGCCGGCTTGCAGGCCCAGCCCGGCGGGCACGCCGTAGCCCATCGTCGCGTAGTAGCCGGGCGCGACCAGCGCGGTATTTTCAATGTCCAACGCGGTAAACAGGCAGTCGCCGATGTCGGAAGCGATCGGCATGCGGCCCGATTCGGCCATCAAATCGTTGACCGCGCGCGCGATGTCCATCGGCGCGATGCTCTCTTCATCGGCTTGCAAACCGTGCGGATAGACGTGCGGCGCGACGCCGCCGCCGCTTTCGAGCGCGACGTTGCGCAGCCGCTGCGCGCGTTCCAGCAAGCCGTCGACCAGCGCTTCCAACGGCATGTTCGGATACATGTGATAACCCATCGTGACGCGGCCGTCGAGCGCCAGGATGCTCTTGCGCATGTCGATCTTTTGTTCCGACACGCCGAAATTGGTGTCCGACAAGATCACGCCGAGCATCAGCAGCGCATCCGACGATTCGACCGCGTGCGTGATATCAGGCGCGCCGGCCACGCCGAGGTAAGTGCCGAGCAGCAGCGCGTCGGCATCGGCCAACAAGCCACGCCCCATGAAACTGGTGACCACGGGCAAGTTGAGCAGGCGCGCCAATTTGGCCACTTTCTCTTCGATGCCGAAGCGCTTGATTTCGATGCCGACCATCAGCATCGGCGCTTGCGCCGCGCGCAGGCGATCCAGCAATTCGCGCACGCAGGCGTCGAGCGCATCGCGATCGTAGCCGGGCACAGGATTCATGCCCACGGCCGCGCACGGCGCCGTCACCAAGTCGCGCGGCAATTCGATATACACCGGCAACGAATGCGTGAGACAACTGCGCAGCACGCGCGCAATATCCGCCGGCGCGCGCTTGGGGTCGTCGAGCACCACCTGGTCGCAGGTAATTTCGCGAAACATCGCCAATTGCGAATCGAGAGTCTTGGTTTGATGATGCAGCAACAAACCGTTGCGCCGCTCGCCAGCACCCGGCGCGCCGGAAATCACGACCAGCGGCACTTTTTCCGCATACGCCGATGCCACCGAATTGACCATGTTCAGCGCCCCGGCGCCGTACGTCACCGCTGCCACGCCAAGCCGCGAGTTGAAGCGCGCCGACGCGTCGGCGGCGAAACCGACCCCCGGTTCGTGGCTCAGCGTATACAGCGGCAGGATGCCGGATTCTTCGACTTGCCTGAAGAATCCAAGCGCAAAATCGCCGGGAATGCCGAATATCTCGCGCGCGCCGTGATCTTTCAGCGCGGTCAACAATGCTTGGGAAAGGTTCATGATGGATCTTTATCGGTAATTGAAGATGACACGTTCTACCAGCACGACCTGCGGATAAGCTGGACGCGACGAAGAAATGTCGAATGGAAAAGTGCCGCCACTATGAACGAAAATAGAAAATCCGCATTGACCTAGATCAAATTTGCCGGGCCTCCGTTTGATTTGCTTGAATTGATTGAATTGGCAGGCGCACCGTAAACTCGGTGCCGCGCCCAACCTCGCTGCTGACCGAAACCTGGCCGCCGTGCAGCGATACCACCATCTTCACCAAATACAGCCCGATGCCGGTGCCGCTGATGCCGGACACATTGATATCGGCAGACGCCCGGTTGACATCGCCAAGCTTGCTGACGCTCAACAAGCCGAGAAACACCAACAGCGGCAACAGGCACAGAAAAACCGCAGACAACTGGGCCTTCAGGGAATTTCGCCGAATCATAAGCGCAAATTGTAGGGAATGACGGTCGATTTTAGCGCAACGGCGGTTTCCCGCGCGCATTTTTTGGATGCGCACGCCGCTTGCGGCAGCGACGTCGCGCAGCCACCCGACGCGCGCGTCCATGGCCCTTTTTTCAACGCAATTCAGTCTTGCCCCGCAAGCGTTGCATTATCCCGTCCAGGGGGATATGATGCAAACTCGTTGCGCACCGGATTTCGGCGCGCATTGGACGCCGATTCGAGAGAGCAATGACTGAATTTTCCACTTTGTTGCAACAGGGTTCCACCAACGCCTGGCTGTTCGTCCCCAGCGCGATCCTGCTGGGCGCCCTGCACGGGCTGGAGCCTGGTCATTCCAAAACCATGATGGCGGCCTTCATCGTCGCCGTGCGCGGCACCGTCACGCAAGCGGTGCTGCTGGGGCTGGCCGCCACCGTTTCGCATACTGCGGTGGTGTGGCTGGTGGCGCTGGCCGGCATGTACTTCGGCGCGCAATGGAATACGGAAGCCAGCGAAGCGTATTTCCAGCTTGCCTCGGCGGTGCTGATCGTCGGCGTCGCCGCGTGGATGATGTGGCACACCTGGCGTCTGCAGCGGTTTTCCGGTCATGACCACAATCACGGTCACGAACATGGTCACAGTCACGACCACGATCATGACGAATCGAAACTCGTCGATACCGGCCACGGCGTGGTCAGGCTGGAAGTGTTTGAAGATGGCGGTGCGCCGTGCTTTCGCCTTTTGGCCGAAGGCCAGCATGGGCACGCGTGGCGCGCCGACGAAGCGCAGGTCGAAACCGAGCGCCCCGACGGCAGCCGGCAATTATTTACGTTCGTGCAACGCGACGGCTATCTCGAATCGGCAGAGGCAATCCCGGAGCCGCACGAATTCGTCGCGCGCCTGCGCCTCGGCCATGACGGCCATCGCCACGACTACGACCTGGAATTCATCGAGCACGATCACGGTCACCACGCGGTCAAGGATTATGAAAGGCTTGACGTTGCGGCCCCCGGCTACCAGGACCCGCACGAGCTGGCGCACGCCAACGACATCCGCCATCGCTTCGCCAATCGGGAAGTCACGACCACGCAAATCGTCCTGTTCGGACTGACCGGCGGCCTGATCCCCTGCCCGGCTTCGATTACGGTCTTGTTGCTCTGCCTGCAATTGAAGAAATTTACGCTGGGCGCGACGCTGGTGCTGTGTTTCAGCATCGGCCTGGCGTTGACGATGGTGGCTTCCGGCACGTTGGCCGCATTAAGCGTCAAGCATGTCTCCAAGCGCTGGAGCGGCTTCGGCGAATTTGCGCGCAAAGCGCCGTATTTTTCCGGCGCATTGATTTTGGCGATGGGATTGTTTGTTGGCTACCAGGGCATTGCTGCCCTGGTTTGAACCTTCACCGCTTATTTTGCCGGCAATTTCATGCCCAGTTGATCGAACAGGAAAGCATACACGTCGGCCGCCTGGTTGACCTTGATCGTCAGCGAGCTGCCGATACCGTGCCCCGCATGCGAATTGATGCTCAGTAGAATCGGCTTGCCGGACGCAGTCGCCGCTTGCAGGCGCGCGATCATCTTGCGCGAATGCATCGGATTGACGCGACCGTCGGTTTCGCCGGTCGCCATGAACACTGCCGGATACTTCGTCCCCTTGTTTACATGGTGATACGGCGAGTATGCCATCAGCGCCTTGAACTGGTCCGGGTTCTTCACGCTGCCGAATTCGGTCGTGTTGAAAGCGCCGTTCGGATCGAGTTCGACCCGCAGCATGTCGTAGATACCGACTTGCGAGACCACCGCGCGGAACAGATCAGGGTGCTGTGTAAATACCGCGCCCATCAGCAAGCCGCCATTGCTGCCGCCCATGCTGGCCATGCGCGCGCTGGTGGTATATTTCTGCGCAACCAGGTATTGCGCGGCTGCCGCAAAGTCGTCGAACACGTTTTGCTTGTGCGTCAACGCGCCTTGCGCATGCCATTCCTCGCCGAACTCGCCGCCGCCGCGCAGGTTGGCGATCACGTAGATGCCGCCGGCATCGAGCCACAGCCGGGTCGGCGCGCCGAGGAAATGCGGCGTCAGGTTGACGCCGTAGCCGCCATAGCCGTACAGCAGCAGCGGATTCGAGCCATCCAGCTTGACGCCTTTGCGGCGCACGATGTTGAGCGGAACCTTGGTGCCGTCCTTCGAGGTGGCAAATTCGCGCACGACTTCGACGTCGTCGAAATTGACCGGACTGGTCTGGATCAACTTGGTGGTCTGCGCTTTGCCAGCCGCCTCGTCATAGCGCGAAAAAGAGGCTGGCGCCAGGAACGTGCGCACCGAATACAACAGCGTGCCGTCGCTCAAGGCTTCCACTTCGTCGACCGCAGCCACGTCCGGCAACGGCAACACCCCCTTGGACGCGCCGTCATGATCGAAGATCGCAACGCGCGACGGGCCGCCGACCAATTCGCGCACGTACACCGCGTTCTTGGTGACGACCACCGGCGAACCGCCGAACTCGCCGCCGGGCTGCATCACTGCGTCCGACTGCGGCACAATGGTTTTCGCGTGGCTCAAGTCGAGGTCGTTCAACGCCAGCTTCAATAACTTGCCGTGCGGCGCATCTTGATGCGAAATCAGGTAGAGCGCATCGTCGGCGCCGATGGCGGCGGCGACAATTTTGTCTTCAAAACGGCTGACTTGCTTGATGCTGCCATCCTGACCCAGGACGTAATGCGCATATTCGCCGCCATCGCCATTGGCCACCGTGGCGACCACGTAATCGGGATTCTGCCGGCTGTCGAGCGCGATCTCGGCAACCTTGGGGAAATCCTTGCCCATCACATAGCTATCCTTGGCCGGATCGTCGCCCAGCTTGTGGAAATACACTTGCTGGAAAAAATGCTGGCGCTCGGCGCCTTCTTCCGGGCCCGGATAACGGGTATACCAAAAGCCGCTGCCGTCGGCGCGCCAGGCGAGGCTGCCGCCGCCGGTCGGGTATTGGACGCGCGCAATGACTTGATCGACCTGCTTGCCGCTGGCAACGTCGAAAATGTGGAGCGAACCGTCTTCGCTGCCGTTGTCCGACATCGAGACCGCCACCAGCTTGCCTTGCGGCGACGGCACGAACCAGTCGATAGCGGTCGTGCCCTTTGGATTGATGACATTCGGGTCCAGCACCACCTTCGCTTGCGCCGGGTCGGCGCGATTATCGAGCAGCGCAATCATCGGCTGCTGCTTGGGCGGCTGATTGTAATACGCAAATATCTTGTCGCCGACTGCCTGCAAGCCGTAATACGAGCTGGAGCTTGCCGAAATCTGCTTCATCAAGCGCTCATAGATCGGCTTGCGAAACGACAACTTGTCGAGATAGTGGCGGGTGCGCGCGTCTTGCGCCAGACTCCATTGATGCACCTTGGGGTCGGCCTGGTTTTCCAGCCAGCGATAGGGATCGGTCACCGTGATATCGCCATAGGTATCGGTGACTGCCTGCACCGCCGTCGGCGGCGCGCTGCGGTCGGCGGCAAACGCACCGCCGGCAAAGATTAAACTGCATACCGCGAGCGCGGTCATGCGTATAACGGGAAGATATTTCATGAACAATTTCTCCGAAGAAGTATTTTTTAATTGTGGCCGCTCCGCACCGGCACTGCATGCAGGCTGCAACAAAGTATAACCCGGCTCGTTGGGCGGCGAGGTTCAAGGGGCAAATGACAATCGCACGGTAAGTGTGGTACGAGGACGAGGGATCGGCAGCGCGCAGGCCGTGGGCAGTAACAGGCGAGTCTGTCGACCGTCAACGACCGATACGGCCACGAATGCGAATACGAATACGACTGCGACTGCGAATACGTTTGCAACAGACGAAAAAAATCCAGCTCGCAAGCTGGATAATTATTCGATCTTGATGGTTTGGAGGCGGGGACCGGAGTCGAACCGGTCTACACGGCTTTGCAGGCCGCTGCATAACCGCTTTGCTACCCCGCCGTGACCAGCATTGTAACCGTGAATCTGAAAGCGCGCTGCAAGAAAGATACGACGATCTTCCGAAAATCTGGAGCGGGAGAAGAGTCTCGAACTCTCGACCTCAACCTTGGCAAGGTTGCGCTCTACCAACTGAGCTACTCCCGCATTGTGTTACCGTATTTAACTACCGCATTTACACCTGTTGCCATTCCCGTCTTCAAACAAAAAGGAAGCCTTGGATTTGTCTACCCGTGGCTTCCCTCGGAATCCTGGAGCGGGAGAAGAGTCTCGAACTCTCGACCTCAACCTTGGCAAGGTTGCGCTCTACCAACTGAGCTACTCCCGCATCAACAACAAGCGAGCATTATAGCCGATTGACGGGCATTGTCAAGCACTCGCGCAGTCGGCATGCTCAATTTTCCCTACAAATGACCGGCGCGTTCCTTGATCAAAGGCCACGCTTTGCGCAAGTAATAAAACATCGACCATACCGTCAACACGGCCGCCACCAGCAACAACCATTGGCCCCAATAGCTGCAATCGACAACGTAGAACAATCTCTCGTTGAACAGCAGCATCGGGATCGCGGCCATCTGCGCAGTGGTCTTGATCTTGCCGAGCGAACTGACGGCGACCGATTTCGATGCGCCGATCTGCGCCATCCATTCGCGCAATGCCGAAATGGCGATTTCGCGACCGATGATGACGAAGGCGAATGCCGCATTGACCCGATCCAGTTGCACCAGCACCAACAAGGCGCCGGCCACCATCAGCTTGTCGGCGACCGGATCGAGGAATGCTCCAAACGCCGAGGTCTGGTTCCAGCGGCGCGCCAGGAAACCGTCGAACCAATCGGTCACCGCCGCAATGATAAAGATCGCGGCGGCGGCGACGCCTTGCTCGTAACGCGTCATCCAGTCAAACGGCAGGTAGAACACGCCAACCACCAGCGGGATCAGCGCGACGCGCAACCAGGTCAGAAAAATCGGAATATTGAATGGCATGAATCGTTATTGGTAATGCGTTTCGGTAACGCTGCACTATGTTGGGTCAAGTTTGTAATTATCTACTTAAATTACGCGCGATGTGGGCTTGGTCAATGCGATACAACGCATTTCAACGCAATTCAATGTAACTGCTTATAAATATCTTCTGCCAATTGGCGCGAAATTCCTTCGACCGACGCCAAGTCCTCGACGCTGGCGTCGACCACGCCGCGCAAGCCGCCGAAGCGCGCCAGCAACTTTTGGCGTCGTTTGGCGCCGACGCCTTCGATCTCTTCCAGGCGCGAAGTCTGCCTCGCCTTGGCGCGTTTGGCGCGCATGCCGGTGATCGCAAAGCGGTGCGCTTCGTCGCGGATTTGCGCAATCAGCATCAAGGCTGC
This sequence comes from Burkholderiaceae bacterium, assembly GCA_031291325.1. Classification (GTDB taxonomy): domain Bacteria; phylum Pseudomonadota; class Gammaproteobacteria; order Burkholderiales; family Burkholderiaceae_D; genus PKWO01. The sequence continues at coordinate 17,160 of JARLJG010000030.1, forward strand.
CGATTCCTTGCCCAGTTCCTGCGGCGCGCGACCGTCGACGAAGACCAGGGTTTCCAGCCCGACCTTGCGTCCCTCCCCTTTGGCCACGCCGACGATCAAGCCGATATCCAGGCCCAGTTCGACGAACACCTGGCGCGCCATTTCGACTTGCCCTTTGCCGCCGTCGATCAGCACGATATCAGGCATCGTGCCATCGCCGTTGGCGACCTTTTCGTAGCGCCGGGTCAGCACTTGCCGCATTGCCGCATAGTCGTCGCCAGGGGTGATGCCGTTGATGTTGTAGCGCCGGTATTCGCCATTCTGCATCGCGTGGTGATGGAACACCACGCAGGACGCCTGCGTCGCCTCGCCCTGGGTGTGGCTGATGTCGAAGCACTCCGCGCGCAGCACGTCGAGATCGGCGATATCGAGGCCCAGCGCATCGACCAGCGCGCGCGTGCGCGCCTGTTGCGAGCCCTGCTCCGAGAGCAGGCGCGCCAGCGCAATCTCGGCTCCCTTGTGCGCCATTTCCAGCCACTTGCGGCGTTGCTCCTGCGGCTGGAACACCAGGTTGATCCGATGCCCGCATTGTTCCATCAGCGCCACCATCAAGGCCGGTTCGTTGAATTCCACATTCATCACGATGGTGGAAGGAATGAATTTATCGATGTAATGCTGCGCCAGGAAAGCCTTCAGCACTTCGGTGGCGAGCGCTTCGTCGGCGGTCGCGATCGCCTGATCGACGTGGGTCGGGAAATACGCGCGGTCGCCCAGATGGCGGCCACCGCGCACCATCGCCAGATTGACGCAGGCCCGCCCGCCATGCACGATGACGGCGACGATGTCGATGTCGGCGTCGCCGCCGACTTCCATGCTTTGCTGGTGCAGCACGCGCGACAGTGCCGAGATCTGGTTGCGCACCGCCGCCGCCTGCTCGAACTTGAGTTCGGCGGCGTACGCGTGCATCTTGGCCTCCAGATCGGCCAGCACTTCGCTTTGCCGACCGCGCAGGAATTTGGCGGCGTTTTCGACATCGCGCGCGTAATCTTCCTTGGCGATTTCATTGACGCAGGGCGCGCTGCAGCGATGGATCTGGTGCAGCAGGCAAGGCCGCGTGCGGTTGGAAAACACCGAGTCTTCGCAGGTGCGCAGCAGGAACACCTTTTGCAGAATCTGCATCGATTCCTTGACCGCCCAGGCGCTCGGGAAAGGGCCGAAATACTGGTTCTTCTTGTCGACCGCGCCGCGATAATACGCCATGCGCGGATATTCCTGGCCAGTGATCTTCAGGTAGGGATAGGACTTGTCGTCGCGGAACAGGATGTTGAAGCGCGGCTGCAAGGCCTTGATCAAGTTGTTTTCCAGGATCAGCGCTTCGGCTTCGCTGCGTGTGACCGTGGTTTCAAGGCGGGCGATGCGCTCGACCATCATGGCGATGCGTGGACTGGTCAGCGTCTTTTGGAAATAGCTGGAGACGCGCTTTTTCAGGTCGCGCGCCTTGCCGACGTACAAGACCTTGTCGTCGGCGTCGAAATAGCGGTACACGCCGGGCAGGTGCGGCAGCTTGGCGACGGTGTCGAGAACGACTTCGCGGGGGTCGGGGTCGGGGGCGACAGGGACTTCGGGTTCGGACATCGTGGCGGTCGGCTATTCTTTTTGTTCGACTATTGCGAAGGCTACCGCGTAGTCGGCTTCGTCGCTGATCGACACTTGCGTGTGGAGACCATGCTGCTGCATGAATTCCAGCAGCGCGCCGCTGGCAACGAGCGTCGGCTGGCCGCTCGGCGCATTCAGGATTTGCGCGCTGTGCCAGGTCATCGGCATGCGCAAGCCGAGGCCGATGGCTTTCGAGAATGCTTCCTTGGCGGCAAAGCGCGTGGCCAGGTAGCGCAAGCCGCGCGCTTCGACGGCGGCGCGCCGCGCGCGAAAGATTTCCAGCTCGTCCGGCCCCAGTATCTTGGCGGCAAAGCGTTCGCCGCTACGCGCCAGCGCCGCTTGCAAGCGCGCGATCTGGACGATGTCGGTGCCGATGCCGTAGATCATGGCGAGCGGCTTACGCTCTTTGCGCAGCCAAACGTGCCTGCACCATGATCGCCTTCATCTCGCGCACCGCATTTTGCCAACCGACGAACACGGCATGCGCGACCACTGCGTGGCCGATGTTCAACTCGGCGATGTCGGTAATGGCGGCAATCGCCTGCACATTGGTGTAATGCAAACCGTGGCCGGCATTGACTTTCAGGCCGCGCTTGACGCCTTCGGCCACGCCCTGCCGGATGCGTTGCAATTCCTGTAGTTGCTGCGCGGCGTCGTGCGCATCGGCATAACGACCGGTATGCAATTCGATTACTGGCGCGCCGGCTTCGGCGGCGGCCTGGATTTGCGCGGCATCGGCATCGATGAACAGGCTTACGCGGATACCTTCGGCTTGCAATTGCCGCACCGCCGCCTGCACTTGCGGAAAATACTTGACCACGTCGAGGCCGCCTTCGGTGGTCACTTCTTCGCGCCGTTCCGGCACCAGGCAGGCATCTTGCGGCTTGATGCGGCAGCAAAAGTCGAGCATTTCCGGCGTCACTGCCGCTTCCAGGTTCATGTGCGTGCGCAACAGCGGGCGGATCGCCAGCACGTCGGCATCCTTGATATGGCGGCGGTCTTCGCGCATGTGCAGCGTGATCGCATCGGCCCCGGCTTCTTCGGCCTGCAAGGCTGCTTGCAGCGGGTCGGGGTAGGTGGTGCCACGGGCGTTGCGCAGGGTCGCCACGTGGTCGATATTGACGCCCAGATCGATGATGGTGCCGGTCGGTTCGAGGAAGCTCATGATGAGTAATGGATGGCCGTGCCATGTCCTTATAGTTGCATCAGATCGATCAAAATCTGACGGGTGTTGAGTTGCATGCCGCCCAGGTGGTGCGCCAAGAGAAAGCGCATCAACTGCTTGCTTTGGCTTTGCGTGACCGGGTCGGCGTAATCCTGCCGCTCCATGTCGAGCAGGGTTTTGCCGGAAACGCTGGGCCAGCGGTCGGCGGCGCGGGCGATGCGCGGGCCGCTTTCGGGGTCGACCACGTAGGTCTGCTGCGGATCGACCGCCTGCGAGGTGCTGGTGCAGACGCTGAAGTCGGTGGCCACGCCGGTTTCCTTGAGCAGCGCGCGCTCGAACCTGCGCAACACGATCGGCGCCGATTCGTCGTGCGCGAGCTGGTTCATCGCCGCCACGTAGTGATCGAACAAGGCGGCATGGGGATCGTCGCGCGCCAGCAGTTTGACCAGCAATTCGTTCAGATAAAAGCCGCATAGCAGCGCCGATTTTTCCAGCGGCAGCAAACCGCCGACCCATTCGGCGGCGGTCAGCGTGCGCACTTCCGCCCTGCCGCTCCAGGAAACCGATAAGGGCTGAAAGGTCTGCAACACGCCGCGCAATTTGGAGTGCGGCCGCTTGGCGCCCTTGGCAACCAGCGCGACGCGGCCATAGTCGCGCGAAAAAACGTCGACGATCAGGCTGGTTTCTTTGTACGGATAGCTGTGCAGCACGAAGCCCGGCTGGGCCGCGATCCGGTGTTCTTTTTCGGGGGATTTGGCGCGCCGCACCGCCGGCTTGCCGGCGCGCTCCGGCGCCGCCTGCGGCGGAGCAGAGATGGTCGCTTGCTCTAGCGTGTCGGTTTCCATTGCGGTTCGATCATGAGTGCAGCGTTACACTGCGTGGCAATTGCACGGAGGAACAGAGATGCGCCGCAAGCAATATATAACCCGTCATTCCCGCGAAGGCGGGAATCCATAGGGAACTAGCTCGAATTAACTCAGTATGGATTCCCGCCTTCGCGGGAACGACGGAGGTTTTGCACATTGCGTTGATATTTCCCACACAGTTTGAATCACACTCCGGGCGTACTATCATTCGTAACCGTAAGCGCGCAAGCCGGCTTCGTTGTCGGCCCAGCCCGATTTCACCTTGACCCATATTTCCAGATAGACCGGGCCGCCGAACAGACGTTCCATGTCGAGCCGCGCTTGCGTCGAGATTTCCTTCAGGCGCGCGCCTTTTTGGCCGATCAACATCGATTTGTGGGTATCGCGCTCGACCAGGATGGCGGCAAACACGCGCCGCAAGTTGCCTTCCTGCTCGAATTTTTCGATCAGCACCGTGCTGGTGTACGGCAATTCGTCACCGACGAAGCGGAACACTTTTTCGCGCACGATTTCCGCCGCCATGAATTTTTCGCTGCGGTCGGTGATGTCGTCTTCGCCGAAGATCGGCGGATTTTCCGGCAGATAGCGCTTGATCTCGCCTTGCAGGCTGTCGAGCTGGAAATTCAGCTTGGCCGATACCGGCACCACGGCGGCGAACGCATGCTTGGCGACCACTTGCTGCGCAAAAGGCATCAGCACCGCCTTGTCCTTGATGTGGTCGGCCTTGTTGATGACCAGGATGCACGGCACATTCTCCGGCACCAGATCGAGCACCTGTTGGTCGGCCTGGCCGAAGGCGCCGGCTTCGATGACGAACAAGATCAGATCCGCCGCCGTCAAGGTGTTGGTCACCGTTTTGTTGAGCGTCTTGTTGAGCGCATTCGAATGGCGGGTCTGGAAGCCGGGCGTGTCGACGTAGACGAACTGCGCGTCCTCCACGGTTTGAATGCCGGTGATGCGATGACGCGTGGTCTGCGCCTTGCGCGAGGTAATGCTGACCTTGGCGCCGATCAATGCATTCATCAGCGTCGATTTGCCGACGTTCGGGCGGCCAATGATTGCGATATAGCCGCATTTGTAGCCGGAGAGTGCAGCGGAATCAGTCATGCGGTCTTCGAGTGGGTGATCGGGGGGTGCAAATCCAGTTGCAGGTTATCGGAAGCGGAGACGTCGGCGGGAATTTCAGGTTGCGCCATATCGACATCGCCGCTCTCATTGAGCTTGCCGGCGACCTTGGATTCGCTCTTGGCGGCGGCCTTGCCCGGACGCGTCGACACTTCCGCAGGGCTATCGATTTGCACCGTCGCAATCCCCGCCAGTTTCAGTTGCGACGCGCGCGGCTTGGCCTTGCGCGCAGCGGTCGGCGTTTTCGCCATCGCGGTTTGCACCGCTTCCAGGGCCAACTTGGCGGCGGCTTGCTCGCCGGCGCGGCGGCTGCCGCCGGTGCCAAACACCTGGATATCGAGCTTGGGCACCAGGCATTCGATTTCAAATTCCTGATTGTGGGCGGCGCCATGCGTGGCGACCACGTTATATTGCGGCAATGCGATTTTCTTGCTTTGCAAATATTCCTGCAGCAGGGTCTTGGCATCCTTGCCCAGGGTTTTCGGATCGACGCTGTCGAGGATAGGGATATACAGCGCGCGGATCACGTCGCGCGCGGCATCGAATCCGGCGTCCAAAAAAATGGCGCCAAACAGCGCCTCCAGCGTGTCTGCCAGGATCGACGGGCGCCGGAAACCGCCCGATTTCAATTCGCCCTCGCCCAATCGGAGAAATTGCGACAAATCCAGCCGTTGCGCGATTTCATACAACGATTGCTGCTTGACCAGATTGGCGCGCAAGCGCGACAAATCGCCTTCGTCGATCTTGCTGTAACGATCGAATAGCAATGAAGCAACCACGCAATTCAAAATCGAGTCGCCCAGGAACTCAAGCCTCTCGTTATGCACGACGCTATGGCTGCGATGCGTCAAGGCCTGCTGCAGCAACGCAGCCTCCTTGAACGTGTGGCCTAGCCGATTCTGCAATAACGTGAGATCCATTTTATTCCGTGAAAATTATTGGTCGGGCGCCGCGCGTTTTGGCGCTCCGGTTGGTGAAGTCGAACCTTGGTAGTCAATTACCAAGCTTACCGGACCTGCCAGAGGTATCTTTTTCTCGTAGGCGAAGCTGACGTCGAAGCCATCCGCAGTTTTGACGATATCCAAGTCCTTGCCGGCGATAGAATCGACATAACCGGTATCGGCTCGCTTGTCGAAAGAATTGCGTATCTCAGGAATACTGTTGCCCGTAGCCTTGGCCGCGACGATCGATTTCTTGATCGTCATGAATTCGGTCACCGTCGGCACTACTTTCAACGCCACTATGCCGATCGCACCAAGGATGGCAAGAATAAAAATCAAGCCCACCAACGAAACGCCGCGCTGCGTATTTCCTGCCCTTGCTTCCATGTGCTCGCTCCCGAATATCGGTTATTGAAAACTGCCGATGCGTTTCAAATGAGAAAAATTCATCCAGACAAAAAATGCTTTTCCGACAATATTTTCGTCCGGCACAAAACCCCAATAGCGACTATCTTTGCTGTTATCCCGATTATCCCCCATCATAAAGTAATGTCCAGCGGGAACGCTACAGGCAAAGCCTTCGGCGTCATAGGCGCACAACTCGCGTTGCGGGAAATCGCTCGGAAAACGTACATCCGTGGGACTTTCGGCAAAATTGAGTATCCTATGTTGCACTCCAGTAAGATTTTCCATCAATTGCTTGCGATACGCCAAACTGACATCGTCTGCCTCATCCAGGTAGTCCGGCAACGGCGAATACGAGAGTTTCTGGCCGTTTACCGTTAAGCGTTTGTTTTTATAGACTATTTTATCACCTGGCACGCCAACCACACGTTTGATGTAATCGGTCGACGGATCTTCGGGATAACGGAAAACCATCACGTCGCCGCGCTTGGGCTGGCTTACTTCAATCACTTTTTTATTGAGCACCGGCAGCCGCACGCCGTAAGCGAACTTATTGACCAGGATGAAATCGCCGGCAATCAAGGTCGGCTCCATCGAACCGGATGGAATCTTGAACGGTTCATACAAGAACGAACGGACAAAAAACACCAGCGCAATCACCGGGAAAAAACTACCGGAATATTCGATCCAGGTCGGCTGACGCAACACGCTGGCTTCCAAAGCGGCGCGCCCACTGTCGTCGAGCTTGATGCCTTCGGCTTTTAATTTTGCATTGCGTGCATCGAACTCGGCCAGTGCCGCGTCGGCCTTCGCGCGCCGCTGTTTGGCCAGGTAAAACACGTCCAGGAACCATACGATGCCGGTGCCGATGGTCAAGACAAAAAGAATCAATGCAAAATTGCCCAATATTGCTTGTCCGTTCATTTCTCATCCACTTGTAAAATTGCCAGGAACGCTTCTTGAGGAATTTCCACCGAGCCGACTTGCTTCATGCGTTTCTTGCCGGCCTTTTGTTTTTCCAGCAGTTTGCGCTTGCGGCTGATGTCGCCGCCATAGCATTTCGCCAGCACGTTCTTGCGCAAGGCCTTGACGTTTTCGCGCGAGATGATGTTGGCGCCGATGGCCGCCTGGATGGCGACATCGAACATCTGGCGCGGAATCAGTTCGCGCATCTTGGCGGCGACCGCGCGACCGCGGAACTGGCTGTTCGAGCGGTGCACGATGATGGCCAGCGCATCGACTTTTTCGCTATTGATCAGCATGTCGACCTTGACCACGTCGGCGGCCCGGTATTCCTTGAACTCGTAATCCATCGACGCGTAACCGCGCGAGGTCGATTTCAGCTTGTCGAAGAAGTCGAGCACGATTTCGGCCATCGGCATTTCATAGGTCAGCTTGACTTGCTTGCCGTGATAACTCATGTCCAATTGGACGCCGCGCTTTTGCGTGCACAGCGTGATGACCGAGCCGACGTATTCCTGCGGCATGTACAGGTTGACGGTGACGATAGGCTCGCGGATTTCCTCGATCTTCGACGGGTCGGGCATCTTCGACGGATTGTCGACCATCAGCGTGCTGCCATCGCGCAAGATGACTTCGTAGATTACGGTCGGCGCGGTGGTGATCAAGTCCTGGTCGAACTCGCGCTCCAGGCGTTCCTGCACGATTTCCATGTGCAGCAAGCCGAGGAAGCCGCAGCGAAAACCGAAGCCCAATGCCTGCGACACTTCCGGCTCGTACATCAGCGCGGCATCGTTGAGTTTCAATTTTTCCAGCGAGTCGCGCAACGCATCGTATTGATTCGCTTCGACCGGGAACAAGCCGGCAAACACCTGCGGCTGCACTTCCTTGAAGCCCGGCAGCGGCTGCGGCGCAGGACGGCTGACCAGGGTCACGGTATCGCCGACCTTGGCGGCTTTCAATTCCTTGATGCCGGCGATGATAAAGCCCACCTGCCCGGCTGACAGCGTTTCGCGGCTCACCGATTTCGGCGTAAACACGCCGACGCTTTCGGTCAAATGCTGCGAGCCGTTTGCCATCAGCAAAATCTTGTCCTTTGGCCGCAGCGTGCCGTTGAACACGCGCACCAGCATCACCACGCCGACATAGTTGTCGAACCAGGAATCGACGATCAATGCCTGCAGCGGCGCATCCGGGTCGCCCTTGGGCGGCGGCACCTTGGCAATCAGCGATTCCAGCACGTCTTGCACACCGAGGCCGGTCTTGGCCGAACAGTGCACGGCGTCGGAGGCATCGATGCCGATCACTTCCTCGATTTCGGCAATGGCGTTTTCCGGGTCGGCCGACGGCAAGTCGATCTTGTTCAACACCGGCACCACTTCCACGCCCAATTCGATCGCCGTATAGCAATTGGCGACCGTCTGCGCTTCCACCCCTTGCGACGCATCCACCACCAGCAACGCCCCCTCGCAAGCCGACAAGGAGCGGCTGACTTCATAGCTGAAATCGACGTGGCCTGGGGTATCGATCAGGTTCAGGTTATACACCTGTCCATCGCGCGCTTTGTACATCAACGCAGCGGTCTGCGCCTTGATGGTGATGCCGCGTTCGCGCTCCAGATCCATCGAATCCAGAACTTGCGCTTCCATTTCTCGATCCGACAGGCCGCCGCACAGTTGAATAATCCGGTCCGCAAGCGTCGATTTGCCGTGGTCGATATGGGCGATGATAGAAAAATTGCGAATGTTATTCATTAACTAAGTTGTAAATTACGGGGTATCTCCGCATATCGTAGCGAGCGGGCCGCGTGTTCGACTTTCAGAGACGCCTTACAAAAAAAGCGCTCAAGAGCGCCTGATTGCTGAAGGATGTTCGATATCCGCATTTTACCGGATTTCAGAGGGGAAAGCCCGCCTTATCCAGTTCGCGGCGCGTTCAAGCCGGACAATTGCGGCTTGCGAACGACGTTTCCAAAATGCAATTCGCGCAGATCGCATCCAAGCCGTGACGCGAAATCCAGTGACTGCCGATGACTACGGGCGCTCCAGAAAGGCGCGCAAGGCCGTCTCGTCAAGGAAGTAGTGGCAAAGCCGGGTTGCCGGTTCGCCATTTTTGCTGGCCAGCAATACCGGCACCAGCTCGTCGTAGCGCGCCACCAGGTCGGCATCGGCATCGACATCGACGATGTCGATCGTGAATGCATTGTCGACATCGAATGCGCGCAGCGCTTGCAGCATGTCGTCGCACAGGTGGCAATAGCTGCGGGAGTAGAGGGTAAAGTGCATCGTGCTTGGTTAGGAACTGATAGTTACGCGCTGATGTCTGAAGATACCAAGAACAGATCCCTTCCCCCTAGCAGGGGGAAGGTTAGGATGGGGGTAGTGCGTCTAAATTTACAGCATCACGTATCTCGACGGCACTACCCCCTCCCTAGCCCTCCCCCTGCGAGGGGGAGGGGACTCCGCTCTTTTGCGCAAGCCATTCTTTATGCGATTATTGCCCTGACCTCAAGGGCCGCTCGCCGCTGCGGCTTCTTGACAATCAGCCTATTGAGCGGCGGGCTTGACCAGCACGAATTGCGACGACTCGCCACGTTGCACCAGCAATGGAATCGGCTTCTTCGTATCCAGCTTTGCTACCAGCGCATTGAACTGCTTGGCGTCGTTGATATCGGTATCTTTCACACGCAAGATCACGTCGCCGGCGCGAATTCCGGCCCATTGCGCCGCGCCTTCGGCATTTTCGACCATGACGCCGTGCTCGACTTTCAATTCCTTCTTTTGCTCGTCCGACAAATCGCTGGTGCTCAAGCCCAGCGCATTGCTGCTTTGTTCGGCCTTGTCCTTTTGCTTCTTCTCGCCCTTTTTGGCCGGTTTGTCTGCATCTAATTCGGCCAAAACAACGCTGAAGTCGCGCGCAACGCCTTTGCGCCAGACCGTCACCGCTACGCGGGTGCCCGGCTTGGTGGCGCCGACCATGCGCGGCAAATCGTTGGCGGCTTCGACTGTCACGCCATTGAACTTGGTGATGATGTCGCCCGCTTCGATCCCGGCTTTTTCGCCGGGGCTGCCGGCTTCGACGCGGCCCACCAATGCACCCTGCGCTTTCGGCAAGTTGAGCGATTCGGCGACTTCCTTGGTGACTTCCTGGATTTGCACGCCGATGCGGCCGCGCGTGACTTTGCCGGAACTCTTCAATTGATCGGCTACCCGCATCGCTTCGTCGATCGGCACCGCGAACGAGATGCCCATGTAACCGCCGGAACGGCTGAAGATCTGCGAATTGATGCCGACTACCTCGCCGCGCATGTTGATCAACGGGCCGCCGGAATTACCCGGATTGACGGCAACGTCGGTCTGGATCAGCGGCAGGTAATCGCCGATGTCGCGCGCCTTGGCGGAAATGATGCCGGCAGTCACCGTATTATCCAGCCCGAATGGCGAGCCGATCGCTATCACCCATTCGCCGACCCGGATCTTGTCGGACGCGCCCATCGTCAAGTGCGGCAGGTTGGCGCCTTCGATCTTGACCAGCGCAACATCGGAATTCTTGTCGGCGCCGACGATCTTGGCCTTGAATTCGCGCTTGTCGGTCAGCGTCACATACACTTCGTCAGCCGCTTCGACCACATGCGCATTGGTCATCACATAACCGTCGGGCGAAATGATAAACCCGGAGCCGACGCCGCGCGGCACTTCTTCCTCATGGTCTTCCGGGACTTGTTTTTTGCGGCGATTCGGCTGGCTGGGCTGATTCGGCTGTTGCGGAGCCGGCATACCGAAGAAGCGACGCAAAAATTCTTGCATTTCTTCGTCGTCGCCGCCCGGCATGCCTTGGTTGGCTCCTTGCTTGACGCGTTGCGTGGTGCGTATATTCACCACCGCCGGGCCAGTCTTTTCCACCAAATCGGTAAAATCGGGCAAGGCCGCAACGGCTGCGTTGGCTTGCGGCGCCGCCCCAGCCTCCATTGGCACAAATAAAGCCGCGCTGGCGGAGAACAACAACGTCAACAATGTCTTGGAGAGAGAGGTGATTGTCTTCATAAGATGGCTTTGAAAAAATGGCTATTTGGATTTGAACTCAATCGAATTGGCGACACTTCGAATTGCTGCGGCGGGAACTTCGCCCACGATGGTAAGCCAATAGTCGCCTTGACGCTTGCCAACGATATTCATTGCGCCCTGTTGCATCGAGCCATCGGTGCGGCTTTGCGAACCCGGCTCGACGAATACCGAGATCGCCGCCAGGCCGTCCGAAAACACCATCTGGCCCAACTCGTGCTGCGTGACGGTCGCACCGGGCGCCGGCACGCCGCCAAAATCGGCGACCATGCGCTTGAATTCGTGAATCTTCTTGAATCCCGGCGGCACCGCAGTGACCGACCAGCCCAGCACGGCGGCCTCGGATATCGACGATATTTCGACATGCCACAGTGCGGTATTGCCGAAGCTCGAGCGCACGGCATTCTTGTCGATGCCGCCGATGCTCACTTGCGCGAAGGCGATTTGTTCTACCACCTGATGATTTTCGTTGACAGTTTGCGCACGCAATAGCAAGCCGCTGTTTTTTTCGGCCCATAGCCGGTAGCCGTAGCGCAAGTTGTCTTTCGGCTCGAGCGTGATGACCAGGCAATCGTAACCGGCCGAGCGTCCGCCATCGAGTTTATGCAGATCGTAATGTTCGGTCAGGTCGGCTGCGTTGGCCGCCAGCATGGCAGGAAAGAATTCCTGGGTAAAACTCTTTTCCACCAGGATGGTGCGGCTTTCCAGGATGTAGGTCGAGACCACATCGTTCTTGCGCAGATATTCGCGCGGCTTGCCGTCCAGTATTTCCAGCTTTTCCAACTCGTTCTTGCCGTCGACCACGTGCGTGATGCGCGAAGTGCGCACCTGATTGGCTTGCTGGAAGACAAAGGTGCCCGAATAATTGAGTTTCTGCGCAGCCATCTGAATCTTCTTCAACCAGGCTTGCGCTTCGCGTTTTTCGACCAGCGGATCGGCATTGTCGGCAATCGCCGGCAATACCGACAGACTGAAACAGACAACGACAAACTTCAACCACAGCTTTGTCTGCAGCATAGGAATCATTTATCGGAATCCGATGCAAAAGTGGCCGAACGCGCATATTGCGCGGTGCTGTTCCATGCCGGAGAAACGCGCTGATGCGCCAACAGGTATTCGTCGATCCGCGGATCGCGCAAGATCACGCCGTTCTGCGTCGGAGCGCTCACGGAGTTGTCGCCCATCGCCACCTGCAGCAGCGGCGATCCGGGAGCATTCCTGGCAATGGTCGTGCCGATTGCGACCGGCTCCTTGGCGCCGCCGCCCTTGAGCGCGACCAGCAATTGCGGACTGCTCATCAAGGCCAGCACCGCCACTGCCGCCACCGCCGTCGGCGCCGCAAAGCGTCGCAGCGCGCGGGTGCGGGCTCCGCCGGTCGCCACCATCGGCTGCAGTTGCGACTGCAGTTGTGGCTGCATCTGCGGCGCCACGATAGTCGGCTCCGCTTCCAAGCGTGCCATCAAGCGCGCATTGAAATCGGGACTGAATTCGTGCGCCATGTCGTCGGATCGCAGGACGTCGCCGATCTGGTGATACACGTCCCATGCGGCCAGCCCTTCGGCTTGTCGCAGTGCAGCGAACGCCAGATTCAACTGCTCGTCGGGCAACTCATTGTCGAGCAATGCCGAAATTCGCTCTTGGGTCATATTTTTCGTTTCCATCACTACCTCACGCCAGCCAGGTCAATCCCTATTTGTGCAACTATTTTTTTTGAGAAGCCTCCAGGAATCGTCATGCAAGGTGCCGGGTCGCACCGCCGATTCATTGTGGCTTTCTTTCTTTTCATCCTTACCATCTCTTGTCCAACGCGGTGCCGAGCAGCGGACGCAATTTCTCTGCTATCGCCTCGCGCGCCCGGAAAATCCTGCTGCGCACCGTGCCGATCGGACAACCCATCGCCTCGGCAATTTCATCATAACTGAGGCCTTCGATCTCGCGCAAATTGATTGCTACCCGCAACTCCTCCGGCAACGAATCCATCGCGCCGTTGACAGTTGCCGCAATTTGCTTGGTTGCCAGCATCGATTCCGGGGTGTTGATATCCCTTAGGTGCTCTCCGTCGTCAAAAGTTTCCGCTTCTTCTGCATCTGCTTCGGTCGAGGTCGGCGCGCGACGGCCTTGCGTCACAAGATAGTTCTTCGCGGTATTGATGCCGATCCGGTAGAGCCAGGTATAAAACGCCGAGTCGCCGCGAAATTGCGGCAGCGCGCGATAAGCCTTGATGAACGCTTCTTGCACAACGTCTTCCGCCTCGGCCTGGTCGCGAATAAGCCGCGACACCAGCCGCATTAATTTTCGTTGATATTTGATCACCAAAAGCTCAAAGGCTTTTTTGTCGCCGCGCTGTACACGCTCAACAAGCAGTTGATCAATTTCGCGTTCTGTCGTCAATCCCCAGTCCCTTGTAATTTTGCAACATACGCGTCACTACCTTATTGACCCGCGCTATCGTAAATAGTTCAATGCAGAAACTCACTAGCTGCGGAAAACCGATGCGCAGCGATCCAGCGGCAGGCCACGGACAGCGCCTGAAACGACGCCGCCGACACGCTGTCAGGCAGAATCGACAGCGCGTGCAGCCGGCCGTCTTGGTCTTGCAGCCGCAATAGCATGAAATGCGGCCACAATGTCGAATCGGCCAGCAATGTTACCAACATTCCGCCTTCGTTGGGGTCGGATGCGGTGATAGCGGTCGCGCGCGCCGGCTTGCGCGCGAGGAGCGTGAGGCGGATTTGTCCGCTGCCGCTGATATCGAGACGATACGTGTCGCGCCCGCGCAGGGTAACCACGAACCCACCGCCGGCCAGCAGCAGGCAAGCAGACCCACACAGCAGCCGCGCCCAAAGCGCCAATTCGCCGAGCGCACCCACGGCGAGCGCCGCGCCTATCGCAACAACGCCCAGGCACAACGCTGCCACCAGTGTCAGCAGACGTTTGGAGGGGCTTACCACCACGGATGCGGCGATAGACATGATTGGGATGCGACCCGACCCTCGCGGGTCGGGTGCCTATAGGGTCTCTAGGACCTTCAGATTTTGCCGAAAACCAGGCTGCCGTTCGTGCCGCCGAAACCGAAGGAATTCTTCAGGGCGATGTTGATCGGCACTTCCCGCGCGGTGTTGGCGCAATAATCGAGATCGCACTCCGCATCCTGGTTGAAGATATTGATGGTTGGCGGCGAGATTTGATGATGGATCGCCAACACAGTCAATAACGCCTCCAGCCCGCCGGCCCCACCCAGCAAATGACCGGTCATGGATTTGGTCGAGTTGACGATGGTTTTCTTCGCGTGCTCGCCCAGCGCGCTCTTGATCGCAATCGTTTCCGCCAGATCGCCCAGCGGCGTCGACGTGCCATGTGCATTCACGTAATCGACCTGGTCGGCGTTGATGCCGGCGTTCTTCAAGGCCGCGATCATGCAACGGCTGGCGCCGGCCCCGTCTTCGCGCGGTGCTGTCATGTGATAGGCGTCCGCACTCATGCCGAAACCGAGCAATTCCGCGTAGATCTTGGCGCCGCGCGCTTTCGCGTGCTCGTACTCTTCCAGCACCATGACACCGGCGCCTTCCCCGGGCACGAAGCCGTCGCGATCCTTGTCCCATGGCCGCGAAGCGGTGGCCGGATCGTCGTTGCGCGTCGATAACGCGCGCGCCGATGCGAATCCGCCCAGGCCCAATGGCGATACGGTCGATTCGGAGCCACCGGCGATCATCACGTCGGCGTCGCCGTATTCGATCATGCGCCCGGCAGCGCCGATGCAGTGCAAACCTGTCGTGCAGGCGGTGACGATCGCCAGATTCGGGCCGGTCAGACCATACTTGATCGACAAGTTACCCGATATCATATTGATAATGGACGATGGCACGAAGAACGGGCTGATGCGGCGCGGGCCGCGACTGGCCAGTTCTGCGTGGGTTTCCTCGATCCTCGGCAAACCGCCGATGCCGGAGCCGATGACGACGCCGATGCGCTCGGCGTTTTGCTCGGTCACCGTCAAGCCGCAATCCTGCATCGCTTGAATGCCGGCGGCCATGCCATAGTGGATAAAGGTATCCATATGGCGCGCTTCCTTGCCGGGCAGGTAATCTTCGATATTGAAGCCTTTTACTTCGCCGGCGAAATGCGTCGTAAAGGGTGCGGCATCGAACCTGGTGATGGTGGCGATCCCCGATTTACCGGCGGTAATCGCATTCCATGTTTCGGTAACGGTATTGCCGACTGGGGATACGGCGCCCAGACCGGTAATGACGACACGACGTTGATGCGAACGGCTCAAGCGATTCTCCTGGAGTCGATCAATTCTTGCTTAGGCCTTGACGTGAGCCTTGGCGTAATCGATTGCCTGCTGCACGGTGGTGATTTTTTCGGCTTGTTCGTCAGGGATTTCCATTTCGAACTCGTCTTCCAAAGCCATGACCAATTCAACTGTATCGAGCGAGTCGGCACCGAGATCGTCGACGAACGACGATTCAATTTTGATATCGGCTTCGGCGACGCCGAGTTGTTCAGCAACGATCTTCTTAACGCGTTGTTCAATGTCGGACATGTTATGACTCCAGTCAGTGGTTACAGAAAGTGCGCGCATTTTAGCAGGTTTGCGCGCTAAAGAATTATTTTTAGCATTCTCGAGGTTTTCAATCGGAAGTTCCGTCAAAACCCGCCAAAAGCACTTTAACTCATGTACATCCCGCCGTTCACATGCAACGTGGTGCCGGTAATATAGCCCGCTTGCGACGACGCGAGAAAGCCGACTGCGGCGGCGATATCTTCCGGCAAGCCGAAGCGACCTAACGGAATTTGCTGCATTAAGCCTGCAATTTGTTGCTCATTCAACGCTTTTGTCATGTCCGTGTCAATGAATCCGGGCGCAATGCAGTTCACCGTGATGTTGCGGCTGCCGATTTCCCGCGCCAGCGCCCGGCTCATGCCGGCCACGCCGGCCTTGGCGGCGGCATAATTCATTTGCCCGGCATTGCCGGACGAGCCGACCACCGACGTGATGTTAATGATACGCCCATGCTTGGCTTTCATCATCCCGCGCAAGACCGCGCGCGAAAGGCGCGCCACTGCCGTCAGGTTGGTCGAAATGACGGCATCCCATTCCTCTTCCTTCATGCGCATCGCCAATTGGTCCTGGGTAATCCCGGCGTTGTTGACCAGGATCGTGACTGCGCCCGCTTCCTTTTGAATGGCATCGATCAACGCAGTACAGGCTGCGGCATCGTTGACGTTGAGCGCCATGCCTTTGCCGCTGTCGGCGCCGATTGCCTGCAAATATTCGGTGATGGCTGCGGCGCCAGCCTCGGTGGTGGCGGTGCCGATCACTTTGGCGCCCAGTTCGGCCAAGTGCTGCGCGATGGCGCGTCCGATGCCGCGCGACGCGCCGGTCACCAGCGCGATTTGGTTGTGCAAGTCGAGTGCGGGAAGAGTCACTTGAGCAGCTCCAATACTTTATTTAATGATGCCTGGTCGACAATCGCGTCGCCAGTCAGATCGCTTTGAATACGCTTGGTCATGCCGGCCAGCGCCTTGCCGGGGCCACATTCGATCACATGGGTGACGCCCAGCTGCGCCATGCGCTGCACGCTCTCGACCCAGCGCACCGGGTTGGCCGCCTGTCGCACCAGCGCATCCTTGATGGCGTCGAGGTCGTCGACCACAGCCACGTCGACATTATTGATCAACGCGATGCGCGGTTTTGAAAATTGCACGCCGGCCAGATAGCCGCGCAGACGCTCCGAAGCCGGCTGCAACAGCGACGAATGGAATGGCGCCGACACCGCCAGCGCCTGCGCGCGCTTGGCGCCTTTGGCCTTGGCCGCCGCGCAAGCGCGTTCCACCGCGCCATTGTGTCCGGCGATCACCACCTGCGCCGGCGTATTGAAATTGACCGCTTCCACCACTTCGCCCTGCGCGCCTTCGGCACAGGCGGCGCGCACGTCGTCGTCGGACAGGCCGAGTATCACCGCCATCCCGCCGACGCCGACCGGCACTGCTTCCTGCATCGCCTGCGCGCGAAAGCGCACCAGCGGCAATGCATCCTTGAATTCGATCACGCCGGCTGCCACCAGGGCCGAATATTCGCCCAGGCTGTGGCCAGCCACCACGCTTGGCAACGCGCCGCCGGCGGCCAGCCAGGCGCGATAGAAAGCCACTGCTGCTGTCAGCATGACCGGCTGTGTATTGGTGGTCAGATCAAGTTCTTCTTTCGGCCCTTCGGCAATCAATTTGCCAAGGTCGAGTTGCAATACGTCGGAAGCCTCGGCCACCGTTTGCCGCACCTCGCTATTGTCGGCAAAGCCGTTCAACATGCCGATCGATTGCGAACCCTGACCGGGGAAAACAAAGGCGAATTTAGTCATGTTAATTAAAAGTCAGATTAAAACCCGATGTTACGCGCTTTGCTCCCCTCTCCCGCCTGCGGGAGAGGGGAGCAAAGCGCAAAGTTAGTTAAAACGCGCCCTACATGCGCGCCACGACGGCGCCCCAGGTGAAGCCGCCGCCCACCCCTTCCATCATTACATGGTGTCCCGGCTTGATGCGGCCGTCGCGCACGGCGGCGTCGAGCGCCAACGGAATCGATGCCGCCGAGGTGTTGCCCTGCTCGTCGACGGTCACCACCATCCGCTCGATCGGCAAGCCCAATTTCTTCACCGTGCTGCGCATGATGCGGATATTGGCTTGATGCGGAATCAGCCAGTCGATCTGCGCCGCGGTCATCCCGGCGATCTGCAAAGCCTCGTTGGCCACTTTTTCCAATACCGCCACCGCCAGCTTGAATACAGCCTGGCCATCCATGTACAGGAAGGCGCTGCCTTCCAGCACGCCGCCGCTGACGCTGCCCTTGACGCACAGCACATCGCCCTGGCTGCCGTCGGCATGCAGCTTGGTGGCCAGGATGCCGGGCTCGCTGGAGGCCGACAGCACAATCGCGCCGGCGCCGTCGCCGAACAATACGCAGGTGGTGCGATCCTCGAAATTCAAGATGCGGGAAAACACTTCGGCGCCGACGATCAACACGTTTTTGTGCGTGCCGGCCTTGATCATGCTGTCGGCAATCGAAATGGCATACACGAAGCCGCTGCACACGGCTTGCACGTCGAACGCGCCGCCGCCGTTGGTAATGCCGAGCTTGCGCTGCACCACGCAAGCGGTGCTCGGGAAGCTGCCGAAATAGTCGGGTGTCGAGGTGGCGACGATAATCAAATCGATGTCGTTGGGCGTCAGGTGCGCCATCTGCAATGCATTTTTGGCCGCTTCAACCGCCATGTCGCTGGCTTGCACTCCCGGTTCGGCGTAGTGGCGGGCCGAGATGCCGCTGCGCGAGACGATCCACTCGTCCGAAGTCTCGATGCCGTTCTGCGCCAGTTGCGCGGCCAGCTCAATGTTGGTCACGCGCTTGGGCGGCAAATAGCTGCCGGTGCCGATAATTTTGCTGTAGAGAGTCATGCGGTTTTGGATTCGCTCAGGTCGGTGGTAGCGCTCCGTTCAGCAGCAGCCGAAGCTTCCTCGGTTGGCGGCATCAGCAGCGCAATGGTGGTGGAAATCCGCGCCAGCAAACCCAGCTCGGCGGCGTCGTAGGCGCGGCGGATCGCCCATTCGTAACCGTAGGCATCGACGCCGCCGTGGCTTTTGAATACCAGCCCGCGCAAACCCAACAGGCTGGCGCCATTATAGCGCGATGGGTTCATGCGCTTGGACAGCCGGTTGAGCGCGCTTTTGGCAATCAGCGCGCCGAGCATATTCAAGGGATTGCTTTTGAACTCGGCAGTCAAGGTCGATTTGAAGAAACGCCCCAGCCCTTCCGCAGCCTTGAGCATCACGTTGCCGACGAAGCCATCGCAGACGACGATGTCGGTCGTGCCCTTGAAGATATCGTCGCCTTCGACGTTGCCGTAGAAATTCAGGATGCCTTTGTCATGGTCGGCCCGCAACAGCTTGGCGGTCTGCTTGACGATGTCGTTGCCCTTGATGTCTTCTTCGCCGACATTGAGCAAGCCGACCGTCGGCATGGTGCGATGCTCCATGGCCGACACCAGGGCCGAGCCCATCAACGCAAATTGATGCAAATGCTGCGGCTCGCAATCGACATTGGCGCCCAGGTCGAGCATGTAGGTGGGCTTGTCCTTCTGATTCGGCAGCAAGGCGCAGATCGCCGGACGGTCGACGCCGGGCAGCGTCTTCAACACATAGCGCGAAATCGCCATCAACGCGCCGGTATTGCCAGCCGACACGCAGGCTTGCACCTGTCCGTCTTTGACGAGGGCGATGGCGACCCGCATCGAAGAATCTTTTTTGCGCCGCAACGCCACTTCCAGCGGATCGTCCATCGTCACGACCTCGGACGCATGCACGATCGACAGGCGCGGGTGGTCGCTCGCCTTGTGCTTTTTCAGCACTGCGCGAATCTGCTCTTCCAAGCCGACCAACACCAATTCGGCGCCAGGTTCGCTCTTGACGAACGAAATCGCCGCAGCAACGGTTACCGCAGGGCCACGGTCTCCGCCCATGCAGTCGATTGAGATTTTGATTGTCATTGTTTTGACTCAGTGCTTCAGGTCACCCGCATTATGGGGCAGAACCAGCGTGATTCAAAATGACATAATGCACCGTTCCAGCAAAAGGGAACACGGCGCCAAGTGAGGAACTTGCCACGCCGTTAATTGCTTCGCTTTGACAACGTGAACGATTACTCGTCGTTCTTGGTCTTCAAGACTTTACGGCCACGATAAAAGCCGTTCGGGCTGATATGGTGACGCATATGCGTTTCGCCGGTAGTCGGCTCGACTGCCAGTTGCGGCGCAACCAGGAAATCGTGCGAACGATGCATGCCGCGCTTGGATGGGGACTTCTTATTTTGTTGGACAGCCATGATAACTCCTAAACCAAAAGTTCTAAAATTTTAACACAACCGGCCTGCCGACCAAGCGGCAAGCCGATAATCCCTGGCAGGCCAAACCCGCCTTGCCTGCTTTATTGCTTATTCTTGAGCACTGCAAACGGCGATACGCGCTTCATGCTGGCCGTTTGGGCATCTTGCCCGACTTGATCGGGACATACCGCGTGCTTGGGCGACAGCGGAATCGTCAACAATGCCTCGTCTTCGATCAATTCAAGCATATTCATTGCCTTGATGCCGACGATCACGTCGATACTATCGTCGGCCAGCATGGCGTCGATCTCGTCGGCAGCGGCGTCGTCCTTGGCCAGCACCAGCACCGATTCAGACACTACATCGAACGAAAACGGCACCAGGCAACGCTGACACATCAATTGCACCGTTGCGCCGACCGACAAAGTCAGTTGCGGATGCCCCGAAGCATGCGTGCCGCCCTGCAAGACCCAGCGCACGGTGCCGGAGCGATCCGCCAATTCTTCCGTCAATCTGTCGAAATCGGCTACAGCACACTCACCTTCGCGGCGTTCTTTGAGCCGACTGAATTCAAACGTGTCGATCACAAAAGCGTTCATAGGTAAGCCGACCCCGGAAAACCTGCGATAATAACAGGCTTTCCACTTGCAAGTCAAAGTGTTGGCGCGATTTTCTTGCGCTTCAACTAAAAAATTGGAGATATTGCCAATTCAAAAATTGACAAGCCTCGGCGACAATTAATCAATTCACAACACGATGCCCTTTTCCCTTGCCAACCCGCGCCTGATACTCGCTTCCAGCTCGAAATACCGGCAAGAACTGTTGTCGCGTTTGCAACTGCCGTTTGAAGCGATGACGCCCGATATCGACGAAAGCGCCCTGCCCGGCGAAGCGCCGGAAGCCACCGCGCTGCGCCTGGCCCGCAGCAAGGCGGCAGCGGTGGCGGCGCTGGCGCCGGGCGCGCTGGTGATCGGCTCGGATCAGGTTGCCACGCTGGACGGCCAACAAATCGGCAAACCCGGCAGTCACGAAAAAGCCTTGCAGCAATTGCGCCTGATGCGCGGTCGGCGCGTCGTATTCCACACGGCGCTATGCGTATGGGATGGCCGCGCCGAGAGCGCAGCGCAGAAAATGCAAATCGAAAACGTCCCGACCTACGTCACCTTCCGCGATCTTTCCGATAGCGAACTGGATGCCTACCTGCGTATCGAGCAGCCTTACGATTGCGCCGGCAGCGCCAAGAATGAAGGCTTGGGCATCGCCATCCTGGAAAAAATCGAAAGCGCCGACCCGACCGCCTTGACCGGCTTGCCGCTGATTGCGCTGACCGGCATGCTGCGCCGCGCCGGCGTGCGCTTCTTCGGCACCTGAACTCGAACCTATCGCACACCATGAAACCCGGCACACTCTACCTGATTCCAAACACGCTGGGCGTCGCCACAGCCGACGCCGGCGATCCGCTGTCGTTCATCATCCCCGTCGAGGTGCAGACCTTGACGGCCAGCCTCGACCACTTCATCGCCGAAAACGCGAAAACCACGCGTGCCTTCCTGAAACTGCTTGCCTTGACGCATCCGCTGGCCAAACCCTTGCAGGAAATCCAGATCGCCGAACTCAACGTCAATACGCCCGCGACCAATCTGCCGGCCTTGCTGGGGCCGTTATTGGCAGGCCATAATGCCGGCTTGATCTCCGAAGCCGGCGTGCCGGCAGTGGCCGACCCCGGCGCCAACCTGGTGCGCCTGGCGCATGCGCGCGGCGTGCCGGTAAAACCGCTGGTCGGCCCATCGTCGCTGTTGCTGGCCGTCATGGCCAGCGGCTTGAGCGGACAAAGCTTTGCCTTCAACGGCTACTTGCCGATCGATGCCGCGCAGCGCGCCAAACGCATCAAGGAATTGGAAGAACGCTCGCGCCGCGAAAAACAAACCCAGCTTTTCATCGAAACGCCCTACCGCAACGGTCCCTTGCTCGATACGCTGGTCAATACTTGCCACCCGGCTACCTTGATTTGCGTTGCCACCGACTTGACGCTGGCGAGCGAATCGATCCAGACCCAGGCTGCGGCGAAATGGAAGAGCGACCTCAAATCCGGCAACGCGCCGGACTTCAACAAGAAGCCCACGGTATTTTTGCTGTTGGCAGATTGATGCTGCCGACGGATTGAACTTTCACAAGCCAGAAATGCAAAACGACGGTATTGCGCCGCCGTTTTGCCTGCCCCCGGACGGGGCATCCAACGAAGAGTCCTAGACTCCTCAATCCCGCACACTAAATGCGGCGATCAACTCGGTTTCAGAGGATTTTCTCTCTCAATAATCATCCTCCCGTGGAGATAAACCTGCAAGACCTCTAATGGACTTCAAATTTGGTTCATTTCCCTCGTTGCTTATTTCTACTATATGACAAATTCGTGAATTTGCAAGAACGATGTTGCAATCTCGCCTGCGAGCCGTCTATTTTCTTGCGCTACGTCATCCTTATATCAGGCGCGGGCCGGGCGCACATAGTCGTCCGGCAGCCAGAAAATCCGGTGTTCTTGTTCGCGCACGGTGATCGGACGCAAACGCCCGCCGCGACAGGGGCCGCCGCTGCAATGGCCGCTTTCCGGTTCGTAGATCGCACCGTGGGTCGAGCACATCAGGTATAAGCCGCTCGATTCAAAAAATTCACCCTTGACCCAGTCCAACTCGATCGGCACGTGCGCACAGCGGTTCAGGTAGGCATGGGCGACGCCGTTATAGCGCACCACGAAGCCGGTTGTATCGTAGCCGCCGGCGGTCACCGGAAAACGCACGCCCTTGCCGCCTTCGACCAGTTCGTCCGACGCGCATATCCAGATCAAGACCTCGTCGCTCATGATGGCATGTCGGGCAGGCGTGGCTTACGCGTTGTCATTGAGCCAGCCGTGCAATTGTGCAATCGACTGTGCCGAATACAGCGGATTCAACGCATGCAATTCCGGGATGCCGTGCGCGCCGTATTCGACCGCCACGCCAGCCGCGCCGGCATTGATCGCCATCTGCAAATCATGGGTGGTGTCGCCGATCATCACGGTGCGCTTCAAGTCTTGCCCCAGCTCGCGCGTCAATTCCTGCAGCATGGCCGGATGCGGCTTGGAAAAGGTTTCGTCGGCGCAACGGGTAGCGTCGAACAGCGACAGCAGCTTGACCGTATCGAGCGCCCGGTTCAAGCCGACCCGGCTCTTGCCGGTTGCCACCGCCAGGAAATAGCCTTGCTGCGACAAGTCCGTCAGCATCTCGCGCGCGCCCTCGAACAACGACAATTCCTGGTCCTGCGCCAAATAATGGTAGCGGTAACGCTCGACCATGCGCGGATAGAACTTTGGATCGACGCCCGGCAGCACTGCCTGCATCGCATCCATCAGCCCCAGCCCGATCACGTAGGCGGCGGTGCGGTTGTCGGGGATCGGCAAGCCGAGATCTTTGGCGGAAGCCTGGATGCATTTGACGATGGTGGAGGTACTGTCCATCAGGGTACCGTCCCAATCGAATACGATGAGGTCGAATTGCTTGCGCGCCATGTTGTCCGGCGGCAGACGCCGCCAGCTCCTTGTCAAATTTAAAATTGTGGTAAAGCATCGCGAAAAATCCGCTGCGCGGCCCAAGCCTGGGCCGTTCGCGGCGTTCTTTAGCGATGCCGTTTATTCTTCAAGCGCGCTCCAGACTTTTCAAAAAGTTCTCGCACTCCGCCGGCAAGCGTGCATTCAAGGTCACCTGCTTGCCCGTCTCGGGATGCGTAAACGTAATCTGGTGCGCGTGCAAAAACATTCTTTTGAACGAAATGCGGTCGCCATCGGCCTTTTGCAATGCCCGGTTCAACGCAAAATCGCCATACTTATCGTCGCCGGCAATCGCAAATCCGCTATGCGACAAATGCACGCGGATTTGATGCGTGCGTCCGGTCTTCAATTCCGCTTCCAGCAACGCAAACGGCCCGTATTTTTTTAATAATACAAACACCGTATGCGACGCCAGGCCGTCTGCCTGCACCCGCACGCGCCGCTCGCCATCTGCCGCATTATATTTAAATAATGGCAACTTGATGTGTTGACGCGGATTTTTCCAGTCGCCGTGCACCAGCACCAGGTAACGCTTGTCGGTCAAGCCGTCGCGCATCTGCTCATGCAGGTTGGTCAATGCAGAACGTTTCTTTGCCAACATTAATATACCCGAAGTATCGCGATCGAGTCGGTGCACCAGTTCCAGGAACTTCGCATCCGGGCGCGCGGCCCGCAATTGCTCGATCACGCCATAGCTGACGCCGGAGCCGCCATGCACCGCAACTCCAGCCGGTTTGTCGATGACCAGCAAACTATTATCTTCAAGCAATATCTTGAATTCCGCGCCTGGTGCCGTGGATGTTGTTTTTTCGGCTACACGAATCGGCGGAATGCGCACCACATCGCCTTCTTCCAATCGATAGGTTTGATCGATGCGCCCCTTGTTGACGCGCACTTCTCCCGACCGCAATACGCGGTAAATATGGCTTTTGGGCACGCCTTTACAGACCCGCAATAGAAAATTGTCAATTCTCTGTCCGGCATCTTCGTCCAAAATCGTGACAAGCTGAACCTGGGGAGGGACTTGCGACGACCGGGAGGGAGGTGGGATTTGGGCCTCTTTCCCAGAAAATCTCGTTAAGTCCTTCATTTTGAATATATAATTGTTACGCTACGGTCATAAAACCGTTGCAAGTGTGGGAATAAAAGCACATTCTACACAGAGGCGTCTCCATCGGCCTCGCCAATTTGCAAATTCGATGGGTGGACGCAGCCAAAAAAATCGCTGCGGGCGGTTTGAAGGAGGGGCGGCAAGCGGAACCCATTATTATTATAACGGTCGAGCGTCGCAAACCTGAATTCCAGCCGCGTGGTGGTTTTTGGGTATTTTTGAGATCGATGCGGGCGGTTCGGCGTCTGGCGAGAAATGTTCCTTGCATACAGCATAGTGAGCATGCGAAGCCGGCGATTGAAACGCGCAGACAATTTTCGGAAATACCTGCTTGGAAGCTTCCAAAAAAAGAGATGTGTATGCACCTCCCCTGTGCGAGTCAAGGTTGCACCGTTGTTGTAATCGGATAACGCGCAAGGGTGTTGGACTCGAATGTTTGGATTATAAGGATATGTCCGGCGAGCTTTTCTTTCTATAAGAATGGCGAAGCTCGCCGGTTGATGTGGCTGAACCCAGTTTGCCGATTTGTTGCACGCCATGTGTTGCATGGCGCTTTGTTCACGGCCCGCCGTCGAGCGCGAATGCATATTCGCCTGTCGCGACGCGTTAGCTGTGCGCACCGGCATCCGGTTCGGCCATGTCGGCGCCGGTTGTGGCAATGAGGCTTCATCGCCGATTTGCCCACGCTAAGGCAGTTCCCCTCCCCAGACACTCCGTCCTCGCGTACATCCCGGTATCCATGCTGCCGCCAACTGGAAGTATAGGCAGCATTAAAGGCGGCCTTCGGGCCACGGAGATAATAATGAAACGCATGTTGTTTAATGCGACGCAGCAGGAAGAATTGCGCGTCGCCATTGTCGATGGACAAAAGCTGATCGACATCGATATCGAAACCACTGGACGCGAGCAGCGCAAGTCCAATATCTATAAAGGCGTCATCACCCGCATCGAACCATCGCTGGAAGCCTGCTTCGTCAATTACGGCGAAGAGCGCCACGGTTTCCTGCCGTTCAAGGAAGTCGCGCGCAGCTACTTCCGCGAAGGCGTCGACGTGCGTAGCGCATCGATCAAGGATGCGTTGCGCGAAGGCCAGGAAATCATGGTCCAGGTCGAAAAGGAAGAACGCGGCAACAAGGGCGCGGCGCTGACCTCGTTCGTCTCGCTGGCCGGCCGCTACCTGGTCTTGATGCCGAACAATCCGCGCGGCGGCGGCGTCTCGCGCCGGGTCGAAGGCGAAGATCGCCAGGAACTGCGCGAAACGATGGATAAGCTGGACCTGCCCAACGGCATGTCGGTCATCGCCCGCACCGCCGGCATCGGCCGCAACGTCGACGAACTGCAATGGGACTTGAATTACCTGATGCAACTGTGGCGCGCAATCGAAGGCGCCGGTCAATCGGCTTCCGGCGCGTTCCTGATTTACCAGGAATCGTCGCTGGTGATCCGCGCGATCCGCGATTATTTCCAGCCCGACATCGGCGAAATCCTGATCGACACCGACGACATCTACGAACAGGCCCAGCAATTCATGAGCCATGTGATGCCCGACATGGTGCATCGGGTCAAGCGTTACCGCGACGACGTGCCGCTGTTTTCGCGCTTCCAGATCGAACACCAGATCGAAACCGCGTATTCGCGCACGGTGCCCTTGCCATCCGGCGGCGCCATCGTCATCGATCATACCGAAGCCCTGGTCTCGGTCGACGTCAACTCGGCGCGCTCGACGCGCGGCGGCGATATCGAAACCACGGCCTTCAACACCAACTGCGAAGCCGCCGAAGAAGTCGCCCGCCAATTGCGCCTGCGCGACCTGGGCGGCTTGATCGTGATCGACTTCATCGACATGGAAAACGCGAAGAACCAGCGCGAAGTCGAAACCCGCCTGAAAGATGCGCTGCATTTCGATCGCGCCCGCGTGCAGATGGGCAAGATCTCGCGCTTCGGCCTGATGGAATTGTCGCGCCAGCGCCTGCGTCCTTCGTTGTCCGAAGGCAGCCACGTCACCTGCCCGCGCTGCAACGGCACCGGCCATATCCGCGATACCGAATCGTCTGCCTTGCAAGTCCTGCGCATCATCCAGGAAGAGGCGATGAAGGAAAATTCGGCTGCCATCCACGTGCAGGCGCCGGTCGATGTCTCGGCATTCCTGTTGAACGAAAAGCGCGGCGAAATCCTGAAGATCGAAACGCGCCATCGCGTGACCGTGATCCTGATCCCGAACAAGCACCTGGAAACGCCGCATTACAAGCTCGAACGCATCAAGCACGACGACCCGCGCCTGGAAGAAAGCCAGGCCAGCTACAACATGGTCGAAGAAGCTGAAACCGACATCAGCTACGGCAAGCGCCAGAAAGAAGAAGTCAAGGCCCGCCAGGAAGCGGTGGTCAAGGGCATTACGCCAGACCAGCCGGCGCCAATCGTCGAGCGCAAGGTGGCCGAGCCGGTCGTCGTCGCGCCGCCAGTCGCGCCTGCGCAGCCGGGCTTCTTCAGCCGCTTGATCTCCTTCTTCACCGGCACTGGCGCAGCGCCGGTTGCCGCGCCGGCTCCAGTAGTCGAAGAAAAACCGCAAACCAGCCCGCGCGAACGCGGCGAACGCAAAGAGCGCGGCCAGCGCAATCGCGGCGCGCGTGGCGGACGTGAGCGCAACGAAGAACGCGGCGAAGAGCGCAAGGAACGCAGCGCCAACCGCAATGCCCCGCGCGACGAAACCGCCAAGGCGCCGGCCACCGAAAGCACGCCGAACGCCCGCCCACCCAAGCCGCCACGCGAACCGCGCGAAGCAAGGGAACCGCGTGAACCACGCGAGCAACGCGAGCCGCGTGAAAACGCCGAAGGCCGGCAACGCGCCGAACGCCCACCGCGTCCGCCGCGCGAAGAGCGCAAGGAAGCGGTAGCGGAAGCCAAAGCCGAAGAAACCTTGTTGCAGGTCGCCGCCACCGAAGCCGATGCCGAAGCGATCGACAGCACGGCGACAGCAGCCGAAGCAGGAACCGACCGCGAGGGCGGCGAGCAAGGCAAGGAACGCCGTCGGCGCCGTCGCGGTGGCCGCAACCGCAATCGTCGCGAGCGTGAAGCTGGCGACAACGCCGAAGCAGGCAGCGAAGGCGGCAACGAAGACGCGGAAGGCGAAATCGAAGCCTCCGCCACCGTCGCGCAAGAGGCGGCCCCGCTAGTCAAGCAACCGGAACTGGCATTCGATACGCCGCAAGCAAGCGAAGCGCCAGCGCCCGCCGCTGTCGCCGCGCCTGAAAGCGAGCCTGCGCCTACCGCCGCCCCTACTGCATTAAGCAACGCCATCGCAGCACCACTGGTTCCGCAAGAAGTTGCGTATCGG
Source organism: Burkholderiaceae bacterium (assembly GCA_031291325.1). Lineage (GTDB taxonomy): Bacteria > Pseudomonadota > Gammaproteobacteria > Burkholderiales > Burkholderiaceae_D > PKWO01. The sequence continues at coordinate 45,215 of JARLJG010000030.1, forward strand.
CCGGACGCTACGGTTGCGCCGATTGCGGCAGAACCGGCGCAGGTTGCGCCGCCCGTTGTCGCCCCGGAACCGGCGATCATCATTGCGCCGGCAGCAGAGCCGGTGGCAGTGGTAGAACCGGTCGCCGTCGCAGTCGCAGAGCCATTTGCAGTTGCAGTGGCCGAACCGTTTGCCGTCGTCGCGGTGGAACCGATTCCAGCGAGCACCGCTGCGGTCGAAATTCCGGTCGCCGCAGCAGCGCCCGTCGTGGTCGCCCCCGCAGTCGCGGAACCGGCGCCGCAAATCGTCGTGACCGCAGCTGCACCCAAAGCAGCAGCGCCGGCAGCAGACCTGACGCAAGTCTTGACCGCCGCCGGCCTGACGTTGGCTGCGACCGACCCGGCAAAACTGCGTGCTGCACAAGAAGCGGCGGCCCAGGCAACGCCCGCCCCGCGCGCACCACGCGAACGCAAGGCAGCGGCGGCGCTGCCGTCGGAACCGTTGGTTCAGGTGCAGACGCGGCACTAGATCGGTTAGTTGCGGTTAGTTGCGGTTAGTTACGGCTAGTTCCGTTACGCGCAGATTTGCTGGTGCAACGATAAAAGGAGAGCTTCGGCTCTCCTTTTTCGTTTACAAAGCTGTTGCGAATCAGCGCGTGCAGACGCCGACGCCCCCCCTTGAACAGCGCCAAGTCGATTGCGCAACAGCCCCGACATGCAGCGCAAACGAGCAAGAACGAAGGATTTGCGCCGCCATATCCGCCAATGGAAATCCATGTTAAATTATCCGCCTGACGCGTTCCCAAATCTTATGGAAAAATCGAGAAATACTCCTGACCGTCCATCGGATGGTCCATCGGTTGACATCATTTACGACCATGACTTCATCGTCGTCTACCAGGCGCTTGAAAAGGAGTTGTGCCGCGCGGTCATCGATCTGTTCGATAGCGACCAGAACAAGTCGCGGGGAAAAATCGGCGGTGCGGGAAATGCTTCCTACGACGAAGGACAGAAGATTTCCTGGGATCTGGAAATACGCAATGAAGGCATTTGGCAGGATATCTTTCAAAAAATTCATCCCAAAATTGCCGCCTGCATGTCTGAGTATCTGTCGAGAAGCCCGATTCTCCAGTCGTTCAAGTTGCAGGTGACGGGATACAAGATTCAGATGTACCCGAAAAACGAAGGCCGCTTCCGTTGGCACTCCGATTCGGTGGGGAGAAACGCTGGAGACCGGGTGGTCGCCATGGTTTTGTATTTGAACGATGTCGAAAAAGGTGGAGAAACCGAATTTTTCCATCAGCGGATAAAAATTTCCCCGAAAGCGGGCCAACTCGCGCTATTTCCGCCAGGATGGAATTACATGCATTGCGGGCATACGCCCGAATCAGGCGACAAGTATATTATTCAGACTTTTATCAAGGCCAAGCACTGATTAAAAAGCTTGTTCCGACTTTTTTGTGAGTAAGTCAATTGGCACCAACGCATCCCCCGTCTTTCCCGCGAAGGCGGGAACGACGAGGATGTTTTTGGCAAACCGGCATGAAAAAGTGTTTCTAGCCACAAGGAAGTCCGAATAACCATAAAAAAAGGAGAGCGCCGCTCTCCTTTTTTCGTTGGATGAAAACTCCGCTACGCTGCCGGCGCAGCGCGATCGTCGGGTTTGGCCCGCGTGCGCTTCTTTGTCTTGGCGGTCTCCGGCACATTTTCCACAGAATCGGTCAGCTTGCGCGCCAAGGCGATGACGCGCTCCGGGTCGACGCCCAGCATGCCGATTACCAACTCGATAATCTCGGAGCGCGGGTTGGCCAGGGTCGGTTCGATCATCATGACCGCAGCCGATAAAGCCAACGCATGTTCGCGGCTGTCGGTATCCGGCAGCAATTGCGACAATGCATTGAGCGCTTCCACCGGCGCCACGGCGGTGATGCGCGCCTGTTCCTTGAGCAAGCGCACCCAGTCGATGTTCTTCGGGATGCCCGCATGCGCTTCGCTCGGCAACTGCGCCAACAGACGTGCCAGACGCAGGCTGCGCCGTTCGAACGAGCCAATCGAAATCATGCCCGCCAATACGATCCGGCACACTGCCTCCGGGAACCCGCCATCGTTAATTTGACTGAGGACGGATTCGCGGAAGCTGTCCAGGTCGCGCCAGGCGCGCGCCACGGCGACCTCCTCGTCCGATTCCTTGGGCTTGATCCACATGCCGAGTCCTTGCGGGCCGAACATCTGGCGAGCCCAAGCCACCGTTTGCGCATCGCGTTGATCGCGATAGCGATTGAGCGCTTCGGTAATCTGCTTGTCCATCGTCTTTTCGATCTGCCGCAGCGGATGATCCGGCGCAACGTCGACACGATTGGCGCGCACTTCCTTGGCCTTGCTGCGGATAAACGGCGCCAGAGGAAAGAAATCCGAAAATACCTGGCGTTGCAGCCGCATCGGGTTCAGCTTGCCCAGCGCATCGGCAACCTGGCGCGTGGCCATCATCTTGATCATGGGCCGCATCCACGTCTTGTACATGTTTGCATTGAACTCGGACACTTGGCTGATGGTGGAGAACATCGCCTCTTCGTCGCGCCCTTCCGGGTTGATAGCGCGAATATCGTCCATCGTGCGGAATTCGTAGTGCACGGTGTAGTTGCCGGGTTCCAATTGGTCCCAGCGCTGTTCTTCCATGCCGGCCTTGGCCTTCAGTTTCATTTCATACAAGCCGGGCGGCAGGCTTTCGATCACATCGAGCGAGGTCACCAGCTGGTCATGTTCCTTGAGCGCCACGTTGGCGCCGACAAAGATGCCCAGATGCCCGACGCTCTCGTGCAGCACGTAGACGATGGTGCGCCCGGCTGCGGCGATTGCCCGCTCGTCGCCCCAGGTGTCGATGATCCAATCCAGTGCCTGCGGCGGCGGCGTGATGTTGTCGCCCCACGATGCGAAGACCACGATGGGCTGCGTAATATTGCGCAAATCGATGGGCTGACCGTCGACCTCGATTTCACCGCGCGCAAGGCGATTGCCGACGAACAAATTCTCGACGATCGATTCGATCTCGCTGCCGGTCATGCGGAAATAGCCGCCCCACCAGCGCTCGAACTCAAGAAACCGCGCCGACTCGGTATCGACATGCGACCACAGGTTGTAATACTTGTTCCACCAGGTGTTGGCTGGATTTAATTTTTCGAAATTCTCGACCAGCTGCACGCCGTCGAAGCGATCGGCCCCCAGGTCGCCGGCCAGCGAGGCCAGCCAGGAGCCGCCCAGGGTCGCGCCGGAGTAGCGCATCGGATTGAGTTTCGAGCTGCCCGCCCAGTACGACACCGGGGCGCCCATGATCATCAACGGCCCGAACAGATCGGGACGCCTGGCATCGAGCGCCATCATCGCCCAGCCGGCCTGGCAATTGCCGATGACGACCGGCTTGGCCTTGCATTGCGGATGGCGTGCAATGACTTCTTCGATGAAACGCGCCTCGGCGTCCATCACGGTAATCAGGGTTTGCTTTTCCTCCGGCTCCGGACGGAAAGTGACGAAATACACGGTATGGCCGGATCGCATCGCCACACCCACCTCGGAATCGAACTTGAATCCGCCGATGCCAGGCCCATGCCCGGCGCGCGGATCGACGACGACGACAGGGCGCGCCAGCGGATTGACGGGCATGTCGGCAGGAGGGAACAAATGCAACAGCGCATAGTTGCAGGGTTCGGCGAAATCGCGGCCATCGAGCACCACTTCGTGCTCGAATTTCAATAACGGTGGCGTGCCCTGGTCGAGATGTTCAAGGTAATTGTTGCCGCGATCGAGCAAGGTATCGAAAAATAATACCGAGCGTTGTGCCGCATCGGTAAAGTAGTCAGCGAATTCGCTCGCCGTCGTTCCAAAAAAAGCCTTGCCCGCTTCTTGCGTTGGATTGCGGTCCGTCGCAGTCATGATCACTCCCTGAAATTCACTTTTGGGCATCTCTAAAAATTTCCAAAAGCGTTCAAGGTCGAGTCGAGGAGCGGACATGTACGCAAGTACATCGAGCACCACAGACGCGAGATTGGGCGTTTTTGGCAATTTTTAGAGGTGCCCTTTTACTATATCAGAAAAGATACACCAAAAAAGTGGCTTGTCTGCGACAATGAACACAAGCCGCTATATATGCACGACAACATTGACGGAAAGCCATCTATGGACATCAAAAGCCTGATCGATCAACCCAATAAACTGCCGACCATCCCCAAAGTCACACAACAGCTAATTGCAAGTTTCAGCTCGGAAAACGTGTCCATCGGCGAAATCGTCAATGAGTTATCAAGCGATCCCGCTCTTTCCGCCAAGCTGTTGCGACTGGCAAATTCCGCCTACTTTCATGTTTCCCGCACCATCGGCACGGTTGAAGACGCATTGAGAATGCTGGGTTTCGTCATGGTGCGCAACCTGGTCGTGAGCAACGGCATGGCGACCGCGTTTCGCAACACGCCCGGCATCGATTTGCACCAGTTCTGGCGCTACAACCTGTACACTGCATGCTCTTCGCGCTGGCTTGCCAGCGCGGCTGGCGTCAACGGCGATATGGTTTTCACGCTGGGCATGTTGCATGCGATTGGTCAATTGCAAATGCACGTTGTGATGCCCGAAACCATGGCGCCGCTGGATCGGGAGATGAGCGTACTGGCTGCCGGTCGCGCCGAACTGGAAAAGAAAACGCTCGGATTTCATTACGGCGACGTCAGTTCCGAATTGGCAAGGATCTGGAATTTCCCCGAACCGCTGATCCTCGCCTTGCAGGCCACACCATTGCCATTGACGCAAGAATCATTCGTGGAAAGCGCCGGGTGGGTTCATCTGGGCGCCTGGCGCGCGCGCACCGAAATACTGGCGCTAAACGACGAAGAAATCGCCGCCAGTTATCCGGCGGAACTCGCCGATCGCCTCGGCGTGGAGCGGGATTGGGTGCCGACTTTCGCGGCAGAAGCCACGGAGGGGACAACGCAAGCGATGCCGCCGCTGGCGGAACTCACCGAAGGCCTCGATGCGATGCTGGAGTGAGCGAGGCGCAGACATCGCCGCTATCGACCCGGCGATGTTTGATTCCGTTGAAAATTAAGCCATGGGCAATCCGCAACCCGTCACGCTCGGCCGCGCCTTTTGGTATTGGCTGAAGCTCGGCTTCGTCAGCTTCGGCGGACCGGCCGGCCAGATTGCAATGATGCACGCGGAATTGGTGGAAAAGCGGCGCTGGATTTCCGAGCGGCGCTTCCTGCATGCGCTGAATTACTGCATGGTGCTGCCGGGGCCGGAAGCGACGCAGTTGGCGATTTATATCGGTTGGCTGATGCACCGCAGCGTCGGCGGCATTCTCGCCGGAGTGTTGTTCGTGCTGCCATCCTTGCTGGTTCTGATTGCACTATCGTGGATTTACATGGCCTTCGGCAACCTGCCGCTGGTGGTCGGCGTGTTGTATGGCATCAAGCCTGCGGTGGTCGCCATCGTGATGGTGGCGGCCTGGCGCATCGGTCGGCGCACGCTGAAAAATCCATGGCTGGCGGCAATCGCGTTGGCGGCTTTGCTGGCGATTAGCGCCGCGCATATTCCGTTTCCTTACATCATCCTGGGCGCGGCGTTGTGCGGCCTGCTCGGCGGCCACCTATTGCCGCAAAGCTTCGCGCTGGGCGGCGGCAATGCACAAGCACTGCACGACTATGGCCCGGCGCTGATCGACGATGCCACGCCGCCGCCGGCGCATGCGCGCCATTCGTGGCGCAAACTACTGACCATAGCCACGCTCGGCGTCGGCAGCGGAATTGCCGTCTGGGGCGCGCTGGCCGCCAGCTTGGGCGCGGCGTCGCCGTTGGCGCAAATGGGCTTGTTTTTCTCCAAGGCCGCGCTCTTGACCTTCGGCGGCGCGTATGCGGTCTTGCCCTACGTGGTGCAAGGCGCGGTCGATCAATATCATTGGCTGACGCCGACGCAAATGATCGACGGCCTGGCGCTGGGCGAAACCACGCCGGGGCCGCTCATCATGATCGTTTCCTACGTCGGCTTTGTCGGCGGCTGGCAAACGGCGACGGCTAGCGCTCCGCTGGCGGCCATCGGCGGCGCTTGCGTGGCGACCTTCTTTACCTTTTTGCCATCGTTTGTGTTCGTATTGGCCGGCGGCCCGCTGGTCGAATCGACGCGCGACAATCTGCGCCTGACCGCGCCGCTGACCGCGATTTCGGCAGCGGTGGTCGGCGTGATTGTCAGCCTGGCGCTGTTCTTCGCCAATCACATCTTCCGGCTGGAACTGCCATTTCGGCAATGGGATTTCATCTCCCTTGGACTGACCGCCGCCGCCTGCGTCGCCTTGCTGCGCTTTCAATTGGGCGCCATCAAACTGATCTTTGCCTGTGCGATTGCGGGCATCGTGGTATCGTATTCGCATTGAGCACTTGGGCTTGGAAGCAGTCGCGCCGTATGAAATCAGATCATGAAGTCAGACCATAAAAAAGTAATCTCGATTGCCGAATTCCGCTATCCGCCTGCGGCGCCGGTCATCCCTGCGCAGCTTGAAACCCCATCCGGCCTGCTGACCGACACGCTGGCGCGCCCGCTGCGCGACTTGCGCATTTCCGTCACCGACCGCTGCAATTTCCGTTGCGTTTATTGCATGCCCAAGGATGTCTTCACCACCGATTATCCTTACCTGCCGCACAGCTCCTTGCTGTCGTTCGAGGAAATCGTCCGCGTAGCGCAAATCCTGGTGGCGCACGGCGTCGAGAAAATCCGCCTGACCGGCGGCGAGCCGCTGTTGCGCAAGGACGTGGAAAAACTGGTGGCGATGTTGAGCGCGCTGCGCACGCCCGCCGGCGCACCGCTCGACCTGGCGTTGACCACCAACGGTTCGCTGCTGGCGCGCAAGGCGCAAGCATTGAAAGACGCCGGCTTGACGCGCGTGACGGTGTCGCTCGACGCGCTCGACGACGCCACCTTCCGGCGCATGAACGATGTCGATTTCGAGGTGGCGGAAGTGCTGCGCGGGATCGAAGCCGCGCACGCGGCGGGCCTCGGCCCGATCAAGATCAACATGGTGGTCAAGCGCGGCATGAACGACGCTGAAATCGTGCCGATGGCGCGCCATTTCAAAGACACGCCGCATATCCTGCGCTTCATCGAATACATGGATGTCGGCAACAGCAACGGCTGGAAAATGGACGACGTGATTCCCTCGTCCGAGGTGGTGCGCCGCATCCACGAGCAAATGCCGCTGACCGAAATCGCCCGCCGCCAAACCAGCGAAACCGCGAGCCGCTGGCGCTATCGCGACGGCGGCGGCGAGATCGGCCTCGTTTCCAGCGTGACCCAGGCCTTTTGCAGTTCCTGCACGCGCGCGCGCCTGTCGACCGAAGGCATGCTCTACACCTGCCTGTTCGCCAGCGGCGGCCACGATTTGCGCGCGCTGTTGCGCACCAGCCGCAACGACGCCGAAATCTCGAGCGCCGTCGCCCACCTGTGGCGCGCCCGCGAAGACCGCTATTCGGCGCTGCGCACCGCCAACACGCCCGCCAGCGCGAAGCGGGTCGAGATGTCGTACATCGGGGGATGATTACCGGGCTGATCCTGGCCGGCGGACGCGGCGCGCGCATGGACAACGCCGACAAGGGCTTGCAACCATGCGCCGGCATGCCGATGGTGCAGCACGTGTTGCAGCGTCTGCAACCGCAAGTGGCGCACCTGGCGATCAACGCCAACCGCAATCTGGAAGCCTACCAGCGCTTCGGCGTGCCGGTCTGGCAGGATGTCATCGCCGACTTCGCCGGGCCGCTGGCGGGGCTGCAAAGCGGTCTGACGCATTGCGCCACGCCTTTGCTGGTGTCGGTTCCATGCGACTCGCCGTTCCTGCCGCTCGATCTGGTGGCGCGACTGCACGCTGCGATGAGCGCCGCCGATGCCGAACTCGCGCTGGCCGTCACCGCCAGCGGGCCCCATCCGGTATTTTGCTTGTTGAAAACCACGTTGTTGGCCGATTTGACCGCCTATCTGCAAGGCGGCGGACGCAAAGTGCGCGCCTGGCAGGCGACGCGCAAGACGGTCGAGGTATACTTCGAGGACGAAGCGGCTTTTTGCAACATCAATAGCCACGCCGACTTGCACAGATTCGAGGCACAAGCACAATGAACACCCCGTCCGCACGCATCGCCGAAGCCGCCAGTTGCCTGTCCGGGCATGACCCGGAAGCGTTGCCGGTGGCGCAGGCGCAGCAAATCATCCGCAGCATGCTCGCCCCCATCGACGCGGTGGAAAAGCTTGCATTGCGCGCGGCGCTGGGGCGCGTGCTAGCGCGCGATATCGTCTCAAGCATCGATGTGCCCGCGCACGACAATTCGGCAATGGATGGCTACGCATTGCACGGCGCCGATCTCGATGCCGAGTGCGCGGTGGCGTTGAAAATCGTCGGCACGGCCTTCGCCGGTCGCCCCTTCAATGGCCTAGTCGGGCGTGGCGAATGCGTGGGCATCATGACCGGCGCGATCATGCCGGACACTTGCGACAGCGTCGCGCCGCAAGAACTGGTGCAAGCGACCGGCGACATGAGGCTCACCGTGCCGGCCGGCGCGATCCAGCCCGGCGCCAACCGCCGCCTGCGCGGCGAAGACTTGCAAAGCGGCAGCACCGCGCTGGCGCGCGGAAAGATCCTGCGTCCCGCCGACCTCGGCTTGCTGGCGTCGCTGGGCGTGGCCGAAGTGCCGGTGTACCGCAAACTGCGCGTCGCCTTTTTTTCCACCGGCGACGAATTGCGCTCGATCGGCGAGCCGCTCGACCCCGGCTGCGTGTACGACAGCAACCGCTATACGCTATACGGCATGCTGACCCGGCTCGGCTGCGAAGTCATCGATCTGGGCGTGGTCAAGGACGATCCGGCGACGCTGGAGGCGACCTTGCGTTCCGCCTGCGAAGCAGCCGACGCCATCGTCACTTCCGGCGGCGTCTCGGTCGGCGAGGCAGATTACACGCGGCAAATCATGGCGCAACTGGGCGAAGTCGCGTTCTGGAAACTCGCGATGCGCCCCGGTCGACCGCTGGCCTTCGGCCGCATCGCCTCCAACGGCCACAGCGCCTGCCTGTTCGGCCTGCCCGGCAACCCGGTGGCGGTCATGGTGAGCTTTTATTTTTTCGCGCGCGAAGCCTTGCTGCAGATGATGGGCGCAGAAGCGCCGCCGCTGCCGCTGTTGCGCGTGCCCACGCAAAGCGCGATCCGCAAGAAAGCGGGCCGCACCGAATACCAGCGCGGCATCCTGGCCGTCGATGAACAAGGCCGGCAAACGGTGCGCACGACCGGCGCGCAAGGCTCCGGCGTGCTGCGTTCGATGTCGGAAGCCAATTGCATGGTGGTGCTGGCGCACGAGCAAGGCGAGGTCGAGGCCGGCGACGAGGTCGATGTGATCGTGTTCGACGGACTGATTTAAGGGCTTATCCAGAATAACTTGTGCATTTGGACGCTGGTCCAGATGCGCAAGTTGTTTCGGGACAAGCCCTCGGCTTCATTTTATGCGTCGGCGTGTTTCCGTCGTCTTTGTTTGACCGCCTCGGCCAAACCTTCCAGCACCGCCACGCTTTCGTCCCAGTTGATGCAGCCGTCGGTCACCGACTGGCCATAGGTCAATTCCTTGCCGGGGACCAAATCCTGACGCCCCGCCACCAGATGCGACTCGACCATCACGCCGACGATACGGCTGTCGCCGGCGGCGATTTGCCGCCCGATATCGGCGCAAACCGGAATCTGGTTTTCCGGCTTTTTCGAGCTATTTGCGTGCGAAGCATCGATCATCAAGCGCGACGCCAGGCCGCTGGCGGCGATTTCCTTGCAGGCCGCATCGACGCTGGCGGCATCGTAGTTCGGCGCTTTGCCGCCGCGCAGGATGACGTGGCAATCCTCGTTGCCGTTGGTCGAGACAATCGCCGAATGACCGCCCTTGGTAACCGACAAAAAGTGATGCGGCTGCGACGACGCCTTGATGGCGTCGACGGCGATCTTGATATTGCCGTCGGTGCCGTTCTTGAAACCGACCGGGCAGGACAAGCCGGACGCCAGTTCGCGATGCACCTGCGATTCGGTGGTGCGCGCGCCGATTGCGCCCCAGCTAATCAAATCGGCGATGTATTGCGGGCTGATGACGTCGAGGAATTCGGTTCCCGCCGGCAAGCCGAGTTCATTGATGTTGAGCAGCAACTCGCGCGCAATGCGCAAGCCGTCGTTGATGCGGAAACTATTGTCCATGTACGGATCGTTGATCAAGCCTTTCCAACCGACTGTGGTGCGCGGCTTTTCGAAATAGACCCGCATCACGATTTCCAATTCGTCATGAAAACGATGACGTTGCTGCACCAGGCGCTGCGCATATTCCAGCGCGGCCTTGGGATCGTGAATCGAGCAGGGGCCGATCACGACCATCAAACGATCGTCCTGCCCGTGCAAAATGCGATGCAGGGCCGTGCGTGCAGTCGCTGCGGTGTTCGCCGCCTTGTCCGAGCAGGAGAATTCCCTGATCAAATGCGAAGGCGGTGTCAATTCTTTCATTTCTCTGATCCGAAGATCGTCGGTGCGCGGCATGATTTTTCCAGTACGTAGTAAAAATTGGGGGGCATAAAAAAACCGCCATCTCTGGCGGTTTTTAGAATTTCGGTTTGGGCTATTTATCGTATCGCTTCTACGTGCGCCATCCGCTCTTCCACCGCCGTCAGGCTGGAATAGCTAAAGCTAAAAAACGTAAAATAGGGGCGAATAGCCACAATGTTTCCTCGAATGCGATAAATTTTGATTTATTCTGCAACAAAAATCGGGTTTTGGCAAGAGATTCTGTTTGTTGGTCGCGGCAATCGCATGAAGGTTGCTCCTCCAGCTCGCTTCGATTTGTTCCCCTTGCCCAAACTCAAAGAGAGCCATCCCCTCGCCCGCTTGCGGGAGAGGGTTAGGGAGAGGGTGCACGCCAAGTCAAGCTGTCTTGCGGTCCCCCTCTCCCCCACCCCTCTCACGCAAGCGGGCGAGGGGAGTTGCACCTTCGTTCGACGACCTTGGGTTTAGTGCTCAAATTCACAATCGCCCAAAAATCAAGAAGCCGTGCCGCCGACCGTCACGCCATCGATCCGCAGCGTCGGCTGGCCGACGCCGACCGGCACGCTCTGCCCTTCCTTGCCGCACACGCCGATGCCGGGATCGAGGCTCATATCGTTGCCGATCATCGCGACCCGATGCAGCACGTCCGGGCCGTTGCCGATCAGGGTCGCGCCTTTAACCGGATAGGTGACTTTGCCGTCTTCGATCATGTACGCTTCGCTGGCCGAGAACACGAACTTGCCGCTGGTGATATCGACCTGCCCGCCGCCGAAATTGACTGCGTACAAACCGTTCTTGACCGAGGCCAGAATTTCCGCCGGGTCTTTGTCGCCGGCCAGCATGTAGGTGTTGGTCATGCGCGGCATCGGCAGATGCGCGAACGATTCGCGCCGTGCATTGCCGGTGACCGGCATCTTCATCAGGCGCGCATTCATCGTGTCCTGGATATACCCTTTCAGGATGCCGTCTTCGATCAAGGTCGTGCATTGGGTCGGATTGCCTTCGTCGTCGACATTCAACGAACCGCGCCGATCCGACAAGGTGCCGTCGTCGACCACCGTCACGCCCTTGGCAGCGACCCGTTCGCCGATGCGCCCGGAGAAGGTGCTGGAACCCTTGCGATTGAAATCGCCTTCCAGCCCGTGGCCGATCGCTTCGTGCAACAGGATGCCGGGCCAGCCTGGGCCAAGCACGACCGTCATCGGGCCGGCCGGCGCCGCGCGCGCGTCCAGGTTGACCAGCGCTGCCGCCACTGCCTCGTCGGCGTATTTTTCCAGCCGGGCATCGGTAAAATACGCATAATCGTAACGCCCGCCGCCACCGCTCGATCCCATCTCGCGCCGCCCGTTCTGTTCCGCAATTACCGTCACCGACACCCGCACCAGCGGCCGGATATCGGCGGCGATCACGCCATCGCTGCGCACCACCAGAACCACGTCGTATTCGCCGGCCAAACCGGCCATCACCTGCACCACGCGCGGGTCTTTGGCGCGGGCGATGCGTTCCACCCGTTCCAGCAAGTTCACCTTGGCGGTGGCGTCGAGCGAATCGAGCGGGTCGTGCGGCAGGTACAGCGAGCGTCCGCCGGACAACTGGATAGCCGAAGCGATCTTGATCTTGCCTGCGCCCTGGCGCGCGATGGTGCGCGTGGCGGCTGCGGCTTCGAGCAGCGCGCGCTCGGAAATCTCGTCCGAATACGAAAATGCCGTCTTGTCGCCGGAAATCGCGCGCACGCCGACGCCTTGATCGATGGAAAAACTGCCGGTCTTGACGATGCCCTCTTCCAGGCTCCAGCCTTCGCTCTTGGTAAATTGGAAATACAAGTCGGCGTAATCGACCTTATGGGTAAACATCGAGCCTAGCGCGCCGATCAATTTGGCTTCGTCCAAGCCAAACGGCGTCAGCAACACTTCACGGGCGACATCCAAGGACTGCAAATTCGGTTCAAATGGTTTCATATTGTTAAGCTGGTTGCGGGTCCGCGAAATGGTGTGATTACCGGGATTGTAGAGCAATTTGCGGGAGTCGAATTGACAGCGCCTCAAAGCGTCAAGGCAATCGCCTGAAGTTTACTTCTCCCCTCGCCCGCTTGCGGGAGAGGGGAGCGGTGCCCTTTATGCTTTCCGTGTTCAAAGCTTGCGATGCAACAGCGCCGGCAAACTCTCGCGCACCTTGCCCAGCAGATGGGGTTCGATCATGCCGATTGCAATCCCCTCGCCTTCTTCGATGACCGATTTGATTTCGCCCCACGGGTCGATCAACATGCTATGTCCCCAGGTCCGGCGGCCATTGCGATGGGTGCCGCCTTGCGCTGCCGCCAGCACATAGCATTGGTTTTCGATGGCGCGCGCGCGCAACAGGGTTTCCCAATGCGATTGCCCGGTGGTATAGGTAAACGCCGCCGGCACGACGATCAGCTTGCATTCGCCCATCGCGCGATACAGTTCCGGGAAGCGCAAATCGTAACAAACCGACAGCCCGACCTTGCCGAACGGCGCTTCGAAGGTTTGCACCTGTTCGCCCGGCACGATGGTGCGCGCTTCGTCATAGGATTCGTCGCCCTTGGTGAAGCTGAACAGATGGATTTTGTCGTAGCGCGCAACGCGCTGGCCGGCAGGGTCGAAGACCAGCGTCGTGTTCAACACCTTTCCAGCCTCGGGCGCGACCAGCGGCAGGGTGCCGCCGATCAGCCAGATGCCATGCTGCTGCGCCAACTCCGCCATCAAGGACTGGATCGGCCCGGCGCCCAGCGTTTCCGCATGCGCGACCTTGTCGGTATCGCGCAAGCCCATGATGGGCCAGTATTCGGGCAGCAGCACCAATTGCGCGCCATCGGCTGCGGCTTGCCCGACCAAGCGGCGGGCGGTGGCAAAATTCTCTTCCGGCTCGGGCGTCGAGACCATTTGCACGGCGGCGATTTTTATCTGGGAATTAGGCATAATCAATTCGGCATAATCATTGTGCAGTGACAGTATGGGTGGTGGGGCTCGGCGCCGGCTGGGCCGCCACTTCGGCCTTGCGTTCAACTTGGGTCACGACCGGATCGCGCCAGGGGCCGGTAATTTCGTATTCGTGCGTCAAGGCTTTCGCCAGCGGCGCCTTCAAGAACAATTGCGCGAGGAAAGAGCCGATTCCGATTGCCGGATTGACCATCAATCCATAGAACACCGAGGCGCCGGTCGCGTCCAGTTGCGGAATAACCGCCACATGCAGATTCTCGGTTTCCTTGTTGATATCGGCGCTGCCGTCCAACACCACCGTAGCATCCAAGCCATGCATTTGCAAATTCTTGGTGTTAAATACACCCTTGCCGATGGTTGCGTCCATGTTGATGGTGTCGAACGCAAAGCCTTCGGAAAAAATGTCGCGGAAATCCAGCGTCAAACGGCGCGGCAGCGATTGCAAACTCAGCACGCTGAGCAGGCGTCCCGCACCCGCTCCCTCCTTGATGAATTGGCCCTTGGCCATGTCCAGATGCAAATTGCCGGACAGGCTCGCATAATCGATCGAATACGGCGCGCCGTTCCAACTGATATCGCCATCCATCTTGCCTTTGCCGTCCCGCAACAGTCCGGGAAAGCCCAGGCGCGTCAACAACCGCCCGCCGTCGATCACTTCCATCGAATACGTCAGGTTCGAGCGGCTGTCCGTGCCGTTGGTGACCCAGCTTCCTTTGGTCACCTTCAACACGCCATCGGGATTGCTGACCGCCAGATTCTTGATTTGCCATTCGTTGGAACCAAGCCGGCGCAGGTTGTTTGCCGTCAATTCCAGACGCCCCAGGTGCTGGCCGAACAAATCGAAGTTATCGGCCTTGATATCCAGCGCGGGCAAATCGCTCGTCGTATTTTTGCCGGCCAACAATTCCGTCACGTCGGTCACCGACTCTTGCGGCACGATCAGCGACGACAGATTTGCCGTCACCTTGCCCTTGCCCTGGTCCGCCTTGGCGGAATAGCCAACCCGACCGGACACCTGCGCCGAATCGACGGTGGCTTGCCAGGTATCCTTTTCCAGATTCGCGTGCAGCACGACATTGTCGAGCTTGCGTTTGAAGAGGAACATTTCCGTGGTGCGCGCGGCCAGCACCTCGGGCGAGATGAATTCCGTGAGGTCCACGGCGTCGGCTTCCGCGCCGTTTTCCCTGGACTTGTCGGGAGCTCCCAGTTGTCCGAACAAGTCGATCCAGGCGTCGACATTGAGCGACTTCATATTGACGCTCAACATCACGCCGCTGGCCGGCGGGATAAGCGGGGCATTTACCCCGATGACACCGCGCAGCATGCGCCAAGGCGCATTTTTCTCGGACGACTTCTCGCGCTCATAGCGCGCAGCGACACTTGATCCCACAGACAGCTTGATGTCTTCGCGCGCCTGCGCCGCATCGGGCGCGGAGGCGCCGAGCATCTCGAACCTGGTCGATAAAATCTCGTTGGCTTCCTTGTGCAGCGGCGCCGGCAAATCGACTTCCAGCCCTTGCAGGTTCGAGGCTACGATGATGTCGGCCCGATTCTTTTTGACGTTGACCGTGACTTCGTAGCGCGCCGCGCCGCTGACACGGTGCGCCAGGCGCTGCAGCGATGGCGGCGCAAATTTGCGCAAGCCCTCCGAGCTCAACGTGCCCTCGGCCTTGACCACGGTTGCCTCCGCCGGGCCGCCACCGGAGACTGTTACCGGCCCGCCCAGAAAATTGGCGCGTATGCCGTTCAAATTCAAGCCTTTTTCACTGAATTCGAGCACGCCGCTTGCTGCCGCAAGTTGCGGCAAGCCGGAAAGCAGGTTGATATCGTCGTTGATAAACTGCAGTTTCCCCTGCACTTTCGCATGCAGCATGTCGGACAACGGCAGTTGCAGCTTCAAGCCCAGCTTGGCGTTGCCGTTGGCGCGGGTTTCATTGGTGAAGCCGCCGATCATGGTTTGCACCACGCTGTCCCTGGTATAGCCGACAAATTCCTCCAGCGGCCCGGTGGCGCTGCCGTCGATGTCGAGAATATCTTTGCCACGCAGAAAATCGGGCAGCACGGCCTTTACGGCGCCAAATGTAACGCCGTGCGTTTTGGCGCGCTCGGCATTGATTTCCATGCGCGTGCGATCGAAGACTATCGTTCCTTGAATGTCTTCCAGCAGCGGCCAGGTGGGCGACTTTCCATCCTTCAAGTAGCGATTCGGCTCGTAGTTCAACACGCCGTCGACGATCTTTCCCGCCACGGTGAATTCGCCTTTGGGCTTTTCGGCAGCGGTTTCGGTGCGGAACGGAAAATCCTTCAAATCGCCTTTCAGGTTGATGGTGACATCGCGCGCACTACCGCTAATGAGCGCGCCGGTGATCCAGCTGCGGAACATCGGTTCGCTCTGCAGCGGCAGGAAATGGTCGATCTTGTTGATATCGAATTGGGCAATATGTCCGTGCAAGTCGACCACTCCGGGCGACTTGTCGCGCTGTTGACTCGGCGATGTCATATACGTGCCCGATAGCGACGCCGCCAGCCCGTCCAGCGCAACATCCATGTTGCCGACCTGCACCAGGTACTTTTCCTTATCCTGCACCACCCAGGTAGCCTGCACCGCAAACTTGTTGAACGGCACCACCGGATCCTTGAAAATGCCCGGCAGTTCGACCTCGAATTTGTCCGAATTCAGATTGACGATACCGCCGCGATCGCTCACGCTCACCTGTCCGGTCAGATTGGCGAAACCGGGAATGAAGGGCAGCGCCGCTTGCGCCGGCTGCCTCCCTACCTTGGGCTTGGCCGGGCGCCCCGCTTGCGCCTTCAACGACAATCCCGTGAATTGGCCCTGCATGTCGTACGCCGACAAGGCCGGGTAATTGCCCTGCCAGTGCGCCGAGAAATTCTGCACCTGACCGCGCGGCGCGAAGCCGGTCAGCATTTGCCGCTGGTCTGCGCTGAGCGGCAGACGCTCGGCCACATTGGCAAGCGTCTGCAAATCGAGCATGGTCGCGCTGATGCCGGTCCTGGGCTCCAATCCGTTCTTGCCCGGCTCGAAGGTTTCGCTGATGGTGGTGGGCGGCAGCACCAAGCCATCGTTGGTGCGCATCGACAAATTCGTCAGCGTGACGGCATGCCCGTTGGCGCCGAAGGTCGGCGTGCCATTGTCGGCATTGAGGTCGATTTCCTCGCGCACCGAGACGCGCCCGCTCAACTGATCCAGAATCAGCACCGGCAATTTCTTTTGCAAACGGACGGCGGTATCGGCGATATTCAGGTCGGCAGTGAAATCGGCGACCTTGGCGCGATCGAAATCGAGCCAGGCGCGCACCGAGCCGTGCCCTTGCTGCACTTCCAGCGGATACGGAACGTAGGTTTTCCATGCCGCCAAATCGGCATACGGTAAATTGACATACAGCTCGCCCTTCCAGCGCGTGGCGTCCGAGCTCGCGTGGGCAAACGGATGATTGAAACTTGCGCGCAAATCGAGCGGGCCGGCCAGCGCCGCCGGCGGTGTTGCCGTCACCGCGAATTCATGGTGTTGCCAATGATTATGCAATACCAGGTTGACATCGTTGAGCAATAGCTCCGGCGCGTTGCGCTGATTGTCGTTCCAGCGCACGCGGCCATTGCGGATCACAATTTCTCTTTGCAACAATAGCCAATCGAGTCCCTTGCCGTCGTTTTTCTCCTGGGTCGGCACAAAAATGCCGGCGACGTACAGATTGCCGTCGGTATCGCGCCGAATATCCAGATCGGGGCGATCGATTTCCAGATTGCGCAAGCGAAACTCGCCGATGGCCGTCCACCACGATATGCTTGCCGACACGCGCGGCAGGGTCAACGCATCGCGTCCGGATTTGTCCCGGATCTTGACGTCGCCCAACACCAGGCGTGGCCGCAGCCCCTCCCATGAAGCCTGAAACGAGCCGATCGACACCGTTTGCCCGATCGCCTGCGTGACCCATTGTTCGACAAACGGCTTGGAAATATTCGGCAAGACCGCGTAGCGCAAGGTCAAGAACAAGATGCAGAAAATAAAGTAGGCGAGCAGCGCAGTCTTCAGCAACAGCCCCAGCGCATGATGACTGAGCCGGTTGGCGTACACGTAGCAAACCAGCATCTTGTGCCAGCAATAGGCAAGACGCGTGTTAGCCGGGCGATTAAGGAGGTCTGTGGACATCAATCGGAAAGGATTCTGTGAAAAGTCAGCGTAGAATGTACCGGAAAATTCGCCGCGCAGGCTCCAAGATTGCGATTTCCGGTCCTAAGCGCCTAGTTAACATTCTACTACACCGCGTTTGTGACAACTCCAACCCTGTCCCCTGTCATCGCTTCACGTTTTTTCAAACGCTGGACCGATGCTGCGTCGGCGCGCGCCGAAACCGTCGCCGAGCTTGCCAAATTATCGCTGACTCCAGCGATCTTTGTGCGAATATTACAAAAAGACACAGAAAACGGCCTGCCGTTGCCGGTTTCGATGCGCCGGCTGCGTAATTTGGTGGTCTGCACGTTGATGACGCGCGATCTGGCCGGGCTGGCCGACTTGTCCGAAGTGGTCGAAACCATGAGCGCGCTGGCCGAATTTGCGCTGCGCACGCATTTGCAGGCGCTGCAGCGGGAAATGATCGCGCTGCACGGCACGCCGACAGGCGAAGAGTCGTGCGCGCCACAGGAACTGATTGTGCTCGGCATGGGCAAGCTGGGTGGCCGCGAACTGAATGTTTCGTCCGACATCGACTTGATTTTCGCCTATGCGGAAGACGGCACGACGGCGCTCGATTCGGCACAGCAACGACAGCTTTCCAACCACGAATTCTTTACCCGGCTCGGGAAAAAGCTGATCGCCGCGCTGGCCGAGATCACCGCCGACGGTTTCACCTTCCGCGTCGACATGGCGTTGCGGCCGAACGGCGTGTCGGGGCCGCTGGCCGCCAGTTTTGCGATGATTGAAGAATACTTCATCGTCCAGGGCCGGGAATGGGAGCGCTATGCCTGGGTCAAGGCGCGCGCGCTGACCGGGCGCGACGCCGATCTGGCGGTGCTGGACGGCATCGTCCGTCCTTTTGTGTATCGGCGTTACCTGGATTTCGGCTCGATCGACGCGATTCGCAACATGCACGCGCAAATCCGCGCGGAAGTCAAACGCCAGGAGCTGCGCCACCCGGACCGCAGCGACAACATCAAGCTGGGCCGAGGCGGGATCCGCGAAATCGAATTTCTGGCGCAGGTTTTCCAGTTGATCCGTGGCGGGCGCGACGCCGCGTTGCGCGAGCGCTCGACCCGCGCCGTCTTGCGCACCGTGGCGCAAAAGCAATTGCTGAACACCGCCGTGGTCGACAAACTGCTGCAAGCGTATGACTTCTTGCGCAAGCTAGAGCACCGGCTGCAATATGTCGAAGATGCGCAAACGCACACGCTGCCGTCCGCCGAAGCGGACCGTTTGCACATCGCGCAGACAATGGGCTATAGCGACACCGCCGCGCTGCTGGCCGAACTGGATCGCCAGCGCAATTTCGTCGCCGCCCAGTTCGATGCGATTTTCCGCGACAAAAATGGCGGCCTCGCCAGTTCCGATACTGTTGCGCTATCCGATGCCAGCAGCGTCGAGTTGATTGCCGCGCGCCTGCAGGCGCTCGATTTCCCGGATGCGCAGGACGCCGCACGGCGTTTGCAATCGACGCTGCAATCGCCGCGCGTGCAAGCGCTGCCGGAAATCAGCCGCAACCGTCTGCTGGCGCTGGTCAACACGGCCTTGCCTATCGTCGGCAAAACCAACGGACAGATGGCGACCCTGGGACGCTTGCTGGACTTCCTGGAAGCGGTTGCGCGCCGCGCCGCCTATCTCGCGCTGCTTACCGAATACCCGTACACGCTGGAACGCGTGATCCGCATGATGAGCGCCAGCGACTGGGCCGCCAAGTATCTGACCAAGCACCCGATCCTGCTCGACGAATTGCTCGACGACAGCAGCTTGAAGGCCGAGCCGGATTGGCCGGCCTTTGCGCAAGAATGCCGACAACAGCTCGACGCCGTAAAAGGCGATACCGAGCGGCAGATGGACGTGCTGCGCGAAATGCACCACGCGCAACAACTGCGGCTGCTGGCGCGCGACCTGGAGGGCGACCTCAGCGTCGAACGCCTGGCCGACCACTTGAGTTGCCTGGCCGATATCCTGATAGCGGCGACCGTGCAAGCGGTCTGGGAAACGCTTGCCGACCGCCATCGCGCAACGCCGCAATTCGCGGTGATCGCCTACGGCAAGCTGGGCGGCAAGGAGTTGGGCTACGCGTCCGACCTGGACGTCATCTTCCTGTATCAAGACGACAACCCGGATGCGCCGGCGCTGTATGCCAAGCTGGCGCAGCGCTTCATCACCTGGATGACTTGCCACACGCCGGCCGGCATCCTGTTCGATGTCGATATCGCGTTGCGCCCGGACGGCGCCAGCGGCCTGCTGGTGTCGTCGCTGGCCTCGTTTGAAAAATACCAATCGGAATCTGCCTGGCTGTGGGAACATCAGGCGCTGACCCGCGCCCGCTTTTGCAGCGGCGATGCCGCCATCGGCGCGCGCTTCGAGGCGATCCGCGAAGCGGTGCTGCGGCAGCCGCGCGAAGCTGCCACACTGAAAGCGGAAGTGGTCAAGATGCGGCAAAAAATGCGCGACGCGCATCCGAACCGTTCGCCGCTATTCGACCTGAAGCACGATACCGGCGGCATGATCGACATCGAATTCATCGTCCAGTTCGCGGTCTTGCTGCGTGCCGCGCAGTACCCGGAATTGACCGCCGACATCGGCAATATCGCCTTGCTGAAACTGTGCGGAAAACTCGGCTTGCTCGACGCCGCGCTGGCCACCGAAGCCGCCGACGCCTACCGCAAATTCCGCAAGCTGCAACATCAGATCAGGCTGCAAGGCGCGGATCGGGCGCGCATCGACAGGCAAGTTGTGCAAGCCGAAGTAGATACTGTCGTCCGGCTCTGGCAAAGCGTGTTGGGATAAGCCTTAAAACGAACGCCCCGACCAGCGGGGCGTTTTGACGGCTTGAAACGACAGGACTACTTGGCCGACATCAATGCCATTGTCGTGTCCAGCATGCGGTTGGAGAAACCCCATTCGTTATCGTACCAGGACGATACCTTGACCAGATTGCCGGAAACCTTGGTCAGCGTCGAATCGAAGGTGCTGGAAGCTGGATTGTGGTTGAAATCGACCGAAACCAGCGGATCGACGTTATAGGCCAGGATGCCCTTCAACGCGCCTTCCGACGCTTCCTTCATGATCGCATTGACTTCTTCGACCGTGGTGGGACGGGCAGAGATGAAGGACAGGTCGACGATGGAGACGTTGATGGTCGGCACGCGGATCGCGTAACCGTCGAGCTTGCCGTTCAACTCCGGCAGCACCAGGCCGACTGCGGTGGCGGCGCCGGTCTTGGTCGGGATCATGCTCATCGTTGCGGAACGGGCGCGGCGCAAGTCTTCGTGCATGACATCGGTCAGCACCTGGTCGTTGGTGTACGCGTGCACCGTGGTCATCAAGCCGGTGACGATGCCGATCTTGTCGTTCAATGGCTTGGCCAGTGGCGCTAAGCAATTGGTGGTGCAGGAAGCGTTGGAAATGACGGTATCGGTTGCCTTCAGCACGCCGTGGTTGACGCCGTAGACGACGGTGGCGTCGACATCCTTGCCGCCCGGTGCGGAAATGATGACTTTCTTGGCGCCGCCCTTCAAGTGGGCCGAAGCTTTTTCCTTGGTGGTGAAGAAGCCGGTGCATTCCAGCACCACATCGACACCCAATTCGCCCCAGGGAATGTCGGCTGGATTGCGCTGCGCGAACACCTTGATCTTGTCGCCATTGACGATCATGGTGTCGCCCTCGACCGTCACGGTGCCCGGGAATTTGCCGTGCGCGGTGTCGTAGCGCGTCAGGTGCGCGTTCGATTTGGCGTCGCCCAGGTCGTTGATCGCAACGATCTGGATGTCGTTCTTTTTCCCGCCTTCGTAGTGGGCACGAAGGATATTGCGGCCGATGCGGCCATAGCCATTAATTGCAACGCGGACAGTCATGTTTTTCTCCTCAGATCAATTGTTCAGCAGACTCAATACACACTTCAAAATTCGCTTGTTCCGGCTTTTTGCGGGAAAGGAAGCGCATTTGCGCAAGTTCGGCAAAAACCTCGTCGTTCCCGCGTAGGCGGGTACCTATAGTGAGTTCGAGCTAGCGAACGTCTTATGGATTCCCGCCTACGCGGGAATGACGGAGGGTTTCGTTGGAGCCAAATGACTTACCCACAAAATTCTCAGATGAACCCAAAATCCTATGCAAATTGTTTACGCAACCAACACGCGCTTGACCGCCGCGGCGACATTTTCAGCGGTCAGGCCGAAGTGCTTGAACAGCACGCCAGCCGGCGCCGATTCGCCGAAGGTGTCGATGCCGATCACGGCGCCTTCCAGGCCGACATACTTGTACCAAAAGTCGGTCACGCCGGCTTCCACCGCCACGCGCGGCAAGCCCTTGGGCAGCACGCTGGCCTTGTAGGCGGCATCTTGCCGATCGAAGACATCGGTCGACGGTATCGACACCACGCGCACCGCGATGCCTTCGCCGGCCAGGCTGGCGGCAGCCTTGACGGCCAACTCGATCTCTGAGCCGGTGGCGATCAATACCGCTTGCGCATTGGGTGCATCTTGCAACACGTAGCCGCCGCGCCGGATGTCGGCCACTTGCGCAGCGCTGCGTTCCTGGAACGGCAGATTCTGGCGCGAGAAAATCAGCGTGCTGGGGCCGTCATTGCGGCGCACCGCTTGTTCCCATGCAATCGCCGATTCGACCGTGTCGCACGGACGCCAGTTGTCCAGGTTCGGGATCAGGCGCAAGCTGGAAACATGTTCGACCGATTGGTGGGTCGGGCCGTCTTCGCCCAAGCCGATCGAATCGTGGGTGAACACGAAGATCGAGCGCAACTTCATCAGCGCCGCCATGCGCAAGGCGTTGCGACTGTAGTCGGAAAAGGTCAGGAAGGTCGCGCCGAACGGAATATAGCCGCCATGCAGGGCGACGCCGTTCATGATCGCGCTCATGCCGAATTCGCGCACGCCATAATTGATATGGTTGCCCGGCTGACCGGCGCGCACTGCCACGCATTCTTTCCAGTTGGTGAAATTCGAGCCGGTCAAATCAGCCGAGCCGCCAAGGAATTCCGGCAGCACCTGGGCCAGCGCCTGAATCGCGTTCTGGCTGGCCTTGCGGGTGGCGATGGTTTCTTTCTTTTCGATGCAAGAGAGCAGATACGCATTCGCGACCGCGTCGAAATTGCCAGGCAATTCGCCTGCCATGCGGCGTTGCAATTCGGCGGCCAACGCGGGATGCTGCTCGCTATAGGCGGCAAAGGTGCCATTCCAATCGCCTTCCAGCAATTTCCCTTGTTCCTTCGCATCCCACGCGGCGTAGACATCGTCCGGAATGACGAAAGGCGCATCGGTCCAGCCCAAGGCTTCGCGGGTGGCGGCGATTTCCTTGTCGCCGAGCGCCGCGCCGTGCACTTTGTCGCTGCCTTGCAAATTCGGGGAGCCCTTGCCGATGACGGTCTTGCAGCAAATCAGCGTCGGCTTCTTGGCTTGCTTGGCCGCGCCGATGGCGGCGGCGACGGCGTCGACATCGTGACCGTCGACCGCGCGGATCACGTTCCAGCCATAGGCTTCAAAGCGTTTTGGCGTGTCGTCGGCGAACCAGCCTTCGACATGACCGTCGATCGAAATGCCGTTGTCGTCGTACAACACGATCAGCTTGGCCAATTGCAGCGTGCCCGCCAGCGAGCAGGCTTCATGCGAAATGCCTTCCATCAGGCAGCCGTCGCCGACGAACGCGTACGTGTAATGATCGACCACGTCGAAACCGGGGCGGTTGAATTCCGCCGCCAGCAAGGTTTCGGCCAGCGCCATGCCGACCGCATTGGTCACGCCTTGCCCCAACGGGCCGGTGGTGGTTTCCACGCCCGGCGTCACGTGCACTTCGGGATGGCCCGGCGTTTTCGAGTGCAATTGACGGAAATTCTTGATATCGTCGATCGACAAGTCGTAACCCGTCAAATGCAGCAATGCGTAATGCAACATCGAGCCATGTCCATTCGACAACAGGAAGCGGTCGCGGTTGATCCAGCCCGGATTGGCCGGATTGTGGCGGTAATGCCGCACCCACAAGGCCAGCGCGATTTCCGCCATGCCCATCGGCATGCCGGGGTGGCCGGAGTTAGCTTTTTGTACAGCGTCCATTGCCAATGCACGGATTGCATTGGCCATTTTATTGGTCGAGAGCTTAGGAATCATGATGATCTGATGGTCTGGGTCGCTGGCATCGCCGAGATGGCGTCGCCTTTCGCCGAATGTTGACGGGTTGCTGCAAAGCCTATTATTTTACCAGAGTGACGGGCTGCGATTAAAATGGCAGCATCAAGTTTTGACGTTCAGCGTCGATTTTCTCGCGCAAACGGTCATTTTGGCTGCCTCAACTCAACTTCGGACTTTTCATGCCCCGCTTTTATTGCGCCCAAGCACTTTCCATCGGTGCCGTCATCGACCTACCCGATCACGTCGCCCACCACGTTCAAGTATTGCGTCTGGGAATCGACGCGCACATTACGCTGTTCAACGGCGAAGGCGGCGAATTCACCGCAACTGTCAGCCAGATCGAGAAAAAACGCGTGACTGCGGAAATCAAGGCATTCTCGCCGCGCGAGGCGGAACTGCCGTATGCAGTGACCTTGGCGCAAGCCTTGCCGGAAGCGTCGAAAATGGATGAAATCGTGCAAAAAGCGGTGGAACTGGGCGCGACCGCCATCCAACCGCTGGCTGCGCAGCGCTGCGTTGTGCGCCTGACAAGCGAGCGCGCGAACAAGAAATTTGCCCATTGGCAAGGGATCATTATTGCCGCAGCCGAACAAAGCGGGCGCAACCGGCTGCCGAATCTGGCCGAGCCAGCCAATTTCGACGATTGGATAGCGCAACACGATTTGCACAAACGCATCCTGTTATCGCCGCGCGCCGAGCAATCGCTATCCGACTGGGCGCGCCATCACCCGCCGCAAGCGCTGACCTTGCTGATCGGCCCGGAAGGCGGATTCACTGAAAAGGAAGAGACCTTGGCTGGAATGCAAGGCGCGTTGACGCTATCGATCGGCACGCGCATCTTGCGCACCGAAACCGCCGGCATGGCGGCTTTGGCGGCGATTAATGCGGTGTGGGGTGAGATGTAGTGCAGCAAATCCGGGGCTTGGTCTTTAAATTCGAGGGAATAGGACGCATGTAGATTCATCGGCTGCCAAAATGGTCAAGATGACATCTGGCCGCCTCCATTTTATATGAAGCGACTATCACCATGCCCGATCTGCAATGGCTGCGCAATCTCTTGCATCTGAACAAGCCGCTGATTCCACACGAATTGTGGCATGCCTGTACCGAGCGCCTGCCCTTCATTCGCAACCTGTCGAGCGCGGACTTGCAGTGCCTGAAATTGCTGTCCGAAGAGTTATTACACACCAAAACCATCACCGGCGCCGGCGGGCTGGAAATCACCGACGAAATCGCAGTCACCATCGTCGCCCAGGCCGCTTTGCTGGTGTTGAACCTGACGCTCGACCTGTATAAGGACATGCCGGGCATCGTGGTCTATCCTTCGGCCTTCGTCGTTTCGCATACGCAGCGGGATGCTGCCGGCGTCGTGCACGAATGGCGCGAAGCGCTTGCCGGGCAGGCGATGAGCGCCGGCGGCACCGTCGTATTATCGTGGGAAGACGTGGCCAGTAGCGCCGATTTTTGGTCCAGGCGCAACGTCGTGATCCACGAATTTGCGCATAAAATCGACATGGAGCGCGGCAACGCAAACGGCTGCCCGCCCTTCCTGGCAGGTTATCACGATGGGATGCAAGTGCAAGTTTGGCAACAAGCATTCGCTGCCGCCTACCGCGATTTCAGCAATCGGGTGCATCATTTTGAACGCCCGTTGCCGGTCGCCAGCGATGGCCAGGCGGACTTCGTGCATCATTTGCATGGGCAACGCGCGCTGCCGCTCGACCCTTACGCGGCAAAAAACCCGGCGGAATTCTTTGCGGTGGCGTCCGAAGTGTTCTTCGTCGCGCCCGCGCAATTGATCGTCGATTATCCCGATATCTACCACTTGCTGGCCCGATATTATCGGCAAGAAACAATTGCATATCCTACAAAACCGCAAGTTTAAGGAGAAGATACGAGGTTTGCATCTATAATCTAAGGTTTTGCGACAGTTTTTCAAACAAAACCGTATGAAGGTATTTCGCGGACTTCCCAATGCCGAATCGCGCTCGCCCTGCGCGTTGACGATAGGCAATTTCGACGGCGTGCATCGCGGCCACAAGGCCTTGCTGGCGCGCGTGCGCGCAGCGGCGACCACGCTCGGGATCGAAGCGGCGGTGATGACGTTCGAGCCGCACCCGCGCGAGTTTTTCGCGCAGATGGCGGGCGACCCGTCGAAAGCGCCGACCCGCATCGCCAATCTGCGCGACAAGCTGCAATCCTTATCGAACGGCGGCGTCGACCGCGTCATCGTCGAACATTTCAACGCGCATTTTGCCGCGCAGTCGCCGCAGGATTTCATCGAAAAAGTCTTGGTGCAAGGCTTGCATGCGAAGTGGCTGATGGTGGGCGAGGATTTCCGCTACGGCGCCAGGCGCGCGGGCGATATTGCGATGCTGATCGATGCCGGCAAACGCTATGGCTTCCAGGTCGAGGCCTTGCCGACCGTGATGAATGGCGGCATCCGCGTATCCTCTTCGGCAGTGCGCGCCGCGTTGAAGCAAGGCGATTTTGCCCATGCGGAGCAATTGCTGGGGCACCCGTACACGGTTTCCGGCCATGTGATCCACGGCAAAAAATTGGGGCGCACCATCGGTTTCCCGACTTTGAACCTGCGCGTCGCGCATCGCCATCCGGCGCTGACCGGCATCTTCGTGGTGCGCGTGCATGGCTTGGCCGAGCATCCGCTGCCGGCAGTCGCCAGCCTGGGCGTGCGTCCGAGCGTCGAAGACAGCGGACGGGTGTTATTGGAAACCTATATTTTCGATTACGACCAGGATTGCTACGGCAAAATGATCAAGGTGGAATTCTTGAAGAAATTGCGCGACGAAGAAAAATTCAACGATCTGCCGAGCCTGACTGCCGCCATCGCGCGCGACACCGAGCAGGCACGGCACTACTTTGTCGAACAAGACGCGCTTGCGATATCCGCCACCGACCGAATTTGACGCTCAAACTTCGTGCCTGTTTCCGAATGTCAGTTTGATCGATCACCGAATCCCATTTAAAGAAAATCATGTCAGATAAACCCAGCAAACCTGCCGACAACGCGGCAAACAAGACCGCCAGCAAGCATCACGTCAACATGACCGAAACGCCGTTCCCGATGCGCGGCGACCTCGCCAAGCGCGAACCGCAATGGGTCAAGCAATGGCAAGAGAAAAAGCTGTACCAAAAAATCCGCGCGGCGTCGAAAAATCGCGCCAAGGGCAAGTTCATCCTGCACGACGGCCCGCCGTATGCGAACGGCGACATCCACCTCGGCCACGCAGTCAACAAAATCCTGAAGGACATCGTCGTCAAGACGCGCCAAATGGACGGCTACGACGCGCAATACGTGCCGGGCTGGGATTGCCACGGCATGCCGATCGAAATCCAGATGGAAAAGCTGTATGGCAAGAGCCTGCCGATCGGCGAGGTGCTGGCCAAGTCGCGCGCCTACGCAAGCGAGCAGATCGAGCGGCAGAAAAAGGATTTCATCCGCCTCGGCGTGCTGGGCGAATGGGACAATCCATACAAGACCATGAATTTCCGCAACGAAGCCGATGAAATCCGCGTGCTCGGCAAGCTGCTGGAAAAAGGTTATGTGTATCGCGGCTTGAAGCCGGTCAACTGGTGCTTCAATTGCGAGTCCGCATTGGCCGAAGCCGAAGTCGAATACCAGGACAAGCGCGACCCGGCGATCGATGTCGGCTTCCCGTTTGCCGAGCCGGAAAAGCTGGCAAAAGCATTCGGCCTGCCGGCCTTGCCGACCGATCAAGGCTATTGCGTGATCTGGACCACCACGCCGTGGACCATCCCGGCCAACCAGGCGTTGAACGTGCACCCGGAATTCGATTATGCGCTGGTGCAGACCGAGCGCAAAGGCGCGCCGCTGCTGCTGTTGCTGGCGCTCGACCTGGTCGCGGACTGCCTGCAACGCTACGGCCTCGAAGGCACAGTCATCGCCACCTGCAAGGGCGCGGCGCTGTCGCTGATTAACTTCAAGCATCCGCTGGCGTCGGCCGACGCAGGCTACGACCGCTATTCGCCGATCTACGTCGGCGACTATGTGACGCTCGACACCGGCACCGGCATCGTGCATTCGGCGCCGGCCTATGGACTGGATGACTTCATCTCCTGCAAGGCGCACGGGATGAAGGACGACGATATCCTGAAGCCGGTTCTGGGCGACGGCAAGTACGCATCCTGGCTGCCGTTCTTCGCCGGCATGACGATCTGGGAAGCATCCAAGCCGATCTGCGCGAAGCTGGAAGAAGTCGGCTCGCTGTTCAAGCTGGTGATGTTCGACCATAGCTACATGCATTGCTGGCGGCACAAGACGCCGATCATCTATCGCGCCACCTCGCAATGGTTTGCCGGCATGGATATCACGCCCAAGGACGGCGGCCCGACGCTGCGCGAAACCGCCTTGCGCGGCATCGAAGAAACCGATTTCTACCCCGCCTGGGGCAAGGCCCGCCTGCACGGCATGATCGCCAACCGGCCCGACTGGACGCTGTCGCGGCAACGCCAATGGGGCGTGCCGATGGCCTTCTTCATCCATAAGGAAACGGGCGAATTGCATCCGCGCACGTCCGAATTGCTGGAAGCGGTCGCCAAGCTGGTCGAAAAAAGCGGGATCGAAGCCTGGCAAACGGTGGATCCGAAAGACTTGCTGGGCGCCGATGCCGACAACTACGTGAAAAACAAGGATACGCTGGATGTCTGGTTCGATTCCGGCAGCACGCACCAGACGGTGCTGCGCGGCTCGCACGCGGAGCAATCGCATTTCCCGGCGGACTTGTATCTGGAAGGCTCGGACCAGCATCGCGGATGGTTCCATTCGTCGCTGCTGGTGTCGTCGATGTTGAACGGTTGCGCGCCATACAAAGCCTTGTTGACGCATGGCTTCACGGTCGACGGCGACGGCAAGAAAATGTCGAAGTCGCTGGGCAACACGCTGGCGCCGCAAAAAATCTCGGACACGCTGGGCGCCGACATCCTGCGCCTGTGGATCGCCTCGACCGACTATTCCGGCGAATTGTCGATCTCGGACGAAATCTTAAAGCGCGTGACCGAAAGCTATCGCCGCATCCGCAACACCTTGCGCTTTCTGCTGGCGAATACCTCGGACTTCGATCCGAAGAAGGATGCCGTGCCCTTGGCCGAGTTGACGGAAATCGACCGCTACGCGATCGCGCATATGGCCGAATTGCAGAATGGCATCCTGGACGACTACAAGCGCTTCGAATTCCATCCGGTGGTGGCCAAGCTGCAGATGTATTGCTCGGAAGACTTGGGCGGATTCTATCTGGATATCCTGAAGGATCGCCTGTACACCTGCGGCACCGCATCGAAGGCAAGGCGCTCGGCGCAGACGGCAATCTGGCACATCACGCAAGCGCTGCTGCGCTTGATGGCGCCGATCCTGTCGTTTACCGCCGAAGAGGCGTGGGCGGTGTTTGCCGGCAAGGAAGAGTATGCAGCCAGCGACGAGACGATTTTCACGCAGACCTACTACACGCTGCCCGCGCCAGAACACGCGCAAGCGCTGACCGAAAAATGGGAACGCCTGCGCGCAGTGCGCAGCCTGGTGCAAAAGCAGCTCGAAGACGTGCGCGTGTCCGGCGCCATCGGCTCCTCGCTGCAAGCGGAAGTCGATCTGTATGCGGACGGCGGTTTCTATGACGAGTTGTCCAGCCTCGGCGACGATTTGAAGTTTGTGATGATCGTGTCGCGTTGCGACGTGCACAATCTGGATCACCCCGATGTCGAAGCACGCAGTGCGTCGTTCTCCAAGGATCCTGCCGACATTCAAAAGCAGGAATCGTTTGCGCGTGACGTCGCCAACCTCTACGGCAGTTCGACCAGGGCCAATCTGCACGTGAAGGCGTCCACCCACGAAAAATGCGAGCGCTGCTGGCACTATCGCGCCGATGTCGGCGCCGACGCCGCCCACCCCGGCATTTGCGGGCGTTGCGTGAGCAACGAATTCGGCGACGGCGAACAGCGTCCGTTCGCGTAATCCATGCGCTGTGCCCTTCATTCCGTCGCGAGACGGAATGAAGGATTATTTTCGATTGCAAGAACAATATGGCCACCAGAAACCGCTTTTCCAGCAAACCCGACAACAGCCTGCTGCCGTGGCTGGGCATTTCCACCATCGTGATCTTGCTCGATCAAGTGGTCAAAATCACCATCACAAGGCTGTTCCACGAAGGCGAATTGCTGCGCGTTACGTCTTTTTTCGACCTGACCTTCGTCTACAACAAAGGCGCGGCATTCAGCTTCCTGGCCGCCGAATCCGGCTGGCAGCGCTATGTGCTGACCGGCCTGGGCGTCGTCGCCGCTTTGGCGATTGTCTTTCTGCTCAAGCGCAACGCCGGCAAGCGGCTGTTTTGCTGGGCGCTGGCCTTGATCCTCGGCGGCGCGCTGGGCAATGTGATCGATCGCGTGATGTATGGCAAGGTCGTCGATTTCCTGTCTTTCCATCTTGGCGGTTGGTATTTTCCGGCCTTCAATGTGGCCGACAGCGCCATCACCATCGGCGCGATACTGTTCATTCTGGATGAATTGCGGCGCGTTAATCAATAACGACAATCAATAACGTCCATCAATACTTTATTGCGCTTGCGCGCATGCTGAACTTACACGCCGGTTGAACTGATACACTAGCGCGTGTTAGCATTTCAGGAGCAATGATGGAACTGGCTGGCAAAAGAATCGTTTTGGGTTTGACCGGCGGCATCGCCTGTTACAAAGCGGCCGAACTGGCGCGCGGGCTGAGCAAGTCCGGCGCCTCGGTGCAAGTGGTGATGACGCAAGCGGCGCAGCAATTCATTACGCCGGTCACTATGCAGGCGCTGACCGGCAAGCCGGTCTTTACCGACCAATGGGACGCGCGCATCGACAACAACATGCCGCATATCGACTTGACGCGCGACATCGACGCGCTGCTGATCGCCCCCTGCTCCGCCGATTTCATCGCCAAGCTGGCGCACGGCCAATGCGACGACCTGCTGTCGACCTTGTGCCTGGCGCGCCCGGAAGCGCTGCCGATGATGGTGGCGCCGGCCATGAATGTCGAAATGTGGCAAAACCCGGCCACGCAACGCAATGTGCGGCAATTGAAGGAAGACCGCATCGGCATTCTCGGCCCGGAAGCCGGCGAACAGGCTTGCGGCGAAACCGGCATGGGACGCATGCTGGAGCCTGTGCGCATCCAGGAAGAAATCGTCGCCGCCTTCCAGCCGAAGATCATGGCCGGCAAGCGCGTGCTGATTACCGCCGGGCCGACCTTCGAGCCGATCGACCCGGTGCGCGGCATCACCAACCTGTCGTCCGGCAAGATGGGCTATGCGATTGCGCGCGCCGCGCGCGAAGCCGGCGCCGACGTGCTGCTGGTTTCCGGCCCGACCGCTTTGCCCACGCCGCACGGCGTGCAGCGCATCAACGTGCAAACCGCCGAGCAAATGTATGACGTGGTGATGTCGCACGTCAGCGGCCAGGACGTGTTTATTGCGGTGGCGGCGGTGGCCGATTGGCGTGTCGCCAACGTCAGCGAACAAAAGTGGAAAAAGGACGAGCACGGCAACGCGCCGCAACTGCAGTTCGAGTTGAACCAGGACATCCTGGCCGATGTCGCCGCCTTGCCCAACAAACCCTATTGCGTCGGTTTCGCCGCCGAATCGGAGCAACTGCTGCGCAACGGCGAAGCCAAGCGCAAGAGAAAAGGCGTGCCGCTATTGGTCGGCAATATCGGTCATCGCACCTTTGGGAAAGACCAAAACGAATTGATGTTGTTCGACGACAACGGCCACACGCACCTGCCTTTGGCCGACAAGCAAAAACTGGCGCGGCAATTGATTGCCGAAATATCCCGCCGCATGCATTGAACCTGGGTTAAGCCGCTGCTGCGTCATGTCGGCGTCATGTCGATCGGCGCAGCTGTCGTCGCCAGCCCTGGCCGTTTGAAACCGCAATTCTGCGGTTGACCGATTTCGCAATCCAGAAACACTTTTCCGACTGATTCATTCATGAAAAATATCGACGTAAAAATCCTCGACCCGCGCATGAAGGACCAATTGCCGGCCTACGCAACCGCCGGCAGCGCCGGCCTCGATCTGCGCGCTTGCCTGGACGCGCCGCTGACGCTCAAGCCGGGCGAAACCCATCTGATCCCGACCGGACTGGCGATCCATATCGGCGATCCCGCTTACGCTGCGCTG
This sequence comes from Burkholderiaceae bacterium, assembly GCA_031291325.1. GTDB lineage: Bacteria > Pseudomonadota > Gammaproteobacteria > Burkholderiales > Burkholderiaceae_D > PKWO01. The sequence continues at coordinate 77,259 of JARLJG010000030.1, forward strand.
ATCCTGCCACGCAGCGGCCTGGGGCACAAGCACGGCATCGTGCTGGGGAACCTGGTCGGACTTATCGACTCTGACTACCAAGGCCAACTGATGGTTTCGACCTGGAACCGGGGTCAAACCGAATTTACCCTGAATCCGATGGAACGCCTGGCGCAACTGGTGATCGTGCCGGTGTTGCAGGTGGGATTCAATATCGTCGACGATTTCGACGCCAGCGAACGCGGCGCCGACGGCTTCGGCAGCACCGGCAAACATTAGTCGACAGGCAGGGAGAAACTTATGTTCTATTCTTTTGGAACGCCGCGCCGCTTACGGCTGTGCAGCACCGTACTGGCCGTCGCATTGCCGCTGGCTCTGCTTTTATCTGCCTGCGAAACACCGCCGGTCCGAGAAACGCCGCTAGCGGCGCCCGTTGCGCCGCCGACGCCGGTTCCAGCGCCGCTCGATACCAGCCAGTTGAACCGGGAAGCGGCTTTGCGCGATATGGTCGTCCTGCAAGACCGCCTGTACCGGGTCGCGGCGCCTATCCTGGTCAGCAACCCGGCACTATGTCGCAGCAATACCCGCAACCAGCTTGGCTTCATGGCCAAGAACAAGTATTCGTATTCGAGCGAATATGCCAATAGCGCGCAAAAGGTTTTGGGGCTGGATGAACAATTGCAAGTCACCAGCGTCATGACCGGCAGCGGCGCCGCCACTGCCGGCGTACGGAGCGGCGACAAACTGGTGGCCGTCAACGACACGCCCCTGCCGCAAGGCCCGAATGCGGAACATCAAGCCCACCTCATCCTGGCGCCCGCGATCGGCGAACATATGTCGATCAACCTGACGCTCAATCGCGGCGGCGCCGACATGGCGCTCAAGGTGCCATTGACGCGCGCCTGCGCGTTCCTCGTGGTGCTGGGCAATACCGAGCAGGTCGCCGCCTATGCCGACGGCGTTCAGGTCATGGTCACGCGGGGCATGCTGAGCGCCGCCAAATCGGACGACGAACTGGCTTTTGTGCTGGCCACCGAAATGGCGCACAACGTCTTGGGCCATGTGAAAAAGCAGCGCACCGGCGCCAGCATTGCCGCGAAAATCGACAACCTGGCCCGCATCCATCCCGACAACGACCAACACGCGCCGCTTAAAGCATCGACGCCGGAGTTCGATATCGCCGCCGACAAGCTGGGCCTGTACATGGCTGCGCGCGCCGGCTTTGCGGTGGAAGGCGCCAGCGCATTCTGGTCGCGCCTGGCATCGGCAAATCCGCCCGGCGTTGCCGATTCCTACACCGCACTACACCCGGTCACTGCCAATCGCCTGACTGCGATTGCCAAGGTAAGCAATGAAATCAAGGCCAAGCAAGCCGCCAGGAAACCGTTGACGCCTTAAACCTGCGCGCTGGTGGCCGCCTCGATGTCGGCCAGCCGCAGGTCGGGGGCGAAGCGCAAGATGAAATCGTGGATGTACGAACGCAGATAGGCGCCGCGCCGCACCGCCAGGCGCGTGACGTTTTCCGCAAACAAATGGGTTGCATCGATCGCGCGCAAGCCCTTTTCGCGCCCGTGTTCGACCGCCATCGCGGCGACGATGCCGACACCAAGGCCGAGCGATACATACTTCTGGATAACGTCCGAATCCATTGCTGTCAGCACGATATCGGTGGTCAAGCCGGCGTTGTCGAACGCTTCGTCGATATGGCTGCGCCCGGTAAAACCGACATCGTAGGTAATGAGCGGATAAGCGGCCAAATGTTCCAGGCCGATCATTTTAACTTGCAGCAACGGGTGGCCGTCCGGCACCACCACCATGTGATTCCAGCGATAGCAGGGAAACGAAATCAAGTCGTCGAAGCGGCTCATGCCCTCGGTGGCAATCCCGATGTCGGCCTTGCCGGATAACACCCATTCGGCGATATGTTCGGGCGAACTTTGTTGCAGGGCAACGCGCACCTCGGGGAAGGCGCTACGAAAGGATTGCACGACTTCCGGCAACACGTAACGCGCCTGCGTGTGCGTGGTGGCGACCGTCAAGGTGCCCTTGGTTTCGCCGGAGAATTCCTCGCTGGCCTGCTTCAGATTTTCCGCCTCCAGCAGCAAGCGATCGATGATCGGCAAGATACCCTTGCCGGGGCTGGTCAAGCCAGTCAGGCGTTTGCCGTTGCGCTCGAAAATTTCGACGCCCAACTCCTCTTCCAATTCGCGTATCTGGCGGCTGACGCCTGGTTGCGAGGTAAACAAGACATTCGCCACCTCGGTCAGATTGTATCCACGCCGCGCTGCTTCGCGAATCGAGCGTAATTGCTGAAAGTTCATCTTTATCCTTGTGGGCGCCTCTAAAAATCGCCAAAAGTGTCCAAGGTCGAGTCGAGGAGCGGACATGTACGTAGGTACATCGAGCACCGCAGGCTCGAGATTGGGCACTTTTGGCAATTTTTAGAGGTGCCCTTATTATCAATACGAATAACAAGGAGTAATAATTACATCAAATCGTTATACTAAGAACGAATCATTAGTTATGTTCTTATATGATTCTGGAATATCGATTGTGCTTCGGCGACCATTTTTCCCAATAAAGACAGGCCTAACGGCCAGTCGCCGATGCCGGACTCCGCATTGATATGCCCCAAATCACCGGCCGAGAGAAAATCTGCGCCCCAAATACCGGCCCACATGCGCGCCCGTTCGCTCGTCATCCAGGGGTCGCTCAAGCTGCCGACCACCAACGAAGGCGCGGCCAGCGAGCGCACGCGCAGAACCTCCGTCAGTCCGAATTTGTCGGGGTCGGCAGGCGCCACCAACAGCGCGCCAACCAGATTGGGTGCACCTTGCGCGGCGGCATTGATGGTCGTCAGCGCGCCGAAACTGTGCGCCGCGACGAAGGTCGGCCTTGTCGAGCGCCGTAATACTTGCAGGAAACGCTCGGTCCACACCTCCAGGTCGGGGGTGGCGGGATCGTCCTGGTCGACCCGTTCAAACGAGGGATACAAACGCTGCCAGCGCGATTGCCAGTGCGCCGCCTCGCTGCCGTACAAGCCGGGAACGATCAAGACGCGCTGTTCCGATAAGTTGCAGATTTGCATTTCGATTTCTATTGGCCAGACAATTTCGGCGGCTATTTCGAGAGCTGATTAGCGTACGGCGATTGCTATCGAAAAAGAACGAATGCTTTCGCAACTCGTTATGAGGTTTTCAGCTATGAAGCGATTGCCGCCCCGCTCGCATGCCAGCAGGCAATCCGCTCGGCTTAGCGGAAGAACACTGGAATCAACACCACGGCCCAGGTTGCGGCGGCCAGTCCGAGCGTCAGGAACACGGCTGCACTGCCGAAATCCTTGGCATTCTTGGACAAGGGATTGCGTTCCAGCGACACGCGGTCTACCACCGCTTCCACCGCCGAATTGATCAATTCGACGATCAGCACCAGGATAAACACGCCGATCAGCATCAATTTTTGAAGCGGCGTGACCGGCAGCAACAAAGCAATCACCGTCGCGCATACCACCAACACCAATTCCTGGCGGAACGCGTGCTCCATGCGCCAGGCGGCCCTGAATCCTTCGATGGAATAATAAAAAGCAGAAAAAATGCGCTTGAGGCCGCTTTTGCTCTTGAATTCACTGATTGGTTCGTTGGTTGGTTCGTTGATCTTATCCATATGATTCCAATTGACTATCGCCCCGCCATATTTTGCTCGCGAAATATTTCAGCGACATGATCTGGCGTTTATTTGTCGCGCTCCGATTGCATGCAGGAGACAAACTCAAGCACTTTGGCGCGCAAATTGCGCCCAGGGCCGGGCGCAGAGAGATTTTACCAGCACCTGCGCGACGACAGCGGCGACAATATGTGCGCTGCCATACGAAGTCAAGGGCAATGCAGTCCGCCGAGTCGTCTCGGCCAAGAATATTCGCAGCGCATTTTGACTTTCTTTTTCACATTATGGTATAAGTAGTATATTGCATTGCACCAACCGCCATATGAAAACTGAAGCTCCGCTTGAATCCGATAAAACCTCGATCCAAGTGATCGAACGCATGATTTCACTGCTGGATGCGCTGGCCCTGCATCCTGACCCGGCAAGTTTGAAGGAATTGTCGACTGCCACCGGCTTGCACCCATCGACCGCCCATCGCATCCTCAACGACATGGTGTTGAAACGCTTTGTCGACCGCGCCGAACCGGGAACCTATCGCCTCGGCATGCGCTTGCTGGAATTGGGCAATATAGTCAAGAGCCGGCTCAACGTGCGCGAAGCGGCGTTGGATTCGATGCGCTTGCTGCATCGTCGAACCAACCAGACGATCAACCTGTCGGTGCGGCAAGGCGACGAAATCGTGTATATCGATCGCTCCTTCTCGGAGCGCTCCGGCATGCAGGTGGTGCGCGCCATCGGCGGACGCGCGCCGCTGCATCTGACTTCAACCGGCAAGCTTTTCCTGTCGGTGGACGATCCGAAGGCGGTGCGCTCGTATGCGACGCGCACCGGCTTATCCGGCCACAACAAGAATTCGATTACCGATCTGGCCAAGCTGGAGCGCGAACTCAGCCTGGTGCGCGCGCGCGGCTATGCGCGCGACAACGAGGAACTTGAACTCGGCGTGCGTTGCATGGCTGCCGGAATCCGCGACGACTCGGGGAAACTGATTGCCGGGCTGTCGATTTCGGCGCCGGCAGACCGCCTGCAGGAAGAATGGCTGGAAGACTTGGTCGGCACTGCCAACCGGATTTCCGAAGTGCTGGGTTACGTGCCGGCGCAATAACGCATAAAAAAGGCGAACCTGGGTTCGCCTGAGTTTGCAAGGTATCGCACCGGCATGCGCCGGCAGGTGCTACAGCGCGTTAGGCTGGACTGTGCCCAGGCGCGACACCGTCGTCGATTTGACCTCTTCGAGCCACTTGCGGATGCGTCCGGCATCTCCCAGACGCGAATACTTGCCCTTGGAATCGAGGAACACCATGATGACCGCGCGCCCTTCTATCATGGCCCGCATTACCATGCAGTGGCCGGCTTCGGTGATATAGCCGGTCTTTTGCAGCAAGATTTCCCATGTCGGATTCGAGACCAGGTGATTGGTATTGGCGAATTGCAGTTCGCGCCCGCCGGCGTCGACCATGTAACGGGAGTCGGTCGAATATTGGCATAACAACGGCTCGTGCTGCACGGCCGCCACCAGCTTCGCCAAATCGCGCGCGCTGGCGACATTTTGACTGGACAGGCCGGTCGGTTCGACATAGCGGGTATCGTTCATGCCGAGCGCCTTGGCCTTGGCATTCATCGCGGCCACCGCCGCCGCCAAGCCGCCCGGATAATTGCGCCCCAATGCGGAGGCCGCGCGATTTTCCGAACTCATCAGCGCGATATGCAGCATGTCGCCGCGCGACATGCGCGTCCCCGGTCGCAGCCGCGACGAGCTGTTCTTTTCGCGGTCGACATCTTCGTTGGTGATCTCCAGGATTTCATTCATATCCTGCTTGGCTTCCACCACCACCAGCGTGGTCATCAGCTTGGTAATGGACGCAATCGGCAACGCAACATCGGAATTCTTGTCCAACAACACTTGCGAAGTGGCTTGATCGAGCACCAGCGCAACGCTGGACTTCAAGTCGAGCGCGTCGCGGGTCCGATTCAAGCCCTCCCGATCGCCGAAACTGGCCACTTCCGGCACCGCATAAGCGACCCGCTGCACCGCCACATGCCGATGTCCATGCGCATAGCTGACGTGCCTGGTCGCTTTTTCGTGGGCGGCGGGCGCCTGCTGCCTGGCATGGTGTTTATGACCACGAGCGTGCCTGGGCTGCGCGTCGTCTGTAGCCGAGTCACTTGCGGCAACTGCTTGCGCAATGCCGAATTGAACGGACAGAAGAGAAATAACCAAGCACAGCGCGGATTTAAGCATCTGCGACTCCCTAACTTTTACGGACGATGAATATCTTTCAGTGTAGCAAATTTTTAAAAATCCGCAAGCAAATTAGATAGTTAGCGCAATGAATTAAACAATTCCTTCAGCATATATTTTCATACTGGCAATATTATATTTTGAAATCAAAAATCCCGACAACCATTGGCGTCACTGAAAATGCTCATTCAAGAAATTTGGCAAATGCAGCTACCGGTTCGCGCTCGCTAACCAGGGAGTTTTCGATCTTGCTGTGGTCGGCGTAGCCGAGCGCCATCCCGCACACGACTTGCTCGTTCTCGGGAAGCTGCAGCACCTCGCGGATCACCTGGTGGAATTGCGTAAATGCCGCCTGCGGGCAGGTATCCAGTTGGCGGCCGCGCGCAGCCAGCATGACGTTTTGCAGGAAAGTGCCGTAGTCCAGCCAGGAACCCCGCTCCATGACGCGGTCGATGGTAAAAATGAGGCCGACCGGAGCGCCGAAAAAGGCGTAATTGCGCGCATGCTGCGCCTGCATGCCGGCTTTGTCGTCGCGCGCCAGGCCTAGCAGCGCATACAAACCGAAGCCGATCTTGCGACGCCGGTCGACATACGGCGACACCCACTTGAGCGGGTAGTAATTGTATTCCTCGGTATGTTGGGCCGCGCGTGCCGGATCGTTGAAGATGTCGAGGATCGTCCGCGAGAGCTTTTCCTTCACCTGCCCGGTCAGCACATACACTTTCCACGGCTGGGTATTGGTGCCGGACGGCGCGCGCGACGCGACTTCGAGAATCGCCTCGATATCTTCGCGCGCAACCGGCTGCGGCAGGTAAGCGCGCACGGAACGGCGGGAAGTAATGGCGGCGTCGACGATTTGCTGTTCGGTAGTCTGTATCATTTCTGAATTATTTCGGATGAATTTGTATGCTGTTCAATAGATTGCGCATCTCGACCGGCAGCGCGGTGGGTTTACGCGTCTCGCGGTCCACGTAGACATGCACAAAGTGCCCCTGCGCCGACGCAATTTCCGCGTCGTTCTGGAAAATGCCGACATCATAGCGCACGCTGGAATTACCCAGCTTGGCCACGCCGACGCCGACGCAGATCCGATCCGGGAACGCTACCGGCGAAAAATAATTGCACTGCGTCTCGATCACCAATCCGATCACCGCGCCGTGCAAGATATCGAGCGCGCCATTGGTCGCCAGGAAGCGGTTGACCGCCGTGTCGAACCAACTGTAATAGACGACGTTATTCACATGTCCATAGACGTCGTTATCCATCCAGCGCGTATCGATGCCTTCAAAGTGAGGGAAATCGCCCCGCCGTTTCGCTTGTATCTTCATGCTTGTTTTTTCATTATCGTCTCACCACAAATACGACACCCGTCACCGCCGCCATCATACCAATTATTCCGCCGATGCCGAGCGTCTCGCCGAAGGCCAGCCAGGCCATTACCGCTGTCGTCGGCGGCGTCAGGTATAGCAAGCTGGTCACTTTGGTCGCCGCACTCTTGCGAATCAACGCGAACAACAGGAATATCGCACCGATCGATAATGCCAGAACCGACCACGACAGCGCAAAGATGAAGCGCGGGTTCCAGCTCACTTGCGACAGCGTCGGATCGAGTTGCTCAAAAGCGACCGCGAGCGGCAAGACCACCACCGTCGATGCGACGAACTGGATCAGGGTTCCGGTGCGCAAATCGAAATGCGCGCAATAGCGCTTTTGGTACAGGGTTCCGGCAGTAATCGAGATCAACGCCAACAGGCATAGCGCGAGACTAGCCGGCGACAGGCCGTTCAAATGCATCTTGTTCGACACCACCAGCGCGACGCCGCACAGACCGATCAACAAACCAAGCCATTGACGCGGGCGCAAGGATTCGCCTATCAAGGGCGCGGCAAAGGCGGTGAGAATCGGCTGCATGCCGACAATCAATGCCGAAATCCCGGCCGGCATGCCGAGCTTGATCGCACACCACACGCCGCCCAGGTACCCGGCTTGCAACAACACCCCGGCCAACGCAATATGGCGAATCCGGCCGGCCGGCCACGGCGCCTTCATCGCCCACGCCAACGGACCCAGGATGCAGATCACGCCGGCAAACCGCAACAGCAGAAAGGTCAGCGGCGGCGCGTAGGGCAAGCCGAACTTGGCGACGATGAAGCCGGTGCTCCAGATCAGGACGAAAAACCACGGCATCGTTGCGATCCACGGATTTTGCTGTGGCGCGACGGGACGGACAATAGATTCTGCAGTTGATTGCATGAGCGACACTTTATTCATTTGGTTCTTCCGCAAGCAAAAAAGGGCCGCGCCGCGCGCGGCAAGCTTTTGCGCATTCAAGGATTGCGAGCGGACCAAAAGACAGCTTGCGCTATCTCCAGCAATAATTCCTGGAAATTATTGCCTCATTGTTTGCAGTTTATCACGAGCGGGTAAAGTTGAAATTTACGCTCGGAAACGTGCGGGAGACCGTTTCCAGCCAATTCCAATGCCTGCCAGAAAGAATGTCAGATTAAATTAATGCGTATTTGATGCATTGCACTAAAAGGGTATTGACATGCACGAAATTGGCCCTAAAATAGCCGTTGTTGCAGCGCACAAACAGCACCCACGCCGCCCGGCCCGATTTCATACTCATACTATTAGGAGAAATTCAATGTTTTCCATCCCAGAACAGTTTTCCAATGCCACCAAATCCAATTTCGAAGCGCAGATCGCATTGCTGACCGAATTGACCAACAAGACATTTGAAAGTATTGAAAAGATCGTCGACTTGAACCTGAACGTGGTCAAGGCTTCGTTGGAAGAATCGACTGCTGCTGCCAAGCAATTGCTGGCCGCTAAAGATCCGCAAGAATTTTTCTCGTTGACCACGTCGCAGGCTCAACCGAACGCAGAAAAGGCCTTGTCCTACGGCCGTCATCTGGCTTCGATCGCTTCGGCTGCCCAAGCTGAGTTCACCAAGGCTGCGGAAGCGCAAATCGCCGAAAACAGCCGCAAGGTCGTGGCCCTGGTCGACGAAGTCACGAAGAACGCGCCAGCCGGCTCGGAAAGCGCAGTCGCCTTCATCAAGTCGGCAATCGGCAACGCCAACGCCGGCTACGAACAATTGACCAAGACCACCAAGCAAGCGGTCGACGCGCTCGAAACGAACTTGAACACCGCAACCAACCAGTTCGTGCAAGCAGCTGAAAAGACTTCCGGCCGCGCCAAGAAGTCGGCGTAATCAAGCCAGCGCATGCCGCAAGCGGCGTGCGCATTGCTTTGCTGAATTTGCAGGATGCAAAATGCCCCGATTTGATCGGGGCATTTTTTCTTTGGGTTCATCTGAGTATTTTGTGGGTAAAAGCGTTTGCACAACCCCTCGTCATTCCCGCGAACGCGGGAATCCGTAGTGAGGTGGCACGAGCGAATTCCCTATGGGTTCCCGCCTTCGCGGGAACGACGAGGTTTTTGCCAAA
>JARLJG010000031.1 GCA_031291325.1 Burkholderiaceae bacterium
CACTCAACAACATCAGCAAGAAATGGACGATGCCGCTGCGGGACTGGAAAGGTGCGCTAAACCGCTTCACAATTCAGTTTGAAGAACGGATGACACTAGCTTAAACGAAACCCCGTTTACACAAAATTCCGCACACCCCCGCCATCCGCGATCAATTTTTCCGGAAGACCACTGAGACTTTAAACAACCATCTTTTTGCATCTCGTAATTGAAATTTTCCAAATTTTTTTCGTTGTCGACAAAACTATTCATCGGCACATAAATAATTGGGAGCTTCGATAATGCAGAAAGAATTTCCACTGACGACAATTCATGACTTGCGTCAACTTTCGAAACAACGTGGGGCTGATCGTCTGTTGCTGGTGCCGTTACTAAACTTCTATGTGGCTTGTCGGGAATTAAAAGACTCAGTGATTCGAGTAACGCGCTCTTTCCAGCATCGTTTCGACCTACTACAAAATTAAATCCCGCTACGAGATCAATCTCGCCTGTATCGAGAAAGCATTTGTAGTTTGTAATGCGAATTTTTGAAATACGCATATTTTAAATCCCCCTGTGATTTACCACGGCCATGTTCGCACGCTATGCGCGATCCGTTATCCGCCAAACTGTGAACCGCACTTACCGAAAATTGCTCACTACAGCTTATTGAGCTTGATTTACTACGCCAAGAATATTTGCACGCGATACATGATACTCCCGCGCTAGCGGTAAAATGGGCCGTGTTCGATTTCCTTATATATCCCCTACCAAGTTCATCATTCCCGATTCCATTGTGACTTACAAGCGCAGTTACTTCCTGAATCGCGTCGTCTACATGCGTCCGATAACATTATTCCAGACTTCATTTGCCACCACGCGGTTTTCCCGGTAAATTTGGCGACAATCGCATTTCAATCTAAGGCACCATCATGGACGCTACGCTAGTTTCAGCGAACGAGCATCAGGCAACACTTTCCAAGACCGATCAAAAGCGATTGGAACGTTTAGCGACGCGGGCTGGCCGTACGCCGCAAGCGATGTTGCGCTACGTGCTACGCGATGGCTTCGCCGCTTGCGAGGAAGATGTTAGCGAAAACCTGAAAGCGGATGCCGAATTCGCTTCTGGGCAAAGCGTCGATCATTCCGACGTTATGCAAGCCGCTCGGGAAAAGTTGCGGGATATCGCAGGACGCGTCTAAGATGTATTGTGACGCAAGAACAAAAAAGCCCCTGACGGGGCTTTTGTATTCTTGGCGGAGAGAGGGGGATTCGAACCCCCGTTAGGTTATTAACCTAAACACGCTTTCCAGGCGTGCGACTTAAACCGCTCATCCATCTCTCCTGCATTTTGCTGTCGTCGATGATTTGACGAAGCCGCAGATTATAACAAGGAATTGCCCTGAATCGCCAATTCTTGATGAATTGGTTAGGGAAAATATTGTTGGGGTGCTTTAAAAATCCTGCGTCGGTGCAATTTTTTGTTGCTTTTCATGATTGAAAAGCAAGGTTTTGCCTGCTATGGCGGAATTTGCGGCGCATTCTGTCTTGCGCACGCCCTCTCCCCCCGCCCCTCTCCCGCTCGCGGGCGAGGGGAGTTTACCGTGGGAGTGGGTTATTACAGCGCTTGCTTCAACTGTTCCAGAATCGCCGGGTTTTCCAGTGTGGAGACGTCTTGCGTGATTTCTTCGCCTTTGGCTAGCACGCGCAGCAGGCGGCGCATGATTTTGCCGGAGCGGGTCTTGGGCAGGTTGTCGCCGAAGCGGATTTCCTTCGGTTTGGCGATGGGGCCGATTTCCTTGGCGACCCAGTCGCGCAACTCCTTGGCGATTTGCTTGGCTTCGTCGCCGGTCGGGCGGCTGCGTTTGAGGACCACGAATGCGCAGATCGATTCGCCGGTGGTTTCGTCCGGTTTGCCGACTACGGCGGCTTCGGCGACGATCGGGTTGGCGACCAGCGCGGATTCGATTTCCATCGTGCCCATGCGGTGGCCGGAGACGTTCAACACGTCGTCGATGCGGCCGGTGATGGTGAAGTAGCCGGTTTTTTCATTGCGGATCGCGCCGTCGCCTGCCAGGTAGGTGGTGCCGCCCAGTTCTTCCGGGTAGTAGCTCTTCTTGAAGCGCGCCGGGTCGCCCCAGATGGTGCGGATCATCGAGGGCCACGGGCGCTTGACGACCAGGATGCCGCCTTGGCCGTTGGGCAGGTCGTGTCCGGTTTCATCGACGATGGCGGCGGTGATGCCGGGCAGTGGCAGCGTGCAGGAGCCGGGCACCATCGGCGTTGCGCCGGGCAGCGGCGAGATCATGTGGCCGCCGGTTTCGGTCTGCCAGAAGGTGTCGACGATCGGGCATTTTTCGCGGCCGATGTTTTTGTAGTACCACATCCAGGCTTCCGGGTTGATCGGCTCGCCGACCGTGCCGAGCAGGCGCAGGCTGGAGAGGTCGTATTTGCTCGGATGGATGTTGTCGTCGGCATCGGCGGCTTTGATCAGCGAGCGGATCGCCGTCGGCGCGGTGTAGAAAATGGTGGCTTTGTGCTTCTGGATGGCTTCCCAGAAGCGCCCTGCGTTCGGGTAAGTGGGGATGCCTTCGAACACGATTTCAGTCGCGCCGACTGCCAGCGGGCCGTAGGCGATGTAGCTGTGGCCGGTGACCCAGCCGATGTCGGCGGTGCACCAGAAGACATCGGTCGGCTTGATGTCGAAGGTCCACTTCATGGTCAGCGCGGCCCACAGCAGGTAGCCGCCGGACGAATGTTGCACGCCCTTCGGCGTGCCGGTGGAGCCGGAGGTGTAGAGGATGAAGAGCGGATGTTCGGCGCTGACCCATTCCGGTTCGCAGGTGGCTTCCTGGTTTTCCACCAGCTCGTGCAGCCAGAGGTCGCGGCCAGCCTCGAAGGCGATGGCGTTGCCGGTGCGGCGATAGACGATGACATTGCGGATGGCTTCGCAGCCGCCGAGCGCGAGCGCTTCGTCGACGATGGCTTTCAACGGCAGGTGCTTGCCGCCGCGCACTTGCTGGTCGGCGGTGATGACGGCGACTGCGCCGGCATCGATGATGCGTTCCTGCAGCGATTTGGCGGAGAAGCCGCCAAACACCACCGAGTGCGTGGCGCCGATGCGGGCGCAGGCTTGCATCGCAACCACGCCTTCGATCGACATCGGCATGTAGACGATGACGCGGTCGCCCTTTTGGATGCCGAGCGATTTCAAGCCGTTGGCGAATTTGCAGACCCGATGGTACAGGTCTTGATAGGTGAGCTTGGTGACTTGGCCGTCGTCCGCCTCGAAGATGATGGCGGTCTTGTCGGCATTGCCGTTTTCCAGGTTGCGGTCGAGGCAATTGTAGGAGACGTTGAGCAAGCCGTCGTCGAACCATTTGTAGAATGGCGCATTGGATTCGTCCAGGGTCTTGGTGAACGGCTGGTGCCAGCTGATGTGTTCGCGCGCCAGCCTGGCCCAGAAGCCTTCGTAATCGCGCTCGGCTTCGGCGCAGAGGGCGTGGTAGGCTTCCATCCCGGCAACATTGGCGTTTTTGACAAACTCCGGCGACGGTTCAAAGATGCGGTCTTCTTGCTTCAGCGTTTCGATTGCGGACATGATTGTCTCCTGCATGTAGATGTGAATTGCGCTCAAGGTTAAGCGCTTACGCTTACTTCAGTCTTACACAAGTTGAAGCATTCGGTCGCGGCTTGCCGCGAATTTTTTTCAAGGCGCTCTTTGTCTGCGCCTTCCATTGCTGCAAAGCATGTTTCAACGCCCAGTTGCATCGCTGTCGGTCGCGTTGCGTGCGGGTTTGCGGACGCCAAGGCGCGCGCCCGTGTAAAATACAGGGATACGACGCACCGCGCATCCACATCCAATGAGCCTCACTTGCATCGATTCCCGGCGACTGCCGCCTTCCCCGGCGCGGATTGATTTCGCGTCGTCCCGCTGCCGCGTTGCCCTCATGCTTTTCGATTTTCCTCTACTTTAAACCGACGACACCACCATGACCATCATCAAACAAGACGACTTGATCGAATCCGTTGCCGCTGCCTTGCAATACATCAGCTATTACCATCCGGTCGATTATATCCAGCATTTGGCGCGCGCTTACGAAATCGAGCAAAGTCCGGCGGCCAAGGATGCGATTGCGCAAATCCTGACTAATTCGCGCATGTGCGCGGAAGGCAAGCGGCCGATATGCCAGGATACGGGGATCGTCAACGTCTTCATGAAGATCGGCATGGATGTGCGCTTTGAAGGCTTCAAGGGGTCGATTGCCGACGCCGTCAACGAAGGCGTGCGGCGCGGTTACAACAACGTCGACAACAAGCTGCGCGCATCGATCGTGGCCGATCCGCAATTCGAGCGCAAGAACACCAAGGACAACACGCCGGCAGTGATCCACATGGAAGTGGTGCCGGGCAATACGGTCGACGTGAAGGTGGCGGCCAAGGGCGGCGGTTCGGAAAACAAGACCAAGTTCGTGATGCTGAACCCGTCCGATTCGCTGGTCGATTGGGTCTTGAAGACCGTGCCGCACATGGGCGCCGGCTGGTGTCCGCCGGGGATGCTGGGCATCGGCATCGGCGGCACCGCCGAAAAGGCGATGTTGATGGCCAAGGAAGTGTTGATGGACGACATCGACATGTACGACTTGTTGAAGCGCGGCCCGCAAAACAAGACCGAGGAACTGCGCATCGAATTGTTCCAAAAGGTCAACCAGTTGGGCATCGGCGCGCAAGGCCTGGGCGGCTTGACCACGGTGCTGGACGTGTAGATCATGATGTATCCGACCCATGCGGCTTCCAAGCCGGTGGCGATGATCCCGAATTGCGCGGCGACCCGCCACGGCCACTTCGTGCTGGACGGCTCCGGCCCTGCCTTCATGGAACCGCCGTCGCTGACCGAATGGCCGAACGTGCAATGGACGCCGGACAATGAAAAATCGAAGAGCGTCAACCTCGACACCTTGACCCGCGCAGAAGTCGCATCGTGGGCGCCGGGCCAGACCCTGCTGTTGAACGGCAAGATGCTGACCGGACGCGATGCCGCGCACAAGCGGATTCAAGACATGCTGGCCAAGGGCGAAAAACTGCCGGTCGATTTCACCAACCGCGTAATTTATTACGTCGGCCCGGTCGACCCGGTGCGCGACGAAGCGGTCGGCCCAGCCGGCCCGACTACGGCGACACGCATGGACGGTTTCACCGACATGATGCTGGAAAAGACCGGCTTGATTGCGATGATCGGCAAGGCTGAGCGCGGCCCGGTGGCGATCGAGGCGATCAAGCAGCACAAGTCGGCATACTTGATGGCAGTCGGCGGCGCAGCTTACCTGGTGTCGAAGGCAATCAAGAGCGCCAAGGTGGTCGGCTTTGCCGATCTGGGCATGGAAGCGATTTACGAATTCGACGTCAAGGACATGCCGGTGACGGTCGCGGTCGATGCCAACGGCGTCTCGGTGCACAATGCCGGGCCGCATGAGTGGCACGACAAGATCGCGGCGGGCAATCTGATTCCTATCGCGGCGCTATAAGCAAACCGTGGTTGTCGTTGTTACGCTGTGGCGCCGACTGTCCTGACGATGGTCGGCGCGCTTTTCGCAAACGCACATTCGATCGCACATCTTGCACGCACCTACTCCGCTATCGGCGCCCATCGGCGTGTTCGACTCCGGCACCGGCGGGCTTTCCGTCTTGCGCCACATCCGCAGCGCCTTGCCGCATGAGGATTTGCTGTACGTCGCCGATTCCGGTTTTGCGCCTTACGGCGGCAAGCCGGAGGCAGTGATCGTCGCCCGCACCATCGCCATCGCCGAGTTTTTGCTGGCGCGCGGCGCCAAGGCCCTGGTGCTGGCCTGCAATACCGCGACCGCCGCAGCGATCAAGGGCCTGCGCGAAATCCACCCGGACTTGCCGTTGGTCGGCGTCGAACCGGGCTTGAAGCCGGCGGCAGCGCTGACGCAATCGGGCATCGTCGGGGTGTTGGCGACGGCGCGCACCTTGAGCAGCCAGAAATTCGAGCAGTTGCGCGCGCAAATCAGCGCCGCCACCGGCGTGCGCTTCCTGCCGCAAGCCTGCATCGGGCTGGCGGATCAGGTCGACAAAGGCGCGCTGGATACGCCCGAGACCGCCGCCATGATCGCGCGCTACGTCGCCCCGCTCATCGAGCAAGGCGCCGACACGCTGGTGCTGGGCTGCACCCACTATCCGTTCGTGCAAGCGTTGATCGAAGCCAGCATACGAGCGGCCACCGAGCGCCCGGTCAAGATCGTCGATACCGGCGAAGCAGTCGCGCGCCAATTGCAAAGACTGCTGATTCAGCACAAGTTGGAGCGCCAACCCGGCCACGTCGGCACACTGGAAAGTTTTACCACCGGGAAGGAGTCGGCGTTAGCGGATGCATTTGCGAAATTACTAAAAATACAACCCAACGTCATGCAAATCGACTTGCAACACCACATCGCGTAGGCAATTGCCGATGAATCGGCATCGATTTCCAGTATAAATCGATCGAAGCTCTCCTTTGGTTTGCCACAGGCAGCAATTCTTTGTATAATGCTCAGCTGTCTTCCGGTAATTGCCGGTGGGCGCATGCAGTGGTGGCCGTAGCTCAGTTGGTAGAGTCCCGGATTGTGATTCCGGTTGTCGTGGGTTCGAGCCCCATCGGTCACCCCAGTAAAATCAAGCACTTAGCCCGACTTTCGAGTTGGGCTTTTTGTTTTCTGGTCGTCGTGTAGGCGCTGTGTAGGTTTTTATGGTCAACGCCGCCGTGGCGCGCTTGGCTAGGTCGGGCCTCTTTGTGTGCGATTAACCGCCCTCATCTCCAAATGAGGGTGGCGAAGCTGGGCGGGGTTGGGGAACCGGCACACGATCCACAGGCCGGACCAAATGGTGTAATTCACCTTTACGCCATCGATGCGAGAAAAATGGCGCAAAGCCAAGCCGGGAAAATGTTTGCGTCGGCTTCCCGTGCCGCCATAATATGCCAATTGGCTGTGGGGTTTTGTTGAAGTCGCAGACATTCCAGCATTGAAAAGGACGGTGCGGCTCAATAACTCGTTGCCGGAAAATCTGTTGCATGACATCGACGAGCACGCCAAGACGATGCATTTGACTCGCTCGGGTTTCTTGGCTCAAGCAGCCCTGAAAGCGATGGCACGGTAATCGCCAAGCCGGACGACACGCACCTGGTCGCGCAGAAAAGCGTCCAAAAGTGCGCGGTTAGCCAAAATGATGGATTTCATGATGGTGCTCCCTTGAGTTTGAGAGTCCAAGACTCAGGCCACGCCACCATTGGCCCGCAGGATTTGGCCGTTTACCCAGCCCGAATCCGGGCCGGCCAGGAAAGCCACAACCGAGGCGATGTCATCCGGCTGCCCCAGGCGTTGCAGCGGAGGCATCTTGGCGAACGTTTGTATCTGCTCTTCCGTCTTACCATCGAGAAACAAAGACGTGGCAATCGGGCCGGGCGCCACCGCGTTGACCGTGATGTTGCGACCGCGCAGTTCCTTGGCGAATACTTTGGTGAAGGATTCAATGGCCGCTTTGGTCGCGTTGTATACCGCGTAGCCGGGCATGTTCAATGCCAATGTCGTGCTGGATAAATTGATGATCCGCCCGCCGTCGTTGAGCCGTTTGGCCGCTTCGCGCAGCGTGTTGAAGGTGCCGCGCACGTTGATATCGAAGGTTTGGTCGTACAGCGCGTCACTGGTTTCGGCGAGCGCTACGGTTTTGAGCACACCGGCGTTGTTGACCAATACATCCACCTTGCCGAGGTCACGCTCCGTGGTTTCATACATGCGGCGCACCTCGTCCGCCTTGGAAACATCTGCCTTGACTGCAATTGCCTTGGCGCCCTGCGCCTGCAATCGAGCGACGATGGCGTCGGCCTCCTTCGAGCTGGCGGCGTAGTTGACGGCAACGGCGAAACCGTCATTGGCCAGGCGGCCGGTGATCGCTGCGCCGATGCCACGCGATGCGCCGGTGACGATGGCAACCCGGCTGTTTTTGATTATGTTCATGATTCGTTTCCTTTGTTGATTGAGTGGGTGAAACTGAAACGAATTATGATTTATTTATTTGAAAAGATAATTAGCAGTAAATTGGCAATATAATTCCATTTACATTAATAATAAGTCGAATGCCCTCGCCCATGGATCGCTTTCAGGAAATGCAGGTTTTTGTACGCATCGCCGAGCGCAGCAGTTTTACCCACGCAGCCGAGGATCTGCAGATTCCGCGTGCCACCGTAACCAACCTGATGAAGCGGCTGGAGGAGCGGCTGGGCGCACGACTGTTGGAACGCACCACGCGCACGGTTCGGCTCACGCACGATGGCGACGCTTATTATCGCCGCTGCGTGCGGCTGCTTGCCGATGTGGAAGAGGCTGAAGGCTCCTTCAGAAACACCGCGCCCAAGGGCTTGCTGCGCGTGAACTTGCAAGGGACGCTGGCCAAGCATTTTGTCGTGCCCGCGCTCGCGGATTTCGTCGCGCAATATCCCGGCATCGAATTGCAGATCGGCGAGGACGACCGGCTGGTGGACCTGGTGCGCGAAGGCGTGGACTGTGTGTTACGGGCCGGCATCCTGCAGGACTCTTCAATGGTGGGCAGACACATCGCGTCGATGCCGCAGGTCACCTGCGCCAGCCCGGCTTATCTGGCCAGGTATGGCGAGCCGATCGATCTGGATGCATTATCGGCGCATCGCGCGGTCAACTACATTTCCAGCGCGACGGGCAAAGCGGTGGCGTTGGAGTTTATGGTTGACGGCCAGTCAGTAGCGGTACAACTCAAGGCCACCGTGTCTGTGACGGGGGCCGATCTTTACACCGGATCGGCATTGGCGGGATTGGGGCTGGTGCAGGTGCCGTGCTACCGCGTCCAGAATGAGATCAAGGAGGGTCGCTTGAAAGTTGTGCTGGCAAATTTTCCGCCACCACCGATGCCGGTCTCGGTACTGTATCCGCAGAGCCGGCAGCTGTCATCGCGCGTGCGGGTGTTTGTGCAGTGGATTACCGACGTCTTCCGTTCCGATGGCCTATCCTCACCGAATAGTGCAGCGTCGTGAGCGGAAAGGCGGTGTGCGCCCAAAGCTGTTTTTTTCTATGCCGGTGCATAAGGCTTGCAGGCGAATAAGACGGCAAGGTTCCCACCCAAGCGCAGATTGCGGCGCGCTTGAAAGTCAATTCCGCATTGCATTTTTCCGTTGCGCTGCGGTGATCTCCGGCATTCTGACTTCGATCCAATCGGCCAGAACTTCCACTTTGCAGCCGATTTCCTCTCCCAGCGGCGTCAGCCGGTATTCCACGTGCGGCGGCACGACCGGATAGGCGATGCGCTCGACGAAGCCGTCGCCTTCAAGCAGTTGCAAGGTCTGCGCCAACATCTTTTCGCTAATGCCGCCGACCTTGCGGCGCAAGTCGCTGAAGCGGTGCGTTCCACTGAGCAAGGCGACCAGCAGCAGCACGCCCCAGCGGCTGGTGATGTGCTTGAGCACTTCACGGGACGGGCATTTTTCGGCAAATAATTGGCCGCGCTGCATCAGTTCGGCCAAACCGGGACTTTGAATTTCGTTGCTCATTTATACTTACCTTTTTGTGCGTACTTACGAAAAGTTAGCTAAGGCATTATTATGCCAACTCCCCCAACCGAAATAAAGGAGTTTCATCATGATCGTTGTTACCGGCGCATCGGGCCAGCTTGGCCGACTTGTCATCGAAGCCCTGCTGAAGAAGTTGCCTGCGGGCGAAATCATTGCCGCCGTGCGCAATCCGGCGCGCGTGGCCGACCTCGCCGCGCGCGGCGTCCAGGTTCGTCAGGCCGATTACGAGCAGCCAGCCAGCCTGGTCGCAGCCTTCAAGGGAGCGGACAAGCTGCTGTTGATTTCTTCCAGCGAAGTAGGCCGCCGTGTGCAGCAACACCGCGCCGTCATCGATGCCGCCAAGACTGCCGGTGTCGGCTTGCTGGCTTACACCAGCATCCTGCGCGCCGATACGTCGCCATTGCCGCTGGCCGCCGAGCACAAGGAAACGGAAAGCCTTATCCGTGCCTCCGGCCTGCCAGCGGTATTTCTGCGCAACAGTTGGTATACGGAAAACTACCTGGCTGCACTTCCGACCGTGCTGCAATACGGCGCGCTGCTGGGCAGCGCAGGCGAAGGGCGCATCGCTTCGGCGTCGCGCGCCGATTATGCCGAGGCTGCGGCGGCGGTGCTGACGTTGGACAACCAGGCCGGTCAGGTCTACGAACTGGCGGGCGACGACTCCTACACGCTGACCGAGTTGGCGCAGGCCATCGCCAAGCAATCGGGCAAAGCCGTGGTTTACCAGAACCTGCCGGAAGCCGAGTACAAGGCTGCGCTGCTCGGCGCCGGTTTGCCGGATTTCGTGGCAACACTGCTGGCCGAATCGGATGTCGGCGCCTCGAAGGGCGGATTGTTCGATGACAGCCACCAGTTGAGCAAGCTAATTGGCCGGCCAACCACGCCACTGGCCGAGATGATCGCGCGGCAACTCGCGGCGGCTGCCTGAGGCCGACGGGTGAGCCGGCTGCTGGCTGGCGTCACCCGTTTTTTCGGCTTACGGGGGAGACCCATCGAATCGGATCAAAGAGGCGGCGGCGCAACGCCGACCCGCCTGCAGATTACGCTCCTAGCGCAGCCGCAATGCCTCGACCACCAAGGCAAAGGCGGGCGAAGACTGGCGCCGACTCGTGTAATACAGATGGTAGCCGGGGTAGCTCATCCACCAGTCCTGCAACACCGGCTGCAGGCGACCTTCCGCGATATGTGCGGTCGCCATATCCTCGGGCAGGTAGGCAAGGCCGAAGCCGGCCAGGGCCGCGCGCAGCATCGGCGGGCTGCTGTTGAAGGTCCATTGTCCTTCGACCCTGGCCTTCAAGACATGCCCGTCTTTTTCAAACTCCCAGATATTCAGCCCGCCGTAGGTTGGCAAGCGCAAATTGATGCAGCGATGGCCGGCCAGATCGTGCGGCGTCACCGGCGGCGGGCATTTCGCAAAATACGAAGGCGACGCCACCACCGCCATGCGCAGATCCGGCGCGATGCGCACGGCAATCATGTCCTTCTCGACCTGGTCGCCGAGGCGCACGCCGGCGTCGTAGCGTTGCGCGACGATGTCGGTCAGTCGGTAGTCGGTGTTGATTTCGATGGCGATGTCGGGATAGCTTTCGGCGAATTTGGCCAGCTTGGGCCATAGCACGAAGCTGGCCGCATGTTCGGCTGTCGTGATGCGGATGGTGCCGGACGGTTTGTCCCGCAACTCGCTCAGGGCTGCCAGCTCGGCCTCAATTTCCTCGAAGCGCGGGCCGAGGCTGAGCATGAGCCGCTCACCGGCTGGCGTCGGCGAAACGCTGCGCGTGGTGCGGGTCAACAAACGGACGCCCAGGCGCGTCTCCAACCCACGGATCGTGTGACTCAGGGCCGACTGCGAGATCCCCAGTTGCGCCGCCGCTCTCGTGAAGTTTCCCTCTTTTGCAACCAAGAGGAAAGCCTGCAGGTCGTTAAAATTCTCGCGCGCCATTCATGAATCCAATTCATAAGCCCATGCCGATTATAACCTCTTATCAATTATTTCCACGTCTACTATATTGTGGTCATGGCTAAGGGACTTTTACCGCTGCACCGCGGTCAAACAACGTCGCTTGCTTTCACTAAACACCAGGAGATTGACATGCAGCAACGCACACTTGGAAACAGCGACCTGACCGTTTCGGCGATCGGTTTTGGTTGCATGGGATTAAGCTTTGGCTACGGCCCGGCTACCGATAAAAATGAAGCGATTGCCTTGATCCGCAAAGCCGTCGATCTCGGCGTGACCTTGTTCGACACAGCGGAAGCCTACGGCGCGATCAATGAAGAAATCGTCGGCGAAGCCTTGGCGCCGTTTCGCGATAAAGTCGTCATTGCCACCAAGTTCGGCTTCAAGGATGGCGATTCCACGAAGGGTCAGGATAGCCGCCCGGAGCGCATACGCGCGGTGGCCGAAGCGTCGCTCAAGCGCCTCAAGACTGACCGCATCGACCTGTTTTACCAACATCGGGTCGATCCCAACGTGCCGATGGAAGATGTGGCCGGAGCGGTCAAGGATCTTATCGCCGAAGGCAAGGTGAAACATTTCGGCTTGTCCGAAGCGGGCGTGCAGTCGATTCGCCGCGCGCATGCGGTGCAGCCGGTTACCGCGCTGCAAAGCGAATATTCATTGTGGTGGCGCGAACCGGAGAAAGAGATCTTGCCGACGCTGGAGGAACTGGGCATCGGCTTCATCCCTTTCAGCCCCTTGGGCAAGGGCTTCCTGACCGGCAAGATCGATGAGAACACGTCGTTCACCAAAGACGACTTCCGCAACATCGTGCCGCGCTTTTCTCCAGCAGCACGCAAGGCCAACCAGGCGCTGGTCGATCGGCTCGCGGCCATCGCCGCCGGCAAAAACGCCACCCCCGCGCAGATCGCCATCGCCTGGCTACTCGCGCAAAAACCGTGGATCGTGCCGATTCCCGGCACCACCAAGCTGCACCGGCTGCAGGAAAACCTCAGCGCCGCCAGCATCGAATTGGGTGCCGCAGATTTGGCGCAGATCCAGGATGCGCTATCCCAAATCACGGTGGAGGGCGATCGCTATCCGGCGCACCTGGCTGCGCGCGCCGGGCGTTGAGCGACCAATGCAATTCTTTCGAGGAACACATACACCATGACCATCAATGCACAGGCCCAGCGCCACCACGACGAGCTTTTCCCGAATCACAAGTCGACGCTCAAGGTAACCGATCCAGAACTGGTGGAGGTTTTCGACAACTGGGCATTTGGCGAAGTCATGCAAGACGTGCCGATGGACGCGCGGCTGCGCCTGATGCTGCAGTTGGCCGCCATCATCGCCAGTGGCGCGGTCAGCGAGTATCGCGTGATGCTGGGCGGCGCATTGAACGTCGGCGTCACGCCGATCGAAGCCAAGGAGGTGCTGTACCAGTCGGTGCCCTATGTCGGCATGGCCCGTGTGTTCGACTTCCTGCATGTCACCAACGAGGTCTTGCAGGCACGCGGGATTGCACTGCCGCTGCCGGCGCAGTCAACCACCACTCCCGAGACCCGCTTCGAACAAGGAATCGCAGCGCAAAAGGCCATCTTCGGAGATCGCATCGACGCCATGTATGCGGCATCGCCCCAGGATCAGTTGCATATCCAGCGCTACCTGTCGGCGAATTGCTTCGGCGACTACTACACGCGCACCGGCCTCGATTTGAAGACCCGCGAACTGCTGACCTTCGCGATGCTGGCCGCGCTTGGCGGCTGCGAGCCGCAGTTGGCAGGACACGTGGCGGGCAATCTCGCTGTCGGCAACGACAGGCTGGTGCTGATTGCAACCGTCACCCAATTGCTGCCGTTCATCGGCTATCCGCGCACGCTCAACGCGCTGCGCGTCGTCAACGAAGGTGCGCCGGCGTTGACCAACAACGCGAGTGCGACATGACCAAGGTCCTCATCCTCGGCGCGAACGGACAACTTGCGCGCAATACGACGCGCTTCTTTCTCGAGCATGCCGGCGTCCAACTGACCTTGTACTTGCGGCGTGCCAATCGGCTGCGCAATCCCGATCCGTCGCGCGTGACCATCGTCGAAGGCGATGTGACCGACAGAAGCACGCTGGAAGCGGCGATGGAAGGCCAGGATGCGGTCTATGCAAATCTCAGCGGTGCGATGAAGCAACAGGCGCAGATCATCATCGACTCGATGCATGCGACCGGACTGACGCGGTTGATCTTCATCAGCTCGATGGGAATTTATGGCGAAGTGCCGGGCGAACGCTATCGCAGCGTGCTCGACCCGTACCGCGATTCTGTCGCCGAAATCGAAGCGTCCGATCTGGACTACACGATCCTGCGACCGGGCTGGTTCACGCACGATGCAGCAATTGATTACCAACTCACGCAGAAAGGGATGCCATTCAAAGGACACGATGTATCGTTGAACAGCCTGTCCGACCTGATCGTGAAGCTGGCACTCTCGCCGACGCTGGAAGTGCGGCGCAGTGTCGGCGTAAGCCGGTGTTAAACATGAATAACTTTTTAATCGAGGCCGATATGAGCAGCAATATTGAAGGAAAAGTCGTGGTCGTCACCGGCGCCAGCAGCGGGTTGGGCGCAGCGGTCGCGCGCCTGCTTTCTGCGCAGGGCGCTTTGGTCGTATTGGGCGCCAGACGCATGGCGCGCATCCAGGCGCTGGCAGAAGAGCTGGGCGGCAAGGGCAAAGCCATTGCCGTCGAGACCGATGTCGCGCAATGCGGTCAAGTCAAAAATCTGGTCGATACCGCAGTGCAGAGCTTTGGCCAGATCGACATCATCATCAACAACGCCGGGCTGATGCCGCAGTCGCTGCTCGAGAGTCTCAGGATCGAAGACTGGGACCGCATGATCGACGTCAATATCAAGGGAGTGCTGTATGGCATTGCGGCGGCGCTGCCGTATATGAAGGCGCAGAAGTTCGGGCATATCATCAATGTCTCTTCCGTGGCCGGCCACAAGGTCGGCCCTGGCGGCGCGGTGTATTCGGCAACCAAGCATGCGGTGCGCGCGCTTTCCGAAGGGTTGCGCCAGGAAGTGAAGCCCTACAACATTCGCACGACCGTCATTTCGCCGGGCGCGGTCGCCACCGAACTTCCCAATTCGGTGACCGATCCGGCAACTGCCGAGCGCATCAACAAGCTGTATGCGGAGGTGGCTATTCCTGCGGATTCGTTCGCGCGTGCGGTCGCGTTCGCCATCAGTCAGCCGGAAGACGTGGACATCAACGAAATCGTCTTCAGGCCGACGCTGCAAGCGTATTAATCGACACCGCCCGAACAGATTGAAAAAGTGAGCGACGAACAATATCCGGCGGGCGCCGACGCCCAATCGAGATAAACGAGGCAGGCAAGGTCGGTGCCCTGCCGATGGGAGCAGACGGCGCGTTTGTCACCGGCAGCGACTTCCTCATGGATGGTGGAGTCACTGCCGCTTACTGGTACGGCAAACTTCCCCGACCTGACCGAGTCCTTCCGCGCCGCCGCTGGTCTGGTAGCGCTACTGCCCTGCAATCATTTTTTCGAAGAACCCGTTTTTTCAATTTCAACGTGCCAATCGGCGCCTGACTGGACGTGATACTTCTTGGCGAAATCTGCCTGATTGAGCGCTAGCGAAAAATTCAACAGGCTGTTGACATACGCCAGCGGCTTGCCAAACTTGACATCGCCAAAGGAATTTTCAAACGGAACCACCAGGGTAGTGATCTTCTTATCCTTGTTATAGATGCTTACCTTCAGGTTGTCGCCGGCCTTGATCGCCAAGCGATCCAGCAAGGATTTGGGAATATTGGTCCAGACATTGCCAAAATTCACATCCAGCACAGGAATATTGCCCAGCAATGCATTGCCGGATTGATCGGCTTTTTGATAATCGATTTTGACCAGGCTGGCGGGATCTAGCACCGGGCCGACCTGTTCAAACGTAATCACCCCCGCCGCCAGACGTGCCCCTGTATAAGCATAGACGTCGCGGCCATGGAAGGTATAGCTGTCCGCCGAACCGGGCAGGCGGTTGACCTTTTCGTCGATTTCGCGCATTTCGGCGATGCCGTCGCGCTCGGCAATCAAGGTGTAGATGCCGTTGTTCGGGCCGACGAAATAACGACCGTTCCTGGTTTTAAGCACAACCGACTTGCGTTCGGTTCCCACGCCCGGATCGACCACCGTGACGAAGACGCTGCCTTCAGGCCAGTAGTCGACGGTCTGGTATAAACGATAGCCCGCGATCCATATATCGTAGGTCGGGATTTGATGGGTCAAATCCGAAATATTCAATTGCGGATCGACGCCAAATGCCACGCCGCGCATCGCAGAAACGGCGCCGTCAGCCTGGCCGAAATCGGTCATCAACACCAACGGGGTGCGGGCCTGTGCGAAACCCACTGCACCGACCAATGCGGCAATCAGAAATAATTTTTTAACGATATTCATAAGATGAGTCAATAAAGTATGTATCGCCCGGCAAAGCGGGGGGTTGATTGCGTGAGTGCCGCAAGGGCACTATTTAAAAAATGGCATATTCGTCGGAATTGGCGAAATTATTCTGCTCGCTTTTTCCGCTTGCCATCCGTCAGCCTTGCATCATTCGTGCCACCGCTTCCTGCAACAAGGCCGGATCGCCGGCGGCCAGCTTCTTCGGGTCCGACAGCGCTTGACGAAAGCGGCGCGCGCCGGGCAACCCGGTCATCAGGCCTAGCATGTGACGGGTGATGCTGTTCAATCTCAAGCCGCCGCCGGCGCCGTTGCCGTGCAAGGCCAGTTGCGCGCGGATATACGGCAGCATCGCCTGCACCACTTCGGCGCGCGACTTCGGGCTTGCCTGATCGCCGTAATAACGCGCATCGAACGTCGCCATCAGGTAGGGGTTGTGATACGCCTCGCGCCCCAGCATCACGCCATCCACATGCTGCAAGTGCAGATCGATCTCGGCTTCGGTCTTGATGCCGCCGTTGACGATGATTTCCAGATGCGGGAAATCGTGCTTGAGGCGATATGCGGATTCATAGCGCAGCGGCGGAATTTCGCGATTCTCCTTCGGACTCAGGCCTTTCAGGATCGCATTGCGCGCATGCACGATGAAAGTCTGGCAGCCGGCCTCGGCCACCGTGCCGACGAAATCGCGCACAAATTCATAACTGTCGATCGTATCGATGCCGATCCGGTGCTTGACCGTCACGTCGATGCCGACCGCATCGCGCATCGCCTTGACGCAATCGGCCACCAGTTGCGGCTCGGCCATCAGACAGGCGCCGAACGCGCCCTTTTGCACGCGCTCGGACGGGCAGCCGCAATTGAGGTTAATTTCGTCGTAGCCCCACTGCTCGCCCAGTTTCGCGCTCTTGGCCAAGTCGTCCGGCTCGCTGCCGCCCAATTGCAAGGCAACCGGATGCTCTTCCGCATTGTAGTCGAGGTGGCGCGGCACGTCGCCGTGCAACAGCGCGCCGGTGGTCACCATTTCGGTATAGAACCAGGTGTGGCGGGTGATTTGCCGATGAAACATGCGGCAATGGCGGTCGGTCCAATCCATCATCGGCGCGACGGAGACGCGCCTACCGCTGTAAGCTGTTGATTTGTTAGGCATTTCTGATGTTTTTTGCCGCCGTAGCTTGATGTAAATTTGATGTCTTTTGATGCGTTTTTATGCTATTTTACGCGCTCAGTGCATCAAAATTACATCAACTATGGCGACCTTTCAAAAACGTGGCGATAAATGGTTTGCGCAAATACGGCGCAAGGGCCACAAGTCTATCAGCAAATCCTTCCCGACCAAGACCCTTGCCACCGAGTGGGCGCGCAAGATCGAGAGCCAGATTGATGCGAACGACTTCAAAGATGGCCGCACTCTTTCCAAGATTACCCTCGCCAACTTGATCGATGATTATACGCGAGACGTAGGGGGTGCCAAGGGCTTCGGCAAGAACAAGAAAAGCGTGCTGGCCATGCTAAAAGTTTCGCTTGGCAATCTGACACTCTCGCAGATTACCGGCGAACGGTTGACCCAGCACGTCAAGGATCGGTCAGCGACTGCCGGCGGCGTGACGATAGCGATCGATCTCACCTACCTGGGAGCCGTATTCGGCGCTGCCCGCCAGTTGTGGGGAATAGAAGTGAATATGGATGCGATTGCCAGGGCAAGGGAAAGTATGCCGTACCTCGGCCTTTCGACCCGATCCAACGAGCGTACCCGACGCCCGACCGACGACGAAATAAAAAGGCTTTGCGCGTACTACGCCAAGAAAAAACGGCAAAAAGTGCCGATGGTCGACATTATCCTTTTTGCCATTGAAACAGCGATGCGCATCAGCGAGATCGCTCGCATACGCTGGTGCGATATAAATCACGTCGACCGCACAATCATAATCCGTGACCGCAAGCATCCAACGGAAAAGGAAGGCAACGACACCGAAGTGCCGCTGCTGGGCCTTGCATACGACATCATCCTGGCACAGCCAAAAACGGACGAGCGCATCTTCCCGATCAACGATAGCACCCCCAGCTCGATCTTTCCCCGAGCTTGTCAGGCGTTGGATATTGCTGACCTGCACTTCCACGATTTTCGGCATGAGGGCGTGTCTCGGCTGTTCGAGCAAAAATATGGCATCGAGGAAGTCGCCCTTGTGTCAGGGCATCGAGATTGGAAGATGCTTGCCCGCTATACGCAAATAGGGGCAAAGAACCTGCACAGGGCGATTACACCGGAAAGGTTGCCTGTGAAGCTGCTTGCGCAGCCCCAGGCGTTGCCTTTAAATACCTAAACCTGCTGTGCATACGTCTGCACAGCGCTTGCGATGGCCGGATACGTCTTCCGTATCCCTTCCTGGTACAGCCCGATTGCGTGATACCCGAACACGTCGAACCGGCTGGCCGGATACTCGGTCAGGGTAATCAAGTCCGCAATCGACACCCACGGTTCAAAGATCGGGATCGACAACGGCACTTCCGGCACTGGATCGAAGCCGTTGCGGAACGCCAGGATTTTGCCGACATGCGCTTCCAGGATGTCGCGCAGCTTTTTATATGACATCCGTGGCGGCGCAAACAGGCAAAGCAGATCGACGCGCAGCCCGTTGACCGCGCACAAGCCGGCGAATATCGCCGCATGTGAACAGCCCAACGAATGCCCCTGAATCGATACCGGCACGCCGTCAGCGAAATAGGGGCGCAACTCATCCAGAACGCCGTCCATGCCGTCCCAAAAGCCCTGGTGCAGCGTCCCCAGCTGCGGATGCTGGTAAGGCACCGCTTTGAAATCGCGCACCCAATCTTCCTGGCACTCCGACCCGGCGAACGTGAAGGCCGCGCAGCCGTCGACCAGGGCATAGCCGACGTTGATGCCGCCGAACGCCCAGGTCTTGGAAAACACGCCAGGCGTGATCGGCGCGTATATCGCTTGGCAGAGATCGACCGCCTGCACAGCGGTGATCGTCGTCGTCATTTTGCAGCCGGCGGCGTTGCGGAAACCGGACCGGCGCCGGGGATGAGGCCAGCCGCATCGGAGGTGCTTGTTTGGCCACCCGTCCAACACAGAGTTTGCACCGACTTCACCCATTGCGGATTGGAGAACAGCGTTGCGACCGTCATTGTGCAAAAGGTGTCGGCGGCGGTTTGTGCTTTCAAGGTGTCCGCAGCAACAAGGTTCTTTGCCGCCACCTTTTCATTTGCGGAACCCGCCGTGGTTGCGGCAGATACGGTCGACGCAATTTCCGCGCAGCCAGACACACATGCCGATAACGCGACCGCTGCGAACACTACTGTGATGAATTTGATACGTTTCATATAAATCCTTAGTTGTCTTAGGAAAAGGTAAAAAGGGTTACTGACCGCCCCTACTCGCTTGAAACGGTCGTAGTGGCCGTCACCGCTTTCGGCGGCGGCACTGGGTTGGCGACGTTGGCGGCATCGGTTGCGCGTTTTGCGGACGACGCATTGGCTTGGTGTGCGCCAAGCGCAGCCAGCGCGCCGGTAATAATCGCAATCAAACCGTCGACTGGCGCTTTTCCCGACCACGCAAATGCTGCGTAGATCAGGATAAGAAATGCATATGCAACATAGTTTTTAAAGGTCATGATTGATTCACTTTGGAACGTGAATGTGAAAAGCCGTTGGCACATCGTAAGAATGCAACCCCCGACAGTGACGCCACCAGGCGCGCCACTGGGAGGCCCATTTGCGCGCCCTTTGCATTACTGCGCCCCGATGCTGATCGAAACCGGCACGTCGAACGACGCGGTCGGCAGATCGGCGATTGCGGTAGGCGCCGAAAAAATAGGAGCGCCAACCGCAACGCTATTCACGTCGATCATCTGTGCGCTGGCGGTGTAGGTGCCGGCCACCACGCCGAGGAATGTCGCGGCGTATGGCGCACCCGCTGTTTGCGGCGGAATGGTTTGCGGCGGAATCGCCGCTGCGCCAGGGGCCGAATTGACGAGGGTAACAACTAGGCCGCCGAATGCCGTGGCGGATTGATACGTTGGGTCGTTTTGAGTTGGTACGGTAACGATAACGGTGCGAGTCATGATGTTGCCTTTCAGTTGGTTTGTACGTCGTACTGCTTGAGGTTGTGCTTGTCGATGATCGAGCACATGATCTCCGCGTAATGCGGATCTGTCGCGTAGCCAGCTTCGGCTACGGCTTTAGCAAAGGCGCAGGAATCGCCCTTGTGTTCAAATGCGGCCGCATAGCGCGGATTCCCGGTCAAGAACGCGGCATGGTCTTCCAGACCGGCTGTCAGATTCGGATACTTGCGGAATGGGCAGGTTTCGATTTCGGCGATGTTGTGCAGCACTTCGCGTGTCGGCCACATCTGTGTTTCGCCGTGCCAGCTCGCGTCTGCCTTGATGCCGAAATAGTTGAAGTCTTGCAGGCATTGCTGACTTTTCCCCCACGCGCTTTCGACAGCGGCTTGCGCGATGGTGAACGATGCCGGTATATTCGTTGCCAGCATCGCCGCATGCGCAGCCGGTTCTATCGCCGCAATAAAATCATTTGGTAGCACTACTCTTCTCCTCTCGGCGCATGGCCGTGTACGATTGCCCACACCGCGCCGACAACCATCAAGATCGGTTGCAACCAGCGGGCGATGCGATTTGCCCACTGTCCCAATACAGATAGGACGTGAGCGCCTTTTTGCGTCACCGCGAACACTTCGACGATCTGCTTGATCGACGCATTGCCTTCGCGCGTCAGATTTGTGTTCTCGGCAATCGCTTGTTGCTGCACCAGGAACTGCCGCTCGCCGGCAATCAGTCGGTCGATGACGAATCCTTGAAACTTCACAACGAATTCACGGAACTGTTCATCCGTCATGTCCTTCACTTCTTCGAGCTGGTCACCCATCGATGACCTCCGTGTCTTCATGCGCTTGCATCGAATCTCCAGGCGAAAAAAAACGCCGTCAGGCGTCGTTGATAAAACTGCTGTTGCGTGAATCTCAGTACGTGTATTCGATGCCGACGAACGGCGAGTAACCTATCGCACTAGACGCCACCGGGCGATACCAGGTTTGCTGTCTAGACACTGGATCGAACTGCGAATTGTTTGCAGCGGTCGGAATCAATTTCCCGATGACAGAAAATCCATTTCCCAATGCATACGATGCGGATAGGCCAATTCCGAAGGTGCCCTTAACGGCATGTTCCGTGCGCGAAACGACTGCCGGCTGGCTCTGATTGTTCACGTTGTGCCAGTTGTAGTTCGTGTTGTCGTAACTCATGAATGAGTCATACGCCTGCACACCAAGGGTGAGTTTCCCGAGCGTGCGCCGCAAATCTACAAACACGTAAGGATCGGAGCCGCTGCCCTCCATGTAGGACAGCGACCAGGCCGGGCACGGGCCATCTACATCGCACACGGTGGCATGAGAGGAAAACACGCCGCCGTTACCAACACCGCCGCCAAGTTGCCAGCCGCTTGCAAAAGGATCGGTATAGACGCCAACCGATCCAGATAACGCCGTAAGGCGCAACGTGTACGGCGTGCTGTCTGTGCATTGATACCAATTTCCGCAAGGCGCTGGTGTGTATCTCAAGATACCAGCATCGACTTTTATCTCAACGGCATACGCACCGCTGCAATGGCACGCCGCCATCAACGCAGCAATCGCGCATAAAAAAAGCGCCCGCAGGCGCTGTGTAATAGTCATTGTGAGTTCCTTTAAGTTGTCCAGCCTTTGGTTATATCGAAAGTGGTTATCGTTGCCTCGGTCAAGGCATTGATCGCGGTGCGGATCGTTTGCTTCGCCGCGTAGAGCCTCCCAACGAAGGTGCTGACCGCCACGCCCATCGCCACAGCTTGCGCGGGTGTCATGCTGTGCGTCACGTTCGATGCGTCGGTGAATCCCGGCGTCATCGTTGTCCCACCTTGCGCCGCCGCCACCGTTGCCATCAGCGCGTAGCTATTCACGTTCAAAATGTCCGAGTAGATACTCGGGTCGCGCGTCTGAATCGTGCCAACCGTGCCGTCCGGGAACGTGTACGGTAATCCTGCGCTCTGCTGGATAATCCGCTGCGGCTCAAGCTGCGCAAGCAGGTTGGCTTGCGCGGTCGCCAGCGGGAGCGGCGAGACTGCCCACTGCTGCGTCCATACTCCCGCAACCTGGACTGGCGGCGCTTCGGCGCATGTTTGAGTAAGTGCGTTGAAGGTCGGTTGCACGGTAAGCGCAAACGGCACAACCCCGTACTGCTCCATTTGCGCTGGGGTGAGTGCGCTCGGAGTGCAAAAGTTATTTTCATCCCACGCGAAGTTCCCATCGGCATCGTTGACGTGCTGGACGTATACGCCGTTGTTGATGATTAAGTAGATCATGAGTTCCCTTATTGCCAGGCCGAAAATCCAGCCGGAGGCGTATATGCGAAGGCCGTTGCCCCCACGTTGATCGTGGCTGAATTTACGCCCGCAGCAATGTCCGCCCATGCTGGATAGACTGCCGCAGCGGTTACGTATCCCAGCCCCCCTTCGCTACTTGCCGGAACAGCAGAGTTTTGCCATATGCCATTGAGAGCAAAATAGATGAGTTTGTTCGACACATCTACTGCGACGGAGATTACCGCTCCCGCCGTGTAGGTTGCCGCGACAGCGCTGCCCGACGTGGCGTAGTCTATGGCACCCGATGAAGCATAACCCGCGCTCAACGAGTCGGCGCCAAGCCCCGTAGTATAGGCATGCGTCGAGTCCGCTATCCCAATTCTATTAGAACTACCTAGAGCTACTTGGGTCACTTCAAAGTACCATTTCCCCGATGAGTGCGCGAGGGTGCCTCTGACCCCTTGCGAAGCAGTCGAAGTCGTCGTCAGGGTACGGTTTGCGTTCGACAGGGTGATCGCGCTCGTCTTGTCCGCCGGGTTCCACGTCGAATAAACAATTGGCGCACCTCCACCTATCATCATCTGTTGAGCGCACCCCATTACGTCAGCCCCGTGCCAGATATCAGCCATTTGTTCGTAGCTGCTGTGTATCGAGCCGTCGCCATGCCATATTGCGCAAGACTCCGCGTTCCCGTTGTCCCCACCCCTGCCAATACTAAAGTGTCGGTAGTAACCGCAATGCTGATTACCTGCGATGTCCAGTTTTCAAAAGTGATACACGTACCGTCAGGCCATGCAACATTCGCGTGGCTGTCAATTGTATAAGTTCTCGCATTGGCGTCGGAGGCAGGATGTTCGATACATTTTCCCGCGTCTGCTAGGACGGTTGTGTAGTTCGCGCTTTGAGAGTTTCCTGGCACATTCGCATAGCCATAATCGACGCCAGCAGCCGCCGCCTGAGCTGCGCCAGCGCCGCCCGTTCCCTTGTACAGCGCCGCCGTCGAAGGCAATGCGGCATTGATATTCGCTGTTGTCGCCAACGTGCCGCTTGTCGGCAAGGTTACGTTCGTCGCTGCCGCGACAGTAAGCGTTGTTGCAAAAGCGCCCGAAGTCGTAAGGTTTCCACCCAAAACAATCGCATTTGTGCCGAGCTTAAACGATCCCGTCACAGTGGTGACGGATGACGAATTTCCGAAATTCAAGGTGGGGCTATTGGTGCCGCCTATCGTTATAGTGCCGCCTAAGGAATATGTAGCGCCAGCGCCCACATCTATCGAGATCGCGCCAGTATTGCTGCCGGACGCAGATGTGCCGGTCAAGAACTGAAGCGCGCCCGACATGCCGTATGTCGAATTCCCGGTAATCAGGCCGATTGCCCCGGTATTCGATACGCCCGTGCCTGTCGCGTTGCCTGACGATATGCCGACGCCGGCAGAATTTGTTCCTGCTGCTGAAACGTTTGGAGTGAAAAAACTTCCGCTCGTCGTGCAGTATGTCGTAAAGGTCGCGCCGCCGCTAACCGAAACGCTGCCACCAGTGAAATTAAATCCTGCGAGAAATGTTTGCGTTCCTGAAAAACTATTCGTCGTCAAGGACGCTATTCCTGCGCCAACCAAATCAGACGACGCTAATACGACGTTTGTGCCATCGCAAATCAATTCCTGCGTCTTGCCCTGCGTCACCGCAATACCTGTGCCTGCCGAAGTCTTGACCGTTACGGTGAATGCGCCGGTCGTATTATTTTCGACGACGAATGTTTTGCCAACAGTCGGCACGATGACGGCGATATTGGCGGTGATCGCGCCGGTCAGCAGCATGATTTGCGCCGCCGCTTGCGCCGCTGTGAGAGTCACATTTGCACTACCCGCAACCGAAATTGTTTGCGTGCCGTTGACCGCCGCTTGAACAAACGCAGTTGTCGCCGCATTGCCCGTATTGTCGCCAACCGGCTGCGTGGCAACCGATAGCGTGATCGACGGAGTCGTGGTCGGCGTGGCGACCGAGCCGCTAATGCCGTTGGCTGTCGCAACCGCTACCGACGCGACCGTGCCGGATCCACTGCCTGCTTGCGCGACGACATTCCAATATGTTGTATTTGGCGGGGAATTATTCGTGTTCGCCAAAATGCAAATGTAACTTGAGCCGCCGATTGTTACGACATCGTTGAGGATGTACGTGGTCGCGCTCGACCACGCCCCTTGCCACTGATTCCAGCCGGGGCCAATCAGTGGCGTTCCAGTAGCTGGCCATGCACCAGCCGCTTTCGGCCCCCAAATAATTTTGCTTATGGTATTGAGGTAGAAATCGCCATTGTTGCCGATACCAGATGTTGGGTTGGAAGTGCCGTTCAGCACTGTGTTGCCGTTCGCGCCAGTCAAACCAGTGAGGCCAACCAATAAAACACCGGAACCAGGCCACGCGCCCGCAGCTTTCGGCCCCCAAATAGTATTGGCGGCGGTGTTCAAATAAAAATCGCCATTAGCCCCGACGCTGGCTACCGGATTAACCGTCCCGTTCCAGATCGCATTGCCGTTGGTGCCATTGGTGCCATTCGTTCCGTTGGTGCCGGCTGGGCCGACCGCCCCTTGCGGTCCCTGCGCACCTGTTGCGCCTACCGGACCTTGCGCACCTGTCGCGCCTACTAGCCCCTGCGGCCCCTGCGCGCCTGTCGCGCCTACCGGCCCCTGCGGCCCTTGCGCGCCTGTCGCGCCTACCGGCCCCTGCGGCCCCTGGATCGATTGAGAAGCCCATGCAGCGCCGACCCAGACATAAATACTTGGACCGATCATATAGGCGTCCCCGACACTTGGCGATGCCGGTAACTTCGTTGCATCGGTCAGGATGCCTTTTAGCTCCAAGCCAGCGCCGACCAGATCGCCGGCCAGGTAAGCGTCGCGGAAGCTGCCGAAGGTATTGAGCAAGTTCGCCGCTTGCGTGGCCAGCGCGACGATGTACGATTGCGTCGGTGCAATGGCGTAGTTTGCGCCGGCCACAGTCGCGCCGGCATACGCGGCGACAAGTTGCAGCGTGGTTGCGCTGGTGATCGTGTCGACCTCGTAGATTTTTCCGTCCGGCGCGCAAAACATGCCGCCCTGGTTGACGTAGGTAACGAAATCCGTCCCGGCGCCGGTGACGGTCTGACTGCCATTCGTCAGCGAGACCGTTCCTGTTTTATAC
>JARLJG010000032.1 GCA_031291325.1 Burkholderiaceae bacterium
CACTGCCAGAACCTCTTCTCCTGGCGTAAAATGATTATCGCGGGTCGGTTGCATAATGTCCTCCAAAGTCAAGTTTAGGCACTTTCACTTTAGGATTAATTTGCGAGTTTTGCCGACCTGCTTTCATACATAGGATCTACAAAATCTTGGATGCCAATCCCAGCAGCGAGCGTTGAAAGCTGGGATTGGCATCCCAGCCTGCAATGTTACCGTGCTAAACCACCTTCCCCGGATTCATCAAATTCGCCGGGTCCAGCGCGCGCTTGATGGTGCGCATCAAATTCATCTCCACGTCGCTCTTGTAACGCAGCACTTCGTCGCGCTTCAACGCCCCCAGGCCGTGCTCGGCCGAGATCGATCCGCCGAAGCGGTGCACGCTGTCATGCACGACGCGGTTGACTGCTTCCTGTTGCGCGATGAAGGCGATGTCCGACGAATTTTCCGGCGGCGAGACGTTGTAATGCAGATTGCCGTCGCCCAGGTGGCCGAAGGTGACCATGCGGCAGGCGGGGAAGGCGTCTTGCAGCAGCACGTCGGTGACCTGAATGAATTCGCCGATGCGGGCAATCGGGATGGAAATGTCGTGCTTGACGTTCTTGCCTTCGTCGGCTTGCGCCAGCGAGATATGTTCGCGCATCTGCCACAGGGCTTTGGATTGCGCAATCGATGCCGCCAGCACCGCGTCGACGATGATTTCCTGCTCCAGCGCCGCTTCGATCAGGCTTTCCAGCATCGCCGTCGCATGTTGTTCCGACTCGCTGTCGGACAATTCCAGCAGCACGTATTGCGGATGGCTTTCTTGAAACGGCTGGCGCAACTGCGGGTAGTGCTTGTTGACCAGTTGCAGGCAAAAGTCGGACATCAACTCGAAGCCGGTCAGGCTGGCGCCGCAATGGGTTTGCGCCAGCGTCAGCAAACGCAACGCGTGATCGGGGCTGGGCAAGGCCGCCAGCGCGGTCAATTCGGCCTTCGGTTGCGGGAATAGTTTCAGCACCGCTGCGGTGATGATGCCTAACGTGCCTTCGGCGCCGATGTAGAGGTCGCGCAAATCGTAGCCGGTGTTGTCCTTGCGCAAGCCGCGCAGGCCGTCCCAGATCTCGCCTTGCGGGGTCACGACTTCCAGGCCCAGGCAGAGTTCGCGGGTATTGCCGTAGCGCAGCACGGCGGTGCCGCCGGCATTGGTCGACAGGTTGCCGCCGATGGTGCAACTGCCTTCGGCAGCCAGCGACAGCGGAAACAGGCGCGCTGCTTCGGCTGCGGCGTTCTGGATGTTTTCCAGGATGCAGCCGGCGTCCACGGTGATGGTATTGTTGACGCTGTCGATGGCGCGCACGCCATGCATGCGGGTGAGCGACAAGACGATGGCCTGGCCCGACTCGTCCGGCACGCTGCCCAGCACCAGGCCGGTGTTGCCGCCTTGCGGCACGATCGGCACGCGATAGGTATTGCACAGGCGCACGATGGCTGCCACTTCTTCGGTGGAGCCGGGTTTGACGATGGCTGCCGCGTTGCCGGTGAAGCGTTTGCGCCAATCGGTCAGATAGGCCGCCATATCGGATGGCGCGGTGATGACGTGGGCGGCGCCGATGGCGGCGCGGCAAGCTTCCAGGAATGAATTCATTTCGATGCTTTTTCGATGGTTTGTTGCGCGAGTTTCTTGGCGGCTCGCTTGATGGGCCGCAGGTAGGACAGGATGCAGAAAAAGAAGCACAGCGTCAGCGCTACCTCGATCCAGGCCAGCGACGCCGATAAACCCCTATCGCTGGTGGCGCGCACGATGCCTTCGGCAAAGTACAGCAGGATCAGCATCGACGCCCATTGCATCGTATAGACGTCGCGCTTGAAGATGCCGATCAGCGGCAGCAACAGCGGCACGACCTTCAATGCCAGCCAGGAGCCGCCCGGACGCAAGGGCGCCAGCGTCAATTCCCATGCGAGGGACAACGCGATCAGGCCGAGCAGGCTGGCGACCGTGCCCCAATGCAAGCTCTTGGCGCGGTCAATTGCCATGCTGGCCCCGCAAACGCAATGCCGTGTGCGCCAGCCGCCGTCCGAGCGCCTGCGCCAGATTGCGGCTGTCGTCGGTAATTGGCCGCCGGCCATCGACGCCCGCCCAGTGGCTGGCCCCGTACGGCGTGCCGCCGCTGGCGGTGGTCATCAGCGCCGCTTCGGTATAGGGCAGGCCGAGCAGGATCATGCCGTGATGCAGCAGGGGCAGCATCATCGACAGCAGCGTCGATTCCTGGCCGCCGTGCAGGCTGCCGGTCGATGTAAACACGCAGGCGGCCTTGCCGGCCAGGGCGCCGGACAGCCATTCTGCACTGGTGCCGTCCCAGAAATATTTCATCGCCGAGGCCATGTTGCCGAAGCGCGTCGGCGACCCCAGCGCCAAGCCGGCGCATTCGGCCAGGTCGCGCAATTCGACGTAGGGCGGCCCTTCTTGCGGGATATCGGCTTCCACCGCCTCGGTTACCGTGGAGATGGCGGGCACGGTGCGCAGGCGGGCATCGCAGCCGGCCACGCTTTCGACGCCCAGCGCGATATGTTCGGCCATTTTATGGGTGGCGCCGTGGCGGGAATAATATAAAACCAGGATTGTCAGCTTGGATTCGTTCATAATTGATATTATAGATTGCTTTGACAGAATGCCACCGAGTGCGGCATCTCATAACCATTTCCGATGCAAACAGACAAGAAGCCAATTTATCCAGGTCTGCGCTGGTCGCGCCTGCTCGATCTTTACCGCTTCGCATTGCGCCGATTGGAAGAGGAGCATCTGCCGCAAGTCGCCGGCAGCCTCACCTTCAACACCGTGCTGGCGCTGGTGCCGGTGCTGACGATTGCGTTCGCGATTTTCACCACCTTTCCGATCTTCAATACCTTCCGCACCTCGCTGGAGGCGTATTTCATCCAAAGCCTGATTCCCAAGGCGATCTCGAACACGATACTCGACTACTTGAACCTGTTCGCCTCCAAGGCCAGCCGCATGTCGCTGGTGGGCGCCGTGGCGCTGTTGTTCACCACGGCGGCGACGATGGCGATGATCGACCGCACCTTCAACGATATCTGGCGCGTGAAAACCAAGCGCCCGCTGGTGCAGCGCGCGATTGCCTATTGGACCATCGTCTCGCTCGGGCCGCTGTTGATCGGCGTGTCGATCACGATGACCTCGCATCTGGTCAAAGCGACCGACTGGGTCACGATGAACCTGCCGTTTCTCAGCGCTTTTCTGGATACGGCGGTCTCCATCGGCTTGACCACGCTTGCGTTTACCCTGCTTTACATGGTCATTCCGAACCGCTTTGTCGAATGGCGCGACGCCGGCTGGGGCGGCTTCATCGCGGCGGTGGCGTTTGAAATCGCCAAGCGCCTGTTCGCTATCTTCATCACCCGTTTTCCCAGCTATACGATGATTTACGGCGCGCTGGCGGCGATTCCGATATTTTTGATCTGGGTCTATGTGTGCTGGCTCATCATCCTGGTTTGCGCAGTGATCGCGGCGGCGCTCCCGGTCATCAAATACGAGCGCTGGTGGCACGTGGCATCGCCCGGCAGCGCCTTCGTCGATGCGATGGGCGTGTTGAAAGTGCTGGTCGAAGCGCGCACCACCGGCGCCTCGGCGGCCACTTCCGCCGCCGTGATTCGCGCCAGCACCCGGCTCGGTTTCGACGAATCGGAAAACCTGCTGGAGGCCATGCTGGAAGCCGGCTGGGTAGGGCGCATCAAGAGCGACATCCCCTACCGCATCCAATGGGGCAAGCGCATCACCGAGGGCATGGACAACTGGACCTTGCTCGCCAACCCGCAACAATTGCGCGTTGCCGATGTGTACCGGCTGTTCGTCTTCAGCGTCGCCGAAAACCCCAAGCTGGCGCGGCAAGTCGAGCAAGC
Source organism: Burkholderiaceae bacterium (assembly GCA_031291325.1). GTDB lineage: Bacteria > Pseudomonadota > Gammaproteobacteria > Burkholderiales > Burkholderiaceae_D > PKWO01. The sequence continues at coordinate 3,892 of JARLJG010000032.1, forward strand.
GGTCGAGCAAGGCTTGAACCAGACGCTGGCCGAGCATTTTGCCGTTGCTTCCTGATGGCAGCAGCAGGGCCGGAGCATCAAATTTAGCTCAAAATCAGGCACATACACTCCTTCCCCTTTGCAGGGGGAAGGTTGGGATGGGGGTAGAGCGCCCAAATTACAGCATCATGCATCTCGACCGCTCTACCCCCTCCCTACGCGGGCCGCCCTAACCCTCCCCCTGCAAAGGGGAGGGGACGTTCACTCATTTGCACGAGCCATCCTTCATGCAATCGCCCTGTGATGGCAGCAGGTGTGCATGACACGCCCGGCCTCCTGCGCTATTATGTTGCATCGCGGCGTAAATTCTTGCACGTCGTCCACCGACCCCAATCCTTGCCGATATCGAGCGCACAACATGAAAATCCTGTCCCGTTTTCTGCCTGCCCTGTTTTTGACAACGCAATTTCTCGCCGCCGCCGCGCCGGCGCATGCCGATACGCTGACCGTGGCCGTTGCCGCCAATGCCGAATACGTCTTCAACGATCTGGCGGCGCAGTTCAAGAAGGATAGCGGCAACGATCTCAAGCCTATTATCAATTCTTCCGGTAAATTCGTGACCCAGATCGAAAACGGCGCGCCGTACGACGTGTTTCTTTCCGCCGACATGGAATTTCCGGAAAAATTGTTCAAGGACGGTTACGCCAGCGCCGCGCCGAAGCCGTATGCCTACGGCGCGCTGATCGTGTGGAGCATGAAAGACCTGGACATGCATACCTGGCAAAGCGCGTTGAACACGCCGGCGGTGAGCAAAATCGCGGTGGCCAATCCGCAGACTGCGCCGTATGGCCGCGAAGCGATGAAAGCGCTGGCCAAGGTCAAGCTGGATCAAGTGCTGGCGCCCAAGCTGGTATTCGGCGAGAGCATCGCGCAGACCAATCAATATATCTATTCGTCGGTGGCCGATATCGGCTTCACCGCGAAGTCGGTGGTATTGGCGCCGGATTTGAAGGGCAAGGGCAAATGGGTCGAAGTCCCGAAGGACTTGTACGAGCCGATCGCGCAAGGGGCAGTGATCCTCAAGCACGGGCAAGAGAGCAATCCGAAGCTGGCAAAGGCGTTCTACGACTACCTGTATTCGGACAAGGCACGGGCAATTCTAGAGCGTTACGGCTACCTTCTTCCATGAATAGACTGCCCGGCCGGATTGCCGCAGTAGAGGTTTGCGGCAGCGTTGCGTTGGTCGACGTGCAAGTCGGCCTGCGCTCGTATGCCGCCACCGTGCTGGGCGACGGCGATGCGGTGGCCGGCTGGCAGGTCGGAGCGAAAGTTGCGCTGCTATTCAAGGAAACCGAAGTGGCCCTGGCCAAGAATTTGAGCGGCGCGATCAGCCTGCGCAACCGGCTCAAAGGCGTCGTCACCGCCATCGAGTATGGGCAGGTGTTGAGCAAGATCGTCTTCGAGGTCGACGGTCGCTCGATTGCATCGGTCATCACCACGCGCTCCTGCAAAGCACTGCAACTGGCGCTCGGCGACGAAATCGAAGGGCTGGTAAAAGCCAACGAAATGACCGTCGTGGCGGACGGCTCGGCATGAATCTCGATTTTTCCGCAGGCAGCGAACTCGATTGGCAGCCGCTGTGGCTGACCTTGCGGCTGGCGCTGTGCGCGACCACCATTTTGTTATTGCTCGGCATTCCGCTGGCGTATTGGGTCGCCTATACGCGCACGCGGGTCAAGCCGCTGGTGGAAACGCTGGTCAGCATGCCGCTGGTGCTGCCGCCGTCGGTGCTGGGTTTTTACCTGCTGCTGGCCTTCAGCCCGCAACACGCTTTCGGGCAATGGGTCGAGCATTGGCTGCATGTGCGGCTGGCGTTCAGCTTCGCCGGCCTGGTGCTGGGCTCGGTGATCTTCAGCCTGCCCTTCATGGTGCAGCCGTTGCAGTCCGGCTTCGAGAACCTGCCGCTGTCGTTGATCGAAGCCTCGCGCACGCTGGGCAAGTCGGATTTTTTCACGCTGTTCCGGGTCTTGCTGCCGAACATGAAGCCGGCGCTCTTGACCGGCACCGTATTGAGCTTCGCCCATGCGATCGGCGAGTTCGGCGTGGTCTTGATGATAGGCGGGAACATCCCCGGCGTGACCAGGGTGGCGTCGATTGCCATCTTCGACGAAGTGGAGAGCCTGCACTACGGCGCTGCCAATTTCTATGCAATGGTCTTGTTTGCGGTTTCCTTTGCGATCCTGTTGATCGTATTTTTGATGAATCGGCGATGGATAAAGGCGGCAGCTTGATCGAAATAGACGTCGAGAAGACCTTGCAAGGCGGCGCCACGCGCCTCTTTCTGCACTTGCAAACGCAATGGCAAGCAGGCCGTTTCGTCGCCGTGGTCGGACCATCCGGCGCCGGCAAGACCACCTTGCTGAGAATGCTGGCCGGCTTGACCGTGCCCGACAGCGGCAGGCTGTGCATCGACGGCGAGGTCTGGTTCGATGCCGCAAAAAAGATCAACCTGACGCCGCAGCGCCGCTCGATCGGCTTCGTTTTTCAGGATTACGCGCTGTTCCCGCATCTGACGGTGCGGCAAAATGTCGGCTATGCGCTTGGCAAGCACCAGGCCGCGTGGCTCGAGGAATTGCTGGACTTTACCGGCTTGGCGGAATTGCAACAGCGCAAGCCGGGCACCTTGTCCGGCGGACAAAAGCAAAGAGTGGCACTGGCGCGCGCGATTGCGCCGAAGCCGAAGCTGTTGCTGCTCGACGAGCCGCTGTCGGCGCTGGATATCGATTTGCGCGTGCAACTGCAAGAGGAATTGGCGCGCTTGCAAAGCCGCTTCGGCTTTACCGCGCTGATGGTCAGCCACGACCTGGGCGAAGTGTTCAAACTGGCCCAGCACGTCCTGCGCATCGAAGGCGGCAAGATCGTCCAAAGCGGCACGCCGGCCCAGGTGTTTCTCCGCGAGCGGCACGCCGGCAAATTGAATTTGCAGGCGCAAGTGCTCGATATCCGGCGCGAAGAGGTGATTTACGTGCTTTCTCTGCTGGTGGGCAAGGATATCGTCGATGTGATTGCCAGCGCCGACGAAGCGGCTGAACTCAAGCCCGGCGACCTGGTGTCGATCTCGGCCAAGGCGTTCAGCCCGCTGATTTTCAAGCGCGGCGCGGGCGCGTAGGTTCGGCGTCCGATATCTGCAAGACGGCGGAAAGTTGGAGACAGTCGGCTTGGCCGCCGCGCGCCATGTTATTTTGCCGGGGCCGCTTTTAGCGCGTCAAGCTGGTCCTTCATGTCTTTTGCCGCTTGTTGCAACTGCTAAATCGTCGGCCCAATCCGTTGTTGCATCAAGGTCATCGATTTTTGCGTCACAGCCGGCATCTTGGCGACAAACATTTTGCCGGTGGGGCTTTCGTAGAACGCAATCAGTCGATCGACTTCTTCTTGGGTAAAACTTTCACTGTAAGTTTGAATGTAGGTGGTTTTCAGATTGTCGTAATCCAATTGCGCATTGATTGCTGCGGTGGCTTTTTGTTTGAACGCATCGAGAATTTTTTGTTGCCCTAGAGAAATCGGCCGGCCTTGCGTCGCCTGCTGCACGGTATTTTGCAGCATGCCGTCGATTTGCTGTTGAATCGAAGTGAGCATCTTGTCGGCTTCCGTATCGGCCAATAATTTTTCGATGGAGGCGCGGCTGGGAGGCGCGCCGAAGGCGACGCCGCAAAAAACGAATGCGGACGACAATACGGCCAGATGTTTCATGAATCAATCCTTCGATTTTGGGGTCTGCACTTGCGTCGCCGCTGCGTGCGGCGGTGTCCCGATTCGTATCGGCTCGCGGCGTTGCTGCAACTCTTGGTCACACATTTCGCACCATCTTCGGCCTTGCAAAAGCTTGCACCCGTTTTCCCGCCGATTCTTGCCATGAAATGCGTGCATCTTGAATGCCTTTACTACATTTAGATGCCCTACATCGAGCCGTCCGCGATATCATATCAAAAACAACGTTGATAATTATTGATGATGCGGTTTGCACTTGTGTCTCGATTGGGGATCGACACGTGATCCCCACACTTGGACGCCGTTCGGGTGGACACGCCCTTGCGACCGTATCTCTAGCCTGAATGCGATGCAACCGTTAATTAAACATCTGGTTGGCATGACCGGCCATCGCGACCATAATTTGCTGGAGCTATCCGTGGTCGGCGCCTTGCGCGACCTGGTGCGTCCTTTGCAGGTGAGGGCGCTTGAAATCTTTCGTTTTCGCGACGAGCAATATGTCCGTCCGCGCGTTTGGGTGGAAGACGGACGCGTGGTGGTCGCCGAGGAAACGCTGGGCGCCGATCATGGCGGCGAACTGCTTTCCCATTTTCCGTCCTTGCACGCCTGCATCGCGGAACATATCAATAGTGCCGAAGAAACCGATGCCGACGGCCAATTCGTATTGTGGCTGCCGGTGTGGCTCGACGACAAGGTGACGACTTGCCTGCAAATCGTCAATGCGACGCCTTATTCCCCGCAGACGATGGATGTGATCGAGGGCATACTCGGCGTCTACCGCAATTACCGGAGCTTGCTGGATTATAGCGAGCGCGATTCGCTGACCGGCTTGTTGAACCGCAAGACTTTCGATGAGAAATTTTCCAAGCTGGCCGTCGGCGGGGAGGATGAGGAAGAGTCGTCCGATGAGGTCGACCTCGAGCGCCGGCATGCGGAGGATGTCCACGAGCAATGGCTGGCCGTGGTCGATATCGATCATTTTAAACGCGTCAACGATCAATTCGGCCATGTGTACGGTGACGAAGTATTGATCTTGCTGGCCAATTTATTGCGTTCGTCGTTCCGTGCGCATGACCGGATATTTCGTTTCGGCGGCGAGGAATTCGTGATTTTGCTGCGCTCGGCTGCGCGCAGCGATGCTCACCGGATTTTCGAGCGTTTCCGCAGCAATGTCGAGAAGCACGATTTTCCGCAAGTCGGGCGGGTCACCGTGAGTCTCGGATTCGTCAGAATCCAGCCCAACGAAACTCCGGTGGTGATTCTCGGTCACGCCGACCAGGCCTTGTATTTCGCGAAAGAAAACGGCCGCAATCGTGTCTGCAATTATGAAGATCTGGTCTCAAGCGGATCCTTGCCAGACCACATCGACCAGGCCCCGGCCGAATTCTTCTTTGAGAATCCGATCGAGTCCAAAGAGTAGGCGGAGAATTGCCCTATGCGGGCTGGGCCGCATAGGGGGGAATCGAGAGCGAAACCCAAGTTATTTGTTGCAGCCGCCTGGCCCATCGAAGCTTGCCTTGACTGCCTCGATTTGCGCGCGCAACGCATGCCGCGCATCGAATTTCGCCTTCGTCGCATCGACTTGCTTGCGTTGCTCGGGCGTCAATAGAGCCAGCAGTTGATGGATGTCGCGTGCCTGCAGCAGTATCAGCTCGGCCGAGGCGCGGGCATTCGACTCGGCCAGAGATTTGAGCTTGGCTTCATCGTAGGAGCCGGAATCGGCCAGTTCGCGGATCGCATCGGCGCTCTTTTTCACCAACTTGCTCTGCTCGCGCAAGGCTGGCGCACTGGCGTGCCGGATCGCGAAAATCTTGTCTTGCTGCGCTTCGGTCAGCGTCACATCGCGCAAGAACGGCGGCAGCGGCCCGATTCCGGGCAGGTTCAGACCATCCGCAGGAGGGTGGCCGAACGGCGGGAATTCTTCTCTGGGAGGCATGCCCTCGTTTTTCACGTTCTCATGCATGTGGCTGGGTGGAAATACAGACGGGCCGGCGCAATTCTCGTGCGGACCGTTTGCCGGATCGACCTGTGCCATGGCCAGAGGGATGGCGATCGCGGCGCCGGCCACGATAGCCAAGTATTTCAAGTTGCGTGCTATGAATTTCATGAATTCTCCTTGTGCAAAAATAGTAATTCGATCGGCGCCCGCATTGGCAGGCTCTACGATGACGCTCATTCTCCCGTTTTCGGCTGTTAAATGCAGTAGTTCAAGGTAAATTCAGGTAAAGTACGACACGTCACACGCCAGAGAACGGCGCGCCGTCTATGCCATCGATGTAAAGTTTGGTAAATGCTGCCATAGTTGCTGGTCATTGGAAAACTTGATTGCTACCATTCCCTGTTGATTTGAATCGGACCAAAGGACATGACGCGGGTACTCTTGATTGACGACGACATCGAGCTTCTGGATATGCTGACCGAGTATTTGCGGCAAGAGGGATTCGAGGCGGTCGCCGTGCACGACGGCGAAGCCGGCGTTGCGCAGGCGCTTTCCGGGACTTTCTCGATTGCGGTTCTGGATGTCATGATGCCGCGCTTGAACGGCTTGGAAACGCTGCGCCGCATCCGCATGAAGAGCCAGTTGCCGATACTGATGTTGACCGCGCGCGGCGACGATACCGACCGTATCGTCGGACTGGAGCTGGGCGCCGACGACTATGTCCCCAAGCCTTGCACGCCGCGCGAGTTGACTGCGCGCATCCGCGCCATCTTGCGGCGCGCCAGCGCGCCTGCGGCCGATGCGGCGCAACATTCGGTATTGTCGGTCAACGCGTTGACGATGTGGCCGCAACAGCGGCGGGTGGAATGGGCTGGAGCGCCGCTCGAATTGACCAGCACCGAGTACAACTTGCTGGAAGTGCTGGTGCGCAATGCCGGGCGGCCAGTCAGCAAGGCCGAGTTGTCGGAAAAAGGATTGGGTCGCGCGCTGGCCCGGTTCGACCGCAATATCGATGTGCATCTCAGCAGTTTGCGCCATAAATTGGGAACCCTGGCCGATGGCAGGTCGTGTATCCAGACCGTCTATCGTCTCGGTTACCAATTCATCAAGGAGTAGACCTTGGGGCGCCTATTCTGGAAGGTGTTGGCCTTCACGCTACTGGCGCAATTGATTGCGACCATCGGCGTGGGCGGCGCCATCTGGTTGCGGCATGCTTCCGATGATGTCCAGTCGGAACGGATCGATCGCAGCCCTCCGGCGGCTTTCATGATCGAGGCGGCCGCCTCGACGTTGCAGCATGGCGGCGTTTTTGCCTTGCAGCATTTGCTCGGAAACGGCGATCTGGGTCGCCCGGTGCTGGCCGTCGGCGACGACAATCAAGAGTTGCTCGGACGTGCGCTCGATCCGCAAGTGCTGGCGGCAGCGCGGTTGTCTCAGCAGTCGAATAGAATGCATCCGGTAGTGCGTCAGGTGCAAGCTCCGGACGGTCGTCGCTATCTGTTGTTTATGCCGGCAGTAAGCGACCCGAGTGCGTTGCCGCAAGGCGCGGGCGGGACGCCCGTTGCATCGGGACAATCGGCGCCGCCGGAGCACCCGGTACAGCCGGTACAGCCTGTACAGCAGGGACAACCGGGACAACCGGGACAACCGGGATCGTTCGGCGCGCCGCCACCCACGGATATGCACGACCCGCGCGATCACGGCGATGGATTTCATCCCGATCAAGGCCCGCAGATGCCCGATGGCGGCGGGCCGCCCGATGCGCGATTCTCGCCGTTGTTGCCGTTCGTCTCGGCAATCCTGTGCAGCTTGATAATTGCGCTCTTAGTGGCCTGGTATTTCTCCAAGCCGATACGTAGTTTGCGTGCCGCATTCAACGCCGTCGCCGGTGGCGACCTGACGGTGCGCCTGGGCGGTGTCAATTCTTCGCGGCGCGACGAATTGTCCGATCTCGGGCGCGACTTCGACGCCATGGTCGAGCGCCTGCGGGCGCTGATGAATGGGCAACGGCGCCTGCTGCACGACGCTTCTCATGAATTGCGTTCGCCGTTGGCGCGGCTGCAGGTGGCGATCGGGCTGGCGCGTCAAAAGCCGGACAAGATCGATGCATCGCTGGAGCGCATCGAGCGCGAAAGCACGCGCATGGAAAAGCTGGTTGGCGAATTGCTCACGCTGTCTAAATTGGAGGCCGGCGCGCTCAAGCCGGATCATGACGACGTCGATATCGACGAGTTGATGGCCGAACTCGTCTTCGACGCGCGCTTCGAGGCTGAGGCCAGCGAACGAAAATTGGAATTTTCCGGCGATTGCGGCGTGGTTCTCAAAGGCGACGAAGAACTATTGCATCGGGCGCTGGAAAACGTCTTGCGCAATGCATTGAAGCAAACAGTCGTCGGCAGCACCGTCGTGCTGGAAGCCGGGTTAAACCCGCGCAGCCGCGAATTGCGCATTGCGATCATGGATCGCGGACCGGGCGTGCCGAAGGACGAACTGGATCTGATATTCGAGCCATTCTTCCGTGGCGCCGAGTCCGCCAAGAGCACCGACGGACATGGATTGGGGCTGGCGATCGCGCGGCATGTGGTCGCAGCGCACGGCGGCAGGATACGCGCCAGCAACCGCGAAGGCGGTGGCTTGATGGTTGAAATCCTGCTGCCGCTGGACTCGGAGAAAGCAACGCAGGGAGAGCGCAATGCGAGATCGTGACGCTGTCGGCCTTCTTCAGGGCGGGCATTGCGCTTGCAACCGGCCTGCGCGCGCTGCGCGGCAGCCCGTAAATAGTCCTGTATTGTCGAGAAATGCCTAACGATTCATGCACTTGCCGCTTATGGCGCTAGTATCCTGAGTCATTAGCGATCGGGAATTTTTTTCGCGGAAAAAAATAGACAATCTGTGCCTGACGACTCTTTAACGTCCAGGCGCGGCAGATGCTTGCTCTTGAAGTGCAAGGCTTTGCAGCCATAGGGGAAATTCTCGTCCCAGGTGATGTAATAGTGTTCGCAGGCCCGGCAATTCGGGACTATGGAATCGGATTGCGGCGCCGGAGCGTCTTGCGTAGGCATGTGCGGTATGAATCCGAGAACGGGTTGCGCGCGGCTATTTTCAGCCGCAGGGAGGTGCGGCTTCTATTGTAAACCATGCGTGAATCGCGCGTAAACGACGCGCGCGATTGCTCGTAGACCGGCTCGGGTTATGGAACTTGACGTATTCTATTCGATCTACTGTGCAGCTTCTCTATGCTGCTGATACAATCTATCTCGCAGTACTTTGCCCACCTAGGAGAAAATCATGTCAAATCTAGAGTCCGCTAAAGCGGCTATCCAAGCAGAATTGTCGCACGCAAAAAAAGGTCTCGAGTTCTATCAGTCGCGCATCGAGTCGCTGGAAAAAACATTGGCTCAGTTGGCCAGCGTCAGCGGGTCGAGCGACGTGCCAGCCGCAGGAGCGGCATTGAAAGGCAAGCGCGGTCGCAAGGCAGCGGTCGACAAGGCCGCCAAACCGGCGAAGAAGGGCCGGGTCGCCAAGGAGTCCGGCGGCGGCAACGGCTTGCCGTTTACCGGCGGCGACTTCTGGCCCAACCTGGTGCTTGCAACGCCAAGGTCCGCGTCGGAAATTCTGGAGGCTGCGACTGCCTCGCTGGGATTCGTTCCGACGAAACTGCAGGCCCAGAAGCTGGCAGGCCGCATGACCTTCGCCTTGAACTCATTGGTCAAAGCCAATAAGATTCAGGATTCGGGAAAAGGAAGAGAACGCCGCTTCTTCAAGGCCTGATCAACGCCGCAAGTTTCGGGTGTCATTGTGTTGGTAATGCGATGCTCGTCGAATTGCGATTGCAGGGGAACAATTCTCGGGCGGCATTTCTCGAACGACCGATAGTTGTGCAATCGCAATGATGAATATCGCATACGCGTTGATCTCCGGCGGAAGGGTTTCTTAGGAGCACGAAATGGTTTTAACACGCTATCCGTTGGTTTGCACGCTGCTTGGCCTATCGGTTCTCGCTCATGCGCAGGTTGTCGAGTGCATTGACGCCAATGGCAGGAAGAGCTATGCGCAATCCTGTCCCGACGGCTCAAAGGAACGCGAGATCCAGGCACTTCCAGCGCCGGCCAAACCGAGCACTGCCAACGATGCGTCGAAAAAAACGATGGAAGATCAGGAAAAGGCGTTTGCAAAGCGCCGGCAAGAACGTCTCGACGCGCAAGCGAAAGCGGCGGAACAGGAAAGGAAGCGCGCCGAGGCTGTCGCGCAATGTGCCGAGGCCACGCGCCGTCTCGCGCTGCTGGAATCTGGACGGCAATACAAGCGCGCCGACCCGGACACCGGGCAGCATGTGGAGATGGACCAGGATCTGCGACAAGCGGAAATAGATGGTCTGCAGGCAAAAATTCGCGAGACTTGCCAATAATCCGTATTGGCGATCAATGGATCGGTTGACTCGCGAAATTAGGCGGTCGGTGAAGAAGACCTTTTTCGTTGAAAACGGCAAAACGTCCGAATTTGCTTGAAATACCCCCTTATCTGATGTAAGTATGACAATGTTAATTGGCTCAATGCTTACATTTTGCAACAATGGACCCGCTTACTCTATACTTGAGCCGATATACAATAGCGTGTTCAGGATTACGCGCTGCTTATAAGCATGTTGTCTTCGATATCCCTATTTCGAAGGAACGCAATTCATAAACCGCTGCCAAACAGGATCAGGATCGCGGGATTCGTACGCATGCGGTTTTATATTTAATATCTAAGGGGTTTCATGTTTTCTAAAATCATCCGTCTCGGCTTGGCTCTTTCAGGCGCGCTTATTCTCTCGTCTTGCGGCGGCAGCAGCGGCCAGACCTTGACACAATCGTCGACTCCCGAAGGGTTGTTTATCAGTACGACCGGCACGCCGGGCAAAGTTCCCACGGTCACTTTCACCAATGCCGTTTCCGGTGTGACGCCGCCGGTCTCCTGCGCGCAGAACATGCTGGTTTTCGTTGAATACTCAGGGGCCTTTTACTCTTTTGCCTTCACAGAGGCCGGAACCGATACGGCAAATCCGATTGCTCCGGACAATTTGGTCAGCGCGTCGTCCGGCACGTTTTCGTATTCGGGCGGCACCGTGAGTGCCGGCAACGTCATTGAAGTGACGCCGCCGAATGTTATCAATGCTTTTCTCTCTGGCTCCCCGACTACTCCAAATCCGGCATCCCCGCATGGCGTCGACTGCGGCATACAGATCAGTTCTTCAGTGGATGTTTTCAATGGCGTAGCGCAAGTAAATAACGAAACGACCAACCCCACTTTCGTCGGCGGGTATGATACCGGTATCAACCTTGCGGGAACCTTTACCTATCCTTTGGAGATCGATGCCTCGGATGATTTCAAGAGCACGTTCTTTAACATCAACTACGATACCGATTACCAAAGCGTGCAAAGTCTGGCAACCCTGGCCGGCACTTACACGGGGACGGTTAGCACCTCGCAATTTTCGCAGAGCGCGACCTTTAACTTCGGCCCGGCCAGCGTCGCGGCCAATAGCGGTAATGTGTACGGCGTCGGGATAGTCACTGGCGTCGGCGCCAACGGTTGCACCTATACCGGGACGGTTTCGCCCTTGTACAAAGGCAATGGCTATTCCATGTCGGTAACCAGCGGCAGCTCGCCGTGCTATCTGCCCGATACCCAATTTACGGGGTTGGTGTACTTCAGGCAAAGCAGTGGTTATTTGTATAGCTTCGCACCGAATTCGGCGCGCAACGATGGTTTGATTTTTAGTGGCAGCAGGAATAAATAATCCATCCGTTTCCATCGCCGCAGATCGCCGCGCGACCAGCCAATCGAGCGCTCGCGATGCGCAAAGGATATTGGCGCACTTCGATCCGGCGCTTGCGCGCCAAGTTGGCCGGCGGTGAAAACGCCTTCGTCAGCCGGGACGGCGTGTTTTGCATCCTTACCCTGTGCGCCGACGAAGAAACAGCGTTCGACGATGGCGCAGAATTGCGCCTGGCGCAAGACGACCAGGGCAATTTCCTGATTCTGGAGCCGCGCTCGGCGCGCGTGTGCATCGATTATCGGGATGGCAGGCGCTTGCAGGCAGGCGCTGACCTGGCCGCGTTCATCGCTGCCTTGCGCAGGCTGGCGCCGCCGGGGCTGGAGTTGGGGCCGGTGGTGGACGACGCCATCGACTTGCCGCGCTCGCGGCGCGGCGTTCTCGACGATCTTTAGTCGCTGGCGGCGTTCGGTGCACGGCTGCAAACGGCAGGGTGCCGGAATGGAGCGCACGCGACATTTGTTAAGTTGCGGTAATGCGTGTTTTCACGTTATGATCGTTGCAACGCTGCAGATTATTAGAAATACCATTCACTTGCATTGACGCGTTGCCAGGCAAAGACTTAACCGGTAGCCTTTGCAGTCGATCAATCTTCGCCCGCCAAATATGACAGCAAGTCCAGGCCGCCAGGTTCCTCGGAATATACGGTACATTCGACGCCGCCTGATCGCACTTGCCGTCATTTTCCCTTTGTTGTACATCGGACTTGCGTTGACCTTCGTGATCCGCGATCGTCAGGCGACCATCGGCGACGCGGCGGCCGATGCGCGCAGCATCGCGGCGGCGTTGAACGGCGATGCGACTCGGGTCGTGCGCGACGCCGACGATGCGTTGAAAGGAGCGGTCGCGGATGTGCAGCACGCCGACTTGTCGATTTCCGGCGCCGATAACGCGGCGCTGCATGCGATCTTGCGTGCCTATGCGCAGAGATTGTCACCCGCCGTCGTCATCAATGCGATCAATCCGCAAGGGCTGCGCATCGTCAATAGCGAATCGGTATCGCCCAAGCAGGCCGAGGCGCAAGACCGCGACTATTTTCAGCGCCAGGCCGCTGCCGGCAATGGCGAACTGATGATAGGGCTGCCATTCAAGGGCAAGACCAACGGCAAACTATTGTTTTCGCTGTCGCGGCGGATCAACAATGCCGACGGCACGATGAAGATGCTGCTGCAACTGGGGCTGAGCGTCGAGTATTTCGAGAATTTCTACCGCTCGCTGGATATGGACATGGGCGGGCGCCTATGGTTGACCTTGCAGGATGGATCGGTGCTGATGGAAAATCCGCGACCCGAGAATCCCATGAGCAAGACCCCGGCCGATAGCGCGCTGTTTCTTCATGCGCGGCAGACGCCGACCGGTTCGTACGAGCTTGCGCAAGCCGCCAGCGATGGCCGCGCACGCATCGTCGGCTACGCCAGCTCGCGCGAATACCCGATCATATCGGCAGCCTCGTTCCGGCTCGACGACGTGCTGGCGCCGTGGCGCGAAAGGGCCGAATTGTCAGCGTTGATCGGACTGCTTTCGATTTCGCTGATGCTGACCCTGATTGCTATTTTGTGGCGGCAAGTGAATCAGTTGAACCTCACCCAGGATAGCCTGGAACGCAAGACCGACTCCTTGATCAATGCCGAACAGCGCTTCCAGGGGCTGGTGGACGGCATCGACGGCGTGGTGTGGGAAGCCGAACTGCCGAGCATGCGCTTTTCCTACGTCAGCGCCAACGCTGCGCGCGTGACCGGCTACGCGGCGCCCGCATGGCTGGCGGACCCCCTGTTCTGGGAAGAGAAATTGTCGCAAACGCAAGATACCGCGCTGGATGCCGAGACCCTGCTTGGGCATAACCATGGCGGCAGCTTGCAACCGCTCGACCACCGGCTGTTGGCGCCGAACGGCAATGAAGTCTGGTTGCGCAGCAATGTCGTCTTGACCACCGATCACGACGGTGTCAGCCGGCTGCGCGGCGTGATGGTCGACATCACCGCGCAAAAGGTGTCCGAGCAGCGCTTGTTCCAACTGGCGCACTTCGACGCGCTGACCAATTTGCCGAACCGCCAGACTTTTTCCGAACGGATCAGGCACGCGATTGCCATCGCCACCCGCCGCAGCACCGAGCTGGCAGTCGTATTCGTCGATGTCGACCATTTCAAGACCATCAACGACAGTCTGGGCCACGATGCCGGCGACCTGGTCTTGCGGGTGGTGGCCGAACGCATCTCGGCTTGTCTGCGCGAAAGCGATACCGTGGCGCGCATCGGCGGCGACGAATTCGTCATTTTGCTGGAAGAGGGCGGCGGAGCGCACGATAGTTTCGACACGGTGGCCGACAAGCTGGCCAAATCGGTAGCCAAACCGATTACCGTCAACGGCATCGAATTGTACGTGGCCTTGAGCATGGGGATCTGCGTTTTTCCGCAAGACGGACAGGATAGCGAAACCCTGCTGCGCAACGCCGATACGGCGATGTACCGCGCCAAGAGTTCCGGGCGCGACTGCTGGCGCTTCTTCGACGAGTCGATGGCGCGCTCGGTGGCGCGCAAGCTGGAACTCGAAACGGCGCTGCGGCGCGCCATCGAGCGCAACGAACTGACGCTGATGTACCAGCCGCAGCAGGCGCTCGACTGCGGACGCATCGTTGGCGTCGAGGCCTTGTTGCGCTGGAATCGTCCGGGACAGGGATTGGTGGCGCCGCTCGAATTCATCCCGCTGGCCGAAGAATGCGGGTTGATCGTGCCGATCGGCAATTGGGTGCTGGAAACGGCGTGCGCGCAAGCGGCGCTGTGGCACCGGAAAAAGAAATTGGCGTTGCGCGTGGCCGTCAATATCTCGGCGCGGCAAATCTATCACAAGGATTTCGTGACCCAGATCGCCCGCACCTTGACCGCTTGCGGGCTGCCGGCGGAATTGCTGGAACTGGAAATCACCGAAAGTTCGATCCTCGAAAACCTCGAAGAAACGGTGCGCAAACTGCAGCAGTTGAAGATGATGGGCATCACGGTCGCCATCGACGATTTCGGCACCGGCTATTCGTCCCTGTCTTACCTGAAGCAATTGCCGCTCGACCGCCTGAAAATCGACCGCTCGTTCGTCAAGGACACGCCGGAAGACCGCGACGACTGCGCCATCGTCAGAACCATCATCGCCATGTCCGGCAGCCTCGGCCTGTCGGTTATTGCGGAAGGGGTGGAGACGCAGGAGCAACTCGATTTCCTGAAGGCCGAAGGCTGCAACGAAATCCAGGGCTACCTGATTTCCAGGCCGATGCCGCCCGAAGAGTTGGATAACCTGTTGCGATAAGGCATTGCGCTACTTGGCGCTCGGTCGCTTGGCCAGCTTGCGCTGCAGGGTGCGGCGGTGCATGTTCAGGGCGCGGGCGGTCGACGAGATATTGCCTTCGTGCTCCAGCAAAACCCGTTGTATATGTTCCCATTCGAGCCGATCGACGCTCAGCGGCGCGGCGTCGGCTTCGCTGGCGGGGTGCGCGACGCCATTGGCCTGACCCAGCGCCGACAGGATCGTATCGACGTTGGCCGGCTTGGCAAGATAATTGTCGGCGCCGGCTTTCATCGCCTGCACGGTGGTCGCGATGCTGGCGTAGCCGGTCAAGACCAGCATGCGCGCTTGCGGCAGCGCTTGCCGCAACGGGGCGATCCATTGCAGTCCCGAATCCTGCTGCAGGTGCAAATCGACCGTGACGTAGTCGAACGGCGTTGCCAGCGCCGCCTGAACTGCCTGCGCACCGCTGGCCGCCACGGTCGCATCGAAGCCGCGCCGCGTCAGCGAACGGGCCAGGGTGCCGGCAAACACATCGTTGTCGTCGAGGATCAGGAAGCGCGCGCTCATACGGTGGGAACGGTAACGTGGGCGCGCGTGCCGCTGCCCGGATTGGAAATCAATTCGATGCCGGCGCCGATCCGGCGCGCGGTGGCAAACGCCAGGAACAGGCCGATGCCGCGCCCCGACAGCTCACCCTGGATCGGCTCGAAGCCGAGCCGCTTCAAGGTCTGCGGTGCAATACCCGGCCCCCGGTCGGCGACCTCGATTGTGGCCTGCAGCCGCTCGACAGAGAGCGCCAGCCGGATGCCGGCGTCGCTGGCAGCGACCGCCTGCGCGGCGTTGTCGAGCAGCGTCGTCAGGATTTGCGCCAGCGCCACCGAGCCGGCGATGCGCGCATCGCTGTCGGCCAGCGCGAGTTCGAGGCGCGCAGCCGGATAGCGCAGCCGCCATTGGTCGGCAAACTGCCTCAGCCACGCGTGCGCCGCCACCGTTTCGTGGTGCTCGTCGCTTTTGCCGTCGGCCTTGCCCATGCGGTCGAGCGCCGCCTTGCACAGCGCGATTTGCGTTTCGATCGTCGCAAAATCTTCGCGATAAGGCGCCAGCGCATGGTCGCGTTCGGCGCCGTCGCTTTCGTGCAGCAATTCGTTGGCGATGATGGCCACCGTCGACAGCGGCGTGCCGATTTCGTGCGCGGCGTTGGCCGCCTGCATGCCCAGGGCCAGCAGGCGATCGTTTTCCAGGTAGCGCTCGCGCGCTTGCGCCAACTGGGCGTCGCGTTGCCGCACGGTGCGCGACAAGCCGGCCACAAAGCAGACGATCAAGGCAGCCGACACCGAAAAATTCGCCCACATGCCGGCCAGATGGTAGCTGATTGCGCGCTCCGGGTCGTCCAGGCGCAGCGGCACGAAAAAGGTCGTCAACAGCGAGTACGCGGCAATCGCCAGCCCAGCCAGGAACAGCGCGGGCCGCCAAGTCAGCAGGGCCGCTGCCACCGCCAGATCGGGGAGGAAGAACGAGACAAACGGATTGGTCGCGCCGCCCGAGAAATACAGCATCGCCGACAACGCGCAAATGTCGACCAATAGTTGTGCGAACACGGCGTCGTCGCCGACCGGCTGCGACTGCCGCATGCGCCGCCAAGTCCAGCCATTGAATGCCGCCAGCAGCAAGATCACGCTGGCTATCTGCCACAAAGGCAAAGCGATATGCAACCACAAGGTCGCCAGCGCCAGCATCAGCGACAGGCACAACAAGGCGACCGCGCGCATGAGCACGACCGTGCGCAAGGTCTGGTGCTGGGGCAACACCTCGAAAATGGTCGAAAAAGGCATGGCAGATTATAGCGACTCGGCTACTGCGATAGGCCGATTCTGCGCAGCTGCGACAATTTGCCGCATGCGCTCATTGCAAAAAAACCAACCGCGCGCGCATCGATCGAGAATGCTATCGCAGCACTTCGCCGCTATCCTCTTCGTCTTGATCGAGCGGCCCCAGGCGCGCCAGCAGCGCGCGCAATTCGCCCAGCGTCGACAAGCGCAGCGTGGCGTCGCCCACCACCGGCAGCGGGTGGACCACGCCGACCAGGGTGTAGCCGATGACGTTGGTGTTGGCGGCCAGCGGTTTCATGTTGCGCGCAAAGTGCATGGAGCCGCTGTATTGTATCGAATTCAAGCCCTCCAGCGGCGGGTTGACGGTGGCCGCGAAGGTGTAGGCGAGCTTGCCCGGCCCGGCCGGCGCGACGCTGCCTTCGGCAAAGGTCAGTTTGTGCGCGCCGAACCCCAGGTTGCCCGACAAGCGCTGCGAAAAGCGGGTTTTCGCCTTGACCGCGCAAGGGCCATTGGGCGACATGCTGGAGAGGACGGCGTTTGGAATCGCAAAGGCCATCGGAAACCAGGACAGCTCGTCTTCCGTGTATTGCGCGATTTCGGTGCTGCTCGGCCCCTTGATCAGCATTGCATCTTGCAGGAAATAGATATCGAGCAGGTGGCTACCCTGACGGATGGAAAAATGGCGCTCGTTGTTGGCGTATTCGTCGAGCGACATGCTCATGCCGCGCATTTCAATTTGCTGCGAAATCGGATGTTCCCACATCTGCGTGCAATCGACCGCCAGCGCAGGCCGGCACAGGCAGGCGAAAATCGCCGCGCTTGCCGCAAGCGTCAGCAATTTCTTTAAGCAATCGTTCTTCATCCAAATACTCATGTGCAAGTCGGCATCCATAGAGGATACCACTGTGCGTCTTTTTCAGCGCGCGTATGTCGCTATTTTGCTTGCGTCAGCGCCTCGGCAATCGCCTGGCCCATGACCGTGGTGCTGGCCGTGCCGCCCAAATCCGGCGTGCGCGGGCCGTGCTCGAGCACGGTTTCGATGGCGCGCATGATCGCGTCGTGCGCCGCAATATAGTTGCCGCTATCGTGTCCGAGAAAACTGAGCAGCATTGCGCCGGACCAGATCATTGCCACCGGGTTGGCGATGTTCTTGCCGTAGATGTCGGGCGCCGAGCCGTGCACCGGCTCGAACAGCGACGGGAAATCGCGCTCGGGATTCAAGTTGGCCGATGGCGCGATGCCGATCGTGCCGGTGCAGGCGGGGCCGAGATCGGAAAGGATGTCGCCGAACAGATTGGAGGCCACCACCACGTCGAAACGGTCGGGATGCAGCACGAAATGCGCGGCCAGGATGTCGACGTGGTATTTGTCCCAGCGCACCTCGGGGTAGGCGGTCGCCATGGCGACCACGCGTTCGTCCCAGTACGGCATGCTGATGGCGATGCCGTTCGACTTGGTGGCCGAAGTCAGGTGCTTGCGCGGCCGGCTTTGTGCCAGCTCGAAGGCGAATTTCAAGATGCGGTCGACGCCCTTGCGCGTGAATACGGCTTCCTGCAAGACCGTTTCGCGTTCGGTGCCCTCGAAAATGCGGCCGCCGACCGAAGAATACTCGCCCTCGGTATTTTCGCGCACCACGTAGAAGTCGATGTCGCCGGGTTTGCGGTTGGCCAGCGGGCAGGGCACGCCGGGCATCAGGCGCACCGGCCTCAAATTGACGTATTCGTCGAATTCGCGCCGGAACTTGATCAGCGAACCCCAGAGCGAGATGTGATCCGGCACGCTGGCCGGCCAGCCGACCGCGCCGAAATAGATGGCCTCGAAATCCTTGAGTTGCGCGAACCAGTCGGCCGGCATCATCTCGCCATGTTGCAAATAATAGTCGCAGTTGGCCCAGTCGAAGGTGGTCAATTCCAGCGCGATGCCGAACTTGGCGGCAGCGGCTTGTAAAACGCGCAAGCCTTCCGGCATGACTTCCTTGCCAATGCCGTCGCCGGCAATGACCGCGATCCTGTGTGTTTTCATGGCGATCCTTTCGGAAATTCGGGAAACTGGCGAAGTCATGGATGATAGCGCAGCGGACGCCGTCGTTGGATTATTTCGGCAATATCTGAAACATCGAGATACAAACATTTTGTCGTAAGACGGAAAAAAATCGGATATAAACCCAGTGTGAACGAAATACTTGTTGCTTTGTCGAAATAGGTGGCACACTCAGGATTTCGACTGGCCGATCCGGTTGAACCGTGCGAATTTCGCGTTTCCCCGCCCTCGAAATGGCTTACGCCAGCGCGGCAAGTTTGACAGGTCGGTCTTTTGTTATGACAATGCTGCTGGCGCAATCAACTTGCGCGGTCGACGTGCGCTGTCGTTGTGTTAAACGGGAACCTTGTACCCATGAGTTTTTTTGCTTTACTTGATGTAATCGAGGTTGAAAATGAGCCGGAAGAAAGTTCCTGTCAAGACGAGCCACGGCACGCAGGAAATCAAGGCGCGTGCGCTTGGGCTGGCCCCGCGCATACGCACGGCGTTGTTGTTGGTAGACGGTGTGAGATCGGTGGCAGAACTGGAAAATTTGATGATGGCCGCCGGTGTCACGCCTGGCGCGCTGCAACTTTTGCTGGATAAGGGCTTGATTCGTTTTCATGAAGAGAAACCGGAGGCAACAGCGGTCGAAGCGCTGCCGGAGGCCGGCAGTTCCATTCTCAATCCGACGATCCTGATCCCGCAACCGGCATTCGCCGAGAAGAGCGTGGCCGAGCCGCCGGTGGAAGTTGCTGCGACGGTTGCGGTCGCCACTACCGTCGTGCTCGCCGACACAGCGCCGGCTGCGCCCGGCAGCGAAATCGAGAGCGCCGTGTCCGCTCCGCCGGCCCCAAGTGCGGCGCCGGTGAGCGAGGCGCTGCCGCAACCGACGTCCGACGCGCAGTTCGCCGCCGCCAATCCAGTCACACCGGCAGTGGCGGTGGAGGTGGTTACTTTATTGGAATTGGAAGCCATTTTGGGCGAGGCCACCAAGGTTGAAATGGAAACTATTTTGGGCGTGGCGACCAAGCTGGAGGCGACACCAACCCAAGCGGCAGAGCCCAGGAGCGCCGTCAAGGAGCCGAGCGTGGAACAGCCGGCGCCGCCTGCGCCGCCGATCACGCACGACTATTGGACTCCCGGCGCGGTAACTCGGGTGATTCCGGCAGCGGTTTCGCGCATGAATTTGATGGCCGCGCGCGCGCATCTTGCCAATGCGCTCGATTTGTATCTGGAAGTGGGCGGCTACGCGCTCAAGCAAGTCGTCGTGGCTAGCGAATCGCGCGCCGAACTGGAGCAGTTATTTTTGCTGGTCGAGAGCACTTTGCGGCAGCGGATCGACAAGCCGGCAGCGGCTCTCGTGATGGACATCGCGCGCGAATTGCTGGACAGGTAATTTTAACCGGGAACAATTTTTTAGGACGATGGAGAAAACATCATGAGCAAGAGTCAAGACGCGAAAAAAACGGTCAAGAAGGAACCCCTGAAGACGCCGAAGGAAAAGAAGGCCGAAAAGAAAGTGAAAAAAGAAGAACGCAAGCGTCAATAGCAAGCTGCTGCGGCGCGCTTTTCCGAATATCGAATCGGGAAGGCGCAGTTGCGGCGCGCAATATTCACTACTGCCCGTTGACGATTTTGCGGGCGCCCGGCAAGAAACGTGCGATGGTCGTCAATAATTCATCTTCGCCGACCGGCTTGCCGAGGTAGGCATCGCACCCGGCCCAACTGCCACGGAATTTGTCGAAAGTCGACGATTTGCTGCTGAGCATGACGACCGCGGTTTCCCTGGTCGATGGGTTGGCCTTGATGCGCTTGCAGACCTGGTAGCCATCGATGCCAGGCATCATGATGTCGAGGAAAATGCAGGTATACGCTTTGGCCTGCGCCATATCGATGGCGATTTCGCCGCTTTCCGCGTAGTCGACATCGAAGCGGAACGGCGCCAGCTTGGCGCGCATGAAAGCGCGCACGGTGGCGCTATCGTCGACCACCAGCACGGTTTCGGTCGGCTTGGATTCGGTCAGCGCTTCCTGCGGCGCAGCTTCGCGGTCGCCGGCGCGGCGGTAGGTGCGGCCATCCCATTGCACTTCCTCGGTCGTGCCATATTGCCGGCGCGCGCGTTCCAGCAAGGCTGCCTGCATCGCATTGTCCATTTGCTCGAACAGGCGGATCCAATGGATCGGCCTATCGATTTGCGGCCAGCCGATGTTGGCCGGGGTGCGCCCGATCAACACCGCCGGCGCATGGATATTCGGTGCTTTTTCTTGCAACTGTTGCAGTGCTTCCGCATTGTCGGCGTTGGCCAGGTAGATGTCTATCCGTTCGTCCGGGTTGGCCGGTTCCGCATAGGCAAACACGCGCCGCCCGGTCAATCGGAAAGTGGATGCGAGCATCGCCTTTTCCGCGTCGGAAAAGCCCAGGGTCTCAATGACAAAGCGGCGACTGCCGGGTTCTGTTTTTGCGGGAGGGGTTACGGCACTCATGGTCAAATTGGGTCGCTCAAAACTGTTGGATGGCGCAAGTCAAGCCGGGCAATATCGCGGGAATTGGTTAAATGATAACATGATTGCGTGATCAACAGTGCAAACGATTGTTACTTCTGTGGCTTTGTTGCGCGGTTGCCATCGCCGTTCGATCCGCGAGCGCAACTACACCCATTTATATCGTCAATATTGTACATCGGGATTCCGGCGCTTCTTCCGCCTGCCATTGCCTTAAGGGCAAGCAAAATCGGCTTCCGGGAATATTAATCGTTAATATTGTAAAAAAGACATGAAATTGCACATCATTCTGCTTGAGTATTGCGTATTTTGCATTATTCTTTAATGAAGTTGTGAACGGTGAACTTTTTGCGGGCGCAAGTTGTCAGAATCTAACGATCGAATCACTGAACGGAGGAAATATGAATGGTCAATTGTTGCTCGCGGAGGCGGAATATAACCCGAATCGTTTGCTCGATTCGCTCATCGAGCGCTTTCAACTGAAGAACGACGCCGCCTTATCGCGCGCATTGGAGGTTACGCCGCCGGTGATCAGCAAGATCAGGCATAACAAATTGCCGATCGGCGCATCCTTGTTGATTCGCATGCACGAATTCAGCGAGATGAGCATCGCCGAGTTGCGCAACCTGATGGGCGATCGTCGCAGTCAGTATCGGATCAGCGACAAGAATCCGGACAAGCGCAAGCAGGCACTGGCTTGATTTCGGCGCCGGGCGCGCGCCTGGCGTAGCGCTTCGCTTTCTGCGCGCTCACTGGCGGGGCGGCGCCCAGGCAGTTTGCTCGGCTGCGCGCAAGCCGCCGCCCGCCAAGCCATTGGAAACGGTGAGCGTCGACTTCCATTGCGCCCAGCCACCCGGCGTGCTGCTTGAGATGTGATGGCGGCGGCGCCAGAATGGCGCATTTTCCCAGCGCGATTCGCTGCGGTAGATATCGGCGCGCAAGCTCAGGTTCTGCTCGAATTCCGTGTGGACCAGCGCTTCGTAATTTCCCAGGCTTGATCGGCGGTCGCCGAAATGGCCGCCAATCGCGTCGCTTGCGTGCATGCCGAAACGCAGCGCCCGCGCGATGCCGTGTGCCGAGATCGGATCGACGCTGGTCGCGGCGTCGCCCACGGCCAGCCAGTTCTTGCCGCAACAACTGCGCAGGCTGCGCGTATGCGCGGCGCGCACGTTGACGTCGCCGGCGACTTTCAGCCGGGCCACGCGTCGCTGCGTCTGCGGCGCCGCTTGCAATAGCTCGGACCACCGTGCAGTATGCGCCAGTTGCAGGCGCTTGCAGATATCGGCGTCGGTCATGGCAACGACTGCCAGGCGGTTGTCAGCAGTCGGCGCCGAATACCACCATCCATGTTCAAACGCTTCGATCAGCGGCGCGTCGTCGCTCGGGTCTTCCGATTCCAGCGCGAGCGCGCGTCCGACGCCGACCAGGGTGTCGTGCGCCGCGTGCGGCACGCCGATTTCGCCGGCGAAGCGCGCGCTGCGGCCGGTGGCGTCGACCACGAAGGCGGTGTTCAAAAGACGCGAGTGCAACGCCGACTGGGTCACGATTTGCCACGAATTGTCGGTCATGAAGCGCGCCTCGGTCATGCTGGCGCGGATGAAGGATGCGCCCGATGCCGCCGCGTAGCCGGCAAGCATGCCGTCGAAGCGGGTGCGATCCAGCTGCCAGCCTTGTTGCAGGTCGACGGCAGCGCCGAACTCGCGCGTTGGCGTTGCCTCGTCGTTCGCGCGGGGCGCAGTCTGCCATTGCGGATGGTTCTGTTCCAGGAAGAAATCGAGCACATCCAACTGCTGCAGGATCGGAATGGCCTCTTTGGTCAGTATCTCGCCCGGGCGCTGGGTTTGGTAATCGCAAGCCTCGACCATCACCACCGACAGGTGCGGATGGAACTTTCGCAGCGCCAGCGCGGTAGTCGCGCCGGCGGGGCCGGCGCCAAGAATGACGACATCGAAATAACGCATGGTCTATCACCATAGGTGCTGGAAGTGGGCCTGCCCGCAACAGCTCATCGCAATTGCGCGCAGGGACGTGCCGCAACGGCGCCTGCAAGAATCCGCCCGCCTTTCGACCTGCGCCGCAATGCCCGCTGCGCCTATGCGCGGCAGAGAAATCGAAGCGCTCGCTACCTTGTTCGGGGACGCAAAAAACAAGGTTCGAGTATCGGGTACCGAATAATGAACTGTTTTTGCGACAAGCGCATCCTGTATGATTTGACAGGTAGACAGCGGCGAAAAATGTTATCTTTTTGCCGGATTCCGGCGTGCGGGCTTGTTTTGCCGCGCATTTTGCCGGGTATACACCGCTTTGGCATCCTGCAGCGCGCGCTGCTGGGTGCACATCGCCGGCTCGTCGTCGTGCTTGCTGAAAAAATCGGCGGCTTGCGCATCCATCACCATTTTGATCGCCGCCGCATCGTCGAGTTCATACATTTCGGTGATCAGCGTGGTCACTTCGTCCAGATATTCTTCGTAGGTCATGGCGGTTTCCGTGCGCAATCGGTTAGGCAATGCGGGCAGGGCGCCCGCATTGCCATCATAACAGACCCGGACGCGCCAAACTACGCGGCGACCGCTTCGCTCGCCTGCCCAGACAGGCGCTTCAAGCGTTGCAACGCGCTTTCGCCCTGGGTATCGGGCTGGCTGACCGACTTCCTGATGGCGTCGATTTCGGCGGCCTGGTCGAGTGGCTTTTGGTTGATGTCGGCCACGATCTTCATGCCGGCGGCCTGGTTGCTGACCGACTGCGCGCGCCGCGTCAACGCTTCCAGCGCAGTCGAATGGCCTTGCAGGCCGGACAGGCTGGCCAGCTGGCTTTGCCGTTCGGCGCGCACCGCCTGCAACTCCTTTTGCGCGTTGGCGGTGGCCAGCGTTTGCAAGGCCTTCCTGGCGGCGCTGTCGAAGTCGGCCAACTGCTGCGAAAACGCATCGACGATCTTTTGCAATTCGTCCATGTAGGCGCGGGCATCGGCTTCTTGCTGCAATTCCAGCGGCAGCTTGGCCTTGTTGGCTTCCAGCTCGTCGCAAAACAGGTTGACCGTCGCTTCCGAGATTTTGCCGGCGGCCAGACGCTCGGCCAGCGTGGCCGATGCCTTTTCGTCGTTGGCGATCAAGGCGCGCAGCTTGTCGACATCGGCATGCTCCTTGTCGAACGCGGCGCGCGCCACGGCCAGCTTTTGCGCGACATCGCGCAGCGCCCCGGCCAGGCGGTCGCGGTCCGCTTCGGTGGCGGTTTCGGGATCGAAATTGGCGATGGCTTCCGAGACCTTGTCGCCCAATGCGCCGAAATGTTTGGAAATCAAGCGGGCCGTCAAGCCCCAACCGCTCATATTGCTCATGTTAGCTTCCTTGTCAAATTGCGTTAGTGGTTACAGCTTGGGTGGTTAC
The DNA here is from genome assembly GCA_031291325.1 of Burkholderiaceae bacterium. GTDB lineage: Bacteria > Pseudomonadota > Gammaproteobacteria > Burkholderiales > Burkholderiaceae_D > PKWO01. Next base: position 28,404 of record JARLJG010000032.1, read on the forward strand.
TGCGTATGCAGCGGCTTGCTATTGGATCAGCACCCGCTCTGCTTCAAGCGGGATGCCGATCGTGAAATCGACGTGGATGCTCCGTCGTGATGGATCGCCATCGCGGCTTTTGACGATCTCGGTGGTAATCAACAGGTATTCGCGGCCTGCGCCCAGTTCTCGGACATAGGGCATGAAATACAGCTTTTGCTCCATGCCATGCGCGCCGTCGGCATCGTCGACGCGCGTCTCGACGCCGGTGAAGGGCGCGACAAAATCGCGTTCCGGGTCGCCGGCGTCGCGCCGGTATTCGATGCGGTCGCTGTCGCCGAACACGATATCCAGGTCGCCGTCGGCCACGCCGATGTCTTGCAACTGGCTGCGCCACAAGGTGTACGATTTATCGCCCAGGCCGGAGCCGGACAGGCCCATGTAGGCATCCTGGTCGTCCGCGCTTTCCGGCACGATGCGCGTCAATTGTGTGCAATACAGGATTTCGGCGACGGCGCCGTGCGCGTCCTGCATCACTTGCAGGTATTTTTCTTGCGCCTCGTCGTCGCCGGTATGCAGGAAATAGCGATACAGGCGGCCCGACATATCCAGGTTGACGCGGCTGATGGCGCGGATCAGCGTGTCGCCGTCATCCGGCACGGTAATCAACGAGCCGTCGCATTCGGCACGGATGAAGGGCGACTTTTGCAGGCTGATGACGCCGCCGATGCGCGCGCCCATCGGCAGGTCCGCATCCACGCGCGCCTGCGGCTTGGCGCTATCGACGCCATGTTTGGCGGCCACGCCGCGCGCATACTTGATTGCATCGTTCCAACTCATATCAGATCTTTCCTAGTGAATAATGGGTGGCGGCAACTGTGGCAGCGGCGGCGGCGCGGGACGCTCTTCTTGCCAGCAGGTAGATGACTGCCGCCGACAGCGCGCCGATGATCGCCAGCCATAGCACGACCCGCAAAGCGCGGGCGCCGAACGATTCCTGCGCCGGCTCGGCAGCCGGCACCGGGGCAGGACTGACGCCGCTGGCCGCAGCGCCGACCGGAACGTCGAGCGCGCCGCTATTGGCATACACCGGACGTTCATAGACGACGCGCTCGTGGTCGCCCATCGAATGGCCCAGCATGAACCATAGCCACGGGCTGGAGAAAAAGCCGCTGTCGCGCTGCACGATCACCGTTTGCGGGTAGCGCGCAAAGAGCGGCGGGGTGACGTAGCCCGCCGACGCTGAGGGCGCATAATTTGGCGCATAAGAGGGCGTGGCAGCAGGTGCGGCGGCAGGCCGGTTCCTGGCGTCGAAGGTTTTCAATGCTGCCGAATTTGCCGCCGTGGAGCTCAAATCTCTCGATAGCGCAGAACGGCCTGCAGTAGTCGACGACGACGCGTTGCCGCCGGCGCCGAAGCTGCCGAACGAGGTGCTCTTGCCGGCTACGCGGTCGGCACTATGGCTGGGCGCGCTATATTTATGCGAGGAAAATCCGCTTTTGAAGCCGGCGGAGCTGCCGGTGCTGCCTGTGCGTATGGCCAGCGCGGGCTGCGCCGCTGCCGCGCACAACAGCATAACGAGCGCTGCGGTCTTGATGAATTTCAGTATTTTCATATTCTCGAACTCGTCCCTGGGTTTCCCGGTTGCCGATTTAGTACAATGTGCTTCCGGTTGACGACAAGCATAGTTACCCGCTCGACAAAGCGCATCGGTAATAAAAGGAAGAATTCACCATGACCCGCAAGTATTCGGATATGAACCAGCACGATGCCTTGTACAAGATTGCGCGCGCCTATCCCGGCGGGCTGGAGGCGCTGGCGCTAAAGATGGATATTTCATCCAACGTATTGCGCAACAAGCTGGCGCCGGGCATCGAGTCGCATTACCCGTCGTTCGAGGAAGTGTCGCAAATCGTCGAATTGTGCCGCGACGCCAAGGTCAAGGACGCGTTGCTGCCGCTGCATGCGCTGCTGGCGCGGCACGGCATGGCGGCATTCGTGGTGCCGGAACCGGAAAAAGTCAGCGACGACGACTTGTCGCAAACCGTCTGCCGCGTGATGAGCCAGGTCGGCAGCGTCGCCGAAGCGGTGTCGGACGCCTTGCTGGACGGCGTGATTACCCACGCCGAGGCGGATTTGATCGAGCGCGAATTCCAGGGCGCGTTGACGGCGCTGGGCGAGTGGCGGGCGCGCATACGCGCGCGGTCGGGCGTGAACAAGCAATGACGGGAGCGGCGCTTGTCGTGGAAAAGCGTTTGCATTAGCGGCGCGGATTGGCGGCCGCAGGTTTCGCCGGCTTTTTCTATTTGCAGCTATTCGGCAAATAATTCGGCGCGATATTGGTTTGGTTGACGCCCATCACCGTCATGTTTTTTGGCGCACCCGCATTGCCGCAGACCCAGGCCACCGGCACGATGGGCGAGTCGGTGACCACTGCCGGCCGGTATGTGAGTATTTTCCCGGTCAAAGCCTGCGTCGCGCGGTTGCCGAAGGTGACGTTGACTGCGCCGTCTTGTATCGTCACCGCGCTGACATAGTTGCCGACCATCTTGGTGGCGACCGGCAGTCCGGCGGCGGCATTGTTTGCCGGTAGTACCTGGGTCGTGGCCCAGGCGCTGGCGACCGGCGCTTCCGCCACGGTAACGAGCGGCGTGATCGTTTCGATTTGCTCGCGCACCACGCGGAAGTAGTACGAAGGCAAGGCCATCAGCGCCAGGATCGCAGCAACGGCCAGGACCACCATCATTTCGATCATCGTGAATCCGGCGGGGCGAGGCGATAGATTTTTTTTCATGAGTCGAAATATAGCGGATTCGTTGAGCGATGGAAAATATTTCTTGCGAGCAGGCTTGCACGGTATGGCTGTCGCCGCGCTTGCAACTGATGCACATTAATCCTGCCGCGTGTAATATACGCTCGATGCTGGCACCTAATTTCTTTGTTGGTGGAAAAGTTTGATCGGGCAATTCTTGCCAGGCGCACACTATGCTGTAGGCGCCCAAAGGAGGACAGATGACAACTTATGAATTCCAGTTTAGCGTGCACGGCGACAATCGCCGTTACCTTGTCTCGCCGGTCTATGCGGAGGACGGCAATCTGAAACAGCTATCGATCGTGCAGGATGCACCGTCGGATAAACCGGGACAGGTCATCCATATCGATTTGGATCCGGCAGTGTTCAAACAGACCGCGATGCCGGGGCCGGAAGTGTTGTCGCGCATCGCAATCGGTCAGGCGCGGCAGGATAAATTGTTCGGCGACGCGAGTTATCAGGAAGGCTTGCTGCTCAATTTTGCAATCGAACCTTGGGAAGGCGATTTGACGCTGGTCGTCGGTTAATCGCTCAAATTTTATTCTAGGCGCCGCCTTTTCGGGCGGCGTTTCCATTGATGCATGTCGGACTTCGGCGTCTGTGAGTATTGTCGTGCCGATGTGGTCGCGTGCAGCCGGCTTTTTATCGACGCCGGTGCCGCATGTCATTGATTGTTCTTAATTCGCGCATCCAGGGCGATTTATACTGATCGGTGGATCTTTCGAGGAGGCCAGAGGCATGCATGGGCCTGTATCGGCCTGCATAGGTATGCCAGTCTATCTATAGAGTTTAACTATTAATTAAATATAATTGATTCATTTTATAAATATCCTCCTCAGGTCTAGAATGGATTTTGTCGTCAATTCCGAACAAACCAAGGAGTGAAACATGTCAAACGAATCAAAATGTCCGTTCTCGGCCGGCGCCCTCAAACATACAGTGGCCGGCGCTCCTGCAAACGCAAGCTGGTGGCCCAATCAACTGAATTTGAAGATTCTGCACCAGCACTCGTCCAAGTCCGACCCGATGGGCGACGGTTTCAACTACGCCGAAGAGTTTAAGACGCTCGACCTGGATGCCGTCATCAAAGACCTCCATGCGCTGATGACCGATTCGCAGGACTGGTGGCCGGCCGACTTCGGCCATTACGGGCCGCTATTCGTGCGCATGGCGTGGCACAGCGCCGGCACCTACCGCATCGCCGATGGCCGGGGCGGTGCTGGGACCGGCAACCAGCGCTTTGCCCCGCTCAACAGTTGGCCGGACAACGTCAACCTCGACAAGGCGCGCCGGCTGCTGTGGCCGATCAAGCAAAAGTATGGCCGGAAAATATCCTGGGCCGACTTGATGATACTTACCGGCAATGTCGCGCTGGAATCGATGGGATTGAAGACCTTCGGTTTCGGCGGTGGCCGCCCCGACATCTGGGAACCGGAAGAAGACATCTATTGGGGGCCAGAAAGCACCTGGCTGGGCGATAAGCGCTATAGCGGCGACCGCAATCTCGACAATCCGCTCGCCGCCGTGCAGATGGGCCTGATCTACGTCAATCCCGAAGGCCCGAACGGTAACCCGGACCCGCTCGCCGCAGCGCGCGACATCCGCGAAACCTTCGCCCGCATGGCGATGAACGACGAAGAAACCGTCGCGCTGATCGCCGGCGGCCACACCTTCGGCAAGACCCACGGCGCCGGCGACGCAAAACTCGTGGGACCAGAGCCGGAAGCAGCCGGCATCGAGGACCAGGGCTTCGGCTGGAAGAGCAGTTTTGGCACAGGCAAGGGCGGCGATACGATTTCCAGCGGCCTGGAAGTCACCTGGACCAGTTCGCCGACCAAGTGGAGCAACAACTTTTTCTGGAATTTGTTCGGCTACGAATGGGAATTGACCAAGAGCCCGGCAGGCGCACATCAATGGACGCCGAAGCAGGGCGCGGGCGCCAACACGGTGCCGGACGCGCACGACGCCACCAAGCGGCACGCGCCGGGCATGCTGACGACCGACCTGGCTTTGCGTTTCGACCCCGCCTACGAAAAAATCTCCCGGCGCTTCCATCAGAATCCCGATCAATTCGCCGATGCGTTCGCCCGTGCGTGGTTCAAGCTGACGCATCGCGACATGGGGCCGCTCGCGCGCTACCTCGGCCCGCTGGTGCCGCAGGAAACCTTGGTCTGGCAAGATCCGCTGCCGGCGCTCGATCACGCACTGATCGACGAGCAAGACAGCGCGGCGTTGAAGGCGAAGATACTCGCGTCCGGCCTGTCGATCTCGCAACTGGTTAGCACGGCTTGGGCGTCCGCCGCAACGTTTCGCGGCAGCGACAAGCGCGGCGGCGCGAACGGTGCGCGCATACGTTTGGCGCCGCAAAAGAATTGGGAAGTCAACCAGCCGGAGGAACTGGCCAAGGTGCTGCAAAAGCTGGAAGCGATCCAGGCCGAGTTCAACGCTGCGCAGTCGAGCGGCAAGAAGGTGTCACTGGCCGACCTGATCGTGCTGGGTGGCGGCGCGGCGATCGAAGCTGCGGCGAAGAAAGCCGGCCAGGATGCAAAGGTGCCGTTCACACCGGGACGCACCGATGCGACGCAGGAACAGACCGATGTCGAGTCGTTTGCGGTGCTCGAACCAGTTGCCGATGGATTTCGCAACTATGCGCGCCAGGGAGTGGAAGGCGTGGCTGCAGAACTGCTGCTGGACAAGGCGCAATTGTTGACGCTGACTGCACCCGAATTGACGGTTTTGATCGGCGGCTTGCGCGCGCTCAATGCCAACTTCGGGCAATCGCAACACGGTGTGTTCACCAAGCGGCCAGAAACCTTGAGCAACGATTTCTTCGTCAATCTGCTCGACATGAATACGGCATGGCAGAAATCCGCCGCAACCGCAGGCGTGTTGGAGGGGCGCGACCGGGCCAGCGGCGAACTCAAATGGACCGGCACCATCGTCGACCTGGTCTTCGGTTCCAACTCGCAGTTGCGGGCCATCGCGGAAGTGTATGCGAGCAGCGACGCGCAAAACGCGTTCGTGCGCGACTTCGTGGCGGCATGGAACAAGGTGATGAACCTTGATCGCTTCGACCATGTGTGACCGTGGCGGATAGGCCTTGACGGTTTGGTTGCTTTTTATGGTTTGAGTCAAACCACTTCCGGCAGTTGATGCTGTCGGAAGCGCTGCGCAATCAAAGGGGGCTGTAGAGAATGGCGCTTACTTAAGCGCAAAGTGTCTGTATTATCGCCGTGTTGGCAATACAGGCACGTTACAAGCGCAGCCATCCGGGTAGGTGGAAAAGCGCAGCGCCTTCCACCATTTGCGATTGCGCTGCGCAGGCCATCGCCAAGACACATCGCAACGTTTCGCGGTTCGCATACCTTCGTCGCTTGACGCGCATAGGCGATATTTGAACCGCAGATGGTGGAAGGCGCTACGCTTTTCCACCCTACAGTGCCCATTCGCGCGTAGCGTGTAAAAATGTAGATCCTATGTATGAAAGCAGGTCGGCAAAACTCGCAAATTAATCCTAAAGTGAAAGTGCCTAAACTTGACTTTGGAGGACATTATGCAACCGACCCGCGATAATCATTTTACGCCAGGAGAAGAGGTTCTGGCAGTG
>JARLJG010000033.1 GCA_031291325.1 Burkholderiaceae bacterium
CTTCCAGGCGCCACTCGCCAGTTCCAATGCCACTGCCAGAACCTCTTCTCCTGGCGTAAAATGATTATCGCGGGTCGGTTGCATAATGTCCTCCAAAGTCAAGTTTAGGCACTTTCACTTTAGGATTAATTTGCGAGTTTTGCCGACCTGCTTTCATACATAGGATCTACGAATCGCCAGTCTATATTTCAAACATCCCGCTTGCGCTCCTTCTCCCACAACACATCGCAACCGCCCGCATAGCGATTCAACACCCGCGACAGCACAAACAACAAATCCGACAGCCGGTTCATATACTGGCGCGGCGCGTCGTTGATCTTTTCGGTTCGGCCCAGGCTGACAATGGCGCGCTCGGCGCGGCGGCATACGGTGCGGCATACGTGTGCAATCGATGCCGCGCGCGAGCCGCCGGGCAGGATGAAATCCTTCAGCGGCGGCAAATCGGCGTTGTATTTTTCCAGCAAGGCATCCAGACGCGCTACCTGCACGTCGGTAATCAAGGTATAGCCGGGAATGCATAGCTCGCCGCCCATGTCGAACAAATCATGCTGGATCGACATCAATTCTTCCTTCAGCACGGCGGGCAGGTCTTCGCACATCAATACGCCGATTTGCGAATTGAGTTCGTCCACATCGCCCATCGCGTGCACGCGCAAGCTGTCTTTGTCGGTGCGGCTGCCGTCCCCCAGGCCGGTGGTGCCGTTGTCGCCGGTGCGGGTGGCTATTTTGGATAATCGATTGCCCATGTCAGTCTCGTTGTTAGATTGTGTGTCAAGAGGATACGGCAAATCGAATGCTGTTGCATAGTCACTGATGTGCCGCCGTTCTTCCGCGCAACGAGGTAAAATCATGGGATTGATGGAGGCAGGCATGAATCAACCACGCCAATCGGCGGTGATAGAACGAGTTTTACCCGAAGCGCTCGTCGCTGCGCTCAAGGCGCTGTTCGACGAACGCTTTTCAATGGCGCAGGCGATCCGCGATCATCACGGCCGCGACGAATCGTCGTACGATCCGATGCCGCCGGACGCGGTGGTGTTCGCGCGCAGCACCGAGGAAGTCGCGGCGGCGGTTGCGCTGTGCGCCAGCCACCAGGTGCCGATCATCGCCTATGGCGCCGGCACCTCGCTGGAGGGACATGTGTTGGCATTGCGCGGCGGCGTCACCATCGATTTGTCGCAGATGAACCAGGTCATCGCCATCCATGCGGAAGACTTGACCGCGACCGTGCAAGCCGGCGTGACGCGCAAGCAATTGAACGCCGAAGTGCGCGACAGCGGCTTGTTTTTCCCGATCGATCCGGGCGCCGATGCGACCTTAGGCGGCATGGTCGCCACCCGCGCGTCGGGAACCAACGCGGTGCGTTACGGCACCATGCGCGAAAACACGCTGGCCTTGACCGTGGTCACCGCCGAAGGGAAGATCGTCAGGACCGGCACGCGCGCCAGGAAGTCGTCCGCCGGCTACGATCTGACGCGCCTGTTCGTCGGCAGCGAAGGCACGCTCGGCATCGTCACCGAAGTCAGCGTCAAGCTGTATCCGCTGCCGGAAGCCGTTTCGGTGGCGATTTGCTCCTTCCCCAGCACCGGCGATGCGGTCAAGGCGGTGATTCAAACGATTCAAATGGGCGTGCCGATTGCGCGTGTCGAGTTCCTCGACGAAAAAGGCGTGGAGGCAATCAACGCCTACGACAAGCTCGGCTTGCCGGTAGATCCGCTGTTGCTGTTTGAATTCCAGGGCAGCGAATCCGGCGTGCAAGAACAGGCAAAACTGGTGCAGGAAATCGCCGCCGAACATCATGCGCTCGGTTTCGAGTGGGCCACCCTGCCGGAAGAGCGCTCGCGGTTGTGGGCGGCGCGCCACAACGCGTATTTCGCACTGCTGCAATTGCGGCCCGGCGCGCGCGCGATATCGACCGATTGCTGCGTGCCGATTTCGCGTTTGGCCGAGTGCATCCTCGACACCAAGGCCGATTGCGAAAAGCATCAGATGGTTCATTCGATCATCGGCCACGTCGGCGACGGCAACTTCCATGTGCTGATGCTGGTCGATCCGAGCGACCCGGACGATGTCGCCAAGGCGGAACAAGTCAATGCGCGCATGGTGGCGCGCGCGCTGGAAATGGATGGCACCTGCACCGGCGAGCATGGCGTCGGCATGCACAAGATGGATTTCCTGATCCAGGAGCACGGCGTCGAAGGCATCGACTTGATGCGCAAGCTCAAGCATGCGTTCGATCCCTTGAATTTGCTGAACCCCGGCAAGATCGTCAGTTGGTGAAAGAGACTATGAATGCATCTGTAGAGCAGCCGTCACAATCGACATTGCCGAACCGCCAGCGCTCGGTGGTGACGGCGTTGCAGGCGGCATTGCCGCCGCGCTGCATCTTGTTCGACGAAGAAGACACGCGCCCCTACGAGTGCGACGGTTTGGCCGCCTATCGGCAATTGCCGATGGTGGTGGTGCTGCCGGATACGGAAGCGCAAGTCGTCGAGATCTTGAAAATCTGCCATGCGCTGCACGTGCCTATCGTGCCGCGCGGCGCCGGCACGGGATTGTCCGGCGGGGCGATGCCGATTGCCGATGGCGTGGTGCTGTCGACCGCGCGCCTGAACCGCATCGTCAAGCTCGACCCTTATGCGCGCACGGCGGAGGTGCAGCCGGGCGTGCGCAACCTGGCGATTTCGGAAGCGGCAGCGGCGCATGGCTTGTATTACGCGCCGGACCCGTCGTCGCAGATCGCCTGCACGATAGGCGGCAACGTCGCCGAAAATTCCGGCGGCGTGCATTGCCTGAAATACGGCTTGACCGTGCATAACGTGTTGCGCATCCGCATGGTGACGATGGCCGGCGACGTGGTCGAGTTGGGCAGCGGCGCGCTCGATGCGCCGGGACTCGATTTGCTGGCGCTGTGCATCGGCTCCGAAGGCATGCTGGGCGTGGTGACCGAAGTCACCGTCAAGCTGATTCCGAAGCCGCAGACGGCGCGCGTCATCATGGCCTCGTTCGACGATGTGGTGAAGAGCGGCGACGCGGTAGCCAGCGTGATCGCGGCGGGGATTATCCCGGCGGGGCTGGAGATGATGGACCAGACTTCGTCGCGCATGGTGGAGCCGTTCGTGCACGCCGGTTACGACACCGACGCGGCGGCGATCCTGCTGTGCGAATCGGATGGCATCCCGGAAGAAGTCGAGGAAGAAATCGAGCGCATGACGGCGGTGCTGACCGCTGCGGGAGCGACCGCCATCGCGGTGTCGCAAAGCGAAGCGGAGCGCCTCAAATTCTGGTCCGGTCGCAAGAATGCGTTTCCGGCGGCGGGCCGGATTTCGCCCGATTACTATTGCATGGACGGCACCATCCCGCGCAAGAGTCTGGCGCAGGTGTTGCTGCGCATCGCCGATATGGAAGTGAAGTACGGCTTGCGCTGCGCCAACGTATTTCACGCGGGCGACGGCAATTTGCATCCGCTGATCTTGTTCGACGCCAATCTGGCCGATGAATTCCATCGCGCCGAATTGTTCGGCGCCGATATCCTGGAATTATGCGTCGAGGTGGGCGGCACGATCACCGGCGAGCATGGCGTCGGCATCGAAAAAATCAATTCGATGTGCGTGCAATTTTCCAAGGCGGAACTCGAGGCGTTTTTCGCCGTCAAGCGCGCGTTCGACCCGGCCGGCCTGCTTAATCCCGACAAGGCGATTCCGACGCTGCACCGTTGCGCCGAGTACGGCAAAATGCATGTCCGAAACGGACAGATTCGCTTTCCCAACTTGCCGCGCTTTTAAGAGGATTCATGGAAAACGTATTGCAGGGATTCAAGGAGCGCATCGTCGCCGCCGCCACGGACGGCAAGACCTTGCGCATCGTCGGCGGCGGCAGCAAGGATTGGTACGGCAACCGCCTGCGGGGCGCCACGCTGGCGACCGGCGCGTATAGCGGCATCGTCAGTTACGAGCCGACCGAATTGGTGGTCACCGCGCGCTGCGGCACGCCGTTGGCGGAGATCGAAGCGGCGCTGGCGCAGAACAATCAAATGCTGGCGTTCGAGCCGCCGCATTTCGGCGCAGCGGCGACCATCGGCGGCATGGTTGCCAGCGGCTTGTCCGGCCCGCGCCGGCAGGCAGTTGGCGCGGTGCGCGACTTCGTGCTGGGCGCGGTGCTGATGGACGGCAAGGGCGAGGTGCTGCATTTCGGCGGGCAGGTGATGAAAAACGTCGCCGGTTACGATGTGTCGCGCGTGATGGCTGGCGCGCTGGGCACGCTAGGCTTGCTGCTGGAAGTGTCGGTCAAGGTCTTGCCGCGCCCGGTTGCGGAAACCACCTTGCGCTTTCATTTGTATCAGACCGAAGCGATTCGGCGTTTGAACGAGTGGGGCGGACAGCCGCTGCCGATCTCGGCCAGCGCCTGGGAAGCCGGCGTGCTGCTGCTGCGCTTGTCGGGCGCCGCCGCTGCGGTGGCGGCAGCCAGGAAGAAGCTGGGCGGCGACGACTTGGGTTCGGCTGAAATACTCTGGGACGACTTGCGCGAGCAGCGCGGTGCATTTTTCGATGGCGACCTGCCGCTATGGCGTTTGTCCTTGCCGTCGACGGCAGCGCCGCTGACCCTGCGCGGCGAGCAATTGATCGAATGGGGCGGCGCTCAGCGCTGGTTGAAGTCGGATGCGCCGGCAGCCACCATCCGCGCCGCAGCAGAACAAGCGGGCGGCCATGCGACGCTGTTTCGCGGCGGCGACAAGCAGCTCGGCGTGTTCCATCCATTGAGTCCGACTCTGGCCACGTTGCACCGGAACTTGAAGGCGGAATTCGACCCGGCAGGCATTTTCAATCCGGGGCGTTTGTATGCCGACATGTAATTTTGTAGCCTATCATTTAGTCAAGACTCGCTAGCCACCATCCATGCAAACCAATCTGGCCGATTTCATCAAGAATACCCGCGAAGGCGACGAGGCGGACGCGATTTTGCGCAGCTGTGTGCATTGCGGCTTTTGCACCGCCACCTGCCCGACCTATCAATTATTGGGCAACGAGCTGGACGGCCCGCGCGGTCGTATCTATCTCATCAAGCAAGTGCTGGAAGGCAAGCAGGTCACGGCCAATACACAAAGCCACCTGGATCGCTGCCTGACTTGTCGCAACTGCGAAACGACTTGCCCGTCCGGCGTGCAATACGGCCGCCTGCTCGATATCGGGCGCAAGGTAGTGGAAGACCGGGTGCCGCGCCCGCTTGGACAGCGGCTCAAGCGTGCGGCCTTGAAGGAAGTGCTGCCGCGCCGCTGGCTGTTTGCGCCGCTGCTCAAGACGGGTCAGGCCTTGCTGCCCTTGCTGCCGCCGACTTTGCAAAACAAGGTGCCGCGCCGGCAGACTGCGGGCGCGTTGCCGACCGCCACGCACACGCGCAAGATGCTGTTGCTGGACGGCTGCGTGCAGCCGGCGCTGGCGCCGAATATCAATACAGCGACCGCGCGCGTGTTCGATGCGCTCGGCGTGCAATTGGTGGTGGCGCCGAAAGCCGGATGCTGCGGCGCGCTGCGCTATCACTTGAACGATCAGGATGGCGGATTGCACGACATGCGCCGCAATATCGACGCCTGGTGGCCGCTGGTGCAAGACGGGGTGGAGGCAATCGTCATGACCGCCTCCGGCTGCGGCTCCACGGTCAAGGAATACGGCCATTTTCTGGCGCACGACACCGCCTATGCGGAGAAGGCCGCGCGCATTGCCGAACTGTGCAAGGATGTGAGCGAGATATTGCCGCAGTTTGAAGCGGCCCTGCAGCAAAAGCTGAACGGGAAAATCGGCAAGCGGGTGGCCTTCCATCCGCCCTGTTCGTTGCAGCACGGCCAGCAGATTCGCGGCAAGGTGGAAGGCGTGTTGCGCGCCGTCGGCGTCGACGTGCAACTGTGTGCCGACAGTCATTTATGCTGCGGCTCGTCCGGCACCTACTCGATTTTGCAGCCGGACCTGGCGCGCAAATTACGCGACAACAAGCTCGCCAATTTGCAGGCCACCGGCGCGCCGGCGATCGTCACCGCCAATGTCGGTTGCCAGGCGCATCTGCAGTCCGGCACCGCAGTGCCGGTCACGCATTGGATCGAATTGATCGATTCCGCGCTGGCCCAGAACCTGGACAATTACGGCAGCTACAACACGTAGCGCGACAAATCCTCGTTGACCGCCAGTTCGCCCAAGCGTTGGTCGACGTAGGCGGCGTCGATCGATACCGTGCGTGGTTCGCCGCTGGAGGATGAAAACGATTCGTCTTCCAGCAGTTTTTCCATCACCGTGTACAAGCGCCGGGCGCCGATGTTTTCGGTTTTTTCGTTGACCGAAAAAGCGATTTCCGCCAACCGGTTGATGCCGTCCTGCGTAAACACGATGTCGACGCCCTCGGTCGCCAGCAAGGCCTCGTACTGCTTGGTCAGGCAAGCGTCGGTGCCGGTCAGGATGCGCTCGAAATCGGCAATCGACAGCGAATCGAGTTCCACCCGGATCGGGAAGCGGCCCTGCAATTCCGGGATCAAGTCGGACGGCTTGGCCAGGTGGAAGGCGCCGGACGCGATGAACAAGATATGGTCGGTGCGGATCATGCCGTACTTGGTATTGACCGTAGTGCCTTCGACCAGGGGCAGCAAGTCGCGCTGCACGCCGGCGCGCGACACGTCGGCGCCGCCGACTTCCGAGCGCGAGGCGATCTTGTCGATCTCGTCGAGGAACACGATGCCGTTTTGCTCGACGTTGACGATCGCTTGTTGCTTCAATTCGTCATCGTTGATGAGCTTGGCGGCTTCTTCGTCGATCAGGATGCGCCGCGCTTCCTTGATCTTCAGCTTGCGCTTTTTCTTGCGGTTGCTGCCGATGCCGGAGAACATCGATTTGATCTGCTCGGTCATCTCTTCCATGCCGGGCGGCGCCATGATTTCCATCTGCGGGCCGGATTCGGCCAGTTCGATTTCGATTTCCTGCTCGTCGAGCGTGCCTTCGCGCAAGCGCTTGCGAAACACCTGGCGCGCGGTATTGCCGGTTTGCACTTCGCCTTCGTGCGTCGCCGCGCTGCCGAAGCCGAAATCGCGCGCCGGCGGCACCAGGATATCGATGATTCGCTCTTCGGCCGCATCTTCGGCTTGCGCGCGCACCTTGCGCATGCCCGATTCGCGCGTCTGCTTGATGCCGATGTCGATCAAGTCGCGGATGATGGTGTCGACATCGCGGCCGACGTAGCCGACTTCGGTGAATTTGGTGGCCTCGATCTTGATGAAAGGCGCATCCGCCAATTTTGCCAGGCGGCGCGCGATCTCGGTCTTGCCGACCCCGGTCGGGCCGATCATCAAGATGTTTTTCGGCGTGATCTCGTGGCGCAGCGGCTCGCCGACCTGCTGGCGCCGCCAGCGGTTGCGCAGTGCAATGGCGACCGCGCGCTTGGCGCGGCCTTGGCCGACCACGTGCTTATCGAGTTCCGAGACGATTTGTTGGGGAGTCATGTTCATGATGAGATGTGGAAACTATTCCAGCGTTTCGATAGTGTGCGACAGGTTGGTATAGATGCACAGCTCGCCGGCTATCGTCAGCGATTTCTTGACGATTTCAAGCGGCGACAAATCCGTATTTTCCTGCAAGGCCTTGGCCGCCGATTGCGCGTAAGTGCCGCCCGAGCCGATTGCGCCGATGCCGTTTTCCGGCTCCAGCACGTCGCCGTTGCCGGTGATGACCAGCGTGGTTTCGCGGTCGGCGACCAGCAGCATCGCTTCCAGCCGGCGCAAAATGCGGTCGGTGCGCCAGTCCTTGGCCAGCTCGACCGATGCCCGCATCAAATTGCCTTGGTGTTTTTCGAGTTTGCCCTCGAAGCGCTCCAGCAACGTGAAAGCGTCGGCGGTGCCCCCGGCGAAACCGACCAGCACTTTGCCCTGATACACTTTGCGCACTTTGCGCGCGGTGCCTTTCATTACAATATTGCCGAGCGTAACCTGGCCGTCGCCGCCCAGGGCGACCAGTTCGCCGCGCCGCACCGACAGGATGGTGGTGCCGTGAAATTGTTCCATTTTTGCCTCTTTGATGTAGTGCCCGCCACAGTAGGTATGGCTACTGGTTTCAGTTCAAGAAACATGGGGTCGGACGACCCGATTGCAAGGTCGTAAGAGATTGTCTAGCTTTTGCGCGGCACCACTTGCACGATGTCTTTCAAGCCCATGACCGCAAATAGCGCGGCCACCAGATGATTGACCTGATGGAATTCCAGGTGCGCGCCTTTCGCCGCCAGCGGCGCCAGCCCGGTCAGCAATTGGCCGGCTGCGCCGAAGTCGACGCGTGTCAATTGACTGCAATCGATGATCGCCGGGTTGTGCGTGGCGGAATAGGCGGCAATGCCTTGAATCAGCTTGTCGGTGCCGCCGTCGACTACCGCCGGCATGACGAAGTTATTGCTCGACGAGGATTGCAGCGGCACTTCGTCGGCGGCCATCGTCACTTTATTCTTGGGCGCGACGAATGCCGGCGGCGATACCTCGAAGGTGACGCAATAATCGATACTTGCTTCCTCGAAATCTTTTTCAAGGTTCAGCAGGCGCAGAATCTCAAGCAACAGCAGCCACGGCGCTTCGGTCTCGTCGCGCCTGCCGACTTCCAGAATCGCGCGGATCTTGCCGACCATTTCCAGTGCGCCGACCAGGATCAAGTCGTGCCCCGATTTTTGCAATTTTTTCAAAATACTCAGCAACAGGCCGCAACCGACCGGATCGACGCTGGTCACGCGGGCAAATTCAAGGCGCAGAACATGGCTCTTTTCCGCCAGATTTTGAGCCTTCTCCAATTGCTTGACGATACTGGCATCCAATACGCCGGAAAAGGACATCGATGGCGTCACGCCCGCTGGCGCTATCAGCGGCGCCGCTATCTCGCGCTGCGCGGATTCGCTCCATGCCGGCGGCGATGTTTCGAATTTGTTGGCAAATTCTATCGACATAGTGTCGAATTGTGTGCGATTGCCGGTAATTTGATATAAATCGAACAACATGCGCCATACCGGCAAGGCGGCGTTGCCCAGCGCGTCTTCGGCGATCGCAGCCTGTAACACATGCTCGACCATTTCCGTCTGATCGTTGGCAAACAGGATCGCGGCTTCTTCTATTACTGGCGCTGCTTCCGACGCCGACAGCGCGACGGCCGCGCCGCTGCTGGTCTCGGTGTTGAGCAAAAATTCGGTGGTCGATCCCATTGCCGGCAAGGTCGGCTGGAAAGTCATGGGCTCCCAGGCATCGGTTTTTTTCGGCGTGATCAGCTGTTGCTGCTTGGCTTGGGTGGCAGGGCCGGATAAGGTCGTGGCAGATGGAGCAGGTCTGACAAACTCGGACGACATCTCGGATTCGATGGCGTCGATTTTCATCGCGGTCGCCCGCGCAACCTTGCGCTGTACGGTCTTGGTTTCGCTATTGGTGGCGGACTCGGGCCGAGTGGTCACCTCTTCGCGCTTCTTACGCAAAGATGATTTGTCGGCGGGTGTCTCGACCGGCTGACGTTCCTTTTTACCGAAAAGCGAGAAAATCCCCACGAAACTCCTGACTATGATTGCAAATTTCTGCCATCTCCTTTGCTTGGAGATGTGAAATTATAGCCCTTTACCGCTCAATCTAGGTTGCCGAATGCACACTAAAGTTGCTCGCGTAGTTTGTGCGGCATCCGAACTGGGCTTTGCCCGCAATTATCGGCAGGCATTGCCCGATAATATAGCGTGTCTTGGCACGATTATTCAAAAACGCGGGCGAATTTTGCTCTATATTCCTGCTTGGATTCAAGGGAATTTTCAAAAATTAACTATTGGTCCAGATTTTTGGGCGCTCGCTGCTATTTTTTGCAATACCCTCAGCATCCTCGTGTACATACCGAGGATGCATCGCAACCGTGAATTTGCCATCACTGCTGCTAATTGCAATATATTAATCGCCGTACAATTTTTGTTTCAATTCACGGCGTTGCTGCGCTTCCAGAGAAAGCGTTGCCGTCGGGCGAGCGAGCAAGCGCGGAATGCCGATTGGCTCGCCGGTTTCTTCGCACCAGCCATATTCGCCCGAATCGATACTGGCAATCGATTGCTGCACTTTCTTGAGCAATTTGCGCTCGCGATCGCGGGTGCGCAATTCAAGCGCATGTTCCTCTTCGATGGTTGCCCGGTCTGCAGGGTCGGGCACCAGCACGGTTTCGCGCAAATGTTCAGTCGTTTCCCCGGCGTTCTTGAGCAAATCTTTTTCAAGTTGCTGCAAGCGCGCCTTGAAAAAGGCTAATTGTGCTGCATTCATATAGTCCTTGTCGCTCATCTTGACGATTTGCTCTTCGGACAATAATGCGCCGTCGCCAGGGACGGGAGGGGTCGATTTAGGTGTCTTGGTTCCCACTTCGCTTACTTTCGAGACTGCGGTTTTTTCAAAATTGTCTCCTGACTCATCCCCTGCCTCGCTTGCGCGGGACAGTTTGACGGCCTGGCTTGACCGGATTTCCAACTTGTTTACTGCATCTGTAGCCGAGTGCGATTTGCCTTTGCCGCTTGTCGCCGATTCCTGATTCGTTGCTTGCTTTGCTCCAGCGCCCTTTTTGCCGCCGTCCGCGTTGCCTTTCGCAGCGACCGGTGCAGCATGTTTCTGCCGCGCTTCGCTGGAGCCGATTCCAGGTGCGCTACTCGCCGCATTTTTTTTGGTCGCTGGGCTTGGCGCCGACTTGGACTTGTTCATAAGAGCCTCTTGTGTTGGTTCGACCGCTTATCAGTGTTGCCATACATCGGATTTGGCATTCTCTCGATCGTTCTCGCCGCTAATGTCACGCAACTGCGCTCAACATGGATTTTGCAGCAAAGAAGGCAATCAGTCCGGTCTTGATAGATGTTTTCCTCCGGGATTTTTTACTTGCATTGCCAACGATGCCCGCTTCCGAAACACAAAATCACAGTAGTTTATACCAAACATTGTTCCAGACCGTGAATAAAAGTGTCTTTGGGCAGATTCTTGCCGATAAACACCATTTTGCTGCCACGTTGTTCATTCTCGGCCCATTTGCCGCCGATATCGCTGCCCATAATCTGGTGCACGCCTTGAAATACCACTTTACGGTCGGCGCCCTTCATCCACAAGACACCCTTATAGCGCAACATGCGCGGGCCGTAAACTTGCACCAGGCCGCCCAGAAAGTCGTCCAGGCGCTCGGTGTCGAAAGGGCGGTCGCTGGTGAACGCAAAGGCGGCGATGTCGTCGCTGTGATGGGCGTGTCCATGCGCATGACGATGCTCATGGTTGCCGTCATGATCGTGGTCATGATGACAATGAGTATGGTCGCCATGCGCATGCGCTTGTTCGACAGTTTCAGCCTCCAGAAAAGCCGGATCGAGCTCCAGTTTATCGTTGAGATTGAAGCCGCGCAAATCGAGGATTTCTGCGAGCGGGGCCGAGCCGAAATCCGCCTTGACGATGGCAGCGCGCGGATTGATGCGTTGCAGGCGGGCCTTCAATGCCGCCATTTGCTCGGCATCGACCAGATCGGTCTTCGACAGCAGCAACTTGTCGGCGAAACCGATCTGACGCTGCACTTCCTCGAATTGGTCGAGTTGTTGCATCGCGTGCTTGGCGTCGACCACGGTCACCACCGCATCGAGCATATAGTGGGCGGCGACTTCGTCGTCGATAAAGAAGGTCCGCGCCACCGGGCCGGGGTTGGCCAAGCCGGTGGTTTCGATCACTACCCGGTCGAAATGCAATTCGCCGGCATCGCGGCGGCGCGCCAGGTCGCTCAAGGCGACGATCAGGTCGCCGCGCACCGTGCAGCAGATGCAGCCGTTGTTCATCTCGACGATTTGTTCGGTGCTGTCTTGCACCAGGATGTCGTTGTCGATGTTTTCCTGGCCGAATTCGTTTTCGATCACGGCGATCTTGTGGCCGTGTTGCGCTTGCAAAATATGCTTGAGCAGCGTGGTTTTGCCGGCGCCGAGGAAGCCCGTGAGGATGGTGGTCGGAATCAGTGCCATGATGATCGATGGTTGCAAATGGGGCAAATTCAGGTAACTACTATATGGTGGCGCGCATCGTAAATTCCAAGGTCATTCCGCGCAATCGAGGCTAATCGTCGAAAAATTGCCGGACGCACGCTGTTTCATTCCCGCTAAGCGGAGCGTAAAACCCACGGATTATGCCGCAATTTTATGCAAGGAGGGGATAAATTGAGAATTGTATAAATAGAAATTATTTGGCTTGCTTTTTCGCACGCGGATGGGCGGCGTCGTAGACTTGCGCCAGGCGCTGGAAATCGAGCGACGTGTATACCTGGGTTGCAGTAATGGATGCGTGCCCCAGCATTTCCTGCACCGCGCGCAAGTCGCCGGACGACTGCAAGACGTGCGACGCAAAGGAATGGCGCAATACGTGCGGGTGCACGTCCGCCGGTATGCCCACAGCTTGCGCGTGCGCCTTCAATCGCTGTTGCACGACCCGCACCGACATGCGGGTTCCGCGCTCGCTCAAGAACAAGGGCGCGGGATCGGTCTTTTGCAGGGTGTCGCGCACGGCCAGCCATTCGCCCAGCGCGCGCAGGGCGGCTTTGCCGACCGGCACGACGCGCTTCTTGTTGCCTTTGCCGGTTACCGTGACTTCTCCGGCGTCGAAATCGATCCAGCCCAGGGATTCGACACCGGCTTGTTTGCTATAGCGCAAGTCCAGGCCGACCAGTTCCGATACCCGCAAGCCGCTGGAATACAGTAACTCGAACATGGCGACGTTGCAGCGCTGCATTGTCGCTTCGGCATTTTTCCCCGGCGCGGCATGCGCGACCAGATGCACGGCATCGTCGGCGGAGAGCGCTTTGGGCAAGGGTTTCGCGCGTTTTGGCGCTTTCACGCCATCGACCGGGTTGCTGGTCAAGCCGAGTTCCTGCTGCGCCAGCCAATCGAAAAATCCGCGCCAGCAAGAAAGTTTGCGCGCAATGGAGCGCCCGTTCAAGCCTTTCGCATGCATCTGCGCGGCGAATTTCCTGATATGAAAGTGCGTCAGCGCGCCGAACGACGCGTCTTTGACTATCGGCGCGCTGGCGACCAGGAGTTCCGCCAGGTCGCGGCGATAATTATTGACTGTGTGGTCCGCCAAATTTCGTTGCGTGCGCAGGCAATCGAGGTAGCTGTCGACCAGGGCGAGGCTGTCGGCAGCGTTCATGGTGTCGGGCAATCAGTCGAGCAAACAGGCCAGCGCGGCGCTGGCGGTCTCGCCGATCTTCACCAGGAAATCGGTCGCCATGTCGGCGCTGAAGCGCAGCGGGTCGGGCGACCCCAATACCAGCAGGCCGAACGACTCGGCGGCGTCTTTGGCGCGCAACGGCAGCAGTGCCAGCGATTCGATGGCTGGCGCTTCTTCCAGCCACGAAGCCGCTTCGAAATCGTCGTTTTTCCCGCAAAACGGCGTGGCCAGTCCGTTGGCGAAGATGCGCGCATCGACTGACACCGGCGCGGCAAACCAGGTGTGGGCGATTTGTTCGGTGCCGCCCCAGATGCGCAAGGTTGCGTGTGGCACGGAAAATATCGTTTGCAAGCCGTTGATCAACACGTAAGGCAGATCGACGTCGTTGCGCGCCAACAGCAGGGATTTCGACCAGGATTGGAACTTGCTCGTGATCGCATCGTTTTCCTGGCCCACGCGGATCAAGTCCCGCATGCGCATTTCCAGCATTTTGATCTTTTCGCGCAACACTTCCATTTGCCGCTCCTGCAGCGAAACGGTGCGGCCCGCCAGCGGGCTGGTCAGTTTTATCTTGGACAGCAACTCCGCGTGCTCTTCAAAAAAGTGCGCGTGCTCGGCCAGGTATTGGGCGACGGCAGCGGAGTCGAATGGGTGGTTCATGGATTGCCTGCGGAAAAATCGGTCAAGGAAAGGTCGGGCATCGACACGTTCGGCGTCGTCGCGACAGCATATTGTTTACTGCAAATTTCATGGAATCTCAATTTCACCCTCAAACACGGTGACGGCCGGGCCGGTCATGCGCACGCTTGTGCCGACGGCGTCCCAGGCAATCGTCAAATCGCCGCCGCGTGTGTGCACCGTCACCGGCGAGCTTAACAAGCCGCGCCGGATGCCGGCCACGACCGCCGCGCAGGCGCCGGTGCCGCAAGCCAGGGTTTCGCCAGCGCCGCGCTCGAACACGCGCAGCTTGATATGGCCGCGATCGAGGATTTGCATGAAGCCGGCATTAACCCGGCGAGGAAAGCGCCGATGTTTTTCGATCAACGGTCCGTCGGCCGCAACCGGCGCCGCTTCGACGTCGGCCACCACTTGCACCGCGTGCGGATTGCCCATCGACACCACGGAAATCCATACCGTCTTTCCGCCGACATCGAGCGCCCACAAGGTATCGCTGCCCTCCGCCTTGCCGGCGAGTCCGCTGGCGTCGAACGGCACGTCGCCCGGCTGCAAGATCGGCGCGCCCATGTCGACCGTAATCTGGCCGTCCGCCTCCAGCCGGGGCTCGATCACGCCAGCCAAGGTTTGCACCTTGATCGCATGCTTGTCGGTCAAACCTTTGTCGGTCACGAATTTGACGAACGCGCGCGAGCCGTTGCCGCATTGCTCGACCTCGCCGCCGTCGGCATTGAATATCCGATAACGAAAGTCGACACCGTCCGACGGCGACTTTTCCACTAATAACATTTGATCCGCGCCCACGCCCAGGCGGCGGTCGCCAAGATATTTCCACTGCGCCGGCGTAAAATCGATTTGCTGGTTGATGCCGTCGATGACAACGAAATCGTTGCCCGCGCCATGCATTTTTGTAAATTTTATCTTCATGTGTCGATTATAACTGCTGGCATTGGCCGATGTCAGCGTATCAATCTGGGCCAGGCAAGGTATCCGGGTCGGATTTGCTATACACGCTGGGCAATCCCGCTGGCCGGGTTTTGAAGCGCTTGTGCGTCCAAAGGTATTCGGCAGGGGTTTCGCGCACCCGCTCCTCGATGAAAGCGTTCATGTGGCGGGTGGCGGCGAGCATGTCGTCGCCCGGATAGTTTTCCCAGGCCGGGTAAAACTTGATTTTCCAACCCTTATAGTTCGGCAAATAGCTGGCTATCACGGGAATCACCTTGGCTCCGGTGGCAGCAGCAATGCGCGCGGTTGCAGTCAGGGTGGCTGCGGGGATGCCGAAAAACGGCACGAATTCCGCGTCTTTGATGCCGAAATCCATATCCGGCAGCATGAAAAACGGCAGGCCGCTGCGCATCGCCCGGATAATCGGTTTGACGCCGTCGTTGCGCGAAAATAACTTGATGTCTCCAAAGCGCAACCGCCCTTTACGCAAGGCTTCGTCGAAGACCTTGTTGCGCTGGCGCGAGTACATCGAGCAGGCAGACGCTTTCATCGAAATTGCGATGCCGGCCACATCGAGGCAGACAAAGTGCGGACACAGCAGGATGATGGGCCCGGCCTTGAACGCGTCCAGCGGAATTTCAGGATCGATTTGCATCAGGCTTTGCAGGCGGGCCTCGGAACTCCACCATAAAATGCTGCGCTCGAACAAGCTGCGCGCATAATCTTGAAAATGTTTCTTGGCGAGCTTTTTGCGCGCATCTTCGCTCAGTTCCGGCAGGCACAGCCGCAGGTTGGTCAAGGCGATCCGGCGGCGCGAGCGCAGCAACACAAAACAAAGCGACCCGATGGCTTCGCCGATTCTTCCCAATACGGGCAGCGGCAGCCAGTGCAGCAGCCACATGATGGCGATGACTATTCTCATGGTTCGGCCTCTTGATTGCTCGGTGCGGCCCCCGCGCCCGGCGGCGACTTGTAGCGGTTGTAGCTCCAAAAATACTGCGCGGGGCAGCGCGCAATCAGTTGTTCCATCCCTGCGTTGATGCTGCGCGCCTGTTCTTGCGGCGTGCCATCCAGGGTTTGCTCGAAGCGCACGAAGCGCACCGTATAACCCCGGCCCTTGGGCAAACGCTCCGCGTATGACAAAAGAATCTCCGCGCCGGTCATTTGATGCAATTTGGCCGGCAACGTCATCGTGTACGCGGGTTTGCCGAAGAAATCGGCCCACACGCCTTCGCCTTGCTGCGGAACCTGGTCCGGCAACAAGCCGATGGACGCGCCTTTCTTCAGGGTTTTCAAGAGAATTCTCACCCCAGCCAGATTGGCGGGAGCCAAGGCCAGGTTTTCGCGCGCCCTGGCGTCTTCCATCAAAGGCTTGAGCGCCGCTTTGCGCGGCGGACGATACAAGACCGTAAACGGGATATGCTGGGCGATGGATTGCGCGATGATCTCGAAACAACCCAGGTGCGGCGTTAAAAAAATGACACCATGCCCCGAATCCAGCGCCGCTTGCGCGACTTCCCAGTTTTCGACGTGCACGGTTGCCAGCACCCGCGCAGGGGGCGCGCACCAGACGAATGCCAATTCCAGGATATTCTTGCCGGATTCGCCGATTGCGCTACGCAGTTGCTGCGGGTAGCCGGCACGGTTGATATTGTCTTTCAGAGTATGTCGATAAGCGGGCGAAGCCAGGTAGGCGGCCCAGCCGAGCGTGCTGCCGAGCGCGTGCAACAGCGGCAACGGCAGCATTGCCAGTAGGCGGAATAGTCGAATGAGCATTTGATATGACTGATTTTGCCGATTTATTTCAAGTGGCGTAAAATAACCAGCACGTATTATCCGCCGAGTTAACAGACAACTTGCGAGGCGGCCTAAAAATTTCGCTAAAGCGTCGCAGGCTCATTCAGTTGGCCGCGACATGGTCACTATCTATTTGGAGCTTGCGATGACCCATGAGTACCTCTTCACTTCGGAATCGGTTTCCGAAGGTCACCCCGACAAGGTCGCGGATCAGATTTCGGATGCCATCCTGGACGCCGTTCTTGCCCAAGACCCGAAGGCGCGCGTTGCCGCCGAAACTCTGTGCAATACCGGCCTGGTGGTGCTGGCCGGCGAAATTACCACATTCGCCAACGTCGATTATATCGGCGTCGCGCGCGATACGATCAAGCGCATCGGTTACGACAACGCCGATTTCGGCATCGATTACAAGAGTTGCGCGGTGCTGGTCGGCTACGACAAGCAATCGCCCGATATCGCCCAAGGGGTCGACGAAGGCAAAGGCCTGGATCTCGACCAGGGTGCCGGCGACCAGGGCTTGATGTTCGGCTATGCCTGCGACGAAACGCCGGAACTGATGCCGGCTGCCATCTATTATGCGCATCGCATCGTCGAACGGCAGTCGCAATTGCGCAAGGACGGGCGCTTGCCGTGGCTGCGCCCGGACGCCAAATCCCAAGTGACATTGAAATATGTCGACGGCAAGCCGGTGGCGATCGACACCGTGGTGCTTTCCACCCAGCATGCGCCGGAAATGACGCATAAAGAGATCGAGGAAGCGGCGATCGAATTGATCATCAAGCCGTCGGTGCCGCAAGAGTGGTTGAAAAATACGCGTTACCTGGTCAATCCGACCGGACGTTTCGTAATCGGCGGTCCGCAAGGCGATTGCGGCTTGACCGGGCGGAAGATCATTGTCGACACCTACGGCGGCGCTTGCCCGCACGGCGGCGGCGCGTTTTCCGGCAAGGACCCGACCAAGGTCGACCGTTCGGCTGCCTATGCGGCGCGCTATGTGGCGAAAAATATCGTCGCGGCGGGCCTGGCCCGGCAATGCCAGATCCAGGTCAGCTATGCGATCGGCGTGGCCAAACCGATCAATATCACCATCTACACCGAAGGCACGGGTGCGATCTCGGACGAGAAAATCGCCGAGCTGGTGCATCGGCATTTCGATTTGCGGCCCAAGGGCATCGTGCAAATGCTCGACCTGTTGCGTCCGATTTATCGGAAGACGGCAGCTTACGGGCATTTCGGGCGCGACGAGCCGGAATTCACCTGGGAGCGCACCGACAAGGCGGCAATCTTGCGGGCGGATGCTGGGCTATAGATAGTTTCGCAAGTGGACCTGAATCGTACGGATTGGCAGTGTTTATATTGACAAGGCGGCAGTGTCGACGGCTTGCCGCAACGGTGTGCGGCGGGTTTTGCATATTGCTCGCCGCGACTTGCCAGGCCGGCAGCGCCAACTCCGGCGAATGGTGTAAACGCTTCGCGGGGCGCTTGCCGGGAGTCTCCGTCGCAAGTTGTCAACATACTGCGTTGCTCCCATCCGGCGGGGTATCGCTGCAAGGCTTCCCGCTGCTGGTGCGCCGTTTTGCACCGTCCAAAATGGCGCAGAACGGCGCGCCGCCCTTGCGTATCCTGCTGTTGGGCGGCATCCACGGCGATGAAATGACGGCTTCGGCCATCGTGTTCCAGTGGATGCAATGGATGCAGAGCGCGCCGGCGCAAAATTTCTATTGGAATGTGGCGCCGTTGGTCAACCCGGACGGCATGCTGGCGCCCAAGCCCAAGCGGGTCAACGGCCACGGCGTCGATTTGAACCGCAATTTTCCCACCCCCGGATGGCAGCAAGATGCGCCGCGCTATTGGGCGAAGGCAACCGGCAAGGATCCCCGTCGCTTCCCTGGCACGGCACCACTGTCGGAGCCGGAAACGCGCTGGATCTACGACGAAATCGAGCATTTTCGACCGCAGGTCATTATTTCAGTGCATGCACCCTACGGTGTGCTGGACTTCGACGGTCCGGCGCCGACGCCGCACCACTTCGGTCGCCTGATATTCAACCGGGTCGGCGTCTAC
Organism: Burkholderiaceae bacterium; assembly: GCA_031291325.1. Taxonomy (GTDB): domain Bacteria; phylum Pseudomonadota; class Gammaproteobacteria; order Burkholderiales; family Burkholderiaceae_D; genus PKWO01. The sequence goes on from JARLJG010000033.1 coordinate 18,677, forward strand.
CCCGGCTCGCTAGGCAATTACAGCGGCGTGCATAAGAATGTGCCGGTGATTACCATCGAATTGCCGAATGCGGCTGCGATGCCGTCGGATGCCGAAGTCAAGCGCATCTGGCTCGACATGTTGAACTGGATACAACGCAATGTTGCGCAAGATGGCAGCGTCGGCGCACAAACGGTGACGGCGACACCGCAGTCGACATCGACGATCGCGAAGGCGGCGCCGGTATTGCGCTAGGCGTCGGCACAAATCGGGTATGATCTTTGCCGTCGTTGTTCTCGTTGCTTCGCGCCTAAAAATTGTCGATCATGAAATATAAAATCAGCGCGGCATTGCGCCTTGAATCGGGTTTGCCGGGAAATTCGCCGCATGTTTGCCTGGCTTAAGCGAATCTTTTCGGCGCCGCCGGCAATGCCGGGCCAGCCCAGCGGCGAGGCTCTGATGCACAAGAGCCGAGGCGACGACTGTCTGGATGGCCGCGACTGGGACGGCGCGGCTATCCATTACCGCGCCGCGATAGCGGCATTTCCGCACTACGCAGAAGCGCACAGCAATCTCGGTTTTGCGTTGGCGCAGCAATGGCAATTCGACTTGGCGCAGCATCACCTCAATCTTGCGGTTTCCTTGAAGCCGGGATTGTTCAATTCATTTTATATATTGGGCACAGTCGCTTATCGGCTTGGCCACATCGACGACGCGATAGCGCATTTCAACAAAGCGATTGCGATCAAGCCCGATTTTGCCGAGGCGATCTACGAACTGGGCAAATTGCGCGTCGAAAAGGGCGAGCAGGTCGCCGCATTTGAACTGTATCAGCGTGTGCTTGCGTTGGATCCGTCCATGGTGGCGGCGCTGGTCGGCGTCGCCGCATTATGGGAATACGAAGGCAGCCGGCGCGAGGCGATTGAGTGCTATCGACGCGCGCTGGAGGCGGACCCCGAAAAGCAATCCGTCCGGCTTTGCATGTTGCATCAACTGATGCATATTTGCAGTTGGGACGATTTAGACAGCCAGATCGAGATAGTGCGCCGCTCGGTGCGCGAGAGTCCAGCCGACGCCGAAAATTTCGACTCGCCGTTTTCGTTTCTGGCGCTGCCCGGTGCGACGGCGGCGGAGCAAAGGCGTTGCGCGGAAAAATGGGTGTATGCGATGTATCGCCCGCAATACAAGATGCGCGAATCGCTTGGATTTACCTACCAATGGGAGCGCGGCGACAGGCCCCACATCGCGTACCTGTCGTCCGATTTTTGCGAACATGCAACCGCCTACCTGATCGCCGAAGTATTTGAACGGCACGACCATGGGCGCTTCAAGATTTCCGCATATTGTTACAGCCCGGACGACAACAGCCCGATGCGGGCGCGCCTTAAAGCGTCGTTCGATCAATTTGTTGAAATCGGCAAGCTGTCCGACCTCGATGCGGCGAAAAGGATACACGCCGATCGGGTCGATATCCTGGTCGATCTGAAGGGCTATACCGGCGGCACCCGCAGCGCGATCCTGACGCTGCAGCCGGCGCCGATCCAGGTCAATTTCTTGGGCTATCCCGGCACGATGGGCGCGGATTTTGTCGATTACCTGATTGCCGACCGCTTTGTCGTTCCGCCGCAAAGCCAGGCAGATTATTCGGAGAAAATCGCCTACCTTCCCGATACCTACCAACCGAATGACCGTTCCCGGGCGCAGCCGCCGCATCCCGGCAGAATGAACGTCGGTTTGCCGGAGACCGGGTTTGTGTTTTGCTGCTTCAATCAATCCTACAAGATTACGCCGGAAATATTCGCCATCTGGTGTGCGCTTCTGCGCAGCGTGCCGGGCAGCGTTTTATGGCTGATCGGCAGCAAGCCCTATGTGCATGAAAATCTGCAGCGGCAAGCCGAGTCGCGCGGCGTGGCCCCGGAGCGGCTGATATTCGCGCCGCGCGTGGGCGCGGACGAGCATCTGGCGCGACAGCAGTGCGCCGATTTGTTCTTGGACACGATTCCGTATAACGCGCACACGACTTGCAGCGACGCCTTATGGATGGGCTTGCCGGTCGTCACCATTGCCGGCGACACCTTTTCTGCGCGCGTTGCCGGAAGCTTGTTGTCGGCATTGGGCGTGCCAGAATTGATTACCTATCACCTCGACGAGTACCGCGCGCTGGCCCTGGAGCTGGCGTTGGACGATCGCAAGAGAGGCGAAATTCGGGCGAAAATAATCGCCAATCGCCAGACAGCTCCCCTGTATGACAGCCAATTGTTTACCCGCAACCTGGAGCGCGCTTACTCGGATATGCTGGATGCGCAGAAGGATAATCATCGGCGCATTCGGATCGTCATTGTTTGTCCTGATGGATATCGGCACAGTCACGCTTTCGACGAAATCGCCGAAACCGTCAAGTGCGGTTTCCATGCACTCGGCTATGCGGCGGCAATAAGCCGCAATTCCTTTGATCGGCATTGCCGCAATATCGTGTTTGGCGCGAATATGATCGACGCCGACGGTTTCTACGAAATCCCGCCGAATTCGGTTATCTACAACCTCGAACAGGTGTACGCAGCCTCGCCGTGGATGACCAAAACCCTGTTGAAGATTTTCGAGAAATTTGAAATCTGGGATTACAGCCAGCGCAATGTCGAAGCGATTCGCAGCCTGGCCCCGGGCGCCAACGTGAAATACGTGAAGGTCGGTTATGTCGCGTCGATGAGCCGTATCGAAGAGCAGGAAGACACGGATATCGACGTGTTGTTTTACGGCTCGATGAATCCGCGCCGCCAAAAAATCGTCGATGAACTGGCTTTGCGCGGGGTTCGGGTTGCCGCAGTTTTCGGCGTCTACGGCGAGGAGCGCGACGCGCTGATCGCGAGAGCGAAGCTGGTCTTGAATATGCGCCTCTATGAATCCGACATCTTCGAGATCGTGCGCGTGTCTTATCTGTTGGCAAATCGAAAAGCCGTCGTCTCCGAGCGCAACGAGAATACCGATATCGAGGACGATATGCGCGACGCCGTAGCATTGGCGCCGTATGAAAAGATGGTCGACGCGTGCATCGAGCTACTGGCGAACGAGCAAAAGCGCAGGGAATTGGCCGAGCGTGGCTTTAAGGTCATGTCGGCACGGCTGGAAGAGGACTTCTTGGCGGCTGCCGTGCATGCCGATTTGTAGAACGATCGCACGCTAGCTTTGCGGAAAGCTGGAGGCCAGCCGTATCTTGCGTTATAATGCAAAGTCCAAGGAGCGTTGCAGCACAGAAATACTGTGCGAGGCTTGGATATGAAACATCCCCCGCAACTGCGCTCACGTTTTCTTTTTTTCTAACGAAAGGAGGGCGTGATGAACGCCGCAGCCATGAATTCCGCTAACTCACACACACAAGACTTTTTCGTTGCCAACCTTGGTTCTGCCGAATGGGGCCGCAAGGAAATCAAGATCGCCGAGACGGAAATGCCCGGCTTGATGGCAATCCGCGAAGAATTTGCCGCAGCCCAGCCGTTGAAGGGCGCACGCATTACCGGCTCGATCCATATGACGATCCAGACGGCGGTATTGATCCAGACTCTGGAAGCGCTGGGCGCCAAGGTGCGCTGGGCGTCCTGCAATATCTATTCGACCCAGGATCACGCGGCCGCCGCGATTGCCGCCGGCGGCACCCCGGTATTCGCATTCAAGGGCGAATCGCTGGACGACTATTGGGAATTCACGCATCGTATTTTCGAGTGGCCGGACACAGACGAAGGCGCGCAATATTCGAACATGATTCTGGACGACGGCGGCGACGCGACCTTATTATTGCACCTCGGCACGCGTGCTGAAAAGGATCCGTCGGTGTTGGATAATCCCGGCTCGGACGAAGAGATTTGCCTGTTCCATGCCATCAAGAAGCGCCTGGCCGGCCAACCCGGCTGGTATTCGACACGCCTGGCGCAGATCAAGGGCGTGACCGAAGAAACCACGACCGGCGTGCATCGCTTGTATCAAATGCACAAGGAAGGCAAATTGGCGTTTCCGGCCATCAACGTCAACGATTCGGTAACCAAGTCCAAGTTCGATAATCTGTATGGCTGCCGCGAATCGCTGGTCGACGGCATCAAGCGCGCGACCGATGTGATGATTGCCGGCAAGGTTGCCGTGATCGCCGGCTATGGCGATGTCGGCAAAGGCTCGGCACAGGCGATGCGCGCGTTGTCGGCGCAAGTCTGGGTGACCGAAATCGATCCGATTTGCGCTTTGCAGGCGGCGATGGAAGGCTACCGCGTCGTCACCATGGATTACGCGGCTGAACATGGCGACATCTTCGTCACCTGCACCGGCAATTATCATGTGATTACGCATGCGCACATGGCCAAGATGAAAGATCAGGCGATCGTCTGCAATATCGGCCATTTCGACAATGAAATCGAAGTCGCGGCGCTGCGCCAATACACTTGGGAAAACATCAAGCCGCAAGTCGACCATGTGATTTTCCCGGACGGCAAGCGCATCATCTTGTTGGCCGAAGGGCGTCTGGTCAATCTGGGCTGCGGCACCGGCCATCCGTCGTATGTGATGAGCTCGTCGTTTGCCAACCAGACCATTGCGCAAATCGAGTTGTATACACATACTGCAAACTATCCGGTCGGCGTCTATACCTTGCCCAAGCATCTGGATGAAAAGGTCGCGCGCCTGCAGTTGAAAAAGCTCAATGCGCAATTGTCGGAATTGACCGAGCAACAGGCGGCCTATATCGGCGTCGCCAAGACCGGCCCGTACAAGCCCGAACATTACCGTTATTAATCGCCGCGCCGTGTGCGCCGCTGCCCGCTAATCAATCATAGGAGAATGGCTCATGCGTTTGTTGCTAACCTGGCTTATCAATGCGGCAGCTTTGTTTGCCGTTCCCTATTTGATGAATTCGGTGCGCGTCGATAGCTTCGCGGCGGCCATGTTTGCCGCGTTGATCCTGGGCTTGGTCAATACCTTGATCAAGCCGATTTTGATTTTGCTGACCTTGCCGGTCACCGTCCTGACGCTGGGACTCTTCATTTTCGTCATCAACGGCCTGCTGTTCTGGGCGGTGGCGAATTTCGTCAAGGGCTTTTCGGTGGCCGGCTTTTGGTCGGCAATCGGCGGCGCGCTGCTCTACAGCATCATTTCGTGGGCGCTGTCGACACTCTTGATAGAGAAATAATGTCACAACAATCGAAACCAAACTTCAGCCTGGAATTTTTTCCGCCCAAGACCCCCGAAGGGGCGGAGAAGTTGCGCGTAGCGCGCGCCAAGCTGGCCGAGTTGCACCCCGCCTATTTTTCCGTCACATTCGGCGCCGGCGGTTCCACCCAAAAAGGCACGCTGGAAACAGTCCTGGAAATCCGCCGCGAAGGCCACGAAGCGGCGCCGCATTTGTCATGCATGGGCAGCTCGCTTGATAGCCTGAGGACGATTTTGCACGCCTACAAGTCGCACGGCATCAAGCGCATAGTCGCGCTGCGCGGCGATATGCCGAGCGGCCACGGACCGGGCGGCTTTTCGTCCGGCGAATTTCGCTATGCCAGCGAATTGGTGGAATTTATCCGTGCCGAAACCGGCGACTGGTTCCATATCGACGTTGCGGCCTACCCGGAAATGCATCCGCAGGCGCGCTCGCCGCAAGACGACTTGCAACATTTCGTGCATAAGGTGAAGGCCGGAGCCAATTCGGCAATCACGCAGTATTTTTATAATGCCGACGCTTACTTCCGCTTCGTCGACGATGCGGCCAAGGCCGGCGTGTCGGTGCCGATCGTGGCCGGCATCATGCCGATCACCAATTATTCGCAATTGATGCGTTTCTCCGATATGTGCGGCGCCGAGATTCCGCGCTGGGTGCGGATCAAGTTGGCCAGTTTCGGCGACGATAGCGCGTCGATCCGCGCGTTCGGGCTGGATGTCGTCTGCGGCCTATGCGAGCGTCTGCTGGCGGGCGGTGCGCCGGGATTGCATTTCTATACGCTGAATCAGGCAGTTGCCACCACGGCAATATGCAAGCGTTTGAATCTGGATCGCGCCTAACCTGGCTTGCGTCAGCCGATTTCCTCGGGCAGAAAGGCGCTCTCGGTAATGATCGCGTCGAGCGCAATATCGTGCGGATCGGCGGCGAAACTTGCTGCCAGGCACTGGTAGGCGATGCCGATGGCCAGCGGGCGCGGCGTGACGGCCAGCGTGCGGTCGTAGAAGCCGCCGCCATAACCGAGCCGGGTGCGCTGCTGGGTAAATCCGGCGCACGGAATCAATAAGGCTTGCGGGCGGATCGGTCGATGCGGCGGCGCCGGCACCGGCACTTTCATCACGTCGAGCACCAGCACGTCGCCGGGCGCCCATTTCACGAATTGCAAGGGCGCACTGGCGTTAATTACAACTGGCAAGGCCAATTGCACGCCGCGCCGTGCCAATTCAAGGCAGGCCGCTTGCAAATCCGGTTCGCCATGGATCGGCCAATACACGCCCAGGCTGGTTACCGGGTGGCTATCCCACCACGCCAGCACGCGCCGATTCAATGCCGCGTCGTACTGGCTTCGTTCTTCGGCGGAAATGGCGCGCCGCCGCGCCAACAGTTGTTTGCGCAAATCTTGTTTCATCTTCGCTACTAGTGGATTCGCTCGCATGCTATTCTACAGGGTGCCCTACAGAGGGTAACTAATTTGTGCGATAAGGTTGGAACGTGATGGTCAAGAGTAAATGGCTGGTGATCTTGCTGCTGGCCGCAGCATCGGCCTTTTTGGCGCCGTCCTGCGCCTATGCCAAGAAGGCGAGCGTGGCGGCAGTGAGCGCCGACGACGACTTTCTCGCGCTGCGCGACGCGGCGCGCAGCGGCGATGCCGACAAGGCGGGCAAGATTGCCGATCGGCTGGGCGCTTATGCGATTCCATCGTATGTCGATTACTATCGGCTCAAGTCGCACCTGATGAGCGCGAACAACGCCGAGATACTGGACTTCCTGTCGCGCTACGAAGGCAGCGCGATTGCCGACCGCTTGCGCAACGACTGGCTGTTGATTCTGGGCTATACCGGCGACTGGAAGACTTTCGACGAGCAATTGCCGCTCTACGTCGTCAATGACGACCGCCAGGTGAAATGCTATGCGCTATTGTCGCAGGCGCTGAAAGGGCAAAACGTGGCCGCCGATGCGCGACTGCTGTTGATCGCTCCCAAGGAGTATGGCGACGCTTGCCCGGCCTTGATGAAAAACCTGGTGCAGAATGGTCAATTCGACCAGGGCGATATCGATGCGCAGGTGCGCGCGGCGGCCGAGTCGACCTCCAGCGCAATGGTGCGCAAGATAGCGGCGACGGCTGGCGATGTCGACAATATGCTGGCGCTGGCGATCGACAAGCCCGGTTTTGTCGTTGCGCACGGCCCCGGAAAAACGCACGACAGCCGGCAAATATTCATCGTGGCGCTGGGACGCGCGGCCAAGATCGATGTGCCGGCGGCAGTCGGCGCGCTCGAGCGCGCTTCGGGTTCCCTGAACAAGGACGAGCAAGCGCTGGGCTGGGCCGCGATTGCCTACGAGGCAACGCTCAAGATGATGGCGGAAGCATCGGGCTACTGGCGCAAGGCGGGCAACGCGCCGTTGTCGTATAGCGGTTACCAGTGGCGCGTGCGTTCCGCATTGATGGCGGGCGATTGGCAAATGGTCGAGAACGGCGTCGAGGCGATGCCGGAGAAATTGCGCGCCGAGGCGGCCTGGACTTATTGGCTGGGGCGCGCGTTGAAGGTGGCGGGCCGCAGCGCCGACGCCCAGGCGCAATTTCAGGCGATCGCCGAGCAGACCAATTTCTACGGCCAGTTGGCGCTGGAAGAGTTGGGCCGCAAAATCACGATTCCGCCGCGTCCGCAAGCGCCGACTTCCGCCGAAGTGGCGCAGGTCGCCGACAATCCGGGATTTCGCCGCGCCCTCAAATTCCTCGACTTGAATTTGCGCGCCGAGGGATATCGCGAGTGGAACTGGGAATTGCGCAAGATGAGCGAGCGCCAGCATTTTGCTGCGGCAGAATTCGCGCGCCAAAGCGATGTGCTCGACCGCATGATCAGCACCTCCGAGCGCACCAAGGTCGAGAAGGATTTCAGCCAGCGCTTCCCGGCGCCGTTTGATGACGTGATGCATCCGGCGACCGAGGCGCTGGGGCTCGACGAAGCCTGGGTCTACGGCTTGATCCGGCAAGAGTCGCGCTTCATCCGCAGCGCCCGCTCCTATGTCGGCGCGCAGGGCTTGATGCAAATCATGCCGGGCACGGCAAAGTACATTGCGCGCAAGATCGGCATCGACGGTTTTGAGCCTGGACAGGCCAACGAACTCAATACCAATATCGCGCTGGGCACCAACTATCTGAACATGATTTGCAAGGACCTGGACGGGTCGCAAGTGCTGGCCACGGCAGCCTACAATGCCGGGCCGGGGCGTCCGCGCAGTTGGCGCGCCAATCTGACCGGGCCGGTCGAAGGAGCGATCTTTGCCGAAGCGATTCCGTTCAATGAAACGCGCGAATATGTGCGCAACGTGCTCTCGAACGCCACCTATTATGCAGCCATGTTCGAGAACAAGCCGCAGTCCTTGAAGGCGCGGCTGGGGATCGTAACACCCAAGGGCTACACGCCCAGCGACTTGCCTTAGCGTCGATTTTCGCTGATGGATTTTTCATGGATGGATGAACTGCATGCAATCGACCGAACTTGATCCTATCCTGTCGCAAGCATTGGGCGACGCCACGCGGGCCGGGCTGAAGCTGGTGATCGGCAACAAGAACTATTCGTCGTGGTCGATGCGCCCCTGGGTGGCGATGACGGCATTCAATATCCCGTTCGAGGAAGTGAAGATCTTGCTCGACCAGCCGGCAACCTCGATGGCGATTGCCGAGTATTCGCTGGCCGGGCGCGTGCCGGTGCTGGTCGCCGGCGAAACCACGGTCTGGGATTCGCTGGCGATTTGCGAGTATCTGGCCGAGCAATTCCCGGAAAAGAACCTGTGGCCGCAAAATGTCGCGCAACGCGCGCTGGCGCGCAGCATGTGCGCCGAAATGCATTCCGGCTTCGGCGATTTGCGCAAGGCGATGTGGATGAATATCCGCGCCAGCTTTCCCGGCAAGGGGCGCACGACCGGCGCGCAGGCCGATATCGGGCGCATCGGCGAGATGTGGGAAGATTGTTTATCGGCGGCGGGCGCCCACCAGTTTCTGTTCGGCGAGTTTTCGATTGCCGACGCGTATTTCGCGCCGGTGGTGATGCGCTTTAACACCTATGACGTTTCGCTGGCGCCGGCTTTGCAGGCCTATGTCGAACGCGTGACTGCGCATCCGGCGGTGGCGAAATGGATAGCCGGCGCGTTGCAGGAAACCGATAGCCTGCCGGCGTACGACATTTATCCCGATTGACATGAAGACTTACGCCGTAGGCGGCGCGGTCCGCGATGCCTTGCTCGGCCTGCCGGTGCAGGACCGCGACTTCGTGGTGGTCGGCGCGACGCCGGAGCAAATGATCGCCGCCGGCTACCGCCCGGTCGGCAAGGATTTTCCGGTGTTCCTGCATCCGCTGACGCACGAGGAATATGCGCTGGCGCGCACCGAGCGCAAGACTGCGCCCGGCTACAAGGGCTTCGTCTTCCACACCGAAGACAATGTGACGCTGGAACAAGACCTGGTGCGGCGCGACCTGACCATCAACGCGATTGCCCAGGCCGAAGACGGCAGCTTGATCGATCCGTTCGGCGGCCAGGCCGATATCGCGGCGCAAATATTCCGCCACGTGTCGCCGGCGTTTGCCGAAGACCCGGTGCGCATCTTGCGCGTTGCGCGCTTTGCCGCGCGCTTCCCGGCATTTACCGTGGCCCCTGACACCAATGACCTGATGCAGCAGATGGTGGCGGCCGGCGAGGTCGACGCGCTGGTGCCGGAGCGCGTGTGGCAAGAGGTGGCGCGCGGCTTGATGGAAGAGCAGCCGTCGCGCATGTTCGAGGTGTTGCGTGCCTGCGGCGCATTGCGCCGCATCATGCCGGAACTCGATGCGCTGTGGGGCGTGCCGCAACCGGCAAAATATCATCCTGAAATCGACACCGGCGTGCATGTGATGCTGGTGGTCGATTACGCGGCCCGCCGGCATTACGCGTTGCCGGTTCGGTTCGCCGCGCTGCTGCACGATCTCGGCAAGGGTGCGACACCGCCTGACGCCTGGCCCAGTCATCATGGACACGAAGGATTGGGCATCGCTCTGGTGGAGCAATTGTGCCAGCGCCTGAAGGCGCCAAGCGACTGCCGCGATTTGGCGCTGATGACCGCGCGCGAACACGGCAACGTGGCGCGCGCCGAACAGTTGCGCCCCGCCACCATCGTCACGCTGCTGGAGCGCTGCGACGCTTTTCGCAAGCCGCAGCGTTTTATCGACATGTTGCACGCATGCGCATGCGACCATTTTGGCCGCGCCGGCTTTGAAAACGCGGCGTTTCCACAGCTTTCCTATCTACAGGCTGCCTTGGATGCGGCGCAAACGGTCGACGGCGGACAAATCGCCGAAGCCTACGTGGAAAGGCGACAAGCGATCCCGATCGCCATCCGTGCTGCCCGCGTCGAAGAAGTGCGCAAACTGGTCGATTCGCTGGCCGCAGCGCCGGATTTATAGATTTTTATTTAACAATAACCTTGCTTGGCGGAATCGAAAATGACCGCTGGGAAGGCTTATTTATTGTAATTTGGAAATTTTCCCACTGAGCTGGCAGCTATTTCGGCGACGAAAGCCCGTTCTTGTCAACATTCCCTCCCCGTCCGCGTTAACACTGTTGTATATGACGACGATCTGACCGAATAAGCAAAAAATTAGAACGAAGTTCCTAGAATACGGCGAAAGCTTGGCCTACAATGCATTGGTGCGCTGCACCATTGGAGGTGGCTGGAATGGAGGTTGCTGTGAATTCAAACGAGTTTTTGCCGGGTTCGCAGGGCGAGGCGAGTCTTACGGAAGACAATCGCGAACAAGTCGCGCGCCCGACGATCCGCGTCAAGGAAGTGCCCGAACGCGACCGCCGTCGGTTGCTGATGCATTTCCTTGAATTGAACGATAGTGACCGCTTACTGCGCTTCGGCACTGTGTTGCCGGACGAATTGATTACGCGCTACGTGCAGCATCTCGATTTCTCGCGCGATACCGTCCTGGGCGTCTATGACGCCAAATTACGCTTGGTGGGTGTCGGCCATCTCGCCTTCGCGCCGCGTGAAGCGCGTCCGGTAATCGCCAGTGCAACCATCAAGGAGCGCATCGCCGAATTCGGCGTCTCGGTGTCCGAATCGGCGCGCGGCGCCGGCATCGGTACCAAGTTGTTCGAGCGCGGAGCGATGCATTGCCGCAATGCCGATGTCGACACTTTGTATATGCACTGCCTCGCATCCAACCAGACCATGATGCATATCGCCAAGAAGGCCGGCATGGCAATCCATCGCGATCATGGCGAGGCAGACGCCTACCTGAAACTCGAGCCGGCCAGCCCCAGCAGCGTGTTAAAGGAAGCCGTGCAAGAGCAAGTGGCCAGCCTCGACTACACGCTCAAGGCAAATACGCGCGCTGCGCTCAAGCTGCTGGGCAGCATTCCCGGTTTCAAAAGCTAGTACCGCTAAGCCGCCGGTGCTAAACCAGCGGCAACGCCGTCGTATCCTTGATGCGCTGCAGCGCAAAGCTCGATTTTACGTCGAGCACTGCCGAGTGGCGCAGCAGGGTTTCCATCATGAAGCGCGAAAAGTGGTCCATGTCTTCGACGTGCACGCGCAATAGATAATCCATTTCGCCGGTCATCGCATAACAGGCGACCACTTCCGGCCACTCGGCGACCGAAGCGGCGAAATCGGAGCGCGGCGACGGCTTTACGCTGCGCAAGCCGCCCGCTTGCGGCACATCGCTATGTTTTTCCAGGCGCACGTTGACATAGGCCAGCAGACCGAGGCCGATCTTGTCGGGGTCGAGCAGCGCCACGTATTGCCGGATCACTCCCGTCTCTTCCAGATGTTTGATGCGGCGCAGGCAGGGCGATGGCGACAGGCTGACTTGCTCGGCGACCTCTTGATTGGATAGTCGTCCATCTTTTTGCAAAATGGCAAGAATCTTGCGGTCGGTTTTGTCTAACGGCAATGCAGCCATAAATCACCCATTTCACGTGTTATCAAGCAATATTATTGCTTATATTTCGCTTTTACGTCGAAGATTGGCAATTTTATGCTGCGCCGACTATCCTATACTGATGCCCACAACAATTCTGGAGACCGGCATGGATTTTCAAGTTTGGGATAACCCGATGGGCACCGATGGCTTTGAATTCATCGAGTATGCCGCGCCCGATCCCGCAGCATTGGGGGCCTTGTTCGAGCAAATGGGTTTTACCGCCATTGCCCGTCATCGGCACAAGGATGTGACGCTGTACCGCCAGGGCGAAATCAATTTCATCATCAATGCAGAGCAGGATTCGTTCGCGCAACGCTTTGCACGGCAGCACGGGCCGTCGATTTGCGCGATCGCCTTCCGCGTCAACGACGCCGCCTATGCATACAAGCGCGCGCTGGAATTGGGCGCCTGGGGCTTCGACAACAAGACCGGCCCGATGGAATTGAATATCCCGGCGATCAAGGGCATCGGCGATTCGTTGATCTATTTCGTCGACCGCTGGCGCGGCAAGGATGCGGCGCGTGGCGTCGGCCCAGGCGCAATCGGCGATATCAGCATCTACGATGTCGATTTCGTCGCCATTCCCGGCGCGCAGGCCAACCCGGTCGGCGGCGGCCTGACCTACATCGATCACCTGACCCATAACGTGCATCGCGGTCGCATGAAGGAATGGGCGGAATTCTATGAAAACCTGTTCAACTTCCGCGAAATCCGCTACTTCGATATCGAAGGGAAATTGACCGGCTTGAAGTCCAAGGCGATGACTTCGCCATGCGGCAAGATACGCATTCCGATCAACGAATCGTCCGACGACAAATCGCAGATCGCCGAATATCTGAACCTTTACCACGGCGAAGGCATCCAGCATATCGCGCTCGGCACCGATAACATCTATGCGACCGTGGAGCAGTTGATGAAGTCCTCGGTGGCGTTCCAGGACACCATCGAAACCTATTACGATCTGGTCGATCGGCGCCTGCCGGAACACGGCGAAAATCTCGACGAGTTGCGCCGCCTGCGCATTTTGATCGACGGCAACAGCAATGCCACGCGGCGCGAATTGCTGCTGCAGATTTTCACGCAGACCGTGATCGGGCCGATCTTCTTTGAAATCATTCAGCGCAAGGGCGACCAAGGCTTCGGCGAGGGCAATTTCCGCGCCTTGTTCGAGTCGATCGAACTGGATCAGATCAAGCGCGGCGTGCTGAAAGACGAAAGCGCGGTGGGCTGACATGATCGTCAACGAAGGCGCGGTGGACCAGTTGGAATTCTTGAAGACGCTGGCCGAAAAATCCGACGGCGGCAGCTTGCGCGGCGACTATAGCAAGGCCGATGCGCACTATGTGGTGGCGCAGGATTGGGCCGCCTATACGCCGGAGCAGCATGCGCTGTGGCGCAAGCTGTACCAGCGCCAAGCCAGGCTGGTGCCGGGACGGGCTTGCGACGAATTCATCGCCAGCCTGGCAGCGTTGCATGCGGCTGACGCTATCCCGGACTTCGAGCGCACCTCGGAAGCCTTGTTCAAGGCGACCGGCTGGCGACTGGTGGCGGTGCCGGGGCTGGTGCCGGATCACACGTTTTTCGAACATCTGTCCGAGCGCCGCTTTCCGGTCACGGTCTGGCTGCGCGAGCCGCAGGAATTCGATTACATCGTCGAGCCGGACGTGTTCCACGATTTCTTCGGCCATGTGCCGCTGCTGTTCAATCCGATTGTCGCCGATCATCTGCAACAATACGGCAAGGGCGGCTTGAAGGCGCTGCAACTGGGCGGCTTGAAGAATCTGGCGCGCCTTTACTGGTACACGATCGAATTCGGTTTGATGCAAACGGAGCGGGGTTTGCGCGCCTACGGCGCAGGCATCCTGTCGTCGGGCGGCGAAATCGAATATTGCCTGACCAGCAAAACCCCGCGCCGCATCGCCTTCAACGGCGAACGCATCATGCGCACGCTGTACAAGATCGATTCGTATCAGGAAACGTATTTCGTGATCCGCGATTTCCAGCAATTGTTCGACGAAACCGCACCCGATTTCGCGCCGATCTACGCCCGCATAAAAGACGCCGACGACTATCCGGCAAACAGTTTGTTGCCGGGTGAAGTTGACATTGGCATTTAACCGGCGTCATCGGGGCAAAAAAAAGCGGACTCCACTCCGATTTGTGGAATCCGCAACTGGCATTTTGTATAACCAGGGAGTTGACCTGACCGAATCGCACTGCACACAAGGCCGCTGCGGCCCCGTCTGCATTGCTGCTCTGACTCGATGTTCCTCATTAGAACCTGTTGCGAAGCCGATGAAAATGCCATTTACCACTTGTTACACATCTGCCCCAGGTGGACACCCGGTGCGCGGCGAAAACCCCGGTTCCTCAAACGTGTAAAATGCCAGAATGGAAAGGATGCGCCCAAAAGGCGTATCCGATTGAATGCGACACCCTTCGCATCAAGAGATACTGCAACAAATAAGCATCGACCCAAAGACACGATTTTTGCGGCATGGAGACTGAATGAACGCACCCCTGACTTCCGGCCAGCGCCAGTTGCTGGACAACATTACGCTGGACGATAAATATACGCTTGAGCGCGGCCACGCCTTCATGACCGGCACGCAAGCGATCATCCGCTTGCCGATGCTGCAACGGCAGCGCGATCTGGCCGCCGGCCTGAATACCGCCGGCTTCATCACCGGCTATCGCGGCTCGCCGATGGGCAGCGTCGACCAGACCGCCGCCAAGGCGAAGAAATACCTCGAAGCCAACCATGTGAAATTCCATCCGGGCGTCAATGAAGACCTGGCCGCCACCAGCATCTGGGGCACGCAGCAAGTCAACCTGTTCCCCGGCGCGCAATACGATGGCGTATTCGGCATGTGGTATGGCAAAGGCCCCGGCGTCGACCGCTGCGGCGACGTCTTCAAGCATGCAAACCTGGCCGGCACTGCGCCGCACGGCGGCGTGCTGGTATTGGCCGGCGACGATCATGCCGCCAAGTCGTCCACTGCCGCGCACCAGAGCGAACATATCCTGAAGGCCTGCGGGATTCCGGTGTTGTACCCGTCCTCGGTGCAGGAATATCTGGATTACGGTTTGCACGGCTGGGCCATCAGCCGCTATACCGGACTGTGGGTGGCGATGAAATGCGTGACCGATCTGGTCGAATCCGGCGCTTCCGTCGACCTCGACCCGGACCGGGTGCAGATCGTCATCCCGAGCGACTTCGCATTGCCGCCGGGCGGCTTGAACATCCGCCTGCCGGACCGGGTGCTGGACCAGGAAGCGCGCATGAACCATTTCAAATGGTATGCGGCGCTGGCCTATGTGCGCGCGAACAAATTGAACCGCATCGTTTGGGATAGCCCGCGCGCGCGCTTCGGCATCATCACCGCCGGCAAATCGTATCAAGACACGCGCCAGGCGCTGGCCGACCTCGGGATCGACGAGGAAGTCGCGCGCGACATCGGCATCCGCCTGTACAAGGTAGGCATGACCTGGCCCCTGGAAGCGGAAGGCGTGCGCGAATTTTCGCGCGGGCTGGAAGAGATCCTGGTGGTCGAGGAAAAGCGCCAGATACTCGAATATCAATTGAAGGAAGAGCTGTACAACTGGCGCGACGATGCGCGCCCGCACGTGGTCGGCAAATTCGACGATGCCGGCGAATGGAGCAGCCCGCAAGACGCCGCCAGCAGCGGTTGGCTGTTGCCGGCAACCTATGAATTGAACCCGGCGCAGATCGCGCGCGCGATTGCTGCGCGCATCGGCAAATATTTCGCCGGCCAGCCGATCGCGCAGCGCGTGCAAGAGCGGATCGCTTACCTGGAAGCGAAGGAAGCGGTGCTCAAAGTGAGCAGCAAGCCCGATCCCGACAAGGACCGGATTCCGCATTTCTGTTCCGGCTGCCCGCACAATACGTCCACCAAGGTGCCCGAAGGCAGCCGCGCGCTGGCCGGCATCGGCTGCCATTACATGGTGTTGTGGATGGACCGCCAAACCTCGACCTACACCCATATGGGCGCGGAAGGCACGACCTGGATCGGGCATGCGCCTTTCACCAGCGAGCAACATGTGTTTGCCAACCTGGGCGACGGCACTTACTTCCATTCGGGCTTGCTGGCGATCCGCGCGACCGTGGCCGCCAAGGTCAGCATGACCTACAAGATTCTGTATAACGACGCGGTGGCGATGACCGGCGGCCAAACCGTCGACGGCCCGCTCGACCCGGCGATGATTTCGCGGCAAATCGCTGCCGAAGGCGTGAAACCGATCATCGTCGTCACCGACGACCCGGAAAAATACCCGGAAGACACCGATTGGGCGCCGGGCGTGACGATCCGCCATCGCAGCGAGCTCGATCAGGCGCAGCGCGAATTGCGCGTCGCCAAGGGCGTGTCGGCGATGATATACGACCAGACCTGCGCGTCGGAAAAACGCCGCCGCCGCAAACGCCACGAATACCCGGACCCGGCCAAACGCGCCGTCATCAACGAAGCCGTCTGCGAAGGCTGCGGCGATTGCAGCGTGCAATCGAATTGCCTGTCGGTCGAACCGCTGGAAACCGAGTTGGGCCGCAAGCGGCAAATCAACCAGTCCTCGTGCAACAAGGATTTTTCTTGCGTCACCGGTTTTTGCCCGAGCTTTGTCACGGTCGAAGGCGGCAAGCTGAAGAGACCAAAAAAGGCAGTAGTCGAAAAGGGCGCAGCGCCATTGCCGACCGAGAATCTGCCGCAGCCGACTTTGCCGGCCATCGATCAGCCATACGGCATCCTGGTAACCGGCATCGGCGGCACCGGCGTAGTCACCGTTGGGCAGATCCTGGCGATGGCCGCGCATCTGGAAGGCAAGGGTTGCTCGGTGCTGGACATGAGCGGCCTGGCGCAAAAGGGCGGCCCCGTGCTGTCGCATGTGCGCCTGGCAAACCGGCCGGAAGACATTTATTCGACGCGGGTCGGCGCCGGCGCGGCGGACCTGGTGATCGGCTGCGACGTGATCGTTACCGCCAGCCACGACGCATTGTCGCGCATGGGCGAGGGCAGGACCCACGCGGCAGTCAATGCGACCGGCACGCCGACCTCGGCCTTCGTTCGTAATCCCGATTGGCAAGATCCGGGTGCTAGCGCCACGCGCACTATCCGCGCGGCTTGCGGCAGCGGCAACGTCGATGCGATCGAGGCCGGCAAGGTCGCCACCGGCTTGATGGGCGATACCATCGCCACCAATATGTTCATGCTGGGCTATGCCTGGCAAAAAGGCTGGGTGCCGTTGAGCGAAGCCGCAATCGTCAAGGCGATCGAATTGAACGGTGTTTCGGTCGATTTCAACAAGCAATGTTTCGCCTGGGGCCGCGCCGCCGCGCACGATTGGGCAGCGGTGGAAAAACTGGCGCGCGCCAACGACGTGGTCGCGCAAGTGATCGAATTCAAGCGCGGCACGCCGCTCGAAGAATTGATCGCCAAGCGCGCCGCCATGTTGACCGACTATCAGAACGCCGCCTATGCCGCGCAATATACCGCCCTGGTCGAACAGGTGCGCGCCGCCGAAAGCAAGCTGGGCGACGCCGCCAAATCGATGAAATTGACCGAAGCGGTGGCGCGCTATTTCTACAAGCTGATGGCCTACAAGGACGAATACGAAGTCGCGCGCCTGCACGCGAACCCGGCATTTACCGACAAGATCGCAGCCATGTTCGAGGGCGATTACCGGATCAAATTCCATTTGGCGCCGCCGCTGTTGGCCAAGCGCGATGCCAACGGTCACTTAGTCAAGCAAGAGTTCGGCTCGTGGATGCTGCGCGCGTTCTCGGTCTTGGCGAAATTCAAGGGGCTGCGCGGCACGGCGCTGGATATTTTCGGCTATTCCGCCGAGCGCAAGAGCGAGCGCGCATTGATCGAACAATATCGGCAAACCATCGCCGGCTTGTTGCCGAAATTGACGGCGGAAAATCTCGCGAAGGCCACCGCAATAGCGAGCGTGCCCGAAGACATACGCGGCTACGGTCATGTCAAGGAACGGCATTTGCAAGCGGCGAAAGCGAAAGAGGCGGCATTGCTGGCGGCGTTCGATCCGGCTGGCTCGCCCGTTGCCGGCAGCAGACAGGCGGCCTGACTGCCGCGTCCTTTCTGCTTCAGGAGGCCGCTTCTGCGGCGGTTTTGCTGAATATCCGATAGCCGTTGGCGCGCAATTCGCAGGCCGGGCATTTGCCGCAGCCGTAGCCCCAGTCGTGCAAGTCGCCACGCTCGCCCAGGTAGCAGGTATGGGTTTCGGCGCGGATCAATTCGATCAGCGCCGCGCCGCCCAGCTCGCGCGCCAATTCCCAGGTTTGCGCCTTGTCGATCCACATCAGCGGGGTTTCCACCTTGAGGCGGGTCGCCATGCCCAGATTGAGCGCTACCTGCAAGGCTTTCATGGTGTCGTCGCGGCAATCCGGGTAGCCGGAAAAATCGGTTTCGCACATGCCGCCGACCAGCACGTCGAGGCCGCGCCGGTAGGCCAGCGTGGCGGCGACCATCATGAACAGCAGATTGCGACCGGGCACGAAGGTGTTCGGCAAGCCGTTGTCCTGCATCGCAATTTCCACGTCGCGGGTCAGCGCCGTGTCGGAAATTTTTCCTATCAGCGACAAATCGATCATGTGATCTTCGCCCAGCTTGTCGTCCCAGCCGGGCGCCAGGCTGCGGATTTTTTGCAGGATGGCGGGCCGCACGGCGAGTTCCACCGCGTGGCGCTGGCCATAGTCGAAGCCGATGGTTTCCACCTTGGCATAGCGCGCCAGGGCCCACGCCAGACAAGTGGTCGAGTCTTGACCCCCGCTGAACAATACCAGTGCGCCGTTCGTCATTGTCATCGTCATATTTTCCTATTTTTTAAGGCTCATCGCGTTATTGTTGGGAGGGAACATTAATGTGGCGCTGATGCAACCCTCCGTCGTTCCCGCGAAAGCGGGAACCCATAGGGAGTTCGCTCGATCCAATTCACTATGGATTCCCGCTTTCGCGGGAATGACGGTGATAATTTGCGCCAATCTTGCGCGAATGCGTTTTTCCTTACCCATAAAAAGTCGGCAAAACCATTTTTAAGTGCGCCGATTCTACTCACCAGCTTTGGCCACGCTGTCGAGCACCTGCTCGATATAATCGCCATTCGGCTCGGTATAGCGCAGCCGCACCGGATACCATTCCAGCGTCGGCGCCAGCCAGATGTCGACTTGCTGGCCCCTGGAACCGGACACCGGCAGCTTGACCACGTGCACCGCGTTCAGGTTGCCCAGCGGCGTGCGGATTTTCTCTTGTTTGTCGACCTTGAACGACCAGGCTTCGGCGTCGTGCTGCCCGGCGACGAAGAAGTCCCATTCCGAATCTTCCTTGAACTTGCCGTGCGCGCCGCGCGCCACCGCGATCAATTGCCAGATCGCGCTGTTGCGGTCTTGCTCGCCGCCTTTGAGCGGATAGGTGTTGGCATTGGCGCTGAAGCTGATTTGCTTGCTGCCGTGGTTGAAGGACGTGGTGGTGGCGTCGCGCCGCAGATGTTTTTCGGTGTAGACGGTCGGCGCCAGCCCGAAGTCGTCGATCTCGCCCTCGCTTTGGGTATCGAGAATTTTGCCGATCAGCATCGCCCGCGTTTCCGTGTCGATCTTGAACTTGCTATCGGTCGCGCTCCATTTCAAGATGGCATTGCCGTTCAACTGCAAGCCGCTTTGCTGCGCCTGGATCGAATAATTGAGGTCGGCCGAAGGCGGCAGGTTGAACTTGCGCTTTTCGGACGGATGGTCGCCTTCGTTCGCCGCTGCGCTCGCCATGCAGGCGACAAGCAGCGCGCCGAGAAGGAATTTTAGATTGGAAAGCCGCATTAAGAGTGTCCGGTTCAAGTGAGAAGATTGTGTGGGATGGGCGGCGCACTTCAGCGCGCCCGATCTGCCGGCGCGCCGGCAGCAAGCAAGGTCTGGAACGAGGTCATCGACATATCCAGATAACCTCCCTTTTTATACGTGTAATGTATTCTTACCGGACTCCATTCATATTGCGGAGCCAGCCAGATATCGATCTTGTCGTCATAGGAGCCGGGGCGCGGAATGCGCACCACGTGCCACGCCGTCGTCTTGCCGGCGCCGGTCTCTATTTCCTCTGGGCCGATCACTAGAATACTCCAGATGTCGCCGTCGCGATCGCCGGCGACGAACAGGTCGAGTTGCGCGCCCGGCACGAATTTCTCTTGATCGCCGCGTCCGATGCCGGCCAGTTGCCACAGCACGCTGGCACGATCCTGCTCGCCGCCCTTGCGCGGCAGAGATAGCTTGGACGCCGAAAAGCTGATGCTGTTGCGCTCGTCGCGATTGAAATGCGTATTGGTTTCCGAGCGCGTCCTCTTCTTTTCGGAAAACAGCACCGGCGCGATGCCGTATTCGTCCAACTTGCCTTCGCTGGTGAAATTCAACAGCGTGAAAATCAGCATGCTGACTTCGCCGGTGACTTGATAGCGATCGTCCGCCCGCTGCCAGCGGATGGTTCCGCTGCCGTAATAGGTGCTCGCTTCGTCGGATACGTATTTGACGTCGTATTTCACCTTGGCCGAAGGCGGCAAGTCGATCTTGTAATGCGGCTGGGCCGGCGGCTCGGTCGCAGCGTCGGCCTTGGCCTGCTCGTCTTCCTTGGCTGGCTCCGGCGTAGGCGCCGGCGTCGCCTCGGCAACTGCGCCGCTTCTGCCGCTGGTATCGCTCGTGGTGCTGGCTACTTCGGTAGGCGTGTCGGCAGTTTGCACGATGCTTGGCGCAATATCTGCCACCGGCGCCGGTGCAGCTGGCGGCGGCTTCGGGACGCGATGGACGCGATGCGCGCGCGGCTTGCGCACCGGCGGGGAACTCGGTTCGAGCGCAACCGGCAGCATCGGCTCTCTCAATTGCACGGTGACGGTGGCGATCGGTTCGTCATTCCGGTTCGGTATGCGGATCAAGCCGTTGGCCCATTCGAGAACGCATAAATGCAGCAAGATCGACGCCAACAAAACCGCAAGCCAACGCCACGACGGCGCGGCAGTGCGCTTTGCAGGGGGAATTGTCGTGTCATCGTACATGACGCTAGTGTAAACGCTTCGGCCGTTTGGTGGATGGATCGACATGTTTCGATACAATGTTTTGCCTTGGAAGCCATTTTTTGCGGCGATTGTTGCGTAGAGGATGCACCTTTCATAATTTATCTGCTACGCTCACAAATACCTGACTAAGGAGACAAAACATGTCGAATTCTTCGATGCCAAATATACCCGGTATGGGCGCCATGACGGACACCCTGGACTTTGTAAAGAATCTATGGGGCGGGATGAGCATTCCCGGAATGGGGATACCCGGCATGGTCATGCCGACCCTGTCGGTCGAGGAGATCAACAAGCAGATTTCCGACCTGAAAACGGTGGAGTCCTGGCTGACGCTCAACATGAACATGCTGCGCAGCACGATCCAGGCGCTGGAAGTGCAAAGCGCGACCATCGCGACCCTGAAATCGATGAGCGAGACGCTAAGCGCCGCCGTCAAGCCGAGCCCGGCTCGCAGCGCGGCCAGCGAAGCGCCGCCCGCCCCCAAGGAAGAGCCGAAAGCCGCCGCGCCGGAGGCAGAAGCGCCGCCGGAGCCGCTTAAAGCCGCCGCCGCTGCAGGGTCGACCGCCGGCGCAGGGACCGATGCGCAGCTTGGCAACCCGGCAGTTTGGTGGAATATGCTGCAAGACCAATTCAAGCAAGCGGTAAACACGGCGATGGCGTCGGAGAAGCCTGCGAAGCCGGAGCCTTCCGTAGTGCCAGCCAAAACGCCGGTCGCCAACGTGGAAGCCGAAGCCAAGCCCAAGAAGCCGGCAGCGCCGCGCGCGAAAAAGGCGCCGAAAGCTGCCGAAAAATAGGCGGCGTTGCGCCGAAATCAACTTCCTTTCCCATCCATGCCCGATTTTGAACACAAACTATGCAGCCGCGCCGAGTTGGCCGCCCGCGTCGCCCGATTGCCCAAGCCGGTGGTGTTGACTAACGGCGTCTTCGACATCCTGCATCGCGGCCACGTCACCTATCTGGCGCAAGCGCGCGCGTTGGGGGCGTCGCTGGTGGTCGCGGTCAATACCGACGCCTCGGTCAAACGGCTGGGCAAGGGCGACGACCGCCCGCTTAACGAATGCGGGGACAGGATGGCGGTGCTGGCGGCGCTCGAAGCGGTCAGCCTGGTGGTCGACTTCGACGAAGACACCGCCTTGCAAGTGGTGCAGCAAGCCAGGCCGGAGATTTACGTCAAGGGCGGCGACTACGACATGCGCGCGATACCGGAAGGCCAGGCGGTGCTGGCCTACGGCGGCCAGGCGGTAGCGATCGACTTCCAGTTCGACCGCTCGACCACCAAGCTGATCGCCAAGGTGCGCAAGGCGTAGCGATTACTTGCCGTCGACAACGGCTTCGATATCCAGCTTGCCGGCTTTTTCAAAGCGCAGGCTGAGCGGAATCTTCTGGCCCGGAAGCAGCGCCTTTTTCAAGCCGACCAGCATGATGTGGTAACCGTCGCCGGCGCTCATCTCGATGCGCGCCGCCGGCGCCAATTCGATCTGCGACACCTCGCGCATGCGCATGATGTTGCCGTCCATGACCATGCTATGCACTTCCGCCGATTTGGCGACCGGCGTCGACACGGTCAACAGCTTGTCGGCGCTGCTGCCCTTGTTTTCAATCGACAGATAAGCCGCGCCGCTGGTTTGCCCGGTCACGGTAGGCCGCGCGTGCGCGTGGTCGACATGGATATTGCCGGCGTGGTAGTCGTCGGCTAGGGCTAGGTTGGATAGCAATAGCAGGGCTGCGGCGAGTGCGAGGATAATTCGTTTGCTCATCGTTGTTTCCATTTGTTTTGAATATATTTCATTTTCATTGGGGTTGCTGTCAATTATTTTTTCGAAGGCGGACATATCGTGCAGCGGAAAGTAATAAGCAAATCACGAACACTGACAGACTAAACACGGAGATGAGCAAGATTGCACCTTTAACGATAGTGTTCAACTTTGGTGGGCAACCGACTCCATACACTTTACAGCCATATTTTTTGTCGGGTGTAGTGATGTCATCACCTTCGCCATGTTCATCAATTCCGTTAAAACCGGTCGAATAGACAACGTAACCAGGGGCCGTTGAAATGCGCCGGTATATGTAAGGTCGCCCCCACCTGTCGGACACTGGACCAATCAAGAATGGATTTCCCCCGCGTGCTAGCTGTTCCGTTCCATTTTCATTGCTTGGAAAACTGCCGGTCTGTTTTTGAAATGCGTCTATGGCCTGCCGCACGAACTTCAGTCTGGTAAGCTCTTCGTCGACTATACGGTCTTCAATCATTGACGGAGAAATAAACTCGGCTGCAATCGTCGCGATAATACACAGGACGAAAGTGATCAAGGACAGCTTGCGCGCACGATTGACGTAGTGAAAATTCATATTCATTGAAGCCTTACGGCCTTGTGATCTAACAAATGGATATCAGGCTATCTCTGATAGAAGCCGCTGCACAAATGACATCCAAGGCATCCACCGAAATGAAAGTTGTGTTTCTCGCAAAAAAGTCGTTTGTCCAGCGATGGAGCATGCCCCTCTTGGCAATACGTTAGGCCCATGAATACGTCATCTATGCGTCTGACAAATTCCTTTGCTGACTGATAGCCAATTGCCGCAGAAATTTGTAGAGTCCTATTATTCTGAACGGCACGGCTCACTGCTTTTCTCAACTCGATCTCACTACGATGGATACCCTGCTTTCTGATTGTCGAAAGGGCTTCCTCCCGGCGGCTGGCATTGATCACACCCCAAACATTGAATTTAACCGGACTTTCCACGGTATATGCAGCCTTTTAAAGATGTCAATAATGCGTCCAATTGTCGCTAATATCGCTACAAATTGCCGAGAGGATGGGCGTGCTTTTTGCACGCGCTGACGCATTGTGCGTTGTACCGCGTGGGCACGAAGGTGTACCCATCCTGCTCTCCGAGACGCAATTTAAAATGCAAATCGATATCTTTAGCGTTACTTGCCCTTAGGGGCATCAGCGCCCGTTAACACAGGCTGACCATTTCTCCATACGACTGAGTATTGGCCCAATCGCTGTTTTTTGTCTAGCGCCTTGGTCACAGCCTGTTGAAGTGCTTTCAATGCGGTTAGACTCTTGGCCGAACCTTGTGTCAATGCGGTCATATGCCCGCCTCCTTGCACAAATGTTGATATAGTGCCTCGTTCGTCACATGTCGCTGCTTACCTTGTTGCTCGAACACCAATTCCGGGATGGCGCCGCCGTTCATGAGGCATTGGCAGATATCTACCGCCGGGCTGAATAACTGTAGCATGTTTGACAGGCTACGCGCAAAGCGACGTTCAATGTCGGCGAGTGGGATTTGATGCCCGCCGTGCGCCACACGCTCTGCGACGCGCAGTTTTGACATTTCCATACTCGGCAACGCAAGATAGATCAATTCAACGGACCAGCCCTGCACGCGAAGGCGGTTCACCAATCGCAAATAGCTGCGGCCAGCCAGCGTGGTTTCAAACGCAAAATCTTCGCGTTGCCGAATACAGGTTTCCATTTCCTGCAACAGCAAACGACTGGCAGACAACAATTCCCGCTCTGGCGCCAGCGGAGAAAGGCCGGCTGCAATCAGATCGGCGTTGATGAAGCGTGTGCATTGCGTCACGTGGGGCAGGTACTCCAATGCGAACGTGGTTTTACCCGCGCCATTCGGTCCCGCAATTATCCAACAAGTTGGCATTTGCAATTGTCTAAGTTTGGTTTTGGTTGCCGATCTCAATCGGCTTGCAACAACGGTGGGTGGTTATAGCTGATACCGCCTATCCGCTGATTTTACCCTCATCGCGCGCGCCTCATGGCGCGCGCACCGTACAATAAATCGCCCACATCAATAACTATATCCGAATACCCCAAAAAATCCACTCAAGCCCCGCCAGCAAACCCATTCTGCCGCCACGCCTCATAGATCACCACCGCCACCGCGTTCGACAAATTCATGCTGCGGTTATCCGGGCGCATCGGCAAGCGGATTCTTTGCGACGGCGCGAACGATTCCCTTAGTTCCGGTCGCAACCCCTTGGTTTCCGAGCCGAACACGAAGAAGTCGCCGGGGCGGAATTCGACCGTGGAGAACGGTGTCGAGCCGCGCGTGGTCAGCGCGAACATGCGGCTGGGGTCGGGCGCTTCGGCGGCGATGAAGGCGGGCCAGTCGCGGTGCACTTTCATGGTCGCGTAATCGTGGTAATCGAGTCCGGCGCGGCGCATCTTGGCGTCGTCCAGCGGGAAGCCGAGCGGTTCGATCAAATGCAACTGCGCGCCGGTGTTGGCGCACAGGCGGATGATGTTGCCGGTGTTGGGCGGTATTTCCGGTTCGACCAGGACGACATGGAACAAGGGATTCTCCAATTACTTTAGTAAGGTGCGCGCGAACACGAAATTGGTCACGCGGGCCGCGCCGAAGCGCTTCAAGGTGGCGGCCAGTTCGTTCAAGGTCTCGCCGGTGGTCATCACGTCGTCCACCACGCCGACATGCTGGCCGTGCAGGCGATCGACATATTCATGCGATATCATAAAGGCATTGCGGATGTTTTTGCGGCGCTGCTCGGGATGCAGTGTCGCTTGCGCGCTGGTGTCGCGCAGGCGCAGCGCCAGGCGCGGTTCCAGTTTGATTCCCAGCGCGCGCGACAAGGGCCGGGCGATTTCCAGTGCTTGGTTGAATCCGCGCTGCGAAAGGCGCGCCGCGCCCAGCGGAACCGGCAACAAGATGCCGGGCAAAGCCGGCTGCGGCGCGGCCAGCAACAGGGAATCGCGCATCAGGCGGGCGAAGGTCGGCGCCAATGCCAGGCGGCTGCCGAATTTCAGCGCCAGCACCAGTTGGTCGACCGGCGCTTCGTAGTCGACCGCCGCGAAGGTCGCATCGAATGCCGGCGGCTGATGAAGGCAGGCGCCGCAGCGCAGCGCGACGGGGCTATCGATGGCCAGCGGCATCGCGCATTGGCAGCAACTTTGCGCACGGCGCTGGAAATAGCGGGCGCGGCAGGCGTTGCAGATCGCGTGCTCGCCGCTCATGCCGCATAGCGCGCAACTCGACGGCAAAACCGCCGGCAAGCGCGCCCAGACATGTTGCGACCATTGATGGAGACGGGAGAGCATTGCGCGTGGAAATCCGCAAACGTGTAGACTAGGCGATTATCGCATTCTTCCGCCCGTTTATACCGTGAACTCCCCGCGTCCAAAAGCCGATTCCAAACTCAGCGCACCGATCGATATCCGCCGCGTGCGGGAGTCGTTCTCTGAACCGGAGCGGCTGCGCGAATCCGATTTCCTGCGCCGCGAGATTGCGCAACGGATGGCTGAGCGCCTTGCGCTGGTGAAATTGACGCCGCAAGCGGTGCTGGATGCAGGTTGCGGCGAGGGCGCCGATTTGGTTAGCCTGCAAAAGCGCTATGCCGATGCGCGCTTGATCGGCATCGATGCGGCGCCAGCCATGCTGGCGGCGGCGCGCAAGCAACAAGGCAGCGCGTGGTCGGCCTTGAACAACGTGCTGGCGCAATGGCTGCCCAACCGGCTGCGCGCCGGCAAAATGCTGGGCGCGCAGCCCGGCTTGCTGTGCGGCGATTTTGCGCAATTGCCGCTTGCCGCCAACACGGTCGATCTGGTGTGGTCCAACATGGCGCTGCATTGGCATCCGCAGCCGGATCGCGTGTTTGCGGAATGGCGGCGCGTGCTGCGGGTCGATGGCTTGCTGATGTTTTCCTGTTTCGGCCCGGATACGATGAAAGAATTGCGCGCGGCGTTGGCGCAGGTCGACCGCGCGCCGCATGTGTTGCCTTTTGTCGACATGCACGATTTCGGCGACATGCTGGGCGAAGTCGGCTTTGCCACGCCGGTGATGGATATGGAAACCATCACGATCACCTACGAGACCACGGCAAAGCTGCTGGCCGACGTGCGCGCGTTGGGCGGCAACCCGCTGGCGAACCGTCGGCGCGGCTTGATCGGGTGCAGCGCCTGGGGTCGGGCATTGCAGATATTGGAAAACAGCCGGCGCGCCGATGGCCGCATCCCGCTTTCCTTTGAAATCATTTACGGCCATGCGTTCCGGCCGCAGGCGCGCACCAATTCGCGCGGCGAATCCATTGTTCACTTCGATTGGCCGAAGAAATAGCGCGCCACATCTTGCAAAGCAACAAAAATAATTGCCTAATTTGCATTATGCAAAATCCTCAAAACCCGCATATAATCTGACCGCACGCTTTGCATAAGCATATTTTTTCTTGATAACAAGAAGCTTTGCAATCTATACTCCGTTAGCGATGAATATGGCATCGGCAGCAAGAGGTCTTTGATTTCGCTTGGGAGTCAGCGCGGCAGTCATGGCCGTGGCGGTAGATAAAACAATAATTTTAAGCATTTGGGGATACTATGAATTTTGCAAAGCGTCTTCTGTCTATGGTGCTTGGGGCGTTGCTGTCGGCGTCCGCATTACCGTCCTGGGCCGCGCCGGTCGACGTTCCCGGCGGGCCGGCTCCGCTGGAACTGAATTTTCAAAAACCGGCCACGCAAATCGCCGAGCAGATCTACTGGCTGCATAGCTTGATGATGATTATCTGCCTGGTGATCTTCGTCGCGGTCTTCGGCGTGATGTTTTATTCGATCTTCAAGCACCGCAAATCGCTCGGTCACAAAGCGGCGACCTTCCACGAAAGCACGACCGTTGAAATCCTGTGGACCGTGGTGCCCTTCATCATCGTTATCCTGATGGCCTTGCCGGCCACGCGCACGGTGGTGGCGATGAAGGATGCAACCAATGCCGACCTGACCATCAAGGTCACCGGCATGCAATGGAAGTGGGGCTACGACTACATCGACGGCGAAGGCAAGGGCATTGCCTTCCAGTCTGCGCTGGCCACGCCGCAAGATCAAATCTACGCCAACGCAGCGAAAAGCGATACCTATCTGCTGGAAGTCGATAATCCGGTGGTGGTGCCGGTCGACAAGAAGATTCGCCTGGTGCTGACCGCCAACGATGTCATCCATTCGTGGACCGTGCAACGCTTCGGCGTCAAGCAGGATGCGATCCCCGGCTTTGTGCGCGACACCTGGTTCAAGGCTGAACAGCCCGGCATCTATCACGGCCAGTGCGTCGAATTGTGCGGCAAGGGGCATGCATTCATGCCGATCGTGGTGATCGTCAAGACCGAAGAGGACTACGCGAAATGGGTGGCGGACAAGCAAAAGGAAATGGCAGCCAAAGCCGACGATCCGAACAAGACCTGGACGATCGACGAGTTGAAGCAGCGCGGCGAAAAAGTGTATCTGGCCAACTGCGCGGCCTGCCATCAAGCGACCGGCAAGGGCATCCCCGGCGCCTTCCCGGCGCTGGACGGCTCGCCCGTGGTCAACGGCCCCAGGGCCGAGCAAATCAAGGTGGTGTTGAACGGCAGGAACAACAAGATGCCGGCCTGGAAGGGCGTGTTGTCGGATACCGAAATTGCGGCGGCGATCACCTATACCCGCAATAACTGGTCCAACAAGGCTGCCGAAAATATCGTTCAACCAGCCGAAGTGCTGGCTGCGCACAAATAAGAAAATCAGGAGATTGAGATGAGCAGCACGACCATCGATCACGGACACCACCACTCCCCCGGCGCGCACGGCGACGATCCGGCGCACGATCACGACCATCAACCGCACGGCTGGCGGCGCTGGCTGTTGGCTACCAACCACAAGGATATCGGCACGCTCTACCTGTGGTTCTCGTTCACGATGTTCTTCCTGGGCGGCATCCTGGCCTTGATGATACGGGTCGAATTGTTCCAGCCAGGACTGCAATTCTTCAAGCCGGAATTCTTCAACCAGTTGACCACGATGCACGGCTTGATGATGGTGTTCGGCGCGATCATGCCGGCCTTCGTCGGCTTTGCCAACTGGATGATTCCGCTGCAGATCGGCGCATCCGACATGGCGTTTGCGCGAATGAATAACTTTTCGTTCTGGCTGCTGCCGCCGGCTGCCCTGCTGTTGGCTTCTTCGTTCCTGGTGCCGGGCGGAGCGCCGGCAGCCGGCTGGACCATTTATGCGCCGCTGTCGACGCAAATGGGCATGGGCATGGACATGGGGATTTTCGCGCTGCACATCATGGGCGCGTCGTCGATCATGGGGTCGATCAACATCATCACCACCATCCTCAACATGCGCGCGCCCGGCATGACCTTGATGAAGATGCCGATGTTTTGCTGGACCTCGCTGAAAACCGCTTACCTGTTGATCGCCTTGATGCCGGTCTTGGCCGGCGCCATCACGATGACGCTGACCGATCGTCATTTCGGCACGTCCTTCTTCAATGCGGCAGGCGGCGGCGACCCGGTGATGTTCCAGCATATCTTCTGGTTCTTCGGCCACCCCGAGGTGTACATCATGATCTTGCCGGCCTTCGGCATCATTTCGCACATCATCCCGGCATTCTCGCGCAAGCCCTTGTTCGGCTATGCATCGATGGTGTACGCGACCTCGTCGATTGCGATCCTGTCGTTCATCGTCTGGGCGCATCACATGTTTACCACCGGCATGCCGGTCACCGCGCAATTGTTCTTCATGTATTCGACCATGCTGATCGCGGTGCCGACCGGGGTCAAGGTGTTCAACTGGGTGGCGACCATGTGGCGCGGTTCGCTCAGTTTCGAGACGCCGATGTTGTTCGCGGTCGGCTTCATCTTCGTGTTCACGATGGGCGGCTTCACCGGCTTGATCCTGGCGGTCACGCCGATCGATATCCAGATGCAGGATACGTATTACGTGGTTGCGCATTTCCATTACGTGCTGGTGGCCGGCTCGCTGTTTGCGATGTTTGCCGGCTTCTATTACTGGAGCCCGAAATGGACCGGCTTCATGTACAACGAAACGCGCGGCAAGATCCATTTTTGGAGCTCGCTGATATTTTTCAATATCACCTTCTTCCCGATGCATTTCCTGGGTTTGGCCGGCATGCCGCGCCGCATCGCCGACTATCCGGCGCAATTTACCGATTTCAATCAGATCATATCGGTTGGCGCATTCGGTTTCGGCTTGACGCAGGCGTATTTCCTGTTGTTCGTCGTGCTGCCGGCGATTCGCGGCGGCAAGAAGGCGGAAGCCAAGCCGTGGGATGGCGCCGAAGGACTGGAATGGACCGTGCCCAGCCCGGCGCCGTTCCATACCTTTGAAGTGCCGCCGACGGTCGAGTAAATAGCTTCGTAGAGCAAGGATGGCGGGCGCAAGTCCGCCATACACGAGCAATGCAAGAACAAAGAAAAGCGAATAACCTGAAGACCGGCCTGATCCTGGCGTCGGTTGCGTTGATGTTTTTTGCCGGCGTCTTCATCAAGCGGATCTGGTTTGGCTGAGATGGAGCCAAATCCGC
Source organism: Burkholderiaceae bacterium (assembly GCA_031291325.1). Lineage (GTDB taxonomy): Bacteria > Pseudomonadota > Gammaproteobacteria > Burkholderiales > Burkholderiaceae_D > PKWO01. The sequence goes on from JARLJG010000033.1 coordinate 49,223, forward strand.
AAATCGACCAGCCGGTGAAAGCGAACAAGGCTGCCTCGCGCGAGAACGCGGTCATGCTCGGCAAGTTGTTCGTGATCGCGGTGGTGATGTTCGGTTTCGGGTATGGCTTGATCCCGGTGTATCGGCAGATTTGCGAATTGACCGGCATCAATGTGCTGGCGCAAAAGGACGATAGCGATGCGCCGGTCGGCAATACGCAAATCGACAGCACGCGCACGGTGACGGTGGAATTCGATGCGAACACGACCGGCCCGTGGCGCTTCAGGCCGGTCACCGCCAGCGTGCAAGTGCATCCGGGGGAAATGGCCACGGTCTTGTACGAAGTGGTCAATAGCCAGCCGCGCAAGATGGATGCGCAAGCGATACCGAGTTATGCGCCGCAGCAGGCAACCAGGCATTTTCACAAGATCGAATGCTTTTGCTTCAAGCAGCAAACGCTGGGACCGAACGAGGCGCGGCAAATGCCGGTGGTGTTTTATGTCGATGCAGCATTGCCGAAGAGCGTGAAGACGATTACCTTGTCTTACACCTTCTTTGAAGTCGGCACGGCGGCCGCGCCGGTGAAGCCGGACGCGTAGACGCTGATGTTATGCACTGATGTCGGAAGATGCCAAGAACAGGTCCCTTCCCCCATGCAGGGGGAAGGTTAGGATGGGGGTAGAGCGTCTAAATTACAGCATCACGTATTTCGACCGCACTACCCCCTCCCTACCCCTCCCCCTGCAAAGGGGAGGGAACCCGTGCCGAGCAGTTTTAGCATCGGAGCGTAATATCAGTTAGGAGCAGGGCATGGAAGAGTTGAAACCGCCGACCGAGCGCCGTGCCTCGTTCGGCCAGACGATAAAAGCGGTGATGTGGTCGTTTTTCGGCGTCCGCAAGAAAAGCGAATACGAAAAGGATGCAGCGCAGCTCAATCCGGTGCATGTATTGATTGCCGGCTTGATAGGCGCAGCGATTTTTATTGCGACATTGTTGACGATAGTTCACTTTGTCGTCGCGAAGTAGTAATTCGATAATACGCAAGGGGAGACGCAAATGAGTTCAACAACTGCGAAGGCGCCGCATTATTTCGTGCCAGGGCCGTCGATATGGCCGGTATGCGCCGGCGCTGCATTGCTGTTGACGATGGCCGGCGCAGCGGCCTGGGTCAACGATATATCCTTCGGCCCTTACTTGAACGGGGCCGGCATCGTGGGTTTGCTGCTGATCTTGTACAAATGGTTCGGCGACGCCATCGGCGAATCGGAATCGGGCAAATACAACAAGCATGTCGACGTGTCGTATCGCTGGGCCATGAGCTGGTTCATCTTTTCAGAAGTCATGTTCTTCGGCGCGTTCTTCGGCGCATTGTTCTATGCGCGCAGCATCACGATGCCGTGGCTGGGCGATCTCGATCACAGGCTGATTTGGCCCGATTACGTGCCGGTATGGGGCGGCGCCACCCCTGGCGCAGCGGTCGCGCATTTCACCAAGATGTCGCCATTCCCGGTGCCGACCATCAACACGGCGCTGTTGCTGACTTCCGGTGTCACCTTGACCATCTCCCATCACGCATTGCGCGCCGGGCACCGCAGGCAAACCGCGATCTGGCTGTTCCTGACGATCTTGCTGGGCGTCACCTTCATGGGTTTCCAGGCTTCCGAATATATGGCTGCCTACTCCGAATTGAATCTGAAATTGACCTCCGGCATTTACGGCTCGACCTTCTTCTTGCTGACCGGTTTCCACGGATTCCATGTGACGATGGGCGCAATCATGCTGTCGGTGGTATTGTTCCGCATCCTGCGCGGCGACATGACGCCGGAACGCCACTTTGCGTTTGAAGGCGCGGCCTGGTACTGGCATTTCGTCGACGTCGTGTGGCTCGGCCTGTACGTCGCCGTGTACTGGCTATAGTCTGAAAATTTGACCAAAAAGCCGCACTTGGGGCCAGCCCTTGGTGCGGCTTTTTACTTGGGCCGCAGCGGGATGCCGGTAGGCTGGATCAAATCGAAGTGATAGGCAAGCAAGATGAGCAGGAACAGCGCAATCGAAAATCCGACGCGATACGCCAGCGCGGTTGCCATGTGATTGGTCTTGCCCTTGTCCTTCATCATGTAGACTAGCGCAAAGCCAAGGCTGCCCAGGATGAGCACGAACGCGATGCCGATGATTATTTTCATAGTGATCTCATTGTAATGCGAATCGGATTTCGTTTCCGACGGATTCCTTTTGTTGCGATGCTGGCCGTGGTCGCCATCGGCGTTGCGCTCGGCACTTGGCAATTGCGCCGCGCCGATGAAAAGCGCGCGATCGAGGCGCGGCTGACTGCGCGCCAGGCGCAAGCGCCGTTGCTGCTGACAGCCGCGCCGGTGAGCGTGGATGACATAGAATATCGGCGGGTCGCGGTGCGCGGCGCATTCGACCGCGATTGGCCGCTTTACCTGGACAATCGCCCAATCGCCGGCAATGCCGGCTTTTACCTGCTGATGCCGTTTAAAATTGCCGGTTCCGAGCGCCATGTATTGGTCGCGCGCGGCTGGATACCGGTCGATCTGCATAATCGCAACAAGCTGCAGGCGGTGGACACGCCAACCGGGACGGTGGAAATCGAAGGCGTCGCCATCCGCAATCCGGGCCGGGTGCTGCAATTGGGCACCGCCACGCTGTTGCAGCCGGGTGCGATTTTGCAAAACCTGACGGTTGCCGAATTTGCCGCCGCCAGCAAATTCGACATGCAAGCGCTGGTGATCGAGCAGACCAGCGATACGCTTGACGGCATGCTGCGCGCCTGGCCGCGTGCATCGGCTGGGATCGAGCGCCATCTCGGCTATGCATTTCAATGGTATGCGCTGGCGTGCACCGCATTTTTATTTTTCGTTGTGACAGGATTTCGACGTGGAACCAAGTAAGCAGAAAAAAGAAGGGCGCTGGAAACTCCTTTTGATCGTTGCGATGTGCGCAGCGCCGGTGATTGCTTCCTATTTCACCTACTACGTCATCAAGCCGACCGCGCGCACCAACTACGGCGACTTGCTCGACCCGCGCAATTACCCGATTCCACAACTCGGCGCGACCACCCTGGACGGCCAGCCGGCCGCGCTCGATGCGTACAAGGGCAAATGGATCATGCTGCAAGCCGACGACGCCAATTGCCCGGACGCCTGCAAGGAAAAATTGCTCGACATGCGGCAAGTGCGCCTGATGCAAGGCAAGGAAATGGACCGTATCGAACGGGTCTGGCTGATTACCGACGACCAGCCGCTCGATACGCTGCTCATGCGCGAATACGACGGCACGCACATGCTGCGCGTCAAGCGCGCGGCGCTCGCTGGTTGGCTGCCGGTGGACGCCGGCGGCGCGCTTGCCGACTATATCTATATCGTCGATCCGCTCGGCAACCTGATGCTGCGTTTTCCCAAGAAGCCGGATCCGTACAAGATGAAAAAAGACATCGCCAAATTATTGACCGCTTCCAGCATAGGATGAGTGCAATGCTGCTTCAGATGACGCTCACCGCGCTGGTCGCCGCCATCTTGCCGCTTGCCACGGTATGGGTTTCCGGCGACGCCGACAAATACCGCAAGCTGGTGTGGGTGACGCTATTCCTGACCTTCGACCTGGTGATGTTCGGCGGCTTCACGCGCCTGACCGATTCGGGCCTCGGTTGCCCCGATTGGCCCGGCTGCTACGGCCAGGCCAATCCGCTGCAGGCGCACGCCGCCATCGATGCCGCGCAAGCCGCCATGCCGAGCGGGCCGGTGACGACCTCGAAAGCGTGGATCGAAATGATCCATCGTTATCTGGCGATTACGGTCGGTGTGCTGATCGTGGCGCTGACGGTGATTGCGTGGCGGCGCTGGTTGAAATCCGCGCGCAGTGCACGCCATTTTTCGCCCGGCTTGCCGACTGCATCGTTCGCGCTGGTGTGCCTGCAAGGCGCGTTCGGCGCCTGGACCGTCACCATGAAATTGCAACCGATTATCGTCACCACGCACTTGTTGCTCGGTTTGAGCTTGCTCGCCGCCTTGGCGTGGCTGGCGGCGCAACAGGATGCGTCTGCGCCGCCGAACACAGGGGCAGCGCAATTGCGCATTCCCGCCTTGCTCGCGCTGCTGTTGCTGGCGTTGCAAATTGCACTGGGCGGTTGGGTCAGCACCAATTATGCGACGCTGGCTTGCACCGACTTCCCGCAGTGCCAGGGAAGCTGGTTGCCGGAAATGGACTTTGCCAATGGCTTCACGCTGTGGCGCGATCTGGGCAAAACCGGCGCCGGCGAATTTTTGCCGTTTGCGGCCTTGACCGCGATCCATGTCGTGCACCGCAGTTTCGCGTTCATCGTGATTGCCTGCGCCGGCTGGGTCGGCTATCGCGCTGCGCGGATCGAGGCGACGGCTAGCATCGGACGATGGCTTTTACTAGCCTTGGGCATGCAATTTCTGACCGGGGTCTCGACCATTTATTTGCAATGGCCGCTATTGCTGGCTGTCGCGCATAACGGCGGGGCCGCGCTGCTCGTGGTTTTGCTGGTCATGATAAACTACCGCACGCGCAATCCGACCGTCGCGGATCATTCCAATCTGCAAACAATCCGGTTAAATCCCAAAGTATGACTACACTGACCGCACAACCTAATAGAATCGCCCAGTATTGGGCGCTGACCAAACCGCGCGTGACGCAACTCGCGGTATTTTGCGCGGTTATCGGCATGTTCCTGGCGACGCCCGAGCTGCCGAGCTGGCGTCTGGTGGTCGCTGCCACGTTAGGTATCTGGCTACTGGCCGGCGCTGCGTTTGCAGTCAACTGCTTAGTCGAGCGCGAAATCGATTCGCGCATGGCCCGCACCGCGCGCCGCCCGATGGCGAGCGGTGAAATCAGCGTGGCGCAAACCCTGGTATTTTCCGGCGTGATCGGCGGCTTCGGCATGTGGACGCTCTATAACTTCGTCAATCCGCTGACCATGTGGCTGACCTTTGCCACCTTTGTCGGCTATGCAGTGATCTATACGATGATCCTGAAACCGGCGACGCCGCAAAACATCGTGATCGGCGGCTTGTCCGGCGCCATGCCACCCGCTTTGGGCTGGGCCGCGATTGCCAACGACGTGCCGATGCAAGCCTGGCTCTTGGTATTGATTATCTTCATCTGGACGCCGCCGCATTTCTGGTCGCTGGCGCTGTACCGGCGCGATGATTTTGCCAAGTCGGGATTGCCGATGCTGCCCGTTACGCACGGTCCCGCGTTCACCCAATTCCATGTCTGGCTGTACACCATCGCGTTGGCGGCAACTTCCACGCTGCCGTTTGTCACGCACATGAGTGGCTTGATTTATCTTGCCAGCGCTGCGGTGCTCTCCGGCATCTTCCTCTGGTATGCGTGGCAGGTGTATCGGCATTACACCGATGCCATCGCGCGCAAGACTTTTTCCTATTCGATCATCTACCTGTCGCTGTTGTTTGCGGCGCTGCTGGTCGATCACTACTTCCGGTTTTGACGATGCGTCCAATTCTGATGTTGCTGTTCGCGGTCGGCTTGTTGTTGAGCGGTTGCCATGACAAGAGTGCAGCCACGTCATCACCGCCGCCGGCCTTTACCAATACCGACATCACCGGCATCGATTACGCGCAGGATTTTTCGCTCAAGGATTTCAATGGAAAACTGCGCACGCTGGCCGATTTCAAAGGCAAGGCCGTCGTCATCTTCTTCGGCTACACGCAATGCCCGGATGTCTGCCCGACTACGCTGTCCGACCTGGCGACTGCGATGAAACAGCTCGGCCCCTTGTCCGACAAGGTGCAGGTGCTGTTTATCACGGTCGACCCGGAGCGCGACACGCCGCAGTTGCTGTCGAAATATATGCCATCCTTCGATCCGCGTTTCCTCGGTTTGAGCGGCGATGCCGCCGCCACCGAAAAAGTCGCCAAGGACTTCAAGGTGTATTACCAGAAGGTGCCGGGCAAGGAGCCGGGCAGCTATTCGATGGATCACAGCGCCGGTCTGTATCTATACGACCCGCAAGGCCGCATTCGCCTGTTCGCGCGCAGCGGCCAGGGGCCGGATGCGATTGCGCACGATTTGAAGATACTGTTGACGCAATAAAAAAAGCGCTCGGACGAGCGCTTTTCATCGACCGATTGATTGCTTACGCGTAAGCAGCCAGCGCACCCTTCATCTTCTTCAGTGCCGCAGTTTCAATCTGCCGGATCCGCTCGGCTGAAACGCCGAATTCGTCGGCCAGATCGTGCAGGGTCGCTCCCGAACCGTCGTCGTTGGCCAGCCAGCGCGCTTCGACGATGCGGCGCGAACGCGCATCGAGCTTGCCCAGCGCCGCTTCCAAACCCTCCGATTGCAGACGGTCGTATTGCTGCGCTTCCAGCACCTTGGTCGGTTCCTGCATGTCCGACGACAGGTAGGCAATCGGCGAAAACTTGTCGTCTTCGTCGTCGGTCGGCGCTTCCAGCGCGATATCGCGGCCGGACAAGCGGGTTTCCATCTCGATCACTTCTTCGCGCTTGACGTTGAGCGATTCGGCCAGCGCATCGACCTGGCTGGGCGTCATCGAGTCCAGCCCTTCCTTGTGACTGCGCAAGTTGAAGAACAGCTTGCGTTGGGCCTTGGTGGTTGCCACCTTGACCATGCGCCAATTCTTCAAGATGTATTCGTGCATCTCGGCCTTGATCCAATGCATCGCATACGACACCAGACGCACGCCTTGCTCCGGGTCGAAGCGTTTGACCGCTTTCATCAAGCCGATATTGCCTTCCTGGATCAGGTCGGCGTGCGGCAGGCCGTAGCCCAGGTAGCCGCGCGCGATCGACACCACCAGACGCAGATGCGACAGCACCAACGCTTGCGCGGCGGCCAGGTCGTTATCGTCACGCAGACGACGCGACAAGGACATCTCTTCCTCATGGCTCAGCATCGGCAAGCGATTGACGGCCGAAATATAGGCGTCGATATTGCCAAGATTTCCCGAAAATACCGATGTCAGCGGGTTCGCTGTGCGAACCAAAGCGTTCTGTGCGACGGCTGCGTTCATAAATTCTCCTTGCTTCCCGATTGTTGTGATAGCAGAAACATACGTACTCACACCTTACCGACATTATATTAGCACTCCAAGGCAATGAGTGCTAATCGTCATTTGCAAATACATCGATAGTAGAAAAGCTATCACTGTCGACTGCCACCATGCTCTGAACTATCGCCATACTCATCTGAACGCCAAAGATCCGGAAAGTTCCCGTAGACCGTGGGGAGGGCAGCTTGCCGTAACGCAAATCCGGCAACGAAACCTTCATATATTAATGATTGCGGGATATTCAAGATTAATACATGTCAAACTTGAACTGCAAATCAGAATTTGGGAAAGTGCAAAGCGGGGACCGGGTTCCCTGGGGAAATGTTAATTTGTTAATCAAAATAGGAATCTTGCTGCAAAGAGTCAGCCCTTCCGCGTACGCTTGTGGAAGAATGTTCTAGTCTTTCCGCAAGGATGGCAGAAACCCCCAGGAATGCCGGATATTCCGCCGTAATCAGGTAAGTCGGGATCTGCGACAGGTAGTGGGAAAACCGGCCCTTTGCCTCGAACCGTTCGCGAAATGTCGAGTTGGTAAACAAATGTCCGAGCCGGGGAACAATCCCGCCACCGATATACATGCCGCCCAAAGCGCCGAGGGTCAGCGCCACGTTGCCGGCCACGCCCCCGAGAATCGCGCAAAAACATTCGATCGTGCGTATGCACAGCGGACAAGAGCCGTCCAGCGCGCGCCGGCTGATTTCCTCCGCAGCCAGGGTCTCGTTCGACGTAATGTTGGCACCGTCCAGCAAAGCGCGATAAATGATTTCCAGCCCCATGCCGGATATCAGGCGTTCGGCCGAAACATGTCGATGTTCACGCCAACAAAAGCGCAAGATTTCCACTTCCTCCTCATTGCATGGCGAGAAGCTGACATGACCGCCCTCGCTGTGCAGCGGTATCCAGTGCTGGCCCGACGGGACGATGCCCGACACGCCCAGGCCGGTGCCGGCGCCGACGAGTCCTATCGTATGACCTGTTTGCTCGATGCCACCGCCGATTTTCAACTTTTGGCCGGCTGACAAATGCGGCAGCGCCATCGCCAACGCAGTAAAGTCATTGACCACCAGCAGCGTTTGCAATCCCAACTCCGCGCGCAAGGCCTCGATCGAAAACGACCAATGGTGGTTGGTCATCCTGACGATGTCGCCATCGACCGGGGTGGCAATCGCCACGGCGGCGTGCCGAATCGGCGCGTCGCACGCGGCCTTGACTGCCGCGCTGGCGAGAAAAACGGCAATCGCATCCTTCAAAGCGGGATAGGCATTGCATGGCAAGACAGTGATCGCCGCAAATTGCCGCGGCCCGATTTCAATCGCAAGACGGGCATTGGTGCCACCGATATCGGCCAGCAAGCGTGGGCCGTCGGCATAGGGGGCCATGGTCTCTGTCATATGCTTAGCTCAAAAAAACGACTGCGCAGTCCAACACCCGGTTTGCCGGAAATCCCGGGATTGTCGCAACTCAGGATGCGGTGCCCGGCGCCGCGCTCATGGTCGACATCGTGTTGCCGCAAGCAAGTGCTTGCGCGGAAGTCCGGGTTGATTGAGCCAGTGTACTGGTTCGTGCACGAAAACGCTAACGCAAGCGGGCCTCGGTGGTCGGATCGAAAAACACCGCCTTCGATAAATCGAAGGCCACTTGCTGCATATCCCTTAGTCCGACAAAACCGCAAATCATCGGTATTTCAAATCGATTAATTGCGATTTAATTAATTTTTTATCCCTGGATATCCGATTATATTTTGCGAAACTAATGTGTTAACATCATCCGGTCGAACGTGCGCGGGCGTGACGCAGTGCAAACGGCGCGCGTTTAATCGGGGCCAGATGTACCGTTGTACAACAACGTGCCGCTTGCGTGCGATAAAGCGAGACAATGTAGCAACATTTGCGCTACGATGGCTTGTTTGCGTGCAATACAATGCTCGGCTCCAGTTGCCGCAAAGAGTGTGTCGTAGACCCTGGGCTTCGTGATCGATCGTTTCTAGGAGGGAACGTGGCGCTGAAAGATGCATTGCAGATGATAAGTGCCAGCGATACGGGCATGGTGCGCGACTTGAACGAGGACGCAATAGAGCTGCGTCCGGAGTTGGGGGTTGCGGTGCTGGCCGATGGCATGGGTGGCTACAACGCCGGCGAGGTGGCGAGCGGGATGGCGGTATCGTTGATAGCGGCAGGCGTGGCCAAACGATGGAACGCCGAGGCGTTGCGGGCAGTCGATCGCGCGGCAGCGGTATCGATGTCGCAGGATGTGCTGCAAGAACAGATCAACGAAGCCAATGCCGCCATATTGGCGAAAGCGCAGGGCGATGCCGACTGCGAAGGCATGGGCACCACCCTGGTCGCCTGCGTGTTTTACGACGATTTTGTGACGGTCGGCCACGCTGGCGATTCGCGCCTTTATCGCTTGCGCGACGATGTGCTGGAGCAGATTACGCGCGATCATTCGCTGCTGCAGGAACAGATCGATTCCGGCATGATCCGCAAGGAAGATGCACACCTGTCGAGCAACCGGAATTTCATCACCCATGCGGTCGGCGTCGATCCCGACGAACGAGGGGAAATTCATACCTATGATGTGCTGGCCGGCGATCTGTACCTGATTTGCACCGATGGACTGTATGGCATGGTCGAGGATGAGGAAATTCACATGACCTTGAGCGCGCTCAAGGCAAACCTCGATCTGGCCGCGCAACAGTTGATCCAGGCTGCCAACGACGCCGGCGGCAACGACAATGTGTCGCTGGTTCTGGTGCAGGTATTGAAAAGCTTTGCGGGGCAGGCACTGGTATAGAAAATAGCGCTGCGAAGCGAGTAGAGCGTCACCTGTCTTCAGCGGTGCGGGCGTAATTGAAGAACTTTTCCTGGGGTTAAGTCAATGGCAAAACTGATCTTAAGTTTCGACGGCACGATGCTCAAGACTGTTGAACTCAACAAAGAGCGAACCACGATTGGCCGGCGGCCGGACAACGATATTCAGGTCGACAATCTGGCGGTGTCCGGGTTGCACGCGGCGGTGACGACTGTTCTCAACGATTCGGTGATCGAGGATTTGAATTCGACCAATGGCACCCTGGTCAATGGCGAACTGACGCAAAAACATTTGTTGAAGCATGGCGATGTCATCGAGATCGGCAAGCACACGATCAAGTACGTCGTCGAAGCGACCACGGCGACGCCGTTCCAGGATTTCGCGAAAACCATGGTGATCCGTCGTCCCGATGCTGCTGCGCGCCAAGCGCCAGGCGAACACGCGTCGACGCCTTCCCCTGCGCCGGCTCCGGCGCCAGTGCAAATGCCGCCGCGCGCGCCGGCGCCGCAACCCGCTGCCGCCGCGCCCCCACCCGCCGCCGAACCCAGTCAGCCCCGCACCGCCGGATTGCAAATCCTTTCGGGATCGTCCGCCGGGCGCGTGCTCGATTTGAACAAGAGCCTCACCACCATCGGCAAGGCGGGCGTGCAGGTTGCGGTGTTTACGCGCCGCCCGGTCGGGTTTTTCGTGACCCATGTCGAGGGCGATGTCTTCCCGCTGATTAATGGCGAACCGCTGGGCACGCAGGCGCGGCAGTTGAACGATCAGGACACGATTGAAATCGCCGGCACCAAGATGAGCTTTTTCTATAAGTAGCACGCGCAATACCGACTGCGCGGCGATCGCATCGCTTTCGATCGGGCACGTAGAGCAAGAGCGCACGAGCGCCTGACGCGGACGATTTGGACAGGAAAATGTAAACCGGGGGCACGACATGGCTGCATCATCGAAGAAGCGCGGTCCGATCTGGAAGGCCGATTGGTTTGTCGGGGTGTTAGTGGTTCTGGCGGTGCTGGCATTGAGCATCTTCAGCGATTTTTTCGGCACGCTGGAACGTCGCTACTATGACTTCGCCAGCACCAGCACCTCGCGCCAGCCGTCCGACCGCATCGCCATTATCGCCATCGACGACCAAAGCATCGCCAATATCGGTCGCTGGCCGTGGCCGCGCGATGTGCACGCCAAGCTGATCGACATGCTGGCGGCGGCCAACGCCAAGACCATTGCCTATACCGTGTTCTTTTTCGAGCCGCAAACAGATCGCGGCCTGACTTATATCCGCAAGATGAAAGACGTGCTGGGCTCGGCAGATGCCGCCGCCAGCGCGCCCGCTGCCGATGCGGCAACGCCGCCGGCGCCCGCAGCGGGGTCTGCACCCGCATCTGCGTCCACATCGGCGACGCCAGCCGCCGCGCCGGTCGCGCTCAGCCCCGATGCGCAGGCCATGCGCGAGCAATTGCTCAAGATCGTCGGCGTCGCCGAGGTCGAACTGGACACCGACAAAATCCTCGCCGCCAGCATGAAGAAGGCCGGCAACGTCGTGATCCCGTCGTTCTATACGCTGGGCGAAGCGCTCGGCAAGCCGGACTATCCCTTGCCCGCCTTTGCGCAGAAGAGCGCGCTGGACGATCAGGGCGGATTTTCCTTTCCCGCCATCAAGGGGCAGCAGCCGATCGACGTGATCGGCAATGCCGTCGCCGGCGTCGCGCATCTAAACCAGGTGCCCGACAGCGACGGCGCCGTGATCAGCGAGCCTCTGTTGGTTGGTTACTACGGCAAGGCAATACCCTCGATGAGCCTGCTGGTGGCTGCCAAGAGCCTCAATCTCGACGTTTCCGATATCCATGTCGATGCAGGCAGCGCGGTGAAGCTCGGCAAATTGCGCATCGGCACCGACGATGCCGCGATGATGCTGCCGCAGTTTTACAAGGGCCAGGACGGCAAGCCGGCCTTCGCGGTCGATTCGTTTTACGACGTCATGTCGGGCAAGATCCCGACCTCGAAATATACCGGCAAGATCGTCATCATCGGCCCCACTGCGGTCGGCGTCGGCACCTTGTTCCCGACCCCCGCTGGAGCCGGATTGTCGCCGGCGGAAATCATGGCGCACATCACCTCCAGCATCTTGAACGAACATTTCATCGTGCAACCGGCCTGGGGTTCGTGGGCCAGGTTCGGCGTGGTGCTGCTGGTGGCCGCCTACCTGATTGCCGGCCTGCCGCGCCTGTCCGCCGGCAAGGCGGCGCTGGTGACCCTGAGCCTGTTCGTGGTGTTGCTGGTGGCGGAATTCAGCTTGTTGTCGGTCTCGGCGATCTGGCTCAAATTCGTGTTCGCGGCGTCGCTGTTATTGATCGGCCACTTGGCGCTGACCACCAAGCGCTTCCTGGTGACCGAGGCCGGCAAACTCAAGTCGGACGAGGAGTCGGCGGAAACCAATCGCATGATGGGCCTGGCGCTGCAAGGCCAGGGCCAGCTCGATGCGGCCTTCGACCGCTTCCGCCGCGTGCCGCTTTCCGACGCGTTGATGGATAACCTGAACAATCTCGCGCTCGATTTCGAGCGCAAGCGCCAGTTCAACAAGGCGCAAGCAGTGTACGAGCACATGGCGACCTTCAACAAGAACCACAAGGATTTGCAGACCAAGCTCAACCGCGCCAAGAACCTGTCGGAAACCGTGATTTTGGGCGGTGGCGGCGGGCATGCGGGCGGCACCCTGTTGCTCGACGGCGGCGCGGTCGAGAAGCCGATGCTGGGACGCTACCAGGTCGAAAAGGAATTGGGCAAGGGCGCGATGGGCATCGTCTACCTGGGCCGCGATCCGAAGATCGGCCGGGTAGTGGCGATCAAGACGATGGCGTTGAGCCAGGAATTCGAGGGCGGCGAACTGGACGACGCGCGCGCGCGTTTCTTCCGCGAAGCCGAAACCGCAGGACGCCTGCAGCATCAAAATATCGTGACGATTTTCGATGCCGGCGAAGAACACGACCTGGCCTACATCGCAATGGAATTCATCAAGGGCAAGGACCTGGCCGACGCGACCAAGGAGCCGGCGTTGCTGCCGGTCGATCGCGTGCTGTCGATCGTCGCCCGCGTGGCCGAAGCGCTCGCCTATGCGCACCGGCAAGGCGTGGTGCACCGCGATATCAAGCCGGCCAACATCATGTGCGACTTTGACAGCGACACCGTCAAGGTCACCGACTTCGGGATTGCGCGCATCACCGATTCCAGCAAGACCAAGACCGGCGTGATCCTCGGCACGCCCAGCTACATGTCGCCGGAACAGGTGGCCGGCGAAAAGATCGATGGCCGCTCCGACCTGTTTTCGCTGGGCGTCATGCTGTTTCAGTTGTTGACCGGGACGCTGCCGTTCCAGGCCGATTCGATCGCCCGCCTGATGTACAAGATCGCCAACGAACAAGCGCCCGATATCCGCAGCATCCGCCCTGAATTGCCGAAGAAATTGTCGATCATCGTCGCCTTCGCGCTGAACAAGCAAGCCGACGCGCGCTATCAGGACGGCGAGAAATTTGCCGCCGATTTGCGCGCGGTGATGGCCGAACTGGCGCGCCGGCCGGCCCGCGCCCCGGTGCACCAAAACCAACCCCGCCACCCACCACCACCCCCCCCGCCCCCCCCCCCCCCAAAACAACAAACCAAAAAC
>JARLJG010000001.1 GCA_031291325.1 Burkholderiaceae bacterium
AAGGAAGCGTAGGCCCGCATCGCTAGCAAATTCGGGGGGGCACGGTTTTGTGTCCCCGGGGTTGCGCGAACGGGGTGGGCAAAAAAGGGGGGCCCACCCTACCAAGCAATTATTTTTTGCCCAAAAATACCCGGACGAACCATATTTTTAAGGGATGGGCGATATTTTGGACAAATTACGACAAGAATTCATCGAATTTTCGGTTTCCGCCGGCGTGTTGAGCTTTGGCGAGTTCGTGACCAAGGCGGGGCGCTTGTCGCCTTACTTTTTCAATGCCGGCTTGTTCAACAATGGCGCGATCCTGGGGCAACTGGCCGATTTTTACGCGCAGACTTTGCTCGATTCCGGCGTCGAGTTCGACATGTTGTTCGGCCCTGCGTACAAGGGTATCACGCTGGCGTCGGCCACCGCAGTGGCGTTGGCGCGCAAGGGCCGCAACGTGTCGTTTGCCTTCAATCGCAAGGAAGCCAAGGATCACGGCGAGGGCGGCACCATCGTCGGCGCGAAGTTGCAGGGCAGGGTGGTGATTGTCGACGACGTGATTTCCGCCGGCACTTCGGTGCGCGAGTCGGTCGACATGATCCGTGCAGCGGGCGCGACGCCATGCGCGGTCTTGATTGCGTTGGATCGGATGGAACGCTCCGGCAAGGATGGCGCGTTGTCCGAACATTCGGCGGTGCAAGAAGTCAGCCAGGAATTCGGCATGCCGGTAATTTCCATCGGCAATCTGAACGACTTGTTTGCCTATATTTCCGCAGCGGACGCCGATTCCAAGCAGGCGCAATTCAAGGACGCGGTGGCGGCGTATCGCCACCGCTACGGCACTGAATAAGCGGCTTAGGAACTCAGCTTTTTCTTCAGCAACTCGGTCAACTGCGCCGGGTTGGCCTTGCCCTTGGTGGCTTTCATCGCTTGGCCGATCAAGGCATTGAAGGCTTTTTCCTTGCCGGCGCGGAATTCCTCGACCGATTTCGCGTTGGCCGCCAGCACTTCGTCGATAATCGCTTCGAGCGCGCCGCTGTCGGAAATTTGCTTTAGTCCCTTGGCTTCGATGATGTCGTCCGCCAGTGTCGATTTGTCCGACTTGGCTTCCCACATCGCCGCAAACACTTCCTTGGCGATCTTGTTCGATATCGTGCCATCGGCAATCCGTTGCAGCAACAGCGCCAATTGCGCCGCAGATACCGGCGCACCGGCGATATCGCCGCCTTCGCGGTTGATGGTGGACGACACGTCGCCCATCAGCCAGTTGGCGCTGACTTTCGCCTGTTCCTTGCCGACGATGGCGACCACCGCTTCGAAATAGTTGGCCATCGCTTTCGATTGCGTCAAGACCGATGCATCGTATTCGGACAGACCGAAATCGTCGATGAAACGCTGCCGCATCGCGGTCGGCAATTCCGGCATTGCCGCTTTGACGCGGGCGATCCAGTCGGCTGAAATCACCAGCGGCGGCAAGTCGGGATCGGGGAAGTAGCGGTAATCCTGCGAATCTTCCTTGCTGCGCATCGGCCGGGTTTCCTTGCGATCCGGGTCGTACAAACGGGTTTGCTGCACCACCGTGCCGCCGTCTTCGATCAATTCGATCTGACGCCGGATTTCGACGTTGATCGCATCTTCCATGAAGCGGAACGAGTTCAGGTTCTTCAGTTCGCAGCGGGTGCCGTATTCCTTTTGTCCGACCGGGCGCACCGACACGTTCAAGTCGCAGCGGAACGAGCCTTCCTGCATGTTGCCGTCGCAAATGCCGAGCCAGGTCACCAGCGCGTGCAGCGTCTTCGCATAGGCGACTGCTTCGGCGGCGCTGCGCATGTCCGGCTCGGTGACGATTTCCAGCAAGGGCGTGCCGGCACGGTTGAGGTCGATGCCAGTCATGCCTTGATAGGCGTCGTGCAGCGACTTGCCGGCGTCTTCTTCCAGGTGGGCGCGCGTCAGGCGCACTGTTTTCAGTTCCGGCTTGCCGTCTTTTTCGACGTAGAACGACAGGCTGCCGCCTTGCACCACGGGGGTAGCGAACTGGCTGATCTGGTAGCCCTTGGGCAAATCGGGATAAAAGTAATTCTTGCGCGCAAAAATCGATTGCGGGGCGATGGTTGCGCCGACTGCCAAGCCGAGTTGAATTGCGCGCTCGACTGCGCCGCGATTCAAGACCGGCAACACGCCCGGCAGCGCCAGATCGACCGGGCTGGCCTGGGTATTCGGTTCCGCGCCGAAGCGGGTCGACGCGCCGCTGAAAATCTTCGACTGCGTGGTCAACTGCGTATGTGTTTCAAGGCCGATAACGACTTCCCACTGCATAGTATCCTCGTTTCAGTAAATCTTAATCTTCGTAATGGCAATCGCCGCTCTTCAAATCGAACGACAATTCCGTAAAATTCGGGCGCGATCCGCATAGGGCCGGGCAACTCGGGTTGATGTGCACGTTGTCGCCCACGCGTTCCACCCGTATCGTGCAATTGAAGCCGTGGCTGTAATCGTAGCCGCGCTTGGCGCGTGCGCCTTTCGCATCTTGCAGACTGAAGCGCCAGGAGGCATCCCCGGTGACCTCGGCTTGCAGGCCGTCGCCCTGGTCGATGCTGCATTCCAATCCGTGCGTGCTGCGAAAAATCGACGATTCCCAATAAAATTCGACGATCTTCGTGCCATCCACCTTGATTGCGCCGCTATCGGCATACACGGTGGACAAGCCGTCCTGCTCGCGCTGCTGGCCGCAGGAAAAATGCGCATCCAGTTGCTGCGCCGCTGCCGGCAAGACCACGGTCGCCAGCGCGAGCGCGCTCAGCCACAGGCGGCGACGCTTTGCTGTCATGCCTGTTCCGGCTGCCGCAGATGCCAATCGGTGGCTTGCTGGTAGCGATGCGCGATATTGAGCAGCTTCGCTTCCTCGAAATAATTGCCGATCAATTGCAAGCCGACCGGCAAGCGGCCATTGCGCGCGCCCTGGCCGAAGCCGCACGGAATCGACATGCCCGGCAAGCCCGCCAGACTGGTCGACAGCGTGAAAATGTCGGCCAGGTAGTTGGCTACCGGATCGTCGGCCTTGTCGCCGATGTTCCAGGCGACCGAGGGCGATACCGGCCCCATGATGACATCGCATTGCTCGAACGCGCTCTTGAAATCTTCCGCGATCAAGCGCCGTATCTTTTGCGCTTGCAGGTAGTAGGCATCGTAATAGCCATGCGACAACACGTAGGCGCCCACCAATATGCGCCGTTTCACCTCGTCGCCAAAGCCTTCGGCGCGGGTTTGCATGTACATGTCGGACAAGTCGGTGTAGTTCCTGGCGCGGTGGCCGTAGCGCACGCCGTCGAAGCGGCTCAGGTTGGATGACGCTTCCGCCGGCGCCAGCACGTAATACACCGGGATCGACAATTCGGTCTTCGGCAGCGAAATATCCACCAGCACCGCGCCCAGTTTTTCGTATTCGCTCAAGGCCGCGCGCACCGCCTGTTCGACATCGGGCGCAAGACCAGGGCCGAAGTATTCGCGCGGCACGCCGATCCGCAAGCCCTTGATGTCGCGGGTCAAGCCGGCGCTGAAGTCTTCGGCGGGGCGCTCGATGCTGGTCGAGTCGCGCTCGTCGAAACCGGCCATCGCGTTCAACAGCAGCGCGCAGTCTTCGGCAGTCTTGGCAATCGGCCCGCCCTGATCCAGCGACGAGGCGAACGCGATCATGCCGAAGCGCGACACGCGCCCGTAGGTCGGCTTGATGCCGGTCACGCCGCATAGCGAGGCCGGTTGGCGGATCGAGCCGCCGGTATCGGTTGCGGTTGCGCAAGGGGTCAGGCGGGCAGCGACCGAAGCCGCCGAACCGCCGGACGAGCCGCCGGGGATCGCCGCCTTGTCCCACGGGTTCTTGACCGGGCCGAAGGCCGAGTTTTCATTCGAGCCGCCCATTGCGAACTCGTCGCAATTCAACTTGCCCAGGGTTACCGTGCCGGCCTGATTGAAGCGTTCGACCACGGCGGCGTCGAATGGGCTGACGTAGTTTTCCAGCATTTTCGAGCCGGCGGTCGCGCGCCAGTCGCGCGTGACGAAAATATCCTTGTGCGCAATCGGCACGCCGGTCAGCGGCGTCGTGTCGTTGCGGGCGATGCGCTGATCCGCCAGCGCCGCTTGCTTCAGCGTCAAGGCTTCATCGACATGCAGGAAAGCGTTCAAGTCGCTGTGCGCGATACGGCCCAAATATAGCGTGGCCAACTCGGTTGCCGATATTTTCCTGGCTTGCAGCAATGCAGAAAGTTCTTTAAGGGTCTTGGTATGCATAAACGTGTAATATTTTTAGGGGCGGTGCTCTAACTTTGGCTGCCTGTGCATCATTCGATGACTTGCGGCACCAGGTACAGCCCTTCCTGGGTTGCCGGAGCGACTTTCTGGTAGTCGTCGCGGCGATTCGGCTCGGTCACCACATCGTCGCGCAAGCGCAGCGCCACGCCGTGCTGATAGGCATCGATCGGATGATTCAAGGGCTCGACGCCGGTCGTGTCGATGGCGCGCATTTGTTCGACCAAGGCAAAAATGCCGTTTAACTGGTCCAGGGTTTTGGCCTTTTGCGCGTCGTCCAGTTTTATTTGCGCAAGCTTGACCAGGGTATCGACATCGGTGATGGTAAGTGACATAGTGTGAAGGTGCGCATCGAGTGCGCAAGCAAATGTTTTAAGCGAGCAAAATAAGCGAGCAAATTGCCCTCTAGTCCCGACAACTGCGTGTGAAAACGCCATATCCCGCCTGCATTTTTGGGCGTTCCGTGAACTGAATTCAGGTAAATTATAAGGTAGAATGTCGGGCTAATACCGAACCGGCTCCTATTATTGCCGCCGCAGGTTCAAAACAACCCTAATACGCTAAGGCGCACCATTGTTGCGCATCAGGATAATTTTAATGTTTGGATTTTTACGCAGTTATTTTTCGAACGATCTGGCGATCGATCTGGGCACGGCTAACACCTTGATTTACGTGCGCGGCCTGGGCATCGTGCTGGATGAACCGTCGGTCGTTGCGATCCGTCAACAAGGCGGGCCTAACGGCAAAAAGACCATCCAGGCCGTCGGCAAGGAAGCCAAACAGATGTTGGGCAAGGTTCCCGGCAATATCGAGGCGATCCGCCCGATGAAAGACGGCGTGATCGCCGACTTTACCGTGACCGAGCAAATGTTGAAGCAATTCATCCGCATGGTGCACGACTCCAAGCTGTTCAAGCCGTCGCCGCGCATCATCATCTGCGTGCCGTGCGGCTCGACCCAGGTGGAACGGCGCGCGATCCGCGAATCGGCGCTGGGCGCCGGCGCCTCGCAGGTGTATCTGATCGAAGAACCGATGGCAGCGGCCATCGGCGCCGGCTTGCCGGTATCGGAAGCGACCGGCTCGATGGTGGTCGACATCGGCGGCGGCACCACCGAAGTCGGCATCATTTCGCTGGGCGGGATGGTGTACAAAGGCTCGGTGCGAGTCGGCGGCGACAAGTTCGATGAAGCGATCGTCAACTATATCCGCCGCAACTACGGCATGCTGATCGGCGAACAGACCGCCGAGGCGATCAAGAAGGAAATCGGCTCCGCCTTCCCCGGTTCCGAAGTCAAGGAAATGGAAGTCAAGGGGCGCAACCTGTCGGAAGGCATTCCGCGCTCGTTCACCATTTCCAGCAATGAAATCCTGGAAGCGTTGACCGATCCGCTCAATAACATCGTGTCGGCGGTCAAGAATGCGCTGGAGCAAACCCCGCCTGAACTGGGCGCGGACATCGCCGAAAAGGGCATGATGCTGACCGGCGGCGGCGCTCTGCTGCGCGACCTCGACCGGCTGTTGATGGAAGAGACCGGACTGCCGGTGATCGTGGCCGAAGACCCGTTGACTTGCGTGGTGCGCGGTTCCGGCATGGCGCTGGAACGGATGGACAAATTGGGATCGATTTTCTCGTACGAATAAAGTGACACAGACGGTTCCCATGCCGGTTATTGGTGTAGCGCAGCGGCTGGACGCGATTGGGTTCGTCGGGTGTGATTCAAACTGTGTGGGCAATATCAATTCAATGTGCAAAACCTCCGTCGTTCCCGCGAATGCGGGAATCCATAGGCAATCAACGCTAGCCAACAGCTTATGGATTCCCGCATTCGCGGGAACGACGGAGGGGATAATTAAGCTTCCTCCCAACTTTGAATCGCACCTGTCCGGCGCGCTTGTAGATTTCAGTAGGTCTATCGGGGTCTAATGGAATACAGTCCACCGCCACTATTCAAACAAGGTGCCTCGGCGCGCGCTAAAGTGGTGTTTTTTTCTCTTATTGCGATTGCGCTGCTGGTTGCCGATGCGCGCATGCGCTCGCTGTCGGTAATCCGGCAAGTGGTCGGCTCGGCCCTTTATCCGTTGCAAATGGCTGCCTTGGCGCCGCGCGATGCGTTTAATCGCGCGGGAGACTACTTCACGTCGCTGACCTCGCTGCAACAGGAAAACCGCAATTTGACGCGCAATCTCTCGGTTAATGCGCAATTGTTGCAAGAATCTCAACAGTTATACGCGGAAAATGCGCAACTGCGCAAGCTGCTGGGCGCTAGCGAGCGCTTGCAGGCCAAATCGCTGATGAGCGAAATCCTGTACGACGCGCGTGACGCCTTCACGCGCAAAATCGTGCTCGATCGCGGTTCGCAAAACGGCGTCACGCTC
The DNA here is from genome assembly GCA_031291325.1 of Burkholderiaceae bacterium. Lineage (GTDB taxonomy): Bacteria > Pseudomonadota > Gammaproteobacteria > Burkholderiales > Burkholderiaceae_D > PKWO01. Next base: position 6,661 of record JARLJG010000001.1, read on the forward strand.
GGCCAACCGGTGATCGACGATATCGGCGTGGTCGGGCAAGTCACCCGTGTGTATCCGTTTACATCCGAAGTCACGTTGCTGACCGACAAGGATCAAGCCATTTCGGTGCAAGTCGTGCGCAACGGCTTGCGCAGCGTTGCCTATGGGCGCGGGCAATCGGGAGTGCTGGATTTAAAATTTTTGGCGACCAATGCCGACATCCAGAAGGGCGACACGCTGGTGACATCCGGCATCGATGGCGTCTTTCCAGCCGGACTTGCCGTGGCGAAAGTCGTGCAGGTGGAGAGTAAATCGAACGACGCGTTTGCGCATATCGTTTGCCAGCCCAGCGCCGGCGTCGATCGCAATCGGCAATTGCTGATTTTGCTGGTTGAAGAGAAAGCGCCGCGCGTCGAGCCGGAAGAGCCGAAGGACAAAAAGGACAAAAACGGCAAGCGTCGCAGCGAAAGCGCCAGGGAAGCCGGCGCCGACAATGCAGCAGCGGCGCCGGCCAAGCCGCCCGAAACGAGGGGAGCGGCGCGATGAACAATCCGCATTACATCCTGTTGCCGGTCAGCCCGCTATTCATCGCCTTGAGTTTGATCGGCGCATTTTTGCTCAATCTATTGCCTTGGGGGCACTGGATCGGCGTTCCCGATTTTGTTGCGCTGGTATTGGTCTTCTGGAGCATCCACCAGCCGCGCCGGGTCGGCATCGGCGTCGCCTTTTTCATGGGGCTGCTGATGGATGTGCACGATGCCGCCTTGCTCGGCGAAAATGCGCTTGCCTATACTTTGTTGTCGTATTTTGCGATCACGATCCATCGGCGCGTGTTGTGGTTTCCGGTCGGCACCCAGACTTTGCATGTGCTGCCGCTGCTGCTGATGGCGCGCGCGGTGCAACTGGTGGTCAGGCTGATCGTCAGCGGCAAATTTCCCGGCTGGCTGTATTTTATCGACGCCTTGGTGGCGGCTGCATTGTGGCCGCTCGTGACCTGGCTGCTGCTGGCGCCGCAGCGGCGGGCCATCGACCGGGATGAAACTCGCCCGATATGACAGAGTTCAAGAATACCGAACGCGAACTGCATTACTTCCGGCTGCGCGTGTCCGTGGTCGGCGGATTTGTGTTCTTCTGCTTTTTGCTGCTGCTGGCGCGCTTCGTCTGGCTGCAAGTGTACAAGCACAGCGATTATGCGGCGCAGGCGGAAGACAATCGCATTTCCATCGTGCCGCTGGTGCCGACGCGCGGCTTGATCGTCGATCGCAACGGTGTCGTGCTGGCGCGCAATTTCTCCGCCTATACACTGGAAATCACGCCGTCCAAGATCAACGGCGAACTCGACACGGTGATCGACGCCTTGAGCGAATTGGTCGAAATCCAGCCCAAGGATCGCAAGCGCTTCAGGAAATTATTGGAAGAATCGAAGAATTTCGCCAGCATCCCGATCCGCACCCGTTTGAGCGATGAAGAAGTGGCGCGCTTTACCGCGCAGCGCTATCGCTTCCCCGGCGTCGAAATCCAGGCTCGGCCTTTCCGTCAATATCCGCTGGGCGCGGTGGCTTCGCATGTGATCGGTTATATCGGCCGGGTCAGTCAAAAGGACGCGGAAAAGATCGATGCGATGGACGACGCCGCCAATTACAGCGGCACCGAGTACATCGGCAAGGAAGGCTTGGAAAAAAGCTACGAAAAGGAATTGCACGGCATCACCGGCAATGAAGAGGTGGAAATCTCCGCCGGCGGGCGGGCGGTGCGCACCTTGTCGCGCACCTCGGCCAGCCCTGGCAATAACCTCATCCTGTCGATCGATATCGAATTGCAGAAAGTGGTCGAAGAAGCGTTCGGCGACCATCGTGGCGCGTTTGTGGCAATCGAGCCGTCGACCGGCGATGTGCTGGCCTACGTGTCCAAGCCGACCTACGATCCCAACCTGTTTGTCGAAGGGATCGACCAGCAGAGTTGGGACGATTTGAACAATTCGCCCGATCGGCCCTTGGTCAATCGCCCTCTGAGCGGCACCTATTCGCCCGGCTCGACTTTCAAGCCGTTCATGGCGCTAGGCGCGCTTGAACTCGGCGTGCGCACGCCAAGCTGGAGCCTGCACGACCCCGGTCATTTTATACTCGGCAACCATACCTTCAAGGACGACGTGCCGCAGGGACATGGAACGGTCGATATGCATGCGTCGATCGTGCGCTCCTGCGATACCTACTACTTCATGCTGGCCAACGACATGGGCGTCGACCGCATTCACGATTTCATGAAGCCGTTCGGCTTCGGCGAACTGACCGGAATCGACCTGGAAAACGAACGCGCCGGGCTGTTGCCGTCGACCGCCTGGAAACGCGCCACCTACAAGACGCCGGAGCGCAAGAAATGGGTGGCCGGCGATACGATTTCATTGGGTATCGGTCAGGGCTACAATGCATTTACGCCGCTGGAAATCGCCAAGGCGGTCGCCACCCTGGCCAATGACGGCGTGGTGATGCGACCGCATTTGGTCAAGACCATCGAAAGTGGCGTCAACCTTGAGCGTACCCAAGTAGTGCAAAAAGAAAGTTACAAGATCAATCTGAAGCAAGAGAATATCGACATTATCAAGCGCGCGATGGTGGGCGTGACGTCGGAGCCGGGCGGCACTGCCTATTCGGTGTTCAAGGATGCCGGCTATGTCGTGGCGGGAAAGACCGGGACCGCGCAAGTGGTCGGATTAAAGAAAAACGAAAAATACAACCGCAACGGGGCCGAGAAATTGCGCGATAACGCACTTTTCACCGCATTTGCTCCGGTTGATCATCCGCGCATCGCAATTGCCATCGTGGTCGAGAACGGCGGATTCGGCGCTGCCGCCGCCGCGCCTATCGTGAAGAAAGCGCTCGATTATTACCTTCTTGGGAAGCGCCCGGACGGCAAGATCACCCCGCCGGCAGTAAGCAATGACGCTGCCGACAACGATGAACCGGCCGAAATGGAGGGCGACGACGATGCGCCCGACGAAACGGCGGCGCCGGCAGCGGATACGCAAGGGAACAAGCGACCATGAGGCTGGCTGAACGACGCCCGATCTGGCCGATGGTCAAGCAACGCCTGGCAGTGTTCGATGGACCGCTGGTGTTAATCATGGGTTTACTGTTGTCGGTCGGGCTGGTGACGCTGTATTCGGCCGGCATCGACTTGCCCGGCATCGTCGAAAACCAGGTGCGCAACATCCTGGTGGCAATCGTGGTCATGTGGCTGACGGCCAACGTCAAGCCGCAAACGCTGATGCGCTTTGCGGTGCCGGTGTACTCGATGGGGATCGTGTTGCTGATTGCGGTGGCGCTGTTCGGCACGGTAAAACTGGGAGCGCGGCGCTGGTTGAACCTCGGTGTAGCGAATTTTCAACCGTCGGAAATCATGAAAATCGCGATGCCGCTGATGCTGGCGTGGTTCTTTCAAAAACGCGAGGGCTTGATTCATTGGCGCGAATTCACGGTTGCCGCGCTACTGCTGGCGGTGCCGGTCGGTTTGATCGCCAAGCAGCCCGATCTCGGCACTGCATTGCTGGTGCTGGCGGCGGGGTTTTACATCATCTTCCTGGCTGGCTTGTCGTGGCGGGTGTTGATCGGATTGGCGGTCGCGGTGGCCGCCAGCCTGCCGGTAGTTTGGTCGGTGTTGCATCCTTATCAACGCGAGCGCATCATGATGTTGATCGACCCGTCCTCCGATCCGTTGGGCAAGGGTTTTCACATCATCCAGTCGACCATTGCGGTTGGATCGGGCGGCATCACCGGCAAGGGTTGGCTGCAAGGCACGCAGGCGCATCTGGAGTTTATTCCCGAACGCACCACCGATTTCATTTTTGCGGTATTCTCGGAAGAATTCGGACTGATCGGCAATATCGTGTTGATGATCCTGTACCTGTTCTTGATCGGACGCGGACTGGTTATCGCCGCCAATGCACCGACTTTCTTTACCCGCTTGCTGGCCGGAGCGATTACGATGATCTTTTTCACCTATGCGTTCGTCAACATGGGGATGGTCAGCGGCATCTTGCCGGTGGTCGGCGTGCCCTTGCCGTTCATGAGTTACGGCGGCACGTCCTTGTTGACCTTGGGGCTGGGGGCTGGCATGCTGATGAGCATCCAAAAAAATCGCAAGCTGGTGCAGAGCTAAACCATGAGCGCGCGAGCGGCACGACATCGATTCCTGCAAACATGGCCCAATTTTTTGCCGGGAATAACTGCTTGCCGCCAATTTGCCATTGTCGCAGGGCAATCGCAAGAAGCTCCTTCCCCTTTGCAGGGGCGCCCGGCGCAGGGGGAAGGTTGGGATGGGGGTAGAGCGCCCAAATTACAGCATCGCGTATCTCGACCGCACTACCCCCTCCCTAACCCTCCCCCTTACAGGGGGAGGGAACATCGCGCATTTGCACGTGTCATCCGCCATGCAATCGACCTAGCGGCCACCGCCGTCGTATTGGCTTTGGCCGCATGCAGCAGCACGCCGCGCGCGCCGGTTTCAGCGCCACCGTCGACTAGCACCAACCAGGCGAGCGTCGCTCCCGCCGCCCACGGCAAGCGACCGCTGCCGGTGTTGCCGCCTGCGGGTTCGGGGCGTGGCGGCTATTACCAGGACGATGGCCCCGGCGAGCATCCGCCGGAAGGCTTGCTCGACATCCCCGATCCGATTCCCAAGGTCGAGCCTTATGCGACCACCGGCAACAAACCGTACGTGGTGTTTGGCCAGACCTATACGCCCCTGGTGGATCAACAGCCGTACAAACAACGCGGGGTCGGCAGTTGGTACGGCAAGAAATTTCACGGGCAAAAGACTTCATCCGGCGAGTTGTACGACATGTACCAAGTGACCGCAGCCCACCCGACCTTGCCGATTCCATCGTATGCGCGCGTCACCAATTTGAGCAATGGCGCGCAGGTGATCGTGCGCATCAACGACCGTGGCCCCTTCCATTCGAGCCGGATCATCGATCTGTCGTACACGGCGGCATTGAAGCTGGGCTATCTCGGCACGGGCAGCAGCGAATTGGAAGTCGAACGCTTGCTGCCCGACGATATCGCGCGCATTAATGCCGAGCGGCAAGCGCAAGTTGCCGTCGCCAGCGTAGTGCTGCCGACAGCGCCCGCGCCGGCAGCCGACCCGCCGCCTAAGCCGGTCGCACCGGCGCCGGCGCTGCCGGCTCAGAATACGGCTTCGGATGCCGTCATTGCGAATAGCGATGTCGCCAGCGGCTACTATCTTCAGCTTGGCGCTTTCGGCGAGGCCGCCAATGCCGAAGCCGTACGTTCCAGGTTGATGCAAAATTGGGACGACGCGCTACCGCCTTTGGAAGTCTCTTACGTCGGCGTGTTTTACCGCTTGCATAGCGGACCTTTCCCGACCCGCGCGGAGGCGGCGAACGCTGCGCAAAAACTGCAGGCCTTGCGCGAAATCAAGGCGATGATCGTGCAACGCTGAATTCAACGAGCGATTGTGCAAAACCTCCGTCTTTCCCGCCTTCGCGGGAAAGACGGAGGGGCAATGAAAGTTCCTCCCAACTTTGAATCACACCCGAATTAATGCGTCAGTCTTCTGAATGTTGCTGCAACTGCAATGCGCGCTCATATAGCGCGTTTTTTTTCTGCCCCGTAATTTGCGCTGCCAGCGTCGCCGCCTGTTTGACCGAGCAGGCGCCAAGCAAGATGGTCAGAATGCGCTCGGCTTGCGCGGCATCGGCGTCGCCAATGGCGGGTGCGCCTTCGAGCAGAATCACGAACTCGCCTTTTTGGCGATGCGGGTCCGCCGCCAGCCAGGCGCTGGCTTCAGCCAAGGTGCAACGGTGGATTTCTTCAAATAATTTGCTCAGTTCGCGCGCGAATACGACGGTGCGGGTCGGCTCGAACGCGTCGGCCAGTGCGGCGACGGTTTCCACGATGCGGTGCGGCGCTTCGTAAAACACGATGGTGGCGGCCAGTCCGCGCAAGTTCAACAAAACCGTTTCCCTTTGTTTGCTCTTGGCCGGCAGGAAGCCGACGAAATGGAATTGATCGTGCAACAAGCCCGAGGCCGACAATGCGCTGATGGCAGCCGAGGCGCCCGGCAGCGGCGTGACCCGCAAGCCGGCGCTGCGGACTGCATCGACGATACGCGCGCCGGGGTCGGAAATGCCGGGCGTGCCGGCGTCCGACACCAGGGCGATGCGTTCGCCGGCGCGCAGCCGCAGGATGAGTTTTTCGGCCACTTCGCGTTCATTGTGCTGGTGCGCGGCAATCAGGTTTTTCGACAAACCGTAGCGCGTCAGCAGATGCGCGGTGTTGCGGGTATCTTCGCAAGCGACTGCATCGACTATTGCCAGGACGTTAAGGGCGCGCACACTGATGTCGCCGATGTTTCCTATGGGCGTCGCCACCACATATAATGTCGAAGCTGGATAAGTTTGCAGTGCCACTTCAGTCATCAGGGACTGCAGGGAGGCTTGGATCGGCGTGGCTAGGGTCATGGGGACGAATATGCGCGAAAGTGCAAAAAGGTGGATGCTGGGGGTGTTGCTGTGCGGATTGTGCCTGTGTGCGTCGGCAAACACAACCAATGACGAGGCAAATAAGGGGGCAGTCGGCAGCAGCGCGAGCGCGGCGCAACCTGAAGTGAGCAAGCAAATCACGGTTTCGCTGCCACCGGCGCTGCCGGCCGCCAGCGATTCGAGCGCCGTTGCGCGCATCAACGTGTTGTTGCCGCTGCAATCCGATGTTTTGCGCGAAGCCGCCGATGCGGTGCGCGCCGGTTTCATGGCAGCGTATGAGCAAGACCGCATCGGCGTTGCGGTAACGATCGTCCAGACCACCGATATCCCGGAAGAAGTGGTGTCCGACTATACCAATGCCTTGGCGGGCGCCGATGTCATCGTCGGCCCGCTCACGCGCAGCAGCGCCGCCGCGATTGCGGAATCCGGCGCGGTGCGGATCCCGACCATTTCGTTGACCCAATCGGATGTCGAAAGCGCAAGCGCACCGGCGCTGCCGCCTTTGATGCTGACGATGGGCTTGTCGGTCGAAGACGAAGCGCGCCAGACTGCCGACTGGGTCGCATCCGGCAAGCCGAGCGGCAAAGTGTACGCGATTTGCACCGGCAAGGCTTGGCAGCGCCGCGCCGCGAAGGCGTTTGTCATCAAGGCACAGGCGCGCGGCCTCGACCCGGTCTTGGTCGAACTGGGCAGCGCCGAAGGCTATTTGAGCGCGTCCGATTTGGCGCAATTGAAAAAGCAACTGACCACGGAAAAGCCGGCGGCGGCTTTTTTGGCGCTGACAGCCGAGCAAGCCAGGCAAGTGCGCGGCTTGATCGGCGCCGACGCCATCTCCTATGGCACTGCGCAGTTGAATCCGCTGGCGTTGGCAGATTGGACGACGGCCGAACGGGTGCCCGACTTGAACGGTGTGCGGTTGCTGGACATTCCATGGCAATTGCAGGCCGACCATCCGGCGGTCATGATTTATCCGAAGTTGGTGGTGCCCGCCGACAAAAAACGCAGCGCCGACCTGGAGCGCCTGTACGCGCTCGGCATCGATGCCTATCGGGTGGCGCGCCTGGTCGCCATCCATCGCCAGCAATTCGAATTGGACGGTGTGACCGGCAGGTTGATCGTCGGTTTCAACAAGGCCGGCGTCCATTTCGAGCGTGTCGAGCCGCAGGCGATGTATCGCGAAGGCATGGTGACCTTGGTCGACCGTGGCCGCTAAATCGGGCATGTTGAACCTCTTCAAGCGCCGCACCGAGCGGCAACTGACCGGACAGGGCGGCGAAGACGATGCGTTGCAGCATCTGCAAGAGCATGGACTGACTTTGCGGGAGCGCAATTTTCTGTGCAAGGGCGGCGAAATCGACCTGGTGATGGAAGAGCGCGGCACGCTGGTGTTTGTCGAAGTCAGGAAACGCGCCGTCTCGCACTATGGCGGGGCTGCAGCCAGCGTCACCGCCAAGAAGCAGCGCCGTCTGATCCTCGCCGCGCAGGTATACTTGAGCCGCTACAAAATGCCGCCGCCCTGTCGTTTCGACGTGGTTGCCATCGACGGAACCAAGTTGAGCTGGTTGAAGAATGCCATAGAAACATGAGCATTTTTATCTCGGGCGTTCGACGCACGTGCGCAAGCCCCCGATTACCTTATAATCCTCATCACTATGAATAATCAACGTATTGTCGAACACTTCCAGGAAAGCGCCGAATTGAAAATGCAGGCTGCTTCGCTCTTGATGCAGCCGATTGCAGACGCAATTGAACTTATGTTTACGGCATTGTCTAATGGGAACAAGATTCTTGCCTGCGGGAATGGCGGCTCGGCGGCGGATTGCCAGCATTTTGCCGCCGAACTGGTGGGGCGCTTCGAGCGCGAGCGCCTGCCCTTGCCGGCACTGGCGCTGACGACCGACACGTCCATCATCACGGCAGTCGGCAACGATTACAGCTTCAACGATATTTTTGCCAAGCAAGTGCAAGCGTTCGGGCAGTCCGGCGATGTCTTGCTGGCGTTGTCGACTTCCGGCAATTCGAATAACGTGATCGCGGCAATCGATGCGGCGCTGGAGCGCGAAATGCGCATCGTGGCCTTGACCGGCAAAGGCGGCGGCGCGATAGGCAAGAAATTGACCGAGGCGGATGTGCATATCTGCGTTCCGCATGATCGTACTGCGCGGATCCAGGAAGTGCATTTGCTGACTATCCATTGTTTGTGCGACGGCATCGATGTCGCGTTATTTGGCGGAGACTTGAATGAGTAAATGGCAGCGCATGGCAAGACCTGTAGCAACCATCGCATTGGCGGGCGCGCTGGCGGTTTCTTTGCAAGGCTGCGTCGGCATCGTGGTCGGCGGCGCAGTGGTCGGCGGACTCGCTGCGACTGACCGTCGCACGCTGGGCGCGCAGACCGAGGACAAGGAAATTGCATTGAAGGCGAATTCCCGCTTGAGTTCGACGGTTGGGGATGCCGGGCATGTCGATGTCACCAGCTATAACCGCAAAGTGTTGCTGACCGGCGAAGTCAAAGACGAGAAGACGAGGCAAGCCGCCGAGCAGGAAGTCAAGCAGATAACGGGCGTGCAAGCGGTCATGAACGAATTGGAAGTAGTGGGAATCTCCAACTTCGGTTCGCGTTCCAATGACCTGTTTATCACCAGTAAACTCAGCGCGACCTTTATCGATTCGAGGGATCTCAACGCCAATTCGATCAAGATCGTGACCGAGCGGGGTACCGTCTATTTGCTTGGCCGGGTTACCGAGCACGAAGGCAAGGTGGCGGCGGATTTGGCTAGCGGCGTGAGCGGCGTGACGCGGGTGGTCAAAATGTTCGAATACATCACCGACGAAGAATTGAAGGAGATGAATGCCGCGCAAGGTGCGCGCAGCTGATTCTTTACGACGATGCCGTGCTAAACCAAAGCGCCAAAGATCGACCTTGGCGCTTTTTTTATGGAGATTCCTATGCAACGCAACTACATGCTACGCAATTTTTTAAAATTTCTGTTGGTCGGCTTGTTGGCAATCGGCATGATCGGGATCGCAGCGGCTGAACCGCAAATCAAGGTTGTCTACGATGTCAGCCAGGGGCTGGATCAGGCGTCGCGCGCCTTGGCCAACGCCCGCAACGAATTGCGCGCCGAACCGGACACCAGGATAGTCATCGTCACCCACGGCGAAGGCATCCGGTTCTTGCTGGCTGGCGCGGTCGATGGCCGTGGCCGCTCGTTCGAGGCGATCGTGGCGGCTTTGGCGGCACAGGGGGTGGAGTTTCGCGTCTGCAACAATACGCTAGAGGGACTTAATATCGCGCCCAGCAAAGTGATCGCGGCGGCGAAAATTGTGCCTTCCGGCGTTGCCGAAGTCGTCCGCCTGCAAGCCAGGGAAGGCTACGCCTACTTTCAGCCGTGACAACCCACCAGCATTTTACGATCAAGATAATGCTTGACATTTGGTTCTAACAAGAACTAAACTAGTTTCTGTTAGAACTAATTTCGGCTTTCCCTTTGGCAACCAAACCTTTTCTCCCAGTGATACGCGAGCTGGTCCGCTGTTACCAGGTTTTCGAATCGTATTCGTCGACGAATATCCGCGAGCTTGGATTGACGCCATCGCAATTCGATATCATCGCAACGCTTGGCAACACGGACGGCATGACGTCCAAGTTGCTGGGTGAAAAGACGCTGATTACCAAGGGCACGTTGACCGGCGTGGTGGATCGCTTGATCTTGAAAGATTTAGTGCGACGGACGCAGTGCAAATACGATGGCCGCAGCCAGATCGTCCAATTGACCAAAAAGGGCGAGGCGGTTTTCGACAGTGTTTATCCAGCGCATCTAAGCTATTTAAGCAAGCGGTTTGCCGATATCAAGCCGGAAGATTACGCGCGCATGCAGGCAGCGCTGCAGGAATTGCGCATTGTCTTGGAAGGTTCTGCAAAACCCGATTGAGTTCGGCGCAAGCGCCGATTTTTTACCTCTGTTACGCTACAACCCCAGCCGTACCATCCGATTATTTTGAAGGAAAATGACATGAAAAAATTGATTGCCCTTGCTCTGGCCGTATCCGCTTCCAGCGCCGTCATGGCGGCTCCTGAAACCTATGTGATCGACGGCACGCATACGCTGCCGCGTTTTGAATATAACCATATGGGCTTTTCGGAGCAGTTGAGCCGCTTCGACAAAACCACCGGCACCATCACCATCGACCGCGTGGCCAAGACCGGATCGGTGGATGTCACGATCGATGCCAAATCGGTCAATACCGGTTCCGAGCAGTTCAATGAACACATCCAGGGCGAAGACTTCCTCAGCACGGCCAAGTTTCCGACCATCACGTTCAAGTCGACTGCCGTCAAGTTCAATGGCGATGCAGTGTCTTCGGTCGATGGCGCATTGACTATCAAGGGCGTCACCAAACCGGTCACGCTGACGGTGACTTCGTTCAAATGCATGCCGCATCCGATGATGAAAAAAGATGCGTGCGGCGCCAATGCGACGGCAACCATCAAACGTTCCGACTTCGGCGCTGGCAAATACGCGCCGCTGGTCGCCGACGAAGTGTTGTTGACCATCCCGATCGAATCGATCAAGCAATAAGATTTTCGTGCAAAAACAAACAGCCCGGCTGATTCAGCCGGGCTGTTTGTTTTTGGAGTGCAGCCTCAGATCTTGAAGGCCGGCAATTTCTTCGCAACCGCGACGTTTTTCAGGGTCACGTACTGCGGCAAGCCGTTCTCGTATTTCGGGTAATCCTCGCCCTGGATCAACGGCGTCAGGTAACGCTTGCACTTTTCGGTGATGCCGTAGCCGTCCTTGGTGATGAAGTTCGCCGGCATGAATTTTTCGACGTTGGCGACATCCTTCAGGTCGGCCACGCCGATCCTGTACTTGTACGGCACGTCCGACAGGCGTTCGACGGTCGGCATTACCGCATTGCGGCCCTTGACCGCCAGTTGCACCGCCGCCTTGCCCAATTCGTACGCCTGCTTGACGTCGGTCTTGGAGGCGATATGGCGCGCCGCGCGCTGCAGGTAATCGGCCACCGCCCAATGGAACTTGTAGCCGAGCGCATCCTTGACCATGTTGGCCACCACCGGCGCAGCGCCGCCCAGTTGCGCGTGGCCGAAAGCATCGCGCGTGCCTTGTTCAGCCAGGAATTTGCCGTCGGGATAATGGCAGCCTTCGGAAACCACGATGGTGCAATAGCCGAACTTCTTGACGTTGGCGTCGACCTTGGCGATGAATTTCTGTTGGTCGAACGGCACTTCCGGGAACAGGATCACGATTGGAATATTGTGGTCGACCAGCAAGCCGCCGGCTGCCGCGATCCAGCCGGCATGGCGACCCATGACTTCGATCACGAAAATCTTGGTCGAGGTCTTGGCCATCGACTTTACATCGAACGACGCTTCCAGCGTCGAGACTGCAACGTATTTGGCGACCGAGCCGAAGCCGGGGCAGCAATCGGTGATCGGCAAGTCGTTGTCGACCGTCTTCGGCACATGGATCGCCTGCACCGGGTAGCCGAGCGTGGCCGATAGTTGCGAAACCTTGTAGCAGGTATCGGCCGAATCGCCGCCGCCGTTATAGAAAAAGTAGCCGATGTTATGCGCCTTGAATACCGCAATCAAACGCTCGTATTCGCGCTTGTTGGCTTCCAGGCTTTTCAGCTTGTAGCGGCAGGAACCGAACGCGCCCGATGGCGTGGTGCGCAAGGCGGCGATATCGGCGATCGACTCCTTGCTGGTATCGATCAAATCTTCGGTCAGCGCGCCGATGATGCCGTTGCGTCCGGCGTACACCTTGCCGATTTTGTCTTTATGCTTGGCGGCAGTCTCGATGACGCCGGCAGCGGAAGCATTGATGACGGCGGTCACACCGCCGGATTGCGCATAAAAGGCATTTTTCTTGGCCATGACTGATTGATCTCCTCGGAAGATTGAGCGATTGCAACGAATTAGCGGCGATTGTCGCACGAGCCGAGGCCGAATGCCTCAAAATTGCGCTCGAAGAGGGTGATTCCGCGGCCAAAATTGGCTGCGCTAGCAGAGCGCTCAGGCAATCGGTTACCATACTGCAATTCAAGGAATGTGACGGAGCAACATGAACAAGCGAACCCTATTCGGACGCATGGTAAAGGCAGCGAGCGCAGCGCTTCTGTGGTCGATGTTTTGCGTGCCGGCCAGCGCCGCTGCGCTGCTGCGTTGCGAGGCGACTTACGCCGGCAGCACGCACACGCTGGAAACGCTGCCCGGCAACGATCCCTATACGACCGAATCGGTCGACATCAATGGCCGCTTCCGCTTCAAGGCGGTCGTGCTTGGCACGGCGCAAAAGATCGAGGTCGTCAAATTGTACGTATATTATGAAACCAGAAGGCAGCCGGTGTTGCTCGAAGAAGCGAAGTACCTGCCGCCGTTTGCCGGCGGCGATTCTCCCTATGCGCTGACTGGCTTGCATTCTGTCTACTCGCCGCCGCTGGGGCGCGAACTGCAATACGGTTGTGCGCTGCGCGAGGTGAAATCATGAAGCGCGCGACGCTGAGCCTGCTCGGCGGCCTGCTGATGGTGGGCGCCGGATTGGCCGGTGGCAATGCTGTTGCGGACAATGCACAAACCGTCAAACTGATTTTTGCCGGCGACATCGTGCTCGACGGCCAGCCCGGTGCTGCAATTGCAAAAGGCAGCGATCCGTTCCAGCCTTTTGCCGCCATTTTGCAAGACGCGGATATTCGCGTCGCCAACCTGGAATGCGTGGTCGCCACCGTCGGCGAGGCGGAAGACAAGGTCTTCAATTTCCGCGCCCATCCGCGCACCTTGGACATTCTCGACAAGCACTTCGACGCGGTATCGATTGCCAATAATCATTCCGGCGATTTCGGGCGTCCGGCGTTTGCCGAAATGCTGGGTTTGCTGGATCGGCATCACATCGGGCGCCTCGGCGGCGGGCATAATCTGGCCGAAGCGCACACGCCCTTGATCGTCGTACGCAAGGGCATCCGCATTGCCTTGCTCGGCTATAACGAATTCATGCCGCGCAGTTTCGAGGCCGACGCCGACGCGCCCGGCACCGCCTGGAGCGAAGACGAGCAAGTGGTGGCCGATATCCGCAAGGCGCGCAGCTTCTACCATGCCGACCTGGTGATACCGATCATGCACTGGGGTTGGGAAGACGAGACGAAAGCCAGTGCCCGGCAGCGGCAACTGGCGCGCCTGATGATCGACGCCGGCGCGGATGCCGTCATCGGCGGCCATCCGCACGTGACGCAAGATATCGAAACCTATCGCGGCAAGTTGATCGTTTATAGCGTCGGCAACTTCATGATCGACGCGATCAGCAACGACGCGCAAACCTATGGCTGGGTGCTAGGCTTGCAATTGGATCGCAATGGCGTCAAGAGCTGGAACACGCAAGTCGCGCATCTCGACGAGCAAGGCATACCGCATCCGATGCCGAAGGCAAAAAGCCCTTGCGGGAAGCGTGCGGATAGCGTTATCGGGCAGTGCGAAAACAGGGATTGAGAGCGCCGCGTCCAACGGATCAAGCGGATGGCTGCGCGCTCCCAGCGGGGCTTTTGCCAGTCGGCAGCGTAGCTAGCACCACGCTAGCCAACGCAATCGCCAGCGCCAGCAAGCGGATGCCGCTCAGTTTTTCCCCCAGGGCCAGCACGCCGACCAGGGTCGCGGTGATCGGCAACATCACGGTAAAAATTCCGGCCAGGTTGGCCGGGATGCGCTTCAAGCCGGTCATCCAGAGCCATACAGTCCAGACACTGGCGGCCAGCGAATAAAATACCAGCAGCAGCCAGATGTTGGTGCTGACTGCGGCAAAATCGAAATGCCAGGCGGTGTAGATGCCCAGCGGCGTCATCAGCATGAAGCCCCATAAATTGATGAGCGAGGTGATGCGGCGCGGCGTCAACGCGCCGGTCAGCTTCTTGCCGATTACCGCATAGGCGGATTCGCACAGCACCGCGCAAAACACCAGCAGATTGCCGAGCAGCGCGTGCTGCGTGTCGGCATCGGTTGCGCCGGCTGGCGCGCGCGACCAGGCCAGCAAGCCGATGCCGCCCAACGCGCAGGCCAGCGCCATCCAGACGCGGGCGGTGATGCGTTCGCGCAGGAAACCCCAACTCATCAATGCCACCACCGCCGGTATCGATGCCATGATGACGCCCGCCGAAACCGCGCTGGTCATGCTGACGCCGAACAGCATGCAGATCGAGAACAGGAAGTTGCCGAGGAAGGATTCGAGAAACAGCAGCTTGCGGGTTTGCGCGCTCATCGGCGCTTCGCTGGCCGGCTTCTTCAACCAGTGCGGCATGGCAAGGCCGCCGATGCCGAAGCGCAGCCACCCCAGCAGGAATACCGGGAGCGCGGCGGTAAGCGGCTTGGACAGCGCAACATAGCTGCCCACCAGCGCCATGCTGAGGGCGAGGCAGGCGTAAGCGAGAGTACGATTCATTGGATGCCGCTTCAATCGGTTATCGATAAATTCAAGCGGATCAGTATAACGGGGTTTTGAAATTCAGCACGAAACGCTCATTTGGGGGCAGGCGGCAACGCCTGATCGTCCGGCCAGATCGCTTCGAGCAATTGCGCCAGTCTGGCTCCGGCTTTGGCGAGTTGTTGCATCTTGATCGCATCGGCGCGGCTTTGGTAGTCGGCATCGATGCCGGTTGCTTCCCATTTTTCTGGAAAATTTTCAGGATGCGCGCTTGCCGCCGGCTTCATCGTGAAGCGCAGGCCGGCAAATACCGGGGGACTTACTTGTATCGAATCGTTGGCCCAGGCGGTGGACCAGCCGGCCAGGTCGCCGCCGGTTGGCTTGACTTGTTTCGCCGCCTTCAGCAAGACGGCAACCTGGTCGTCGAACGTGTGCGGGGTCGATGGCGGCGCGTCCCACTCGGCATGGAATGGCTTGTTGCCGTCGATGATGTTATTGCCGCCGGCGGTGTCGTCGCCGATCTTGTAGCCGACGATGTCCGGGTCGACCACCTTGCCGTCGGCATCCAGGTAGAGCGCCGCAACATGCAGCGGCTGGTGGATGTCGCCGACGTAATGCGCGAGCAGCATCAAGGCTTCCTGCTTGTCGGCAAAGTCGAACGGCGCGGGCGCAGCCTGGCCGCGCAATACGGCGATGGCAGCGTTGATCGCATGCACGACATCTTCGTTGTTGGCGCCTACATAACCTGCCTGGTAGTGGTCGTGCAAATTCGAGATATCGGTGTAGTGATAGTGGGTGTGACAGAAATCGGCGCCATGCGCGCTGCCGCATTGCTTCCAGTTGCGCAAGGCGAAACTCTCGAAGCGCTTCGCGCCTTCCGCCCCGCTGAACGGCGCGCATTCGGCATATTGCGGATTGTCCTGGTAGGCGGGAGGCTTGCCGTCGATGCTCTTGACGCCTCTTGCGCAATCGGCCCATACCGATACGGTTTGCAGAGTCTGCTTGCCCAATAGATATTTCACCCATTGCTCGGCATGCGAACCGGCAATCAGGCGGTCGGCCACCGCGCCGACTTCCTGATGGCCTTGCGCATTCCACGCCAAGGCGATGGTCGGCAGTGCGGCAAAAACGATGGCAAGCGTCAAATGTTGGATGCGCGGCATGATGACCCTCAAAATGATGTGGCAGGCGTTGCGGCCCGCGTCGACTAAATTGCCAACTTTACCGGAAAATTTTGACAACACAATGTCGTCGCCATCATTTCTTCCCTTCGTCGATTTTCCGGGGGCGTTCAGTGCCGAAGTGACGCGCAAAAAATGCATCGATGGTGCGATACACGTGGCTCTGGCTGGCTGGCGTCGAAAGTCCATGCTTGGCGCCCGGATAGGTCATCAAATCGAACAGCACGCCGCGCTTTTGCAATTCGTCCATCAGGCGTGTGGAATTAGTGAACAGCACGTTGTCGTCGGCCATGCCATGCACCAGCAACAGCGGCGAGCGCAAGCCGTCGAGGTGCGGAAACACGCTGCTTTGCAGGTAGCCGTCGGCATTCTCCTTCGGCTGCGACAGGAATTGCTCGGTGTAATGGGTATCGTACAGCCGCCAATCGGTGACCGGCGCCACCGCCACGCCGAGCGCGATGCGGTCCGAGGCGGCGGCCAGCATGCGCAGCGTCATGAAGCCGCCATAGCTCCAGCCGAACACGCCGATGCGCTTGGGGTCGACAAAGCTTTGCTGCGCCAGCCAGTCGATGCCGACCAGTTGGTCTTCCACTTCGTGCTGGCCGAGATTGCGGTAGATGACATCGGTGAAGCGCCGCTCGCGCCGCGCCGATCCGCGATTGTCGATGCTGAACACCACATAGCCTTGCTGCGCCATGTATTGATTGAACAAGCTGCCCCACGCGCGTTTGACCACTTGCGCGCCCGGCCCGCCGTACACGGTGATGAACACCGGATAGCGTTTGGCCGGATCGAAGCCGAGCGGTTTCATCATCGAATAATGCAATTCCTGGCCGTCGGCGGCCCTCAGCGTGCCGAACTCGGTCGGCACGTGCGACTTCAGGAAGGGCGCATACGGGTGGCTGGCGTCGATCTCGTTGTGCAATAGCCAGGCGATCATCGAGCCGTCCACACGCCGGACGCTGACCTGCGGCGGCGTCGCCGGGTCCGACCATGTATCGATGAAGGCTTCGCCGTGCGTGGAGAATTTGGCTTCGTGCCAGCCGTCGGCGGCGGTGATGCGCTTGGGCTTATCCGCGCCGCTGCCGTCGAGCGGCAGCGCATAGATTTGCTTGTCGATGACGGCGTCGCGGTTCGAGGCGACGTAGACTTGCCCGGCCTTTTCGTCGACCGCGAGCAATTCTTCGATGCCCCATTCGCCTTGCGAGATCGGATGCAGCAAATGGCCGTCCAGATCGTACAGGTAGAGATGGCGATGCCCGCTGCGTTCCGAGGCCCAGATGAAGTCGTTGCTGCTGTCCAGGAAGTGCGGCCCTGCGCCCACGTGCACCCAGGTCGTCGAGGTTTCCGTCAGCAGGGTGCGGGCGGCCAGCGTCACCTTGTCGACCGCCACCAGATCGAGACGTTTTTGATCGCGGCTTTGGCGCTGAAACAGCAGTTGGCGGGAATCGGCGCTCCAATCTGCGCGCACCAGATAGATATCGGCATCCGGGCCGAGATCGACTTGCTTGATTGCGCCGCTGGCGGTTGCGACGACGGCCAGCGACACCGCGACATTGGCGTCGCCCGCCGCTGGGTAACGCTGCTCGACCACCGCCGTGCGATCCGCATAGATTTCAAAACGATGCGCAATCGGCACCGGCGTTTCGTCGAAGCGCTTGAAGGCGATCGCGGAATCGTCCGGCGCCCACCAGTAGCCGCTGGTTTGCGCCATCTCTTCCTGCGCAATAAACTCCGCTTCGGCGTTATGGACGGCGCCGCCGCCGTCGCTGGTCAATTGCCGCTCGGTCCCGCTGGTGAGGTCGATGACCACCAGGTTTTGATTGCGCACGAAAGAGACGTAACGGCCCTTCGGGGAAATCTTGGGATCGATCACCTCGCCCGAGGCGATGCGGCGCGCGTGCTCGGGGTCGGCCACGTCGACCAGATACAGGTCGCTACCCAGCGTGACCAGCAAGCGCTTGCCGTCCGGAGACCAACTGTAGCTGCCGATACCGTGAAAGGCAGCGCTGCGCTCGCGCTCGCGCCGCGCTTTTTCCGCGTCCGACAATTTCTCGTCGGGGTGCAAGGCTTTGGAATCGATTAAGCGCCGCATCGAGCGGTCGGCGAGATTGAATTCCCATAAATCCAACTGGAACTGGTCGCCGTCGCGGCCCTTGAGGTAGGTCACGCGAGCGCCGTCAGGCGACATTTGCAGGTCGCGCAGGCCGGGGCCGGATAGCGCCGGGTCGGCGTGGATGCGTTCGATGGTCAAAAGATCGGCCAAAGCGGGGAGAGCAGTCAGGGTCATAAAGAGGGCGATAAGGGAAGCGGATAAGAAGCGCATGGATAGGGGTCTCGTTTTTTTGGCGAAGCGCCGCCGCGCGAGGGCGCACAGTTTGTGCATTATATCGGTGGTGTGCGTGCGCTGCTGCGTGCGATAGTGTGCCGCCAGCGGCCGACGCGCCAAGTCTGGTCGACGATTTACACGCTTCGAGATATCCGTCGCGATCGATGGCTGCGATTTTACGAGTGGGGGAAATTGCGGGCGCGCGCAATCGATGGCTGCAGTAGGGCTGCAAAGCCAACTATTTGCGGATGCGTTAAAACAGCATGTCGACTTGAAAAGTCGACATGCTCGCCGTATTTGCTCGGTAGATGATAGGCCAGCGGACTGAGGCCGCTCGCGCTTTACGCGGCTTTGATGTTGGAAGCCTGCTTGCCCTTGGGGCCTTGCGTAATATCAAATTGGACTTTTTGACCTTCTTTCAGGGTCTTGAAGCCGTCCATGGTGATTGCCGAAAAGTGTGCGAACAAATCTTCGCCGCCACCATCGGGTGTGATGAAACCAAAACCTTTGGAATCGTTAAACCATTTCACTGTGCCAGTTGCCATAATGCATCTTTCAATATTACGCAAGAAATCGTTAATAGGAGGAAACTATCCACTCGTTGATTCGGTCAAATGCAACTAAAATCGCACGGTGTGGCGGAAAGTATAACTTGCTGAATGGCCACAATGGTTGCTTTTTCGGTACGGTATCGAATTGCTTGACGATTTGCTTGACCGCAGCGGGATGTTGCGATCAATCTCGGCCAGCCACAACCACTGTTTGCACCAATCTTGCACAAAATTCTCGTCGAAACCGGTTGCGGAAGTGCCGATAGTCGCATGCACCGAGCCAGTCGAGCCGCCTCATGCAATCGCGCGAACCACCCCGCCGTCGACGCGCAATGCTGCTCCCGTCGTTGCCGATGCCTGCACACTGCAGGTATATACGATCATTGCTGCAACCTCGTCCGGGGTCGCAAATCGCTGCAGCAGCGAGGAAGGGCGCACCGTTGTGAAGAATTCTCGCTCCACGGTGGCAATGTCGACACCACGCTTCGCGGCCATCTGCGCAACGAAGCCGCCAACGGCTTCCGAAGCGGTCGGTCCGGGTAGCACGCTATTGACCGTGACGCCGGTGCCGGCGAGCGTCTCCGCAAGTCCGCGGGCCACCGCTATTTGTGCGGTCTTGGTCATGCCGTAATGGATCATTTCCGCCGGAATTTGAAGACCAGATTCACTCGAAACAAAGACGATCCGTCCCCAGTTGCGCGATCGCATCCCTTGCACATAGTGACGCGAGAGCCGGATTCCGCTAAGCACATTGATCTCGAAGAAACGGATCCAGTCTTCGTCCGAGATTTGTTCGAAAGATTTTGCTTCGTAGATGCCGAGATTGTTGACCAATACATCGATCTCCGGAAGCTGGCCTATCAAGGCCGCACAACCTTCGCTGCTGCTCAAATCGGCGGTAATGCCGGTAATGCTTGCGCCGGGAAACTCACGCACAAGCGCATCCACTGCGCTATCGACGCGGGCCTGAGTGCGGCCATTCACCGTGACGGAAGCGCCCTCCGCCGCCAGCGCGCGCGCTGTTGCGAAGCCAATGCCGGCCGTTGAACCCGTCACGAGAGTCCGTTTTCCTTTGAGTCCGAGATCCATAACCCACCTCCAAATAATTGGTAAAGCCTTCAATCTACCACGCCATCAAGTAACTCAATAGCATAAGATCGGCGCGCAAAGAGGACCGCCAGATGGAGGTCTGCGCTGACTGCATCAAGTGCGCTCGGCCACGGATCAAGGGTAAATGCGGCGCGCACGAAAGCTTGGGGCTGCCCCAATGCCGCCCCGCAGCGGTCTTTTCAGGGAATCGTCTGGTAGGCACCGGTTCCATCGGGCCAGGGCGTCAGAATTTCGAAACCGTCGGCAGTGACGGCGACCATGTGCTCCCACTGCGCGGAGAGAGAATGATCCCGCGTGACGATGGTCCAGCCATCGGGCAGTTTCTTGGTTTCGCGCTTGCCGGCATTGAGCATGGGTTCGATGGTGAAGATCATTCCCTCTTGCAAGCGCAGTCCTTCACCGCGATTGCCATAGTGAAGCACCTGCGGGTCGTCGTGGTAGATCTGGCCAATGCCATGACCGCAATATTCGCGCACCACGCTGAAATGTTCTCGATGCGCCACCGTCTGAATGGCGTAGCCGATGTCGCCCAGCGTCGCGCCAGGGCGCACCTGGAGGATGCCGGCGCGCATCGCCTCATAGGTCGTATCCACCAATCGGCGCGCCAGCGGGCTCGGCTCGCCGACGCAATACATGCGGCTGGTGTCGCCAAACCAGCCATTCTTGATAATCGCCACGTCGATGTTGACGATATCGCCCTTCTTCAAGATTTTCTGCTCTGAAGGAATGCCGTGGCAGACCACGTGGTTGACCGATGCGCACACGGTCTTCGGGAAGCCGTGGTAGCCGACGTTGGCTGGGATCGCCTGCAGCACGTTGACGATATGGTCGTTGCAGCGGCGATCCAGTTCCTCGGTGGTCACGCCTGGTTTCACGTGTTCCGCGATCATGCGCAGCACATCGGCAGCCAGCGCTCCGGCGGCACGCGCCATGGCAATCTCGGCCGTCGAATTGATGGGAATCGGGCGGGTCATCGTGCGGCCTTGCGTGGAAGTTTTGGCGAAGTGTTTGAAGCGGCAACGACGGCTTGTTGCGCAAAGAACGACAAGCCCTCGTCACCCGCATGCCTGGCGCGCATCAGCAACTGGCAGATTTCGCCATGGCGAAGATCGGGATACAGTTCGGAGAGCATGCCGATGCGCATCCAATGTTCCGCCTGTGCGTTGATGGAGCGACTCAGCGCATCGCTGGCGGCGCGCAAGTTGTCATGCATTAAGTCCGAGATTTTAACGATGCCCATAGTCAGAGTGATTTTATACGATTCATATACGTTCCGTATATTACCACAAGCGTCGACAAGAATGGCAAATCAATGTCGACGAGGGACATCATCGATAGAGGCCTGCGACAAACCGCTTATCGAGACGAGATTGCGCTGCACGCGAGTATGGCAGGTCAGAGGCGTCAAGAATGGAGTCCACCGCAACTGTCAATTTTGACAGGTTGAAGGGACAAAAAAGCCGTGCGAGCATCATAGCGCGCTGTCGATATCCATAAAACGAACCTACTTCTGCGTATCCATCAGGTGCAGCACGGCAATTTGTTCACTCGTCGACTGGCGTTGACGGCAGTGACGTATCGATTTACCTGTTCGCAGGTTCCACCCTTTATCAGAGAGGCATTATGAATCCGCTTACCCTGCAAAGCATCGCCCAGGCGCTTTGGATGAAAGAGTACGACCGCGCGAAAATTCCGCCTCACATCCTGGAGCGGATCGAGAGCGAGAAAAATAGCGAAGGCGCCTATGCCGAACGTTTCATCGGACGGCTTGATCAACTTGAAGCCAATCAATTGTCGTTTGTGCCCGCGCGGGCGGAACGCTACGCGCTGTTGCGCCGGCACTGCCTGGAAAAGGCGGCGCTGAGTCCGCGAGAATTTTATGCGAGTTGCTTGTTTCTCGGCCCGGAATCGATCACTGGCTACGAGCCGATTCCGCTCGATCCGACGTTCAAGTTTCCGGAAATCGACTTGCCGCAATTGAAGAAGCAACTGGGGTGGCACTTCTTTGTCGGAAACTTCACCGACGATGCCGGCAAGCACTACAGCGTGGAGCTGATGTTCTGGCAGTATTCGCTGCTGCCGCCGCCGCTTGCTGCGGATTTTGGCTTGAGCGACATCGAAAACCAGTCCCTCGAGCTGCACCTCGCAATCTGCGATCCGCAGACAGGTCTGCAATATCGCGCAAACACGGTCGTCGTCGCCGGTACCACCGGGCTGGTGGAAGTGAAGTCGAATCCTTTCACGTATCGACTGGGGCACAACTCCATCGAAGGACTGAGTGCCAACGGCGATCTTTTCCCGGTCCGGCTTCGCGCTCGCGGCTGGGATATGGGCAAATCGCCCGATGTCGAGATTGAAATCGATCTTTCGCTCGACAACTCGAAAGGTTATTTTTTGCAAGGCGAAGGCGGCTGCTCGCCCAGCGTGGATGGACTTGGCACCTTGTACTACTCGGCGTCGCTACTCAAGCTGCTCCCCGGGGCAGAGAGTTCCATTACCATTTCCGGCAAGCGCATCGCACTGACTGGCGGCAGCATGTGGTACGACCATCAATGGACGACCGGTTTCATGCCGGTGGGAGCGCCCCAGCATGCCGTCATGCGTGCCGCAAATAATCTCTCGAAGGCCGCGCCCGGCGGCTGGGATTGGTTTGAATTGCAATTCCGCGCTACCCAAGCCATCGTCGGTCCAGGCGAAGTGCAAATGACTTTTTCGGCACTGCATTCCTGGGCGAACGAAGCGTTTTACTGGCAGACCGGCCCGACGCCGCCCGGACAAATGACCGTGCCGTTAAACGGCAAGTTTATCGATGAACGCAACCTGACCACCAATATCAGTGGCACGATGACTGTAACGAATTGGGTGAAGAACGACACGTCGCCAAATCCGGCAGTCTATCCGCCGACAAATACCTGGTATCCAGCCGGCTACCGCTTCACGATCGATCAGGAACTCGCGCCGTGGCTGAAGGAGTTTACGCTGACGCCATTGATAGCGTCCGGCCAAACAGGATTTTTTGGGACTGGGCTCCAATACACTGAAGGTGGGGTCGTCATTCGCGACGTGGAAGGAAATGAAATCGGTCGTGGTTTTGCGGAGGGCACTAATTGGGCTCGCACGACAGATACGGTCGTCACTGCAGCCGGGCTGCCGGTGAACGAGCAGACCCGCGCACTATTGACGCCGGTGGTTCCATCGGAGTTGCTGGTCATCGAAAGCGGGCTTTACTGTGAACTTGAACAGGCCGAATTGAAGAAGATTCTCGCCGCGGCCAAAGGTTTGTGAACACGGTCTGCCGATGTAGCGCGATACCCTAACGGGCGTCGCGCTTGAAGCTGTCGTCATTGAAGATGCCCGCCGCTTTTACGCAATCGACACAGGAGTGTAAAAGACTCGATAGCGGCGGTGAGATTGGCATGATTGACGCCGACAGTGTCGCGTCCGAGACACCACAATCCGCTTTGGGTGCTGCTACAATCCGGCATCTGCACAGCCCCATGGAAATTGGTATGACCTGCTCGGCCAGGTCTACCGTCACACTGAGCGGACCGATTTCGGTCTGGCAACGCGCGTTGCGAGCTTTAGCGTCACTTTCCTTTCTTTGGGGATTTCTACTGAGCGCGGAAACAATTACTTTTTTCAACAAGAATAATAACAATAATAAAAATACATGCAATTGATCGATATCGGCGTAAATTTCCATTCCAAACAACTGGCCGGACACACCGACGCCATATTGGCGCGAGCGCGCAAGGCGGGCGTCGCCACTATATTGGCCACCGGCACCTCGCTTGGTGCGAGCAACAAGGCCGTCGCGTTGGCGGATTCGCATCGCCAGGTGTATGCCACGGCCGGGGTCCATCCGCACGACGCCTCCCAATGGGGGGCAAGCACCGCCGTCGCGATGCAAGCTCTCTGGCAAAATCCTAAAGTGGTGGCGATCGGCGAATGCGGCCTTGATTACAACCGCATGTTTTCGCCGCGCGAGGCACAGCGTGTTGCGTTCGAGGCGCAACTGGCGGGCGCGTTGTCCACGGGGCTGCCGCTGTTTCTTCATTGCCGGGATGCCTTCGACGACTTTCATGCCATGCTGCGCGAGGCTTCGCAGGCAGGTGCGCGTGGGGTCGTGCATTGCATGACCGGCACCCTGGACGAGGCACTGGCCTATCTGGCGCTGGGCTTCGACATCGGCGTAACTGGCTGGGTCACGGACCTCGCGCGCGGCAAGGATTTGCGCACGGCAGTCGAACAGATACCGCTCGACCGGCTGCACCTGGAAACGGATGCGCCCTATTTGCGGCCGAAGACAGCGCCAAAAGGAGAGGGATTCAACGAGCCGGCGTTCTTGCCCTATGTCGCCACCGAGATAGCGTTGTTGCGCGGCGACGTTACGGCGGATGAAGTTGCGGCTGCTTGCACGGCCAATAGCGCGAGATTGTTTGGATTGCCGCCGATGGCAGGCGAAGATTCACGGAGCCGGTACGGCTGACTGCTCCGTCTAGTCGGTACCCCAACGACGAAAGCCGCTCGCCTACTAGACATTCTGCGCGCGAGGCCCATCTCGGAGCCAGTGTTGCTTGCCGCCGCAGCATCGCTGCGGCGGCCACGATGGCTCTCTAATTAGTCGCACCCTTCTTCCCGCCCGATGCTGCCTGCGCACGGCCGAACAGGAAACTGAAACCGGTGGCGTACTTCACGCTTTGATCGGCGACTTGTCCATACGCATGACAGGCCATGCAGCTGCGCTGCGCCGCATGTTGCTCCTGCGTGACTTGCATATAGGTTTCAAGCACGGGATTGAGCAACTTGAGGGTATTCGGCTCCCCAGCCGAGCCTGCCAAGGGCAACGGCGCATTCTGCGGAGCCGCCGGCACGGCGGAATAGGTTCCGCGCGGCCATTGCGTGTCGATGAGCTTGTAGTACTGCCAAGGCGCCTGTGCATTGGCTCCCGCCACCAGACTTTGCGCATAGTGCGTGACCGTCGCCGCATCGACATCGTCAGGCCAGACCTGGGTTACCTGCGTAGGGGCAGGCACCTGCTTGCCGTCGACTTTCGTCGGCGTATTCGGTATGGCATTCGACCCGGGATTATAGAAATTGAAGTTGCCGGCAGGGTGGGCCTGGTCCGCCAGCGGCGCGTTGTCGATCTGGGCGAAAGTTGCCCACAATCCGGCTGAATTGCCCTGCGCGTCGGAGCCGCCGCCTGCAAACACATGCAGCCCCACCAGTCCCACCGTTTGCACACTGCCTTTTCCACCCGGCGCAATCACGTAGGCGCTGGTGGTGAAGAAACGTGCGCCGGCGATTTCAGACTGCGACAATACTTTCCAGGCCGCCTTGATCTCGAAGGAGCCGACAGGCGGTGCAATCGCTTTCTTGGCCGCATAGCTCGCCTGCGCGTTGGCTTCGTACAAATGATTGTTGACGATGTAGTCGTATAGCGTCTTGTTCAACGTCACGTCGTAGTACACAGGGTTGGTTTGCAGGTCGTAAAGCACAAGGTTGTCGACCTGTTCCGTATTGTGCAGCTTGGTTTCATCGTCGCCTACCTTGACGGCGTGACGCAAGACGTGCAACTTGCCGCTCCGTACTTGCGCCGCGATGGCGGATGGGATGTCGGCATCCGCCGTCCACTTTCCCCAAGGCGCCGGCTTTGCGCCTTTCGGCAGGAAGATTTGATCGGGCGAGGCGAAAGTTTGCCAGACCGTCGCGCCCGGCGTTCCGAAAGTCGCCTTCGGGTTCGGCTTGCCGGCCTGGCCGGCCTCCGCTGGCCAATTCAAGTAAAAGAAGTTCTGCCACATGTTGCACGATGCGATGCGGTTGATAAATCCGCCATTGCTATCCGGCGGGGTCGCCGTTTTCGGTGCCAGCGTCAGCAGAGGTTTGAGCAGCTCGCTCATGCACGGATTGGCATTCGTCGCGCTGGCGGACTGCGCCACGAATGGCAGCGAGCACAGCGCGCCCAGCAGCATCCCGATCGCCACACGCATACTGGCCCTTGCAGCATAATTTCGTTTCATACGACTGTCTCCCTGGCGAATTGGACTAAAGAAATGGTGGCTGACCGTATCCCGCGTCTGTGCGCATTCATGGCGGACAGCGGTATTGACGCCTACCCATTGCAGCAACCCGCTTCAGTTTGCGAGCGAATTGCGCAGTGACAATATCAACATTGGAAAATAAAGTAAGCTGCTAAAGTTGACAGGGGAAATTTACGCGCCCGAATGGCGAGACAGATGCCCGTTGCCGTCGGGCGGAAAGGCGTTCTGCCCAAAATATCGGGCCTTTGGATTAATGGGGCGTTGTGGAATTCTTCGTTGGTAACACGCGACAAGTGGAGCAGCGGCAAGGGCAGCGTTTTGCGCATTAGATGGTTCGGGACCGCCAACCTCCCGTGCCAATTGATTTGCCAGGAATTTACACCCTTCGGAAGGAGGTAAATCAGTGGTAAGTCATTGTTTATAAAAAATTATTTTTATTATGGTCGCCTCGCAACCTCTAGATTGTCTCATTTAGGTGCTGGGGGAAGGCGGCAAACCTAGCGAATCGCTATGCGTAAAACAGTATGGGCAACTTCCCGAATGTGCCGCCTTTTCAGCAGGCTGGGACGGCTTGGTGGCATTGCCGTCGCCGCTTTGCGAAATAGAACACGCAAGCAAAAATGATTGGTCAATGTCAGCTTCTCTCCAAAGAGAAATTAAATGGCTGCAAGGCCCTGGTACGCACCGCTATGCCGTTGCGCATCGATGGATTGCAGCGCCACGTCCGTACCGCGCTTAGTGCAGCCTCGTCCAAACGGGGGAAACCCGAGCTTGCTTTTACTTCGGCACTGGCAACCTGGCCGGCCTCGTCAAGTTCCAGGCGCAACAATACCTTGCCTTGTTCGTTCATACGCCTGGATTGCTGCGGATAGGAGGGCGACGAGTGCTCGCTGCAAGTTACCGCCAAATCTGCGGATAACGCCGCTGGTTGCGGAGATGGTTGTGCCTGAGGCGGCACATCTCCTTCCGGCTGCAGCGACGATGCCGGCGCCGGGATGGTAGCAAGCGGACCAGTGTCCACAACCACAGGCACTTCGACCGCCAACGGCTGCGGCATCGGCAGCAAGAAATGGCGAGGCGTGAGCACTGTGAACGGTTCCGAAGGCGGCTTTGGCGGTTGCGGAGATGGCGAAGCGATCAGGCTGACCGTCAGCATAGCTTCTTCTACCGGAGTGAGCATGGTGCGACTACTCCATAGCGCGACCAACCCAGTAGCGTGGAGCGCCAGCACGAACAGCAGACCGGCCACCTGTTCGTGCCCTATGTTTGGCAGCGGCTTAAACATGACAAATCGCTCGCTTGTACACGCAACAAAAAAACAATTTCATTCACGTACCCTCAAACAGTTTCATATCGAGGCGGCCGCAACCGTCACCATCTGGTGCGGTTGCCGATTCCGACCACAACCGACAGCCGCGCACCGAAATACGTCAGATTGACGCCAACGACCAACGCAGGAATGACGATCACCCCCAATTCGAAATTGGTCCCCGGCAAGAGTCCGCCGACGGTGCTTCAGGTCGCAGCAGCGTTCTCTCGGCATTTCCGCCAGGGCGTTGACGTCATAGTCGATGCGTCAATAACGTGCGCGCAAAGTCAACATGAAATTTCTCGGTGCTCCATAAAAATTGTAGATATTCGGTGTGCCAACCGAGGCGTAATATTTTTGATCAAGCAAATTGTCGATTCGCAGGCTCGCCGAGTATATTTTGTCAAATTGATAGCTGACGTTTGCATTCACTACTGCGTATCCAGAATCCAGTAATTGATCACGCCAGCCCCGTGTGCTTTGCACATTACTATTAGCCAACAAGCCTAAGCCGGCGCTGAACCCTGCAAGCGGCGTATCATTTTCGAAGTGATAATTGCCCCAGAATTTGAATTGATTCCTGGGTGTCTGAATAGAATAAGCTTGCCCCTGGAAAGTGGCGTTCTCGACGTACGTCGTCTCCAAATACGTATATCCGGCAGTCAAGTCCAGACCGCGCAAAGGTTTTCCTGTCGCTTCCAGTTCAACGCCCTTGCTTTCGACTTCACCGACTTCTATGTAAAAGTTTGCATCTGGATAGGCGGGATCTGGATACGCACGATTCTTGTCGCGCATATCGAACAAGGCGATGGAAGCCCCCAATTTTCCATCAAAGAATTCGCCTTTGCTACCGACTTCATACTGATAGCCGGTGCGCGGATCCAGTGTCGAACCATCCGCCCTTTGCTGCGTTTGCGGAACGAAAATATCGGTATAGCTCCCATACAAACTAACCTCTTGAGTCAGCTTGTAAATAACTCCGCCGTATGGTGTGAAATGATTGCTGGCGTTGGCGCCCTCGACCCAGGGTGTTTGTGCCGATGGCGAAATACTCCGGCTTTCCGACTTGAATGTCGTCGTGCGACCGCCCAGCACAACAGTCAATGGATCGGTGATGCTCAGGTTTATTTGCGAATACAGACCATATTGCTTAATCCAGGTTTCACTACCGGACGTATACTTAATAGCAGTATCGGGTATTTGGCTTGCGTCGCCGAAGACTACATTATTGATTACCGGGCCACTTCCAGACGTTCCCGAACTGTCATACTCCTCAGTATTTAGCCCGACGGTCAGGTTGTGCTTTCTGCCGAATAGATCAATGGGACCGTTGGAGTAAACGTCAAACCCGTCGCGCGCGTAATTATAGTCCCCTCGCATGCTTCTATAACTGAGCTCGTCCGTGATTGGATTAATGCTCGAATACGTGTAGGGGTAGTCGTAATACTGTTCCTGCTCCCGATGATTGAGGCTGGCCTTGACCATCCAGCTGTTGTCGAATCTATGCTCTACTCCCGCCGATATTTCCTTCGTTCGATAATACTCCTGCCCCCAATCTGGAACCTCGAACGTGGACTGCGACACATTCAGCAGCGGATAGACGCCGTTATTCGGGTCTGTCAGATTGGTATAGGCCGGCAAGCCCGACCAGGGAGCCTGAACATGCTGATCCTGGTCGGAAAAAGAAAGCGATATCTTGGTTTGTGCGCTCGGGTCGTATTCGAGAGCAGCCAGGCCGAGCCAGCTATGGCTATGCGTATGGTCGTAGAAATATCCACGGTCTTCATCGGAAAGGACGAGCCGGCCGCGCAAGGTCTTGTCTTCGTTCAACGGTCCGGTGATATCGCCTGCCGCGCGATAGGTATCCCATGACCCGGCGGTTGTTTCCCAGGAAATTCCAAACGTGTCTTGCGGCTGTTTCTTGACCAGATTGACAATGCCGCCGAGATCGCCGACGCCGCGCAACAGGCTATCCGGTCCCCGTAAAACTTCGATTCGGTCATATATCGCCAGGTCGAAATTATTCGACGGGTTCAAGCCATTATATGACGGGACTCCATCGTACATGACGCCCAATCCATAACCTCGAGCATAGTATTGGTTGTTCAAGGTGTCGTTAGTGATGACATTGACGCCCGTCGCTTGTGTCATGGCGTCGGTCATCGTGACCATGCCCTGGTCGTCCATTTGCTGTCGGGTAATCACCGAGACCGATTCTGGAATCTCGCGCAATGTGAGTGGCCCCTTGCTGGCAACGGTGGCCTTGTCTGCTTTGTAGCCATTTTCAGCCGTCGAAATCACTGCGACTTCCGGCCACACCTTGTTGCTCTGGTCAGGCGACTGCTTTTGAACGGCATAATTTTCCGGTCCGGTCTTACTGAATACGAAAGCGCTGCCATCCAGTAGCTTTCGTAGCGCATCTTCTGGCGTCAGATCGCCACGCAGTGATGGGGCCTGAATTCCTTTCAGTTGATTTTGATCGTATTGCAGGTGGATATGGCTTTGTTTGGCAAGCGAGTCCAACGCGCCTGCCAAGCTTTGAGCTGGAATATCTAGTGATGCTGCCTGGGCATAGGTTGCACCCGAGAAAATGGCAGCGACGAGAAGCGCGAGGCGCAGTTTTTTATGCATGGTTTTCCTCTCTATATATATTGCTTTTGGTTTTCATCAATTTTAAGTTGCATCAATGGGCATTATTTACGGCCACGCAACCATCATCCGAGGTTCCGAGCCGCTTCGGTCAGGAAATGCCACCCACGGGATTTCCTTCAATCTGCGCTCGGCATCTTCGGTGCGACCGAGTGCTTGCAAGGCATACGACAAACGTATGCGGGCATCGTTATCGCGGGGATCGGCGGCGAGATCCCTCTCTGCGGTTCGCTGAATTTTTTGCGCATCCCCCTGTATTTTCATGAGATCAACGAAGCGTTTGCCAAACCAAAAGTTCTGGACGTCCAACAGCGGGAGGTTGCCTTTGAGTTTCGGATCGTCGTGACACGATTGGCAATTCTTCGATGGCCAATGGGCAAGTTCATGCACGATTTTTTCTATCGCCTGACGTTCCTCTACGATATTTCCCTCAAGTTCGGCGAGGCGTGCTTTTATCGCCCAGTACCGACGCTTGTCGCGAGTGTTAACCTGCTCGAAATCCTTGATTTGATTGAGTAGAGCATGAGCTGCGGCGAAATCGCCTTCGTTCAAGTACCCGCTTGCTAGAAGAATTTGATAGAGCGAAACTAGCGAGAACGGATCTTTCTCGCCCTTCAGCGACGATTGCCAGTCTCGATCTCCGATTCGCACTGCCGCCTCGCGCGAAAGCCTTACATACGTTGCGCGATCCTCGTCGTTCATTGCCGCAATATTCATGGCGCGCAATGTTGTTGCGGTTAGCTGAAAGTCCTTGCGCGCATCCTTGCGAATTTGCTCAAGAACATCCTTGGCGCTGGGATCCGGTGGCTGCTTTGCATCTTGAGAATATGCCGGCAATGCCGCCATCAAGGTCAAAGCAATGGGTGCCAGGCAAGCGTGGAAGTTTGCTTTCTTCATGGCGTCAGCAGTCCCGAATTGGCGGTTTGTCCGTATTCCCCGACACGGAGGTTTCCTTTAGCGTTGCGCCACGCTCCTCGGCCAGGGCCGCGCCGGCGGTGCATAGGCCGGACGCGGCGGCAGAATGTGGTTTGCGAATCATGGTGCTTGAGTCCTTTTATAAATTGAAATTAACGGCGGTTTCCCTGCGCATTTGGTGCGCATTTGCACAGCTTCGACGGCGAGGACGATCATCGCCCTCGGCCTGGCCGAACCTTATGTCGGTCGAATCTCGAGCCGGTCGAGGCGACGCGCTAACGCGCGCCTATCGGCACTCGGCAGTAATCGAGAGACAATCTGGAAAATTCAGGGGAAAATCAGGAGACGAGCGGAGGGGCGCGGGACTGCGCGGTGGACCATATGTAAAGCGGATGCGGGGATTGGTAAAAAAGAATCGGCGAAGCGTTGGAACCGGTTGCCACGGGAAGCGAGAACTCGATGGTCGGTGGCAAGCCGAACGAGCCGGCGTGGGTGAAACAGAATGGGCAATGCTCGGGATGCGTCGCTGTTCCAACCGGCGGACTTGACTTGAGATTCTGCCCATCCGCAACCTTTATCAGCTTGAAACCGCCGACTGAACAGATTTCCTGCCAGGAGGCGCGGGCATCGCGTGCCGCCGCGAAGGAAATCGACGGTGCAAGTAGCGACAACAGAACCGCGAAACTCGCGATCCAGGCGGTGAAATGCCTCGTTGCCTTGTTCATTCCCATCGAAATATCCTGATCAAGCGGACGAAAAAACGCCGCCTGTTATATGATCGGCGAGAAAATGGACGAATTTATTGATGCAGATCAAATTTTCAAATCAAATCCCTGACCCTTGCGATTCAAACGACAAACGGGTGCTATGAAGCGGCGGTGCGCGCACACCTCCTGCGTTGAAATCTCATTTACTTCTGACTTTTCACACCGACTTCAACACCATGCGCCTGCTGATCCGCATGGTAACTGGAGCGCACCATCGCTCCCACCGCAGCGTGCGCGAAGCCCATTTTGTACGCTTCTTGCTCGAACATCTTGAAGGTATCCGGGTGCACGTAGCGGCGCACCGGCAAGTGGTCGCCGCTGGGCATCAGGTATTGGCCGATGGTCAGCATGTCCACATCGTGGGCGCGCAGGTCGCGCATTACTTGCAGGATTTCTTCGTCGGTTTCGCCCAGCCCGACCATGATGCCGGATTTGGTCGGCACGTTCGGTTGCAGCGCCTTGAAGCGTTTCAACAGATCCAGCGAGTGTTGGTAATCCGATCCGGGGCGCGCTTCCTTGTACAGGCGCGGCGCGGTTTCCAGGTTATGGTTCATCACGTCGGGCGGGGTGGCAGCCAGGATTTCCAGCGCGCGCTCGATGCGGCCACGGAAATCGGGCGTGAGGATTTCGATGCGGGTGGCCGGCGACAAGGCGCGCACGCGGTTGATGCAGTCGGCAAAATGGCCGGCGCCGCCGTCGCGCAAATCGTCGCGGTCGACCGAGGTGATGACGACATAGTTCAGCTTCAGCGCGGCGATGGTCTTGGCCAGTTTTTCCGGCTCGTTGGCGTCGAGCGGGTCCGGGCGGCCGTGGCCGACATCGCAGAACGGGCAGCGCCGCGTGCATTTGTCGCCCATGATCATGAAGGTCGCGGTGCCTTTGCCGAAGCATTCGCCGATATTCGGGCAACTCGCTTCTTCGCATACCGTCACCAGGCTGTTGGCGCGCAGCACGTCCTTGATTTCATAAAAACGGGTCGATGGCGACGCGCCCTTGACGCGAATCCAGTCCGGCTTTTGCAAGCGCTCGGCAGGGACGATCTTGATCGGGATGCGGGCGGTCTTGCCTGCGCCTTTTTGCTTTTCGTTCGGGTTGTATTGGGAAGATGGCGGCGGCGTGGTGTCGGATGTCATGGTGCGAAGCGCTTGTCGTTTAAGTCGAGTCGGCCGAGGCCGGATAAAGGGTGTGGTTGCGGGTTCAGCCGAGTTGTTTCGCCAGCGCGTCGGCCAGCGCCATTTGCACGTCCGGCAACGCGGCGTCGACGCCGAGGGTTTTCATGTCGACCGTGGCCAAGCCTTGGTAGCCGCACGGATTGATCCAGGAAAACGGCGCCAAATCCATCGCCACGTTCAAGGACACGCCGTGGTAGGTGCAGCCGTTGCCGCGTACTTTCAAGCCGAGCGCGGCAATTTTTGCGCCTTGCCAACGGCCTGCGGCGACGTAGATGCCGGGCGCGCCGGGCTTGCGCTCACCGACCAGATTATACGCCGCCAGCGTGTCGATCACCGCTTGCTCGATTTTGTGCACGAACTCGCGCGAGAACAGGCGCCCGCCGGGTTTGCTGCGGCGCAAATCGATAAGCAGGTAGATCACGACCTGGCCCGGCCCGTGATAGGTCACTTCGCCGCCGCGATCGGTTTGCACGACGGGAATCGCATGCGCGTCCAGTATGTGCGCCGGATCGGCGGCCAGGCCGAGCGTATAGACTGGCGGGTGTTCGACAATCCACAATTGGTTTGGCGTGTCGGCAGTGCGCGCATCGGTATAGGCGCGCATTGCGGCGAAACTGGTTTCGTAGGGTTCAACGCCGCGCTGGACGATGGAAATTGCGGTGGACGATGCTGACATAGACCGCCAGTGTACCGAATTTGGCGCAAGCCGTCAGGGCGGCGCAATCTTTGCCCAGGGCCGGAGCATCAAAATTCCAATGAATTCAATGCGATAACGTGTCCCCTCCCCTTTGCAGGGGCGCCCGGCGAGGGGGAGGGCTAGGGAGGGGGTAGTGCGGTCGAGATACGTAATGCGGTAATTTGAGCGCTCTACCCCCATCCCAACCTACCCCCTACGCCGGGCGCCCCTGCAAAGGGGAAGGAGTGTAAGTGCCTAATTTGCGTTAAATTTGATGCTCCGGCCCTGAGTCCTTGCCCTGGAATTGCGCCGGTGCTTGCTCAGCAGCTTGCGGGTTTCGAGTTCGATTCGGTGCCGCTGGCGAAGGCGCGCAACGGCGCAAAAAAATCGAAAGAGCGGTGGCCGTCGCGCGCGTAGGGCAGGCTGACGCGGCTATCTTGCTTGTCGGCTTCGATCACGATCAAGCGACCGGCTTCGACCGTGATCGATTCGCCAACTTGCAGCCAATAATCGTCCTTCGATCCTTCCACCGTGATCCATACTTTGCCGGAGGTAACGATCAACATTTCGGCCTGGTTGGACATGCCGGACACGGTCGTGCCAGCGTCGATGCAAAGTGACGAATTTGTGAATTGTTTTCTCATGACAAAATGCTCCTATAATAGAGTCCTGGGCAACTCAGTGCGTTTTCACTGGGAGCTTTGCAGGATTTAAGTCATTGTAGAGTTTGTTGCGCTGCAAGAGAAACGATATATTTTCGCAATCTTTGCTAATTTTATTCACATAAAAATGAACGATCTCCAACGTTTGCCGAACCTGGCCGCGCTGCGCGCGTTCGAGGCTGCAGCGCGACATGAAAATTTCTCGCGGGCGGCAGAGGAAATCCATCTGACGCACGGGGCGATCAGCCATCAAATCCGCGCGCTGGAAGAGGATTTGGGCGTGCAGCTCTTCCATCGGAACGGCAAACGCATCGCCATCACGCCGGAGGGGCAGCGCTTTGCGACTATCGTGCGCAGATCGTTGCAGGACATCGCTGTTGCTGCGGCGGAATTGAAAAGCAGCGCCAAGGTCAAGCGCTTGACGATTTCGGCGCTGCCATCGTTTGCTGCGCGCTGGCTGGCGATGCGCTTGGGCAAATTCATCGACCGCAATCCCGACGTCGAAGTCACCTTGCAGTCCAGCGCGCACATGGTCGACTTGAATCGTGGCGATGTCGATGTCGGCATCCGCTTCGGCAGCCGCAGTGGCAGCTATCCGGGCGTGTCGCAGGAATTCCTGATGGGGGACTATTACTACCCGGTGGTCAGTCCGCGCTTTCGCGGCGGCAATTTGCCGAAGACGCCGGACGATCTGGAGGAGGACATGCTATTGCGGTCGGACGATCGCGACGAGCCGTGGGACCTGTGGCTGGCCGAGGCCGGCATCGATTTGCATGTGCCGCCCGGCGGGCTGGTGTTTACCGATTCGTCGATGTTGATTCGTTCGGTGGCCGATGGAAACGGCATCGGGATGGCGCGCCACGTGATTGCGATTCAGGAAATTGCCGCAGGCGAGCTGGTGCGTCTGTTCGATCTGGCGGTGCCTTGCCCGCAAGCCTATTATCTGGCCTATACGCAGCAAGGGATATCGAAACCGCAGGTGCAGGCATTTCGCGATTGGATGCTGGCCGAAGTCGCGCAATTCAAGCAGGAGCCGGTCTGGCCGGCAGGCGGCGAACCGCGCTACCGCGAAGTGCCCGCTACAACACTACTTTGACCATCGGATGCGACGATAGCGCGCGATACAGGTTGTCCAACTGTTCGCGGCTGGTGGCGCGCACCGTCACTGTCAACGACAAATACGTGCCCTTGGACGATGGCCGCATTTCCATCTTGCCCGCATGAAAGTCGGGATCGTGCGAAACCACCAGCTCGACGATGGTTTGCGCGAACGTTTCGTGCATCGCCCCCATTACTTTGATGGGGAAGTCGCTTGGGTATTCGATCAGGCTGTCGCTTGGTGCGGGCATCGGTCAGGCTTTTGCGTGGTTTTAAGTGAAGTTATATGTGGGTTGACCTGCATTATTTCAACCACAGGCGCACGGAATCCCATGCGCGCCCGAAAATCGTGGCTTGATTGACTTGTTCCAGCGCCACGACCGGCAATTCGCTCAACGGTTTGCCGTCCGGCAGCATCAGCGTCAATGAGCCAACCTTGCTGCCTAGCGCCACCGGCGCCACCAGCGGGTCCTTGTGCGTCAACACCGGCTTCAATTTGTCGCCGACGCCCTTGGGCACGGTCATGTAGATGTCGTGGTCGAAGCCGATCTTGACTTGATTCTGGCTACCCTTCCACACTTCTTCGCTGGCCAGGGTTTGGCCTTTTTCGTACAGCTTGACGGTGTCGAAATTCTGGAAGCCCCAGTTCAACAGCTTTTGGCTTTCCTGCGACCGCGCCTGGTCCGACGCGGTGCCGAGCACGACCGCAATCAGGCGGCGCTCGCCGCTCTTGCCATTCGGGCGCTTGGCTGACGCAATCATGCAAAATCCTGCGCCCTCGGTATGGCCGGTTTTCAAGCCGTCGACGGTCGGATCCAGCCACAGCAGGCGGTTGCGGTTTTGCTGCGTGATC
Source organism: Burkholderiaceae bacterium (assembly GCA_031291325.1). Classification (GTDB taxonomy): domain Bacteria; phylum Pseudomonadota; class Gammaproteobacteria; order Burkholderiales; family Burkholderiaceae_D; genus PKWO01. The sequence goes on from JARLJG010000001.1 coordinate 42,884, forward strand.
TTGTTATAGGTGAATTCCTTGACCGAGTCGATCTTGTAGAATTCCGGGTAGTCGACGATCTCATGCAACGCCAGGATCGACAAGTCTTGCGCAGTCGAATAGTTGTTCGGGCTGGGCAAGCCGTGCGGATTGCTGAAGTGCGTCGATTTCAAGCCCATGCGTTCGGCTTCGCGGTTCATCAAGACGGCGAAGGTTTCTTCGCTGCCGGCCACTGCTTCGGACAAGGCCACTGCCGCGTCGTTGCCGGACTGCACCATCAAGCCGTATAGCAAATCGTTGATCTTGACCGGCGTGGCCGGATCGATGAACATCTTCGAGCTGCTGGGGTCGACCTTCCACGCATGCGTGGACACATTGACCATTTGATTCAAGTCAAGCTTCTTGTCCTTGAGCGCTTCGAACACCAGGTAGGCCGTCATGATTTTGGTCAACGAGGCCGGTTCGATGCGCATGTCCGGGTTTTGCGATGCCAATACCTGGCCGCTGGTGGCATCGAGCAAGAGCCAGGATTTTGCCGCGATGGTCGGTGGCGGGACGGTCTGTGCAACGGCGACGGATATCGATAAAACGGCGGCGGTGAGTGCTGCAAATAATTTTTTCATGAAATAGTGTGGGTATTCCTGTTGCCTGCAACAGGAATACTGATTCAGTAAACCAGACGAGAGGTGGATTATAGCGCTGCGGAAGGCCTTGGCCCATAAATCGCGACCTTATTCGACCATCTCAATGGCACTTGGTTCCGCAGGGGTGCGTAATTATCACCGATGCCACAAATCGGTGACGGCGGATTTTATATGATGCAATTTGCGGTGGAAGAAGTGGTCGCCGCCCGGAATCACGATCACCGGCAAGTCTTGCGGCCTGGCCCAGTCGAACACGTCGAGCAAGGGGATGGTGTCGTCCACTTCGCCGTGGATCAGGATGGTGTTGGCCGGCACTGTCGGCATCGGCCACTTGCCGGCAGCGGTGCCGACCAGCACCAGCCGTTCGGCGGGCGCGCCTTGCTGCGTCAAGCGCCCTTGCAACTGCGCCTGCACGAAGGTGCCGAATGAAAATCCGCCCAAGGCCAGCGGCAGGCCCGGATAGCGCCGCTGCATCTCGGCCAGCAGGATTTCCATGTCGTCGGTTTCGCCGCTGCCGCCGTCATGCACGCCGCCCGACTTGCCGACGCCGCGAAAATTCATGCGCGCGGTGGCGTAGCCAAGGCCGACGAACGCGCGCGTCAAGGTCTGCGTCACCTTGTTGTCCATCGTGCCGCCATACAGCGGGTGCGGATGCGCGACCAGCGCAATGCCGCGCGGCGTCGGGTATTTCGATTGATCGGGCAGGCCGAGCGCGCATTGCAGCGGGCCGACCGCGCCTTCGATAAAGAAGAATTCGGTGTGACTATTCATTGACGATTGACCACTGACTATCGGATTTGCAAGCGTTCGACGATTTTGCCGCCAATCAAGTGGACATCGATGATCTCGTCGATATCCTGATTGTCGACATAGGTGTACCAAGTGCCCTGCGGGTAGACCACCAGCACCGGGCCTTGTTCGCAGCGGTCCAGGCAACCGGCCTTGTTGATGCGGATTTTCCCCTGGCCGTTCAAGTCGAGTTGCTTGATGCGGCGCTTCGCGTGTTCTTGCGCCGCTTGCGCGTTATGGTCGCTGCAGCAAGGGCGACCGTCGTCGCGCGTGTTCATGCAGAAAAAAACGTGTTGCTTGAAGTATAAATCGTCGCTCATGGTAATTTCTTAAATGCATTGCCAGAACGAGATGATACACCGCGTTCAGATTGTGTTCAGATCGCGTTCAGGCCGTCTGCCCGACCTGCCTGGGCAAATGCAATAGAAACCATAATGCAAAGATCGGCCACCAGAGCGATAAAAATTGCGCAGCGCCGTTGAAATTGAGGAATTGCCCCTGTGCCCAGGTTTGCAGCGTGGCGATGAAATAGGGATTGGTCGGCGCCAGATTGACTGCAAGCATGCTTAGCGCCAACATCAGGATGGCGACGCGGCGCTGCGCCTTTGGCGAGGCCAGCACCATTCCCGCCAACAGCACCAATCCCACCATCAAGCCGGCTTTTGCACCCGGAGTAAACCAGGCAGACGCATTGGCCGGGCCGAAGAATAATGCGCTTGCCATCGATTTCACGGCGATTGCAGCGCCCAGCAAGAGCAAGGCAAGCGGCGCCCTGGGGGCCGGTTCGCGCATCAGTCCAAACAGCATCAAGACCGCGCCGACCAGGCTGCAGGCCGAGATAAACGTCTCCGCCAGCCAATATTGCTCGATGTCGATTTGCCGCCCAAAGCGCAGCAAATCGCCGATATCGATCTCGCTTGCCAGCCATTGCGACAGCCAGTCGGAGACGATCGGCGCCATCTGCCCGTGGCCGAACAGGTATTCCTGCGGGTAGATTTGCGCCAGCGGCCAGAGCGCCAGCACGATCAAGCCTTGGCTTGCTTGCGGCACGAACCAGCGCCGCCGCAGCAACAGGATCGGGCTATCCTGCAACAAGAGCGGCGTCAACAGCGCCGCCGCCGCCGCGCCGATGCAAACGCCAAGGCTATTGGTCAGCAAATCCAGATTGGAAGCGACGCGGCTGGGAAGATAGGTTTGCACTGCTTCCATCGTGCCCGACGTCAGGACGCCGCAAACGGTCGCCAGCAGCGCCGCCGCTGCGCCGCGCACATGCGGGTAAAAGGAACCCACCAGCAACATGCCGAATGGAATATAGCCGATTATGTTGATTGCCAGATCGAAGGCGGTCCAATAGCGCGGCAAGGGCGCCGACAGGTAAGCCAGTGGCGCAATGCCGATATCGCGCCAGCCGGAAAACGGAAACCAGCTCGCGTAGACGATCAGCAATGCGTACGCCAGCAATCCGGCGCGCGCAAATGCCGACGGCGCGGCGCGCTCGCGATCTGGTTTTTCAGGCAGTGCAATCTTCAACATTCGCTAAGTTTAAGGGAGAATGAGGGCGCAGTCATGGAAAGTAATGATATGGAACAATGCGTCGCGCCGCCGATTTCATCCGATTCCAGGGCCGAGCATCAAAATTCCAATGAATTCAATGTGATAACGTGTTCCCTCCCCCTTGCAGGGGGAGGGCTAGGGAGGGGGTAGTGAGGTCGAGATACATGGTGCGGTAATTTGGGCGCTCTACCCCCATCCCAACCTTCCCCCTGCAAAGGGGAAGGAGTGTATGTGCCTGATTTTGAGCTAAATTTGATGCTTCGGCCCTGCATCCGATTCGCATCAAGCTACCGGGATGCCAGCCATGCCGTTACAATATCGGGTATGAATTCAAGACTCTCGTTGGAACGAATAAAGGACTTGCGCACGGCGGCGGCGCAAGGCGTGGAAGTGGTGCTGGTTGCCGAAACCGGCTCGACCAATGCCGATTTGCTGGCCGGGGTCGCGCATTTCGTCGGCCCACGCTTGTTGCTGGCTGAAACCCAGACTGCCGGCAAGGGGCGCGCCGGGCGCGTCTGGCATTCCGAGCCTGGCGCCACGCTGACCTTTTCGCTGGCATGGAAATTCCACTTGCCGACGCACGCCTTGCTTGGCTTGCCGTTGGCGGTCGGCGTGGCGATTGCCGAGGCCCTGGCGCAGTTCGACGTCGACGCCAAGCTGAAATGGCCGAACGATGTGCTGCTGGACGGCAAAAAGTTGGCTGGTGTCTTGATCGAGACGGCCGTGGTCAAGGGAGCGCCGGTCGATCAGGTGTGGGCGGTGATCGGCATCGGCATCAACCTGGCGGTCCCGGAGCACTTGGCGGCGCGAATCGAGCGGCCGGTGGCGGCAGCGCCAAGCCTGCAAGCGGACCGCAGCCGGGTAGTCGCCGCTTTGCTGAACAGTTTGGCGCAAGCGGCGATCTCGTTTCAGGCCCAGGGTTTTGCCGCGTTCAGGGCGCGCTGGAACGCATTGCACGCTTATGGCGGCCAGCAAGTGAGCATCGTCGATGGCGGTCGTGTACTGCACGCCGGGCTGGCGGGCGGGGTCGACGACAGCGGCCGCTTGTTGCTGGATACGCCGACCGGGCCGATTGCGGTGGTGGCCGGCGACGTGTCGCTGCGGGCGCGGGAAGATTGACGATGATGTTATTCATCGATGCCGGCAACACCAGGATCAAATGGGCCGCCGCCGAAGCCGGCGCGCAACTCGGCGCTTGGTCGAGCTTCGGCTCGGTGGCGCACGAGCAGCTGGCGCAACTGGCGCTGGCGTGGCGCGATTTGCGCATCGGACGGACCGTCGCCAGCAATGTCGCCGGCGCGGGCGTGCGCGCCAGTCTGGAGCAGATTTTATCTTCGGTTGTCGACGGCGGCGCGCCGCCGGTCGCCTGGTTTGCGTCGTCGCCGGCTTGCGCCGGCTTGCGCAACGGCTATCGGCAAGCGCAACAGCTGGGGAGCGACCGTTTCGCGTCGGCCATCGGCGCGCGCGCATTATTTCCCGAACGGGCGCTGTTGGTCGTCACCTGCGGCACCGCAACCACGATCGATGCGGTCAGCGCCGACGGCGTCTTCACCGGCGGCATGATCTTGCCAGGACTGAAATTGATGGCTGCGTCGTTGGCGCGCGGCACCGCGCAACTGCCGGAAGTGGTCGCCCAGGGCGAGCGCTTGCCGCTGTTTGCCGACAATACCGAGGAAGCCATCGTCAGCGGTTGCATTTCCGCGCACGCTGGCGCAATCGAGCGCGCATTCGCGGGGCTCGCCCGTTTGTGCCCGGGAGAATCGATACAATGCATCGTCTCGGGCGGCGCCGGTGCGCTGATCTGCGCGCACCTTGCGATACCTTGCGTCCATGTGGATAATCTGGTGCTGCTGGGTTTGCAAACCGCTGCCCCCCAACTTTTACCGACTTCCCCATGCTGAAATTCATATTCTGGAGCCTGCTTCTGGCCAATGCCGGCCTGTTGGCCTATCAGCTCGGCTATCTCGAAGCCTGGATTCCCGACGGCCATGAACCGGCCCGCATGAAGCGCCAAGTGCATGCCGAGTCGATGAAGCCGATGTCGACTGCTGCGATCGCCGCCGCCTTGGCGCCGGCAGCGGCGACAAATGCGGCGGCGGCAAACACGGCGGCGGCGCCCGTCTGCAGGGAAATCGGCAATTTCGATAACGCCGCCGCCAAACGGTTCGAGGCGCTATTGCAGCCGCTGGCTTTGGGCGACAAGTTGTCGCGCCGCGATATCGAGGAAGTCGCCAACCATATCGTCTACATTCCGTCGCTGGGAAGCAAGGAGGCAGCCGACAAGAAGGCCGCCGAACTGCGCCGTTTGGGCGTGGCCGATTTTTACGTCATTCAGGATGCCGGCGATTTTCGTTGGGGGATTTCGCTGGGCGTCTTCAGAACCGAAGACGCGGCGCGGGCGCTGCTGGCCGCGATGAACCAGAAAGGCGTGCACAGTGCACGCCTGGGATTGCATAGCGTCGCCGCGACCAAGGTTGCCTACCGGTTGCGCAATCTGGATGCCGCCGCGCTGGCCGGGTTGGACAAGGCGACGGCAGAATTTCCACGTGTCGAGACGCACAGTTGCGACCTCACTGCCAGCGCTGTGGATAAGACCGCCGTGCCGACTGACAAGCAAAGCTTTCCGCGCGACGTCGTCCGTTGATAGCGGCGGTTGATTTTGCTCGCTTCCTAAAGCACGCTGCGCTGTTCAACCAATTCGCCGCCGATCGATTGGTAGATCACGACCGTGCCATCCTTGACATCGCCTTTTTCGTCGAATTCGACCGACCCTTGAATCTTGCCGTCGAATGAACCCTTGGCCAGGAAGGGCAGATAGACGGCTGGATCGCTGGAACTCGCCTCCTGCATCGCCTGCGCGAAAATGTGGATGCCATCGTAGGCCGGCACCGCATACGCTCCCGGCTTGCCGTACTTGGCGGTATACGCTTGCGTGAAGCCGGCGCCGGCCGACAGCCAGGACGGCGGCACGCCGGCAACCGTGCAATAGTAGTTGCTGTTGAGATCGCCTTGCGCATGCTGGATGGGGGACTGGTCGCACAGCGCGTCGCCGGCCACGAACCTGATCGATGTGTCGGTCTTGCGCAGCTCTTTAATCAACGGCAAACCGACCCCTTCGTCGCCGCCGAAGAAGACCACATCGGCTTTGCTATCCTTGATTTTCTGGATTTCCGCGGCCCAATCGACGGCTTTCGGATTGATGCTGACGCGCGGCGGCGCGATATTCTTGGTCTTGAGTTGCTTGATTACTTCATCGGCCAGACCGATCCCGAACGGGGTGCCGTCATCGACGATGTAGACCGACTTCGCCTTCAATTTTTCGCTGATCAACAGGCCGATGGTCGTGCCTTGCTGGATGTCGTCGGCCAAAATGCGGAACGCGGTCTTGAAGCCCTGGCGCGTGTATTTCGGGTTGGTCGACACCGACATCTGCGGGATGCCGGCTTTCGCATAGACAGCCGAGGCAGGAATCGTGACGCCCGAATTGAAGTCGCCGAACACCGCGTTGACCTTGGCGTCGATCAGCGTTTGCGCCGCCTGCTTGCCGGTTTCGGGGTCGGCTTTGTCGTCGGCCACCACCAATTCGAAATGCGCGCGCCGACCGTTGATGGTGAAATGATCCTGGTTCAATTCGTCGACGGCGACCTGGGCGCCGCTCTGGATATCCTTGCCGAACTGGGCGAGCGGCCCTGTCATCGGCGCAGCCACGCCGATCTTGACGTCCATCTCGCGATTACATCCGGCTAGCAGGCCGATGGCTAATACCGTACAAGTGCAACGCAACAAGAAATCCATTTATTTCCCCAAAGCGGTTTGAATTTTATATTAGGCGAACGCAAAAGCAGTCGTCCGTTGCAATGAAGCGTAGCGCAAACGCCGCGCGGAATCGATTCTCCTCGCCATCGTCGCCAGCCTCAGCCTGCCACAGGATTCTGTATGTGGCAATGGTGCTAGTTTGCAAGATATTAGGACGGTAACGCAAGAATTAAATTTTGAATTTGCGCAGTTTCGATCGCACTTATTGCGTGTTGAAATGTAACAATTCCGCGTGGGGCGCGCGTTGCAAGGGTTATTTAACTCTTGCTGGAAGGCAGGAAGTTATTTTTCGTCCGGCTCTTGACCGGCGTCGTCGGGGATGGTCAGTTGTTGCATCGCCCGCCGCAGCAAGTCCATTTGCTTGCTGAAGGCGCCACAGGCGTCGCAAACCATCAGATGCAAACGCATGCGCCAACGCTCGACGAGCGACAAATCGCGATCCAAGCCTTCGGAGACCAGGCGGTGCACTTCTTTACAGGTAGGTTTGAGCCCCATATTCTCTTATGTTCATTGTTTCTTTGGCACAGGTGCCTGCTATCCCGGCTGGTTGCCGAACCAGTTCAAATCGAGACATTCGCGCAATTTGACGCGTGCGCGAAACAGCAGCACCCAAGCATTAGACGTGGAAACGTTCAATTCCTTACATATTTCTTCGGTTTCCAGTTCCAGCCACTCGCGCATCATGAAAATGCGCGCGGTTTTGGCAGGGAGTTTTTCCAGGCAAATTTCCATTACCCGGAAAAAATCCTTTTGCTGCAGCGTGGCGTCCGGATCGCCCCATTGACGCGGCATCTCAACGGTATGGCCATCGGCGGTGAATAGTGCATCGATGACATCGTCGTCCGACTGGTCTTCCGCCGCGTCAAATTGGCGCGTGCGTTTGGATACGCGCAAGGCGTCGATGATCTTGTGCTTCAAGATGCCGGTCAAATAAGTGCGCAGCGACGATTGTCCGGCGAAGCGCTCCGGCTTTTCCAGCGCCGCGATCAGGGTATCTTGCACCACGTCTTCGGCCACCGCGTCGTTGCGCAACTGTAACATGGCAAACCGATACAGGGCCGGACGCAGTGCGTTGAGTTGGGTATGCAGGGTGTCGGTCATTTTGCCGCCGTTGAAATTCAGGCATGAGCCTGGTGTAGTGCTTCGCAATTGATGAAACAAAATAAGCGAGTCTTTTCGCGCCATGCGTCGTTGCAAATCCTCGCGATAGTTCACTATCGCTCCGGTGTGCGCCTAGCCTGACACAAAAATACATCGCTTCTTTTGCTCCACCAATTACGAAGCACTACACTAGCGGATAGCTGCAGGAAACACAAGCACCGGCGAATTGTTTCGGCTCTGTGACATGCGTGGTTTTTTCGCGGCGCGTGCAACGGCTGCGGCGTTTCGCTGTAAAATCGCCGAAATATATTTACTGGACTCCTCATGACAGACTTGAGCAACCCGAATGGCGACCTGAGCGAAGTTGCTCCCCATATCAAGGCGCAAATTCTAGCCGAGGCCTTGCCTTATATTCGTAAATTCCACGGCAAGACCATCGTCGTCAAATACGGCGGCAATGCGATGACCGAAGAAAAGCTGAAACATGGCTTCGCGCGCGACGTGATCTTGTTGAAGCTGGTCGGCATGAACCCGGTGGTGGTGCACGGCGGCGGGCCGCAGATCGACAATGCGTTGAAGAAAATCGGCAAGCAAGGCAGCTTCATCCAGGGCATGCGCATCACCGACGAAGACACGATGGAAGTGGTCGAATGGGTGTTGGGCGGCGAAGTGCAGCAGGATATCGTGATGTTGATTAACCATTACGGCGGCCAGGCAGTCGGCTTGACCGGCAAGGACGGCGGCTTGATCCGCGCCCGCAAGATGAAGATGGCCGACCGCGAAAATCCCGGTCAGTTCATCGATATCGGCTTCGTCGGCGAAATCGACGCGATCAACCCGGCGGTGGTGAAAGCCTTGCAGGACGACGCCTTCATCCCGATCATTTCGCCGATCGGCTTCGGCGACGACGGCCAGGCCTACAACATCAATGCCGATCTGGTGGCCGGCAAGATCGCGGAAATCCTGAAGGCGGAAAAATTGATCATGATGACCAATATTCCCGGCGTGATGGACAAGAACGGCAACCTGGTGACCGATCTTTCGGCGCGCGAAATCGATGAAATGTTCGAGGACGGCACCATTTCAGGCGGCATGCTGCCGAAAATCTCGTCGGCGCTGGACGCCGCCAAATCGGGCGTCAACACCGTGCACATCATCGATGGCCGCATCGAACATTCGCTGCTGCTCGAAGTGTTGACCGAACAAGCATTCGGAACGATGATCCGCTCGCATTGAGTCCCGATCAGGTCAATACAGTTTCGTTACCGCGTAGCCGCGCTTCGCAAGAAGTTGCGGCACGCCGTTGGCGCCGATCAAATGCAGCAGGCCGATGCCGACGAAGCTGGCTTTCTGGTCTTTCAACATCGCTTCGATTTTATCCGCCAGCGCCGGATTGCGTCTGCCCAGCAACACCTGAATAAAGAATTTCCCCGACGTGGTGCGATCCCTTTGCGCCTCGGCCAGCAGGTGGTTGAAAGCCTTTTGGTTGGCGTTGGCCCATGCATCGACCAGCTCTTGCGTGTTTTTGCGCATTTCGCCCGATTGCATGTCCTTCAAATTGTCGATTAAATATTGCTCTTGTTGTTTTTCCGTTAAGCCATCGAATAGCGATAATTGGAAGTCAGCCGATTCGAGTGCAACGATGCTCTTGCCTTGCTCCGTGGCCGCTGCCGACAAATAGGACTCGGTCGCCAGATCGGTGCGGTAGCCTTGTTGCTCCAGCGCGGCAACCAGCAAGAGATTGGCGATCATCCAGGTTTTCATGTGCGCCACGCGCTCGAACGGAATGTGCGCTTGCGCCAGCGCCGCCTGCAAGCGTTGCAGGCCGGCTGCCGAAAGATGCTTGTCGACCGTATCGTCGCCGGCATACATGCCGTATTTTTGCACTGCGTCTTGCATCGCGGCGGCGTCGCGCAAGTCCAGCTCCAAGGCCAGTGTGCCGGCTTCGGCCAGCGCTTGCGTGGCTTGGCTTTCGAGCGGGAAGAAGTCCGGGCGGCCGATGTGGATGGTGCCGAACAGGTAGCTGGTGTGACCTTGGTAGCGAACCCGGTACAAGGTGCCGCGCGGCGGGATCGGCTGCGCTTGCGCAGTTTCTGCAACCGCAAGCGTTTCTGCGCCAAGGCCGAACAGCAAAACGAACAATATAATAAGACGATTACGCATGCACACTCCAAAAATGGCCAAAAGACCGTCGTCCACGCTGACCTGGTTATTCGATCTCGACAATACCCTGCACGACGCATCGCACGCGATTTTCCCGGCGATCAATGTCAACATGAACCGCTACATGGCGCAGGTGCTGGGGCGCGACGGCCTGCCGGACGATGCCGCCGCCGTCGACGCGGCGCGCCTGGCATATTGGCGGCGCTACGGCGCCACCTTGCTCGGTATGGTAAAGCATCATCAAGTGCGGGCGGAAGAATTCTTGCGCGCAGCGCATCGCTTCGACGATCTGACGCAAATGATACGCGCCGAACGCGGCCTGGCGCGCCTGTTGCGGCGTTTGCCGGGGACCAAAATCCTGTTGACCAATGCGCCGCGCGCGTATTCCCACGCGGTGCTGCGGCATTTGGGTTTGCATCGCCATTTCGTGCGGCACATCCCGATCGAGGCGATGTATGTGCATCGCACCTTGCGCCCCAAGCCGTCGAAACCGCTGCTGCGCAAGATCCTGGCGCGCGAGCGCATAGCCGCGCGCCGCTGCGTGCTGGTGGAAGATACCATCGGCACTTTGAAAGCGGCCAAGGCCCTGGGCTTGCGCACTGCCTGGATAACGCGCTATCTTGGCGATAGCGTGAATTTTCCTGCCGGTGGCGTCGCCTCGGCAAGGATGCGCTTGACGCGGCGCCCCGCCTACGTCGATGTCAAAGTAAAATCCATCGGCGGGCTTGCCAGACATCTGCGACGATTGGTGGCGTAAACTTTCGGCTGGTCCGACTTTTTTGCGGGTAAGGAAATGCATTTGCGCAAGTTCGGCAAAAACTTCGTCGTTCCCGCGAAGGCGGGAACCCATAGTGAGGTAGATCGAGCGAATTCCCTATGGGTTCCCGCCTTCGCGGGAACGACGGAGCGTTATGCACGCGCTAGATTAATGTTTTACACACAAAATATGATTCATCCGATTTTATCCGCGTGTTCAACCACTAAAAAATATGGCCACCACCAAACCGGGCGAGCGTAAACTTCAGATTCTGCAAACTCTGGCTGCCATGCTGGAGCAGCCCAAGGGCGAGAAAATCACCACGGCGGCGCTGGCAAGCCGGCTGCAAGTGTCGGAAGCGGCGCTGTACCGGCATTTCGCCAGCAAGGCCCAGATGTTCGAGGGCTTGATCGATTTCATCGAGTCTAGCGTTTTCGGCCTCATCAATCAAATCGCCGCGCAACAGGAGAACGGCTTGTTGCAGGCGCAGGCGATGATAGGCGTGTTGCTCAATTTCGCGGAAAAGAACCCCGGCATGACGCGGGTCATGATCGGCGACGCCTTGATTAACGAAGACGAGCGCTTGCAGCTGCGCATGAATCAATTCGTCGACCGCGTCGAATTGGCGCTCAAGCAAGCGCTGCGCATCGCAGCATCGCAAGGGCAGGGCAGCGAGGCGGAGGTCGCCGCGCGCGCCAATATGATCGTCAGCCTGGTGGTCGGGCGCTGGCATCGTTTTGCCAAGAGCGGTTTCAAGCAAAGCCCGTCCGACAATGCGCAGGCCCAGATTGCGCTATTACTAGCTGATTGACGATATGAAAAAACGCTGCGCCTGGTGCGGTGACGATCCGCTCTACGTCCGATACCACGACGAAGAATGGGGCGTGCCCGAGCACGACGACCGTCGTCTGTTTGAAATGCTGACGCTGGAGGGGGCGCAGGCCGGGTTGAGCTGGATCACGGTATTGCGCAAACGCGAAAATTATCGGCAGGCGTTCGACCAGTTCGACCCGCAGCGCGTGGCCGCTTATGGCGAGCAAAAAGTGCTGGAACTGCTGGCCAACCCCGGCATCGTCCGTAACCGCTTGAAGATACAGTCGGTCGTCAAGAACGCCAACGGCGTGTTGGCGCTGCAAAAGGAGTTCGGCTCGCTGGATCGCTATCTGTGGTCGTTCGTCGGCGGCAAGCCGATCCAGAATGTGCGGCAACAGCGCGGCGACGTGCCGGCCTCCACCGAATTATCCGACAACATGAGCAAGGCGTTGAAGAAGCGCGGCTTCGGCTTTGTCGGCACCACGATCTGTTATGCCTTCATGCAAGCGACCGGCATGGTCAACGATCATATGGCCGACTGCGCGTTTCGCAAGCCCGCGCGTCAGGCGAAATAAATTCAGCTATTTCGCGCCCTGCAGGCCGAGCGCATGCAACAGGCGCAAGCTGAGTTCGTCGGGCGTGCGCGAAATGATTTCTTCCGGCACATTGAATTTCTGCGTCAGGCGCTTGATGTCTTCAAAGCCATACGAGACCATGAACGGGTGCATGCCCGATCCGATGGCGGCCAGATAGTCCTTGAACTCGTCGCCGCAAATATAGGCGAGCGCCGGATTGATGCCATAGTTGAGCCGGGCCACCTTGAAATGTTCGGTTTTTTCCTGGCTCAGCGGAATATGCACCAGGAAATCCAGCGCGTCGACATCGATGCTGTGGCGCAGGAAGAGTTGGCGCAGCGTCTCCTTCGGTTCGTTGGTGATATTGCGGGTCACCATGCCGACGATGACATTGGGGGCATCGATGAGCTTTTGCATCATGTTGGCGATGCCCGGATAAAGCTGCGCCTCTTCCCGGTAGACCTCGGTCAGCGTGGCGATCAGTTGTTTGCGCTTTTGCTTGCCGAGCTGTTTTTTCAGATTCGAGGGGAATTCCTTCAGCCCGCCCAGGTACTTGAACAAGTGGCGCCGGCGCTGGAACCTTTCCTGGTCGCCGAGCGCCATCCCGTGCAGCGAAAAAGCCTTGTCGATGGCAGCGTAGGCATCGATGGTGGTGCCGTCGGCATCCAGGATAACGAGTTGTTTGTCGCTGTTGAACATGCCGATGCTCCAAATCGAGGTTGCCTATGAATATCTCTACAATCCGCTGCGCGACCCTCAAACCGTTTCGTCGCGCGGATCGCGTGCCAACAGGCGTTTGACCATGTCGCGCGCGGAGTCGCCGTCGAATAACACCGCCGCCACCGCGTTGGTGATCGGCATGTCGATTTTCAATTCCGCTGCCAGCGCGCGCACCGCTTGTGCGCAACGCACGCCTTCGGCCACGTGGCCCAATTCGGTGACGATGGCATCGAGCTTCTTGCCCTGCGCCAGACCGAGGCCGACTTTGCGATTGCGCGACAAGTCGCCGGTGCAAGTCAAAATCAAATCGCCCATGCCGGCCAGGCCCATGAAAGTTTCGACATGGCCGCCGAGCGCGATGCCGAGCCGCGTGATTTCCGCCAGGCCGCGCGTAATCAGCGCCGCGCGCGCATTCAAGCCCAGCCCAATGCCGTCGACGATGCCGGTGGCAATCGCCAGAATGTTTTTTACCGCGCCGCCGACTTCGACGCCGATCACGTCGTCGCTGGAGTAGACCCGGATATTTTGCGCGTGCAGCGCGCCGACCACGCGCTCGCGCAGCGCCGGCGACTCGGAAGCAATGGTCAGCGCGCACGGCATGCCTTGCGCGACTTCCTGCGCAAACGACGGGCCGGACAAGGCGCCCATCGGGATGGCAGACCCCAGCGTTTGTTGCACCACTTGGTGCGGCAGCAGTCGCGTCGATTCTTCCAAACCCTTGCACAGCCAGACCAGGTTGGGTGGTGGGTGTTGCTGCATGCGCGTCAAAAGCGGACGCAGGCCGGCCACCGAGGTGGCAACGATCAGCAAACTTTCTTCACGATTTGCGCCGGGCGCGACATGCGCCAGTGCCGCATCGAAGTCGGATGTCGCGATCGTGCCGGACGGCAGGCGAAAGCCGGGAAGATAAACCGTATTCTCGCCGCTGGCGGCGATCTTGGACATGGTCTGCGGGTCGCGCCCCCACAGCAGCACTTGATGGCGCTCGGCCAGACTTAATGCCAGCGCCGTGCCCCAGGCGCCGGCGCCGAGAATGGCGATATTCATTGCCTACCTGAACGCAAGGCCGGCACTATTCGCCGCCCCAGACCTCGGCGGCCTTCACGTACCCGCTTTGGCCGTCGCGATGCTTGACCTTGACCCAGCCGGAGGTGACCGGCTCGGCCAATTCCAGTAACACACCACGGTCGGCGGAAAAGGCGACTGCGCCGCCATCGTCGGCACTGGCGCGGATTTTTGCATTGGCAACCTTGACGACCAACATGCGTTTCGGCGTCAATGCCTTCGATTCCAGCCAAAACAAGTCGCCGGCGCTGTCGCGCACCTTGGTCCACTCGCCATAGGTGATGATGGTTTCGACCGGCATGCCGCGCGGCGCGACGAACACCTTGCGCCCCTTGGCACCGGGTGCATCGTAGGCCACGGCCGGATCGGCGCCGACCGATTTGTATTCGATCGCTTGCGCAGCGCCGGTCGCCAACAGGCAGGACCAAGCGCAGAGTGCCAACATGCGGGAATATTTCATGGGAAGCGCCTTCACCGAAAAAACTTCCGGGCGCAATCGCACCCGGAGTCGTGCCAATTAATTGCAGCCAATCAATCTATGAATTACTTAATTGATTGTTGCCGCCGAACCGTCCGGCATGACCAGGCCGGAAGCGCCGTTGGTCTGGGCTTGCTGCGCTGTCTCGGCTGCCGCTTGCAAGCGTTGCTGGTAATACGCTTCGAAATTGATATCCGCCAGATGCACGGGAGGGAAGCCGGCGCGCGTGATGGCATCGGCAATATTGGCGCGCAGGTAGGGAAACAGGATGTTCGGACAGCCGATGCCAAGCAGCGGGTCGAGCTGATCTTCCGGGATATTGCGTGCTTCGAAGATACCGGCTTGCTTGCCTTCAACCAAAAATGCGACTTTGTCGTTGATACTGGCGGTCAAGGTAATGGTGACGGTCGATTCGAAAATCCCTTCAGCCAAGGCCTGGGCCGTAACGGCGACGCCGACTTCAAGCTTGGGCGGCTCCTGTTCCAGGAAAATTGCCGGGGAATTCGGTTGCTCCAGCGACAAATCTTTCAGATAAACGCGTTGGATTTGAAATACGGGTTGCAGATTTTCGTCAGACATGAAGCACTTTCAATGGAGTTAAAGATGAACGGCAGCAATACCGTCCGTGCCAGCAAAAAAATAATATATTAGCGACCTTCGAGCAAGGCATCGAGTTTACCTTCCCGATCCAATGCACTCAAGTCGTCGAAACCGCCGACATGCGTATCGCCGATGTAGATTTGCGGTACCGTGCGGCGGCCGGTTTTTTGCATCATTTCACCACGCTGCTGTGGATCCAGGTCGATGCGGATCTTTTCGATCGCATCGACGCCCTTGGCTTTCAACAGCCGTTCCGCCATCGTGCAATACGGGCAGGTGCCGGAACTGTACATGAGAACGCGGGTGTTCATGATGATTCTTTCACTATTGTACCGATGCCTTATCCCTATTTTACCGTAGGCAGCCCTTGCGATTGCCAAGCCGTCATGCCGCCGTCGAGGCTATAGACATCGGCAAAACCGGATTTCTTCAACAGCCCCGAAGCGCTCGCCGACCGCACGCCGGTGGCGCATACCGCAATCACGGTTTTATCCTTGAATTTGTCGATTTCCCCAAGTCGGGTTGGCAGTTGCTTCAACGGAATATTCTTTGCATCGCGCACGTGGCCGGCGGCAAACTCCGCTTCTTCGCGCACGTCGAGCAACAAAGTTTTGCCCTGATTGAATAATTGTGTCGCTTGCAAAATCGAAACCTTGGCGCCGCGCCGCTGCAGAATCGGCCACAGTAGCATGCCGCCCGAAACCAAGACGATAGCGAGCAGCCAGACGTTAGAAATGTTATCAATGAAGAATTTCACGAGGTTCCAATGGTTTTGTACAATCCCGGCATTATAAAATAGAAGGCTGCGGACCTGCTCGAGTTAGCGAATCGAAGCGCAAAAAACCGCTTGCAAGGCCTTGATACGCCGGATTCTCGTCGATTTCGATCGTGCATTCGGCAAATTTTCGGCATTCCAGTTGTTTTGCGTCGCCGTTTTTCGGAGCAAATACCGCAATTGGTCGTGTTGCTGCGACCTAAGTGGCCTCTTTTTGGCCGTTTTAAAGCTTATTTTTATAAGAATCATGCCAACTATGTACAAGATTGTATTGATGCGCCACGGCGAGTCGACCTGGAACCTGGATAATCGCTTCACCGGCTGGACCGACGTGGATTTGACGGAAAAGGGCGTTGCCGAAGCGCGGCAAGCAGGCAAACTGTTGCGCGAAGCCGGTTTTACTTTCGATATCGCCTACACCTCGGTGCTCAAGCGGGCGATACGCACGCTGTGGGGAACGCTGGACGAAATGGACTTGATGTGGCTGCCGGTCGTCCATAGCTGGCGTTTGAATGAGCGCCATTACGGCGCGTTGCAAGGCTTGAACAAGGCAGAAACCGCCGCGCAATACGGCGACGAGCAAGTGCTGGTCTGGCGTCGCAGCTACGACGTGCCGCCCAATGCGCTGGATGCGGCCGACCCGCGCGCCTCGTACGACGATCCGCGCTATGCCGGCTTGCAGCGCGAACAGATTCCGCTGACCGAATGCCTGAAGGATACCGTCGCCCGCGTCTTGCCGGAATGGCACGAGTCGATTGCTCCGGCGATCCGCAGCGGCAAGCGCATCATCATTTCCGCGCACGGCAACAGCTTGCGCGCGTTGATCAAATACCTGGATGGCATCAGCGATAAAGACATTGTCGGTTTGAACATTCCGAACGGCCAGCCGCTGGTATACGAACTGGACGCCGAATTGAAGCCGGTCAAGAGCTATTATCTGGGCGACGCGGCAGCAATCGAGGCCGCGCAAAAAGCAGTGGCCAGCCAAGGGAAGACCAAATAAGAGCGAACGCCATCGTTACTTTGCTGTTGCCTGTGCGCGCCCTATTTGCCCGCGTTTTCCGAGCGAGGGGGAACTGTCGCCGCAGCAAGTCGAAGCTGGCATCGAAGGGCTGTGCCAAAGCGCTTGCAATGCTGATGATGGCGGTGGCGCTGCTGGGCGTCGCCGCGAGCGCCGACGCCGCCAAAGTCAGCGAGCGCGCCAAACAGAAAAAGCTGGCGGAAATCCAGCGCGCCGATCTGCAAGAAAAATTGGCGCAACTCAAGCACGAAATCGACAATACAGAAGTCGCCAAGAGCCACGCGTCCGATGCGCTGGCCGAGTCGGAAGCGGCGATTTCAGACGCCGACCGCGCATTGCACGACCTGGCGCAGGAACAGCAGGCCGAGGAGGCCAAGCTGGCAAAGATCGTCAAGCAGCAGGAAGACTTGAAAAAGGCGATTGCGCTGCAACAGCAGAAACTCTCCAACATCTTGCGCGAGCAATATGTGGCCGGCAACGAAGATCGGATCAAATTGCTGTTGTCCGGCGATAACCCGAATCGCATCAACCGCGAATTGCAATACATGGGATATGTGTCGCAGTCGCAAGCCAAGCTGATCGACGCGCTGCGGAAAAATCTGCAAGCGCTGGAAGCCAACAAGGTCGAAACGCAGGAAGCCAAGGACGAGCTGGACGAAATTGCTCAGGAGCAATTGCAGCAAAAAGCGGTGCTGGAGCGTGAAAAGGCGCAGCGCGCGCTATTGTTGACCAAGTTGTCGAGCAAGCTGGCGACCCAGCGCAAAGAGGCCGGCAACATGGAACACAACGAGCAGCGCCTGGCCGGCTTGGTCGATAAATTATCCAAATTAATCGAAGAACAACAAAAAGCCGATGCGGCAGCCGCGCGCCGCAAGGAAGAGCAGGCGCGCGCCAAGGCCGAAGCCGAGCGCCGCGCGCAGCAGGCAAATGCGGCCAAGCTGGCCGCCGCCAAAGCCGCCGGCACGAAAGCGCCGCCGCCCGCTCCGGTCGAAATCAAGACGCCCAATCCGGCCGACGCCATCGATGCCGACGAGCCGCCACCGACTACGCTGGCCAAAGTTGAACCGACGCCGCTGCCGAAGGTCGAAGAAGGCATATTCCCGCACGACTTTTCGGCATTGCGCGGCCAGTTGCGCTTGCCGGTGCGCGGCGAGCTGGTCGCCAAGTTCGGCGGCAAGCATGGCGACGGCCCCAGCTGGAAGGGCTTGTTCATCCGTGCCGAAGAAGGCGCGGAAGTCAAGGCCGTGGCCGGCGGGCGGGTCGTGTTTGCGGAATGGCTGCGCGGCTTCGGCAACCTCATCATCGTCGATCACGGCAACCAGTACATGACGATCTATGGCAACAATCAAGCGGTGTTGAAACGCGCAGGCGATGTGGTAAAGGCAGGAGAAACGATTGCCAATGCAGGTAATAGCGGCGGCAACGAACAATCGGGTTTATACTTTGAGATGCGGCATCAAGGCCGGGCGTTCGACCCACTTGG
The DNA here is from genome assembly GCA_031291325.1 of Burkholderiaceae bacterium. Lineage (GTDB taxonomy): Bacteria > Pseudomonadota > Gammaproteobacteria > Burkholderiales > Burkholderiaceae_D > PKWO01. The sequence goes on from JARLJG010000001.1 coordinate 61,217, forward strand.
ATGGGTAACTATTAGGTAGATTATGGGCATCAAACTGAAGAACATTGGCCTGATCGGCTTGGGTATGATAGCCGGAGTGGCCGGTTCCATGCAATTCGACGCGGTGGCGCAAAGAAGCGCCGGCTCGCCGCTGCCGATCGAGGAGTTGAGAAAGTTGACCGATGTGTTCGGCCTGATCAAGTCGGACTACGTCGAATCGGTCGAAGACAAGAAATTGCTGGACGATGCGATTTCCGGCATGGTGGCCTCGCTCGACCCGCATTCTGCCTATCTCGACAAGACCGCGTTCAAGGAGTTGCACGAGTCGATCGAAGGCAAGTTCGTCGGCTTGGGCATCGAGGTGGGGATGGAAGACGGTTACGTGCGCATCATCTCGCCGATCGAGGATTCTCCCGCCTATCACGCCGGGCTGAAGGCAGGCGACTTGATTTCCAGCCTGGATGGCGAGCCGGTGCGCGGCTTGTCGCTGGACGAAGCCGTCAAGAAGATGCGCGGCGAAGTCGATACCAAGATCGTGTTGACGATCGTCCGCAAGGGTGAAGACAAACCGTTGACAGTGCCCATCGTGCGCAAGGAAATCCAGACCCAAAGCGTGAAATCCAAAGTCATCGAGCCGGGTTATGCATGGTTGCGCGTGTCGCAATTCCAGGAACCGACGGTTTCCGACCTGGCCAAGAAGCTGACTGCAATCTATGCGCAAGAGCCGAAACTGAAAGGCCTGGTGCTGGATTTGCGCAACGATCCGGGCGGTGTGTTGCCGGGGGCGATTGGCGTGTCGGCGGCATTCTTGCAAAAAGATGTCCCCATCGTCTCGACCAAGGGGCAACTGCCGGGTTCCAATGTGACCTACTATGCGAGCGAGGCGTACGGCTCGCGAACCGTCGGCGAGCAATTGGCGAAGTTGCCGGAAGCCGTGAAAAAAGTGCCGATGGTGGTGCTGGTCAATACCGGATCGGCGTCGGCGTCGGAAATCGTGGCAGGCGCATTGCAAGACTACAAGCGCGCGCTCATCATGGGCACCAAGACCTTCGGCAAGGGATCGGTGCAGACGATCCACGCGTTGCCGGACGAGACGGCGGTCAAGTTGACCACGGCGCGCTATTACACGCCGAACGACCGCTCGATCCAGGCCAAGGGTATCGTGCCGGATATGACGGTTGAAGAATATGCGGACGGCGACGGCTTGAACGAGTTCCGCGTGCGTGAGGCGGATCTGCAAAAGCATTTGACCAACGACAAGGATCTGTCGGGCGACGCCGCGAACAAGCCGAAAAAAGATGAAATGGAAGAGGAATTGCGCATCGCAGCCCAGGAAAAGAAGCGCAAGCCGCTCGAATACGGCAGCAAGGAAGACTTCCAACTGGAGCAGGCGCTGAACTATTTGAAGGGCAAAACAGTCCAATTGGCCAAGGAAGGCGGCGAAGGCAAGAAAGCGCCGCAAGCCGAGGCGCCGAAGGCAGGTGCGCCGGCTGCCGTTCCAACTGCGGTGCCGGCGACCAAGTAGTCTGGTTGCATCTTTGTTTTTTCCAAGGGCCGCAGCGATGCGGCCTTTTTCAATGAAAAATCTCAACAAGCCATGAACGACAATCAATTGCTGCGCTATTCCCGTCATATCCTGATGGACGACTTCGGCATCGAAGGGCAGGAAAGGCTATTGGACGCGCATGCATTGATTATCGGCGCCGGCGGCCTGGGTTCGCCGGCAGCCATGTATCTGGCCTCCGCTGGCGTCGGAAAAATCACGCTGGCGGACAACGACACGGTCGACTTGACCAATCTGCAACGGCAGATTATGCACGATACCGCCAAGGTCGGCGCGGCCAAGGCAGTATCCGGCAAGCAAACGCTGGAGCGCATCAACCCGGAAATCGAGGTGGTCGCCTTGCAGGAACGCCTGTCCGGCGCGCGCCTGGACGAATTGGTCGGCTCGGCCCAGGTGGTGCTCGACTGCAGCGACAATTTCGCCACGCGCCACGCCGTCAATCGCGCCTGTGTCGCACAGAGGGTGCCCCTGGTGTCGGGCGCGGCGATCCAGTTCGACGGCCAGATCAGCGTGTTCGATCCGCGCAGCGCGACCTCGCCCTGCTATGCCTGCCTGTTTCCGCCGGAGCAGGCCTTCGAGGAAGCGCAATGCGCGCTGATGGGCGTGTTTTCTCCCTTGGTCGGCATCATCGGCGCGATGCAAGCCGCCGAAGCGTTGAAACTGTTGGCGGAAATCGGCGGATCGCTGGCCGGCCGCTTGCTGCTGCTGGACGCGCGCAGCATGGAGTGGACCAGCATCAAGATCGAGCGCAACGACTGGTGCAGCGTCTGCGGCTGAACAATCCGAATCAATCATCCCCGAGGAATATCAACATGTTGGAATCGATGAAGAGCAGGCTGGCGGCAGCATTGTTGACGATTTTGTGCGTCGCGTTGCCGCAAGCCGTCCCGGCGCAAGCCTTGCCCAAGGGTGTTGCGCAAGTCAACGCGACCGACGGCATCACCGAATACCGCTTGCAAAACGGCTTGCAAGTCCTGCTGTTTCCCGATGCATCCAAGCCGACGGTCACGGTCAACGTGACTTACCTGGTCGGGTCGCGCTTCGAGAATTACGGCGAAACCGGGATGGCGCATTTGCTGGAACACATGATGTTCAAGGGCACGCCGCGCAATCCGCAAATCGACCAGGAATTCAACGATCGCGGCATGCAATCGAACGGCAGCACCTGGCTCGACCGCACCAATTTCTATGAAGTGTTCCAGGCCAGCGACAAGAACCTGAAATGGGCGATCGACATGGAAGCCGATCGCATGGTTCATTCGACTATCGCGCGCAAGGATCTCGATTCCGAAATGACGGTGGTGCGCAACGAATTCGAAAGCGGCGAAAATTCGCCGACTTCGGTGATGTTGAAGCGCATGCAAAGCGTCGCCTACGATTGGCATAGCTATGGCAAGTCGACCATCGGCAACCGCAGCGATATCGAAAATGTCGGCATCGACAACCTGCGCGCGTTTTACCATTTGTATTACCAGCCGGACAATGCGGTGTTGCTGGTCGCCGGGAAATTCGACCCGACCCGCGCCTTGCAGTGGATCGCCCACGCATTCGGCCCGCTGCCCAAGCCCAAGCGCGCCCGCCCGCTGTTCTGGACCGTGGAGCCGACCCAGGACGGCGAGCGCAGTTTTACCGTGCGGCGGCAGGGCGACGTGCAAATCGTCGAGGTCGGCTACAAGGTTCCCAGCGCGCTGCACGCGGACAGCGACGCCTTGTCGTTTGCCGCCGAAATTTTGACCGATACGCCGAATGGACGCTTGCATAAGCAATTGGTGGAAACCGGCCTGGCGGCCCAAGTATTCAGCCAGGATTTAAGCGGCGTTGCGCCCGGCCTGCAAATGATCGGCGCGACGGTGAAGAAAGGACAGCCGATCGAGCCGGTGCGCGACGCCTTGATTGCCGCAGCCGAGAATTTTTACAAGCAGCCGCCGACCGAAGAAGAAATGAACCGCGTGCGGCGCAACGATACCAACCAGATCGAGAAGATGGTCGACGATCCGCAGGAGGTCGGGATTGCATTGTCCGACATGATCGCGTTGGGTGACTGGCGCCTGCTGTTCCATAATCGCGACCAGATCGGCAAGGTGACTGCGCAACAGGTGGCGGACGCCAGCATGAAGTATTTCAAGCGCGACAATCGTACCTTGGGCCTGTTCATCCCGGACGACCAGCCGCAAAGAGCGGAGATACCGCCCGCGCCGTCTGTCGCCGAGGTGATGAAAGACTTCAAGCCTACGCAACAAGTATCGCATGCCGAAGCCTTCGATCCGTCGCAGGCCAACATCGAAGCGCGCACCAGGCTGCAAAAAATCGGTGGCCTGCAAGTGGCGCTGCTGCCGAAAAAAAATCGCGGCGAAACCGTGTCGGTCGCGCTGCAACTGCATTGGGGCGACGAAAAGAATTTGTTCGGCAAGCAAACCATCTCCACCCTGACCGGCGAAATGCTGATGCGCGGCAACCGCGATTTCACGCGGCAACAATTGGCCGACGAGTTCGAAAAACTCAAGATCACCGGCGACCCGTATCATTTCCAGACCACGCGTGCCAATTTGCCGGCGGCGCTGCGCCTGGTCGCCAAGATCTTGCGCGAACCGAGTTTCCCGGAGGCCGAATTCGAGCAGGCGCGCGCGCAAATGCTGGTCAACGTCGAATCGACGCGCAACGATCCGCATGTGTTGGCGGAACAGGAAATCGGCAAGCATTTCAACCAGTATCCGAGCGGCGATTGGCGCAATATCCAGACCATCGACGAGGAAATCGCCGAGATCAAGGCGGCCAAGCTGGATGACGTCAAGGCTTTTTACAAGGAGTTTTACGGCGCGTCGCATGGCGAGTTGGCAATCGTCGGCGACTTCGACGAGGCTGTCATCGCCAAGGTGGTGGAAGAAACCCTGGCCGACTGGAACAGCGCAGCGGCCTATTCGATCATCAAGCGCAGTTACGCCGATATTGCGCCGATGCGTAAGGTCGTCGATGTGCCTGATAAGGAAAACGGCTTTTATTCAGCGCGCATCAATCTCGACCTGGCCGACGACGATCCCGATTATCCGGCCTTGACGCTGGCCAACTATATCTTCGGCGGCGGTGCCGGACTCGATTCGCGCCTGATGACCCGGATACGCAAAAAAGACGGCTTGTCGTACGGCGGCGAATCGTCGCTCGAATCGGGATTGGCCGACCGCGCCGGCAACTTCAGCATCAGCGCGATTGCAGCGCCACAAAATCTGGCGAAACTCGACGCCGCAGTGCGCGAGGAATTGCAGCGCACGCTAAAGAACGGCTTTACCGCCGAGGAAGTGGCGCGCGCCAAATCCGGCATGTTGCAGCAACGCACGCAGACGCGGGCGCAGGACGGCGCGCTGGCTTACGGCTGGACAACGTATTTGTATCTCGGACGCACCTATGCATGGAGCAAGGCGTATGAGGACAAGATCGGCGCACTCAACGCCGAGCAAGTCAGCGCCGCCTTCCGCAAGGCGATCGACCCGGCGAAATTGACGGTGGTCATCGTCGGCGATAACAAAAAAGCCGCACGCTGAGCGCGCAGCGCGTCGCCGCCGCGAGGTCGGCGATGCGCCATTCACCCGACGACGTGGACGCTGGTTCGCGTCTACACAGATTTTCCCATTTGCAACATGCACACGTCGATTGCACGCGGGTCGAAAATTTTTTGCGACCGGTGTAAGTAATCCGAAATTGCGCCGACTGATAGCCAAGTCGATGCAACGTTGGATGCAATGTTGAATGCACTCGCTGCTCGATTTTTCCCCGGATATCGTTTTCCTGCGGCAGCTGCGCATGCAGGCGGTATTCATACAGCGTCGTACCTTTCTTTTATTGGAGACTCACATGAAACAAACCATCAAATCTGGTGCCTTGATCGCCGCCGCCGCCGCCGCCATGGCTTTGTCGGGAGCTGTTTACGCCGCTGGCGATTCTATGGGCGCCGACGATACGGTGCATTGTTCCGGCATCAATAGCTGCAAGGGCCAGGGCGCTTGCAAAACGGCTGAAAATGCATGTAAAGGCCAAAATAGCTGCAAAGGCCATGGCTTCTTGCCGCTCAAGGCTTCGGAATGCAAGGCCAAGGGCGGCAAGGTCATCCAATAAGGCGATGTAATCGCGTTGAAATGCGGCCCGCCGGCTGTTTTTTGGCCGGCGGCGCCTGCAACTTTATCGTATCGATCGATCTTCTTTCAGATAGCCAACTCGCCATGCCTACATCAAAGCTTCGTCCATCGCCGGGATTCGGCCTGGGTTTGCGCACTGCGCACTACCCGGAACTCCTTGCCGCGCGCTATAACGTCGATTGGTTCGAGATCATTTCAGAGAATTACATGGTGCCCGGCGGCAAGCCGTTGGCCATCCTGGACCAGATCCGGCGCGATTATCCTATCGTCATGCATGGCGTCTCGATGTCGATCGGCTCTCCCGACGGCCCGTCGGACGACTATTTGAAGCAGTTGAAAGCCTTGATCAGGCATGTCGATCCGCTCTGGATTTCCGATCATTTATGCTGGACCGGCGTGCATGGGCACAACTTGCACGACCTGTATCCTCTGCCTTATACCGAAGAAACCGTCGCCCACGTGGTGCGCAACGTCAAGCGCGTGCAGGATTACCTGGAACGCCCCTTGTTGCTGGAAAATGTGTCCAGTTATGTCGCCTTCGCCAGCGATACGCTGGCCGAATGGGATTTCGTGACCGCCATCGCCGAAGAGTCGGATAGCTTGATTTTGCTGGACGTCAACAATATTTATGTCAGCAGCGTCAACCACGGCTTCGATGCGCGTCAATACCTCGATGCAATCCCGGTCGGGCGGGTGCAACAACTGCACTTGGCCGGTTATAGCGACCACGGCCACTATATCGTCGATACGCACGACCACCCGGTCTCGGAGCCGGTGTGGGAATTGTACGAGTACACGCTGCGCCGTTTCGGCATGGTGGCGAGCATGATCGAGCGCGACGGCAATATTCCGCCGCTGGCCGAAACGGTGGCCGAATTGCAGCGCGCGCGCGACATCGCCGAAAATCTGACGCTGAAGGTGGCGGCATGAGCATTTCCTTGCAGACCGTGCAAACCGACTTTCAGGACTATATCCTGCGCGGCAACAAAGAGCAGCCGGCGGTTGCCGGGCTGATCTCCGACGATTTCGGCTTGCCGGCTGCCGAGCGGCTGGCGTTGTATTACGATGCGTACCGGCTGCGCCTGTGCGAGGCCTTGTCGGAATCTTTCAAGAAGACGCGCACCTATGTCGGCGACGATACCTTCGGCGAACTTTGCCTCGGCTACATCGACCAGCATCCGTCGCGCAACACCAACCTGCGCTGGTTTGGCGATGCGTTCGCCGCCTTCGTCGGCGCTGCCTTGCCGGATTATCCGGTGGTCGCGGAATTGGCTGCATTCGAGTGGGCGCTGGGCCTGGCCTTCGATGCCGCCAATGCGCCGGTATTGACTGCGCACGATGTGCAAGCACTGGCCGCCGACGACTGGGAACGGATTGGCTTCCGGTTGCCGCCATCGCTGCAAGCGCTGGATCTGCACTGGAATGCGCCCGGCATCTGGCTGGCGCTGGACCAGGAAGCGGAGCCGCCGCCAGCAGAGTTGCGTGAACAGGCACAAACCTGGGTGATCTGGCGCAAGGACTTGCAGGCGCATTTCCGCTCGGTGGACGCGTACGAGGCGTTGGCGCTGCGCGGCTTGGCGCAGGGAAAAAGCTTCGCCGCCGTGTGCGCCGAAGCTGCCGCGCTGACCGAGGCGGACATCACGCCGCACATAGCGGGATGGCTGCAAACCTGGTTGAAAGAGGCGATGTTGTCCCGAATAAATCGAGAGTGCAAAACACCTGATTAAGTTTTTAAATTGCGCGCAGAGCCGTGGACAGTCGAAGCAGCAAATTGCGCAAAGATCCCGGCAAGCGGCACATTCTTGTCGGCAGAAATGCTGCCGTCGGCGATCAGCGATAGATAGCGCAGGCAGCAAACCCGCAGGAACGAAGTAAAGTTGTCGATCGCGCCGCGATATTCGACCAGCTCGTTGTACAGCTTGGTAATGAGTCGATTGGCGCTCATGCCGTCGCGCGTGGCGATTTCCTGCAAGACGTCCCAATACAGGTTTTCCAGCCGGATCGAGGTGACTGCGCCGTGCAGGCGGATCGAACGGGCGCGCGATTCATACAGCGACGGATCGGCTTTGACGAAAATTTCGCACATAGATTTCCCTGAGTGGATGCTTTAACAGGAGTCGACGACGCCGACTCCTGTTGTCCTGTTGCTCAAGCCTCAGTTGACTTTATAGCACAATTTTCGTTCCCAGCAAGGCCAGGAATTGCGCGATCCATGCCGGATGCGCAGGCCAGGCCGGTGCGCTGACCAGATTGCCGTCGGTCACGGCATCGGTCACCGCGATTTCCGCATAGTGTCCGCCGGCCAATTCCACTTCCGGGCGGCACGCCGGGTAGGCGGAACAGCGCACGCCTTCCAAGACCTTGGCGGCTGCCAGGATTTGCGCGCCGTGACAGACGGCGGCGATCGGCTTCTTGGTCGCGCTGAAATGCTGGACCAATTCGATTACCTGCGGATTCAAGCGCAGGTATTCCGGCGCGCGACCGCCCGGCAATAGCAGTGCATCGTAGGACGATGCGGCGATCTCGGAAAACGTGTGCGTCAGCGTGAAGCGATGACCGGGTTTTTCGGTATAGGTTTGCTGGCCCTCGAAATCGTGGATCGCGGTGGCGACGAAATCGCCGGCCTTCTTGTCCGGGCAAACCGCATGCACTTCATGTCCCACTGCCAGTAGGGCTTGAAATGGAACCATGATTTCATAGTCTTCGCCAAAATCGCCAACCAGCATCAGAATTTTCTTTGCAGCCATGACTGTCTCCTTGGATAGAGGCTGGTGGGGCAACGCTGCAGGTCATTCATATGACGGTTTGATGACTTGTTGCGCGACGACATCAGCTTCTGGGTTGTTATGTGGAGTGTCCATTGTTCGCCCGGCCAGTCGTTTGCGGGTAATCGCCGGTTACTACATTTTTTATTTCAGGCGGGCACTTTTTCCGACTTGTGCGGTCATAGTTTTGCTTTTCGTGAAATTCGATTGCCGCCGAAATCCGACGCAGCACTCTAATCATTGCTGCGGCGCGCCCAATCGTGGCGGCGCAGTGGATTTATAGGGATGCGCGTGTAACAATGCGCGCTTCGGCGATATACTCACGGTTTGTTATCGTCGCAATTATTTTTAAAATGACATTTCCATGAGATCTTTATCCTTGAATAATGACCTGAGACCGCGTCGCTCACTGGCCGCACGCGGGTTTACCTTGATTGAAATTATGGTGGTGGTGGTCATCATGGGGATCATGGCCGCGTTGATCGTGCCCAAGCTGATGGGGCGCGCCGACGATGCGCGCATCACGGCGGCCAAAGCCGATATCGCGACGCTGATGTCGGCACTCAAGCTGTATAAATTGGATAACCAGCGTTACCCGACCACCGAACAAGGCTTGCAGGCATTGATCGCCAAGCCGACGTCCGGGCCGACCGCCAACGGCTGGAAAACTGGCGGCTATACCGAAAAACTGCCGAAGGACCCGTGGGGCAATCCGTACCAATACCTGGCGCCCGGATTGCATGGCGAAGTGGATGTATTTTCCTATGGCCCGGATGGTCAGGCAGGCAGCGGCAACAGCAGCGGCGGCCCCGATACCACGATAGGTTCGTGGAATTAAGCAGATTTTCCGGCGCGCGGCGGAGCGACAATGTTCTGCTCCGCGCAGGCGTTATGCGCGGCTTCACCTTGCTGGAGTTGCTGGTGGTCGTGGTGATCGTCGGCATCACCTTGGGCATGGTGTCGTTTAGCGCGATGCCCAGCAGCCAGAAAAATTTGCAAAACGAAGCGCGCCGGATCGCCCTGTTATTGCAGGCGGCCCGCGACGAAGCGATTGTGCGCAATCGGCCGGTCGCCTTTGAAGCCAACGCCGACCGCTATAGCTTCCAGGTGCGCAACGAAAATGGCTGGGAGCCGATTACGGACGACGATTTGATGCGCGAACGCGAGTTTAAAGTTGCTCCGGTGGGACTGGCGATGAATCCGGTGCCGGTGACCGGCAACGATCCGCTATGGATAGTTTTTGGCCGCGAACCGGTCGATAAACCGTTTGTGCTGACCATGTCGGTCGGCGAAGATGCGGTCGCCATCCGTGCCGACGGCATCGGCCATTTCAACGTCGAATGAACATGACAAACGCTCGCGCCTGCGCCCAGTTCGACCGCCGCCGCAGCGCCGCCGGTTTTACGCTGCTCTAGGTGTTGGTGGCGCTGGTGATCGTCGGCACGGCCCTGGGCGCATGCCTGCGCGCGGTCGGCAGCCTGACGCAAAACAGCAACGACTTGCGGGCGTCGATGATGGCAACCTGGTCGGCGGAAAACCGGCTCACGCAAATCCGCCTCGGCAGCGAGTTTCCCGATATCGGCGAGCGCGATTTCGACTGCCCGCAGAGCGACCTGCAACTGGTTTGCCACGAAAAGGTCATGTCGACGCCCAACCCGCTGTTTCGCCGGGTCGAAGTTGGCGTCGCCGAAGCCAGCTTTCCCGAGCGCCGCATCGTCAAACTCAATCAATTGGTGCCGCGATGAAGGCGCGCGGATTCACGCTGATCGAATTGCTGGTGGCCATCGGCATCCTGGCGATAGTCGCGGTGCTGGGTTGGCGCGGGCTGGATGGCATCATTCGCGCGCGTGTCAGTTTGACCGAGCAGCTGGAGCAAACCCGCGACATGCAATTGACCTTCGCCCAAATGCAAAGCGATTGCGCCGCCGTTGCGCCGCTGACGGTGATTGGCAACAGCCGGCCGCAATTGCTTGCAGATGGCGAGCGCTTGCGGCTGGTGCGCACCGTGTTTGTCGACGATCAGCCGTCGCGCCTGGAAGTGGTGGTGTATCGCTTGAAAGACGGGATCCTGACGCGCCGCGAATCGCAGCCGACCCGCGACCTGAAGCAGTTGGACTCGCTCTGGAGTTCGACTGCCGACGATACCGCCGACAATACTGCCGACCAAGTGCCGCCAGTGGTGCTGCAGACCGGCGTGACCAGCATGGCGATGCGCATGTGGCTGGGCAACGGACCCTGGCAGACCAATGCGACGGCATCGACCACGACAGTGGCCGCCACGCCGGGACAGACCAGCAATCCGAATGCGTTGCGCGGGCTGGAAGTGTCGCTGCGGACCAAGTCGAGCGATGCGGTGATGATCAAATCCTTCCTGGTGGGGCCGGTATGAGGTCGCCCATGCGGGCCTTCGATGCGCAACGCGGCGTGGCGGTGATTACCGCGCTATTGTTGACGACCCTGGCCATTACGATTGTCGCCAGCCTGTTTTGGCAACAGCAGGTGCAAGTCCGCTCGATTGAAAATCAGCGGTTGCAGTTGCAAAAGCAATGGATATTGCGCGGCGCGCTCGATTGGGCGCGCCTGGTCTTGCGCGAAGACGCGCGCAATTCAAACGTCGATTATCTGGGCGAACCGTGGTCGGTGCCGCTGGAAGACACGCGCCTGGATCAATATGTCGACGACAATCGCGGCGAGGAAGATGCCAGCGATGCGACCTTGTCTGGGAACATGGTCGATGCCCAAGCGCACCTGAATTTGACCAATCTTTGTGTCGGCAGCGTGATCAATCAGGCGCAGTTGACCGCGTTTGCGCGCTTGCTGGACAATTTGGGCTTGAATTCGTCGCTGGCGCAAGCCACCGCAACCATGATGCAGACCGCGCAAAAGGCCAGCGGTCAGACGCAGGCCGCTGCCGCCGCAGCATCTGCGGCAGCGGCGGCCACGACCGCAGCGGCGAACGCTTCCAACGCCACCCTGATGCCGACCACGTCGTCGACGGCATCGGTCAGCGGCGCCGTGCCGACCTCGGGATCAGGCGCCAGCAGCGAACCGCTGGGCCTGACCCAGCGCGAAGATTTGCTGGCGGTGCCGGGTTTTTCACCGCAGATATTGGCAAAATTAAAAGATTATGTGGAAGTGTTGCCGACGGTAACGCCGGTCAACGTGAATACCGCGCCGGCTGAAGTATTGAGCGCGATCGTTCCCGACCTGGCCCTGGCAGATGCCAGCAGCTTGGTGGCGCGGCGGACTTACTATAGCAGCGTTGGCGATTTCACCTCGAAATTGGGCGGGAAAACCCAGGGATTCGGGGCCAATACCATCGATGTCAAGACAAATTATTTTCTGGTGAACGGAAAAGTACGCTTGAGCCGCGCCGCACTCGACGTACAATCGCTGATCCAGCGCAATGGGACCAATACGACGATTATTTGGACCCGACAAAATTGAGCAATCCGACACAGGGAACGGAACACTTTGAGCACATTGTTTATACGCCTGCCGTCCAAAGCTGCCGCCGAGGCGGCTGAACATTGGTTGGCCCTGCCATGCCCGTTCGCGCTGGCGTCGCCCGCCGATGTGGTCGAGCGGGAAGGAATCGCACCCTTGTCCGAACTGGCCGGCGCGGTGGCGTCCGCGCAGCGGGTAGTGCTGGTGCTGGCCGCCAGCGACGTTACTTTATTGCGCGTCAAGACGCCGCCGTTGTCGGCTGCCAGGTTAAGGCTGGTCTTGCCGAATCTGGTGGAAGACCAGTTGATGGCCGACCCGGACGAATGCGTGGTCGTGCCCGGCAATTTGGCGGACGGCTTGCGCACGGCAGCGGTGGTGCAGCGCGGCTGGCTGGACATCCTGTCGAAAGCGTTTACCGGCTTCGGCGCCCGCACCTTGGTGGCGGTGCCGGCGCAACTGTGCCTGCCATACCGCGAGGGCAGCGTGACCGCGGCGATTGCGGAGCAAGGCGTCGATATCGACCTGACGCTGCGCCTGTCCGAACAAAACGGCGTCGGCTTGCCGATCATGCCGGAATCTTCCGACGATGCCGCGCAAGAAGTGCGTGCCGCATTGCGGGCACTGGCGCCTGCGATGCCGATTACCCTGTATGTGCCGCACAACCATGTGATCGGCTATCGGCAGGCCTACGCCAACGACTTTGCCGACGATGCGCAGGCGGGCGAGTCCGGCATAACCGTATTCGCCGACAACTGGTCGCATTGGATCGCCGGCGCCGGCCGCGCGTCTTTGAACTTGCTGTCCGGCTTGGGGGCCGGCAGCGGACCGCAAGTCAATTGGCGGCAATGGCGATGGGCGATTGCGCTGACCGGCGCTGTCTTAGCGATCAACGCGTTGGGCTTGAACATCGACTGGTGGAACATGAAGCGCGAGGCCGCCACCCTGCGCACCGGGATGGTCCAGACCTATAGGTCGGCGTTCCCGAAAGAGACCGTGATCCTCGATCCGTTGGCGCAGATGCATAAGAAGATCGACCAGGCGCAACGCAACGCAGGGCGCGCCGAGCCGGACGATTTTGGACAGCTTGCCGCCAATTTCGCCGAAGTGCTGGCGTCCCAGCATCCGGCCTCGGGCGCGGGCGCAGCGGCGTCGCCAATCGCGTCGATTGAATATCGCGAACGCAATTTGCTGGTGCGCGTCAAGCCGGACAGCAAGCTTTCGCAAGACAAGGTGAAGGCTGCGCTGGCGACGCGCAACCTGAGCCTGAACAGCCAGTCGAATGGCGTGTGGCAGATCGGGAGCCTTAAATGAAAACGGGTTTGTTGAGTGCAGTCAACGCGTCGGCTGCGACTTTCTGGAATGGCCGCAACGAACGCGAGCGCACCATCTTGCGCGTCGGCGCAGCCGCATTGGCGACGCTCCTTGTCTATGCGATTTTCTTCGGCCCGGCCCTGGGAGGGCGGCAGAAACTGAGCGAGGCGTTGCCGGGATTGCGCCAGCAGGCAGCGGAAATGCAGGCTTTGTCGAAACAGGCGGCCGAACTGAGCACCGGCGGCGCGGCGGAAGCGCCGCCGCTGTCGCAAGAAACCCTGGCGGCGTCGTTTGCCAGTCGCGGCATGAAGCCGCAAACCCTGGCGGTGACCGACGACATGGTGCGCGTGCAATTGAATCCGGTTTCGTTTGCCGGCTTGCTGGAATGGCTCGACGATCAGCAAAAGGTTTCCCACTTGACCGTGGTCGACGCCAATTTCATCGCCTTGCCGCAAACCGACATGGTGAATGCGACCTTGACGCTGAAGCAGCAAAGAAGCGGGGAATAGAGTGGCTGACCGAGGAAAACCATGCGCCGCTTCGTGATATGGTCCGCCGCAGCACTGCTGACGGTGGCGCTGACCATGTTGGCCTTTTGCCCGGCGGCCTGGCTATCGTATGCGTTGGAGCGGCAAACCGGCGGACGTTTGACGCTGGGCGACGCGCAAGGCACACTATGGCGCGGATCGGCGTTTGTCGGCGCGGCGCCGGGCAAGAACGACCCGGTCGCGCCTTTGTTGCCGGGCCGTTTTTCGTGGCGCATTTCGCCGTTGCTGCTGGTTGGCCGGGTGGATGCAGAGCTGGAAAATGCGTCGGCCCTGTCGCAAGCGGTGCAAATTGGCGGCAGTTGGTCGCAATGGCAAATCGGCGCGGCGGCGCTGGATCTGCCAGCCGAGCGCTTGGCCGGGCTGGGTGCGCCGTTGAATACGATACAAATGACCGGGCAGATGAAACTGTCCTGGGGGCCGTTGCTGTTGGTGCGGCAGGGTGACGCGGTCGCGCTGACCGGCAGCATGAGTCTGGACCTGGACGATATCGCTTCGCGGCTGTCGCCGATCAAGCCGCTGGGAGCTTATCGGATCACGCTGGTGTGGAGCGGAACCGATGCGATCATGGAGTTGAAAACTGCCAGCGGTCCGATGTTGTTGAGCGGTAAAGGCACGGTGGCAAACGGCAGGTTCCATTTTTCAGGCAAGGCGGAAGCCGAAGAAGGACAGGAACAAAAGTTGGCAAATTTACTCAATTTGCTGGGTCAGCATCAGAGAGACGGTAATAAGGACGTGTACGCGTTAAAGCTATGAAAAAAGACAATCGATTTGCAGTGCCGTTTAAAAAGAGAAACGATTGGCGTCGTTTGAGCGCTGCGGCGGCGGTATGTTGCACGCTGGCGACGGCGCAGCCGGTGTTCGCGCAGGACCCGACAGCCGACGAGGCCACCCTCAATTTTGTCGGCGCCGACATCGAGTCGGTGGTCAAGGCGATCGGTCATTACACCAACACTACCTTCATTATCGATCCGCGCGTCAAGGGAACCATTACGCTGGTGGCGGAAAAGCCGGTCGATAAGGCGCATGCCTATCGCCTGTTGATTTCCGCGCTGCGCCTGCAAGGCTTCACGGTGGTGGTGGCTGACGGCTTCACCAAAGTCGTGCCGGAAGCAGATGCCAAACTGCAAGTCGGCCCAGCCGAAGTCGCGGCGGTCAAAGGCGACCAGATCGCGACCGAAATTTTTCGCCTGAACTACGAGTCGGCCACCAATCTGGTGACCGTGCTGAGGCCGCTGATTTCGCCCAACAACACCATCAATGCCAACGTCGGCAATAACACGCTGGTGGTCACCGATTATGCCGACAATCTGAAGCGCTTGAGCAAGATCATCGCCGCGCTCGACGGCCCTTCCACTGCCGACATCGACATCGTGCCGATCAAATATGCGATTGCCAGCGATATCGCGATCATGATCAATAAATTGCTGGAGCCTGCCACCGGCGGCGCGCCCGACGCTGGCAAGATAATCCTGACCGCCGATCCGCGCACCAATGCGGTGTTGATCAAGGCGCCATCGGACGCGCGCGCCAACCTGGCCAAATCCTTGATTGCCAAGCTCGACCAGCCGACCGCGTTGCCTGGCAATGTCCATGTCGTGTACCTGAAAAATGCCGATGCGATGAAGCTTGCGCTGACGCTGCGGGCGGTGGTGTCCTCCGATTCGGCGTCGGGCAGTTCGTCGGGAACGAGCGGCGCCCAGAACGGCGCGGCACAGACGCCGATGACGGCGCCGACTTCGCCGACTTCCGGCAGCAATGGCAACGGCGCTGGCACTACCATACCGGCATCGACGCCGGCATCGCCTTCGACCTTGCCGGGCGGTGGCGCCGCCGGTTTCATTCAGGCCGACCAGGCAACCAATACCTTGATCATCACCTGCAGCGACACCGTCTATCGCAACCTGCGTTTTGTGATCGACCAATTGGATGCGCGCCGGGCCGAGGTGTATATCGAATCGCTGATCGTCGAAGTGACCGACTCGCTGGAGTCCGAATTGGGCGTGCAGTTTGCGGCGCTGTCGGGCAACTCCAATAGCGGGTATCGGGTTGGCAGCGTTACGTCCTTTTCCTCCGGTGGCAACAATTTGCTTGACTTGGCGTCAGCCTATACCAGCAGCTCATCGAGCTCCAGTTCGAGTTCCTCGCTGCCGGGTAACGGACTGTCGCTCGGGATATTCAAAGAGGTCGGCGGGCAGTTGACCCTGGGTGCAATCGCCCACGCGATTGCCAGCGACAATGCGTCCAATATCCTGTCGATGCCGAATCTGATTACGCTCGACAACGAAGAAGCGACCGTGATCGTCGGCCAGAACGTTCCCTTGGTCAGTGGCCAATACACTACTACCAGTTCCGGCTCATCCAACCCGTTTCAGACCGTCGACCGCAAGGACATCGGTTTGAAATTGCGCGTGCGGCCGCAGATTTCCGAAGGCGGCACCATCAAAATGTCGATTTACCAGGAATCGTCCAGCATCGACTCCACGCAAACCAATTCGGCCGGATTGATTACCAATCTGCGTTCGATTACCACCAATGTATTGGTGGACGACGGCCAGATTATTGCGTTGGGCGGCTTGATCCAGGACAGCGTCAGCGACACCAACGAGCAAGTGCCGGGATTGGGCGATCTTCCCCTGATCGGCAACTTGTTCAAATACAAGACCCGCAGCCGCAGCAAGACCAATCTGATGATCTTCTTGCGGCCGATCGTCATCCGCAGCGCCGAGCAAAGCGCCAAGGTGACTGCCGATCGTTACGATTACGTGCGCAACGAACAAAAACTCACGCAACCCAAGCAGTCCACGGTATTGCAAAACTATCCTGCGCCGATCCTGCCGCCTGACCAAAACGGCAATGTCGGCGGCGGCGGGTTAGTGAAGATCGTGCCAAGCGCCAGTGGCGTGATACCTGTCGCGCCTGCCGCGACCGATACTCCATTGATCGACCTGACTACCAAGCCAAAACAATAATGACCCAAGCCCGTCTTTTGCCCTATTCGTTCGCGCGCGACTTCACGTTGTTGGCGCGGCGCGGCGATGCTGTCGATGGCGGCGTCGCGCCGGCTGTCGAAGTCTGGGTCTCGGAGGCGACCTCGCCGACCGCCATCGCTGAAGTGAGCCGGCGCTATGGGCGCGTCAAGCTCAAGATGCTCTCGCGCGAAGCGCTGGAGCAGGCAATCGCCGCAGCCTATGCCGGCTCCGGCGGCGACGCCGCGCAAGTGGTCGACGAAGTCGAATCCGATCTCGATCTGGCCAAGCTGATGCTGGATATGCCGGCCATCGAAGACTTGTTGGAATCGGCCGACGACGCCCCGGTGATCCGCATGATTAACGCGTTGCTGACCCAGGCCTTGCGGGAAGAGGCGTCGGATATCCACATCGAGCCGTTCGAGCAGATTTCGGTGGTGCGCTTTCGCATCGACGGTTCGCTGCGCGACGTGGTGCGCCCGAAAAAGGCGATCCATGCATCGCTGATTTCGCGCATCAAGATCATGGCGCAATTGGATATCGCGGAAAAGCGCCTGCCGCAAGACGGTCGCATCACCTTGCGCGTGGGCGGCAAGCCGGTCGACGTGCGCGTGTCGACCTTGCCGACCGGACATGGCGAACGCGCGGTATTGCGTCTGCTCGACAAGGAAGCCGGGCGCCTCGACTTGAAGCACCTGGGCATGAGCGCGGAAGTGTTGACGCAATTCGACGAATTGATCGGCCAGCCGCACGGCATCGTGCTGGTCACCGGGCCGACCGGCTCCGGCAAGACCACCACCTTGTACGCAGCGCTGTCGCGCCTGAACGCCAGCACCACCAATATCTTGACGGTCGAAGACCCGATCGAATACGAGTTGCCGGGGGTTGGGCAGACGCAAGTCAACGCCCGCATCGAAATGACCTTTGCCAAGGCCTTGCGCGCGATTTTGCGGCAAGACCCGGATGTCATCATGATCGGCGAAATCCGCGACCTCGAAACCGCGCAGATCGCGGTGCAGGCGTCGCTGACCGGGCATCTGGTGCTGGCGACATTGCATACCAACGACTCGGCGGCTGCCATCACCCGTTTGCTCGATATGGGGATTGAACCGTTCCTGTTGTCGTCGTCCTTGCTCGGCGTCGTTGCGCAGCGGCTGGTGCGCAAATTATGCGAGCATTGCAAGGCGCACGACGGCCATCAATGGGTCGCGGTCGGTTGCGAAAAATGCGGGCAGACCGGCTATCACGGGCGGGTCGGCGTCTACGAATTGCTGCAAACCACCGACGCCATCAGCGCGCAAATACATAGTCAGGCCTCGGAAGCGGACATACGCGCCGCCGCGCAAAAGGACGGCATGCACACCATGCGCGAAGACGGCGAGCGTTGGTTGACGCAAGGCGTGACGACGCACGCCGAACTGCTGCGCGTGACCAAGGAAAATACCAAATGACACGATGCGCAAACGCGCCGCGGGCCGTCGCGGCCGCGACGGAAGGGTGCTGACAGGTGCCGGCATTTCGTTACGAAGCCGTCGATTCCAACGGCAATACCAAGAAAGGCGTGGTCAACGCCGATAGCGTGCGCGCCGCGCGCGCCGATCTGCGCGCGCGCGAGCTGGCGCCGATCGCGGTCGACCCGATTACCACGCAGCTAGACGAATCCGGGCAAACCAAGGCGCGCGCCTTCGGCGACCGCTTGTCGACTGTCGAACTGGCGCTATTCACACGGCAATTGGCCAGCCTGCTGGAAGCCAGTCTGCCGCTGGAGCAAGCCTTTACCGCGTTGCTGGAACAGGCGGAACGACCGTTCGTGCGCGACCTGATCGCATCGATCCGGGCGGAAGTCATGGGCGGCTCGTCGCTGTCGGACGCGTTGTCGCAGCACCCGCGCGACTTTGCCGAAATTTATCGGGCGCTGGTGGCCTCGGGCGAGCAGATCGGGCAATTGTCGCGCGTGTTGTCGCGCCTGGCCGACTTCATCGAACGGCGCAACGCGCTGGTGCAAAAGGTCAAGCTGGCGTTCACTTATCCCGCCATTGTCACGGTGGTAGCGTTCGCCATCGTGATCTTCTTGCTGACTTACGTGGTGCCGCAGATCGTCTCGGTGTTTGCCAATACCAAGCAAAAGCTGCCGTTCCTGACGGTGGCAATGCTGGCGATATCGGACTTCGTGCGCAGCGACGGCTGGATCGCGCTGATCTTGATCGTCGCCGCCGCCTTCGGCTGGCGCAGCGCATTGAAGAATCCGGCGATCAAGCGGCGCTGGCATACCTGGCTGTTGACTGCGCCCTTGTACGGCAAATTCGAGCGCAGCCTGAACACCTCGCGTTTCGCCAGCACGCTGGCAATTACCACCGGCTCGGGCGTGCCGATCTTGCGCGCGCTGCAAACCAGCCGCGATACCTTGTCCAATGTCGCCATGCGCGAACAAGTGGAAGAAGCGACAGCCAGCGTGCGCGAAGGCGTCAGCCTGGCGCGCGCATTGTCCGCGCACAAGCATTTTCCGCCGATGCTGATTCATATGATACGCGCCGGGGAAATCACCGGCGAATTGCCGGCCATGCTCGATCGCGCCGCCAGTGCGCAGGAAGCGGATCTGGAACGGCGCGCGATGACGATTGCCGGCCTGCTGGAGCCGGCGCTGATTTTGGCGATGGGCGTGGTGGTGTTGTTGATCGTGCTGGCGGTGCTGATGCCGATCATCGAGATCAATCAGCTGGTGCGTTAAATTAATTGAAAGGGATTGAATGAAACGCTGGCCAATATTCGTGAGTTTCGTGTTGTTCGTTGGCCTGTGCGCGTCCGCAACATTCTGGACAATGCAATTGTTCAAACCCGCGCCGCGCCCGGTGGCGATACCTAGGCCGGCCGGCAAGCCGGAGCTTGGCCTGGAAGCCGCTTTCGGCTTGTTTGGCGGGCGCGCGACGGCGGTCGCGGCAGCCAGCAATTTCCAGTTGAAGGGGGTGGTGGTCGCGAAAAATGCGCTGGAGAGCGTCGCCATCCTGGTCGCCGACAGCAAGCCGGCTGAGGCGGTGCGCGTCAATGCCGAACTGATGCCGGGCGTTACGGTGAAAGAAGTGCATTCCCAATATGTGCTGCTGTTGGATGGCGGCGTGGTGAAACGCGTCGAATTGCCGGCGACAGCGCCGCAAACGAGGGCCGAATCGCCGCTTGGCGCGACTCCACAGACGCCCGCAGCGGCGCCGACAGGCATGTCGACACCGGTGCCGGGCGGAGCGCCCAATGCGCCGTCACCGCCGCCAAATCCGGCCGGGCAGGGCGATGTGCAAGCACCCGCCAATGTTCCCCAGCCGCATACCGGTCGTCCGGGCGGACAACGCGGGCCGGATTCACCGAGGGGCAGTTGATTTTATGACGCCGATTCCCGCATCGCAAAAAGGCGATGCGCAAGCAGTCCTATTCGGCTAACAATTTCTCGATGTCAGCCAGCAAATCCTGGGGCGGGGTCAGCGGCGCGTAGCGCTTGAAAACCGAACCGTCCTTCTTCACCAGAAACTTGGTGAAATTCCATTTGATTTTTTCGCTGCCCAGGATGCCACGGCCCTCGGATTTGAGGAATTGGAACAGCGGGTGTGCGTTGTCGCCGTTGACTTCGATCTTGGCAAACATGGGAAAGGTGACGCCATAATTTTTCTGGCAAAAAGCACCGATTTCGTCCGCGCCACCCGGCTCCTGTCCGCCAAACTGGTTGCACGGGAAGCCCAGCACCTCAACGCCCTTGTCCTTGAATCGCCGATAGACCTTTTCCAATCCCTCATATTGGGGCGTGAAGCCGCAATTGCTGGCGGTGTTGACGATCAACAGCACCTTGCCACGATATTGCGCAAGGTCGACCGGCTGGCCGGCAAGGCTGTCGGCGCTGAATTCGTACGCTGTGCTCATATAATCCCCAAATGTTCGGTGCCCTTGCTCAAATCGCGGGTGCGGGCGTCTTTGCTTCTGAGTTTGATGGCCAGGCGCAAGTCGTTGACCGAGTCGGCGTTGCGCAATGCATCTTCGTAGGAAATCTTGTCTTGTTCGTACAAGTCGAATAGCGCCTGGTCGAAGGTCTGCATCCCGATTTCGCGCGATTTCTTCATGATTTCCTTGATCTCGTGGACGTCGCCCTTGAAGATCAAGTCCGATATCAACGGCGAATTCAACATCACTTCGACCGCCACGCAACGCCCCTTGGTATCGCGCAGCGGAATCAGGCGCTGCGAAATCATGCCCTTCAGATTCAACGACAAATCCATCAGCAATTGCTGCCGCCGTTCTTCCGGGAAGAAGTTGATGATGCGGTCCAGCGCTTGATTGGAGCTATTCGCATGCATGGTAGCCAGGCACAGATGGCCGGTTTCGGCGAAGGCAATCGCATAATCCATCGTATCGCGGTCGCGGATTTCGCCGATCAGGATCACGTCCGGCGCTTGCCGCAAGGTATTCTTCAGGGCCACGTTCCAATCGGCGGTATCGGAGCCTATGTCACGCTGGGTGACGATGCAATTGCGATGCGGATGGATGTATTCGACCGGGTCTTCGATCGTGATGATGTGGCCGAAGCTGTTTTCGTTGCGATGGCCGACCATTGCCGCCAGGGTGGTCGACTTGCCGGAGCCGGTCGCGCCCACCATGATGACCAGCCCGCGCTTGGTCATTGCCACTTCCTTTAGCACCTGCGGCACACCGAGGTCGTCGATCTTCGGGATTGCGGTGGTGATGGTGCGCAATACCAGGCCGACCTTTCCCTGTTGGACGAAGGCCGACACGCGGAAGCGTCCGAGATCGCCGGGGCTGATCGCGAAGTTGCACTCCTTGGTCGCTTCAAATTCCGCCGACTGCTTGTCGTTCATGATCGCGCGCGCCAATTCGACCGTATGGCTCGAAGTCAACGGCTGGTTCGAGACCGGCGTGACCTTGCCGTCGATTTTGAAAGCAGGTGGAAAATCGGTGGTGATAAACAAGTCGGAGCCGTTCTTGCTGAGCATCAGGCGCAGCAAATCGAACATGAATTTGGTAGCTTGGTCGCGTTCCATTGTGATTCCTTAGTCGTGCCGATGGTAATGACTTGCCCTGAAACAACCTGCACATTTGGATTGCGGCCGGCGCCCAAACCCACAAGTTGTTTCAGTATAAGCCCTAAGTCGAAATTCGTTCAGCCGGGGAAATTTTCCGGAGTTTTGGCGGCACTGCGCGCGACGGCGCCCGAAATGACGTTGCGTTTGACCAGTTCGGTCAAGTTGCTGTCCAGCGTTTGCATGCCCATGTTGCTGCCGGTCTGGATGGCAGAATACATTTGCGCGACTTTCGCTTCGCGGATCAGGTTGCGGATGGCCGGCGTGCCGACCATGATTTCATGCGCGGCTACACGGCCCGAACCATCCTTGGTCTTCAACAAGGTCTGCGAAATCACCGCCTGCAAGGATTCCGACAACATCGCGCGCACCATTTCCTTTTCGTCGCCGGGGAAAACGTCGACGATACGGTCGATGGTCTTGGCCGCCGACGACGTATGCAAGGTGCCGAACACAAGGTGGCCGGTTTCCGCCGCCGACAAGGCCAGGCGAATGGTTTCCAGATCGCGCAATTCGCCCACCAGGATGACATCCGGGTCTTCGCGCAGCGCCGAGCGCAGTGCCGCGCTGAACGAATGCGTGTGCGGGCCGACTTCGCGCTGGTTAATCAGGCATTTCTTGGAGTCGTGCACGAATTCGATCGGGTCTTCGATGGTCAGGATATGCGCGTATTCGTTTTCGTTGACGTGGTTCACCATCGCCGCCAGCGTGGTCGACTTGCCGGAACCGGTCGGGCCGGTCACCAGCACCAAGCCGCGCGGCTTGAGCGACAGATCGGTAAAGATTCTTGGGCAATTCAGCGCTTCTAGGCTGAGAATTTTCGATGGAATGGTACGCAACACCGCAGCCGCGCCGCGATCCTGGTTGAATGCGTTGACACGAAAACGGGCCAGGCCGGGAATGGCAAAGGAAAAGTCGCATTCCAGGTTTTCTTCATAGGCCTTGCGCTGGCCGTCGTTCATGATGTCATAAATCATGCCATGCACGTCTTTGTGTTCGAGCGGCGGCAAATTGATGCGGCGCACGTCGCCGTGCACGCGGATCATCGGCGGCAAACCGGAAGACAGGTGCAAATCGGATGCATTATTCTTGACCGAAAATGCCAAGAGTTCGGAAATGTCCATTTATAATCCTTGGGCTGGAAAAAATTAGGCAACGCGCCGGTTAGGGCTTGCCTTCGCGCGCTCACCTGTTAAAAAGTCTGTCGATTATGTCCTCAATCCCCAACAACTTGCAAGCCGTGCATGCACAGATTATTGCGGCCGCGCGCAGTGCCGTGCGCGACCCCAATACCGTCATTTTACTTGCGGTATCAAAAACCTTCGGCGCCGATGCCGTGATCGAGGCGGCGCAAGCCGGTCAGCGCGCGTTCGGCGAAAATTACGTGCAAGAAGCGGTGGATAAAATTGCGGAGTTGCGCCGCGACCGGCCCGATTTATTGCTTGAATGGCATTTCATCGGCCCGATTCAAAGCAACAAGACGCGGCAAATCGCCGAGAATTTCGATTGGGTGCATACCATCGAACGCGAGAAAATCGCGCATCGGCTGGCCGAACAGCGTCCCGCACATCTAGCGCCGCTCAATGTTTGTTTGCAAGTTAATATTAGCGGCGAGTCAACGAAAAGCGGCGTCACGCCTGAAGAGTTGCTGCCGTTGGCGCAAGCGGTCGCCGCCATGCCTCGCCTCACATTGCGCGGATTGATGGCGATCCCGGAACCGGCTGCGACTTTCGAGCAGCAGCGCGTGCCGTTTCGGCAACTGTATCAACTCTACGAGACCTTGCGGGCGCAGGGCTTGCCGTTGGATACGCTATCGATGGGTATGTCGGCGGATATGAGCGCAGCGATCGCCGAAGGCGCAACGATCGTGCGGGTAGGCACTGCAATTTTTGGAAAAAGAACATGAAAAGCGATTTGAAAATCTGTTTCATCGGCGGCGGCAACATGGCCACCGCGTTGATCGGCGGTTTGGCTGGCAAGTTGACGGATGCGGCAAATATCCACGTGGTCGATCCGAATGCCGATGCGCTGGCAAAGCTGGCGCAACAGTTCGGCGTCGCCACCTCGGATCGGGTCGATGCGGCCATAGGCGCTGCCGACGTGGTCGTATTGGCAGTCAAGCCGCAGCAAATGAAGGAAGTGGCAGCGCTGCTGGCGCCGCAGATCGGCGCGCAACTGGTCTTGTCGATTGCAGCCGGCATCCGCGCGGCCGATTTGTCGCGCTGGTTGAACGGGCATCAAGCGATTGTGCGCAGCATGCCGAATACGCCCGCCTTGATCGGGCAAGGGATTGCCGGCATGGTGGCGATGGCCGGCGTGACCGCAGAGCAGCGCGACATCGCCGACGCCATCCTGCGTTCGGTCGGCGCCACCGTCTGGCTGGACGACGAAGCGTTGATCGATCCGGTCACCGCTGTGTCGGGCAGCGGCCCGGCTTACGTGTTTTACTTCATCGAGGCGATGCAACAGGCGGCGCAGGAAATGGGCCTGACGCCCGAGCAAGGAACGCAATTGGCGATTGCCACCTTTACCGGCGCGTCGCAATTGGCCGCACAAGCGAGCGAGCCGGTCGCGCTATTGCGCGAGCGCGTGACCTCCAAGGGCGGCACCACCTATGCGGCCTTGACCAGCATGGATGCGAGCGGCGTCAAGGATGGCATCGTGCGGGCATTGCACGCGGCGGCGCAGCGCGGCAAGGAGTTGGGCGACGAATTCGGGCGCGGCTAGCTGCCGTTTCTAGGGTTAATCTTCGCGCATTTCAAGATTCGTTCGCGCCGCTTGACGTGTAGTAGGCTTCAAGGAATACATAGTCGACCTTCGCGTTAAGCCGGTACGCGAAATTTCAGTTGCGTTTCTGTAATCGATTCCTATAATGTTAAGTATATTTAACATTAATTGGCGATTGCACAATGAATCTTGTTGAAATTGGTCAAAAAATTCACTCGAAACGCATTGAAGCCGGCCTATTGCAAGAGCAGCTTGCACGGCTCACTGGCCTGTCGCGGGTGACGATCAATCAACTGGAAAACGGCACCATCAACGACATTGGATTCAATAAGTTGAAGGGTATATTTGAAGTTCTTGGGGTCGACATGGAAATACAGCAATTGCCTGGCATGAAAAGCGCGCTGGCGGTGGCGGCTCGCTCGATCAGCACGAGCTATAAGGAAGTCATGTCCGCAGAAACGCTTTCCCAGATTTTGCGTTCCGGTGAGGCACCAGCGCGCTATCATGCGCATTTGATGTCTCTGCTAGATGAGACGCCGTTGCCGGTGGTCGTCAAAGCC
The DNA here is from genome assembly GCA_031291325.1 of Burkholderiaceae bacterium. Classification (GTDB taxonomy): domain Bacteria; phylum Pseudomonadota; class Gammaproteobacteria; order Burkholderiales; family Burkholderiaceae_D; genus PKWO01. Next base: position 86,286 of record JARLJG010000001.1, read on the forward strand.
GTTTTTGAAGCGGCGACCGTCGATGCGCCCCCGAAAAAGATAATGAAGAACCTTCATCAATGGGCGAATCAATGGAAGACCCGCAGAAAGGCGTTCTGATCCATGCCACATCAGACCTGCCCAAAACATGGGAAGGTCTGTTTCAGCATGCCTTGTCGCTGGTTGACGAGATCGCCCGTCACGGCAGGGCGAACCCATTCTGGACGTTTGGCGGCGGAACGGTGCTGATGCTACGGTACGCGCACCGCAACAGCAAAGATATCGATATTTTCGTGCCAGACCCGCAGTCGCTGGGTTTTGTCACTCCGCGATTGAGCGACGTAGCGGAATCCCTCGCCGATGACTATGTCGAAACCTCCGGGTATGTGAAGCTGTATCTTGCAACCGGCGAAATCGATTTCGTTGCCGCTCCAAATCTGACGAGCCCCGGATACGAGATTCACACGATCTTCGGGCGCGAGGTGCGAGTGGAAACGGCTGTTGAAGTAATCGCGAAAAAATTATGGCATCGGGGCGATAAAATTACCGGTCGCGATATTTTCGACTTCGCTTTAATCGCCGAAAGAGATCCTGATTCTCTGGAGCAGAACGCTCAGTTCATGGTTCGACACGCCACGGCAATCTTCCAGCAACTTTCCGAAAGGTACGAACCCTTGCGCATACAATTCGAGGCGGTAGAGGCACTTACGTTTCACCCCAGCTTCGATAAAGCTTGCGAGACGCTGCGGAGTTCGTTGTCGACAATGCTTGCCATCCTGGAAAATGGATTGCGTTACGACTAACGGGCATCTCTAAAACAACCCAAAATTCAATGCAATACCCGCAAACACCGCCGCCCCCAACCAATTGTTATGCCGGAAAGCCGCGAAGCAGCGCATGCGTTCGCGTCCGCGAATCAGCGTGTAATGGTAGAGCGCGCAGCCCAGCGCAAGCAGCAAGCCCGCCGGGAACCAGGTATGCAAGCCATATCGCCAGCCGACCAGCAAAACGATGACGCCGCTTGCGGCGTAACACAGCATGATTGCCAGCACGTCAAAGCGTCCGAAGGTGATGGCCGAGGTCTTGATGCCGATTTTCAAGTCGTCGTCGCGGTCGACCATCGCGTACTCGGTATCGTAGGCGATGGCCCACAATATGTTTGCGCCCAACAACGCCCAGGCCACCGGCGGCACCGTGGCTTGCACGGCGGCATACGCCATCGGAATGCCGAAACCGAAGGCGATGCCCAGATACGCCTGCGGGATGGCAAAAAAACGCTTGAAATACGGGTAACTGGCGGCGATCGACACCGCCGCCACCGACAACTCCTTGGTCAATAGATTCAGCGGCAGGATCAGCGCGAACGAGATCAAAGCGAGCGCCGCGGCCACCGCCAGTCCTTCCCATGCCGCCAGCTTGCCGCTGGTGAGCGGACGTTCGGCGGTGCGCTTGACGTATTTGTCGAAATCGAGGTCGGCATAGTCGTTGACCGCACATCCAGCCGAGCGCATCAGCACCGTGCCGAGCGTGAAGATGAGGACCAAGCGCCAATCCGGCTGGCCGTTCGATGCCAGCCACAACGCCCCAAGCGTGGGCCACAACAGCAGCACGATGCCGATCGGTTTATCGAGGCGGGTAAGTTGAATATACAGTTTGAGACGATTCATTGCCTTGCTTAATCATCCTTCCAGAACGGGAGAATCGCGCAACAGGGCGACGCCCGGCAAATCGCACGCCAATACCGCTTGCCGCACCGCTTCGATGGCGGCGTTGCGCGTGAAACTCTTGCGCCAGGCGATCGCCACGCGGCGCGACGGCGCCGGGGCGGAGAATGGCACGTAGCGCAACATGCCGTCGTTTGCCTGCATATTGGGCACCGACGCCCGTGGCAAGACCGTGATGCCGATACCGGATGCCACCATATGGCGGATGGTTTCCAGCGACGAGCCTTCAAAGGTGCGGGCGATGCCGTCGCCGGTAGTCGAAAAGCGCGACATTTCGGGGCAGACTTCCAGCACCTGATCGCGGAAGCAATGGCCATTGCCGAGCAACAGCATGGTTTCCGATTTCAAGTCTTGCGCATCGATGCTGGAGCGCTCGGCCCACGCGTGGTGCTTCGGCAAGGCCACCACGAACGGTTCGTCATACAGCGGCTGCACCATCAAGCCATGTTCCGGGAAGGGCAGGGCCATGATGGCGGCATCCAGTTCGCCCTGGCGCAACAATTCGAGCAGGCGCACCGTGAAATTCTCTTGCAAAATCAGCGGCATCTGCGGCACCCGCTCGATCATGTTCTTCACCATTTGCGGCAACAGATACGGTGCGATGGTGTAGATGATGCCGAGCCGGAACGGGCCGACCAGCGGATCCTTGTTCTGCTTGGCGATTTCCTTGATGGCAGCGGTCTGTTCCAGCACCCGCTCGGCCTGGGCGACGATTTGCGCGCCCAGCGGCGTGGTCGAGATCTCGGTGCCGCCGCGCTCGAAAATCACGACTCCCAGCTCGTCTTCCAGCTTCTTGATGGCGACCGACAAGGTCGGCTGCGCGACAAAGCACGCTTCCGCCGCATGGCCGAAATGCTTTTGGCGGGCGACGGCGACGATGTACTTGAGTTCTGTGAGGGTCATGCTGGATTCCGACTTGGTGAGCCTGGAACCGTATTTTACAGGGATTGTCTGCCGCGCTAGTGCAGGCAGCGCTTAAACCTTAACTGATGTTGGAAGATGCCAGGAAAGAGTCCCTTCCCCTTTGCAGGGGGAAGGCTAGGATGGGGGTAGTGCGCCAAAATTACCGCATCAAGTGTCTCGACCGCTCTACCCCCTCCCTAGCCCTCCCCCTGCAAAGGGGAGGGGACTCGTACCGGGCGATTTTCAGCGCCAGTGCGTAACGTCAGACTTTCAAAAAGTCTTCGCGCGACCCCAGCCAACGCGCCAGATGGGCTTCGACCGTGGCCGGATCGCTCTCAAGCAGCTTGTGCGCGGCGTCGCGCGCCCGTTCCACCAGCCATTGATCGGTTTCCAGATCGGCGAAGCGCAACATCGCCTGCCCCGACTGGCGGGCGCCGAGGAATTCGCCGGGACCGCGTATCTGCAAGTCGGTGCGGGCGATTTCGAAGCCGTCGGTGGTCTCGCGCATGGTGCGCAAGCGTTGCTTGGCGGTCGGCCCGAGCGGGCTTTGATACAGCAGCAGGCAGGCGCTGGCCGCCGCCCCGCGCCCGACCCGGCCGCGCAATTGATGCAGTTGCGACAAGCCGAAGCGTTCCGCGTGTTCGATCACCATCAGCGATGCGTTCGGCACGTCGACCCCGACTTCGATCACCGTGGTGGCGACCAGCACCTGGATTTCCGCCCGCGTAAAGGCATCCATCACTTGCTGTTTTTCCAGCGGCTTCATGCGCCCATGCACCAGGCCGACTTGCAAATCGGCCAGGGCCGCCGTCAGCATCGCGTGGGTATCGGTCGCGGTTTGCAGTTGCAGCGCTTCCGATTCTTCGATCAGCGGGCACACCCAATACACTTGCCGCCCTTCCTGCGCCGCCGCATGCACGCGCTCGATCACTTCGTCGCGCCGCTCCTGATCGATCACGCGGGTGACGACCGGCGTGCGCCCCGGCGGCAATTGGTCGATCACCGACACTTCGAGGTCGGCGTAATAGGTCATCGCCAGCGTGCGCGGGATCGGCGTGGCCGACATCATCAATTGATGCGGCACGGTTTTCTGCTCTTCCAATGCGTTGGTCGTATCCAGCCCCTTGTTGCGCAAGGCCAGACGCTGGCCGACACCGAAGCGATGCTGTTCGTCGACGATCACCAAGCCGAGTTTGGCGAATTGCACGCCTTCCTGTATCAGCGCGTGGGTGCCGATCACCAATTGCGCAGCGCCCGATTCGATGCGCGCCTGCGCCTCGGTTTTCTCTTTCTTTTTCAGGCTGCCGGTCAGCCAGGCCACGCCGACGCCCAGCGGCTCCATCCAGGCAGCGATCTTGCGGAAGTGCTGGTCGGCCAGGATTTCCGTCGGCGCCATCAATACCGCCTGGAAGCCGCTGTCGATGGCTTGCGCCGCCGCCAAGGCCGCCACCACCGTCTTGCCGCTGCCGACATCGCCTTGCAGCAAGCGCTGCATCGGGTAGGCGGCGCGCAAATCGGCGCGGATTTCGGCCAACACGCGCTGCTGCGCGGCGGTCAGTTGAAACGGCAGACTGGCGAGAAACTCTTGCGACAGTTTGCCGATATGCGGCAAGGCCGCCGCACCTTTGGCGCGGCGCGCGGTTTGCGCACGCTTCAAGGACAATTGTTGCGCCAGCAATTCGTCGAACTTCATCCTGACCCAGGCTGGATGCGAGCGATCGCCGAGCGCGCCTTCGTCGACTGCCGGCGGCGGGTTGTGCAGCAAGCGCACGCTGGACTCGAAAGCCGGCAAACCCAGTGCAGCGCGCAGCGGCTCCGGCAAGGTGTCTTGCCATTCGATGCGCGCCATCGCCTCAAGGATCAATTTGCGCAGCGCCGCTTGCGGCAACCCCTCGCCGGCTGGATAAATCGGCGTCAACGCGGTTGGCAGCGGCGCGCCTTCCAGGATCACTTTATAGATCGGGTGCACCATCTCTGCGCCGAAAAAGCCTTGCCGGATTTCGCCGCGCGCCCGCACCCGCGTGCCTTCGGCCAATTGCTTGGTCTGGCTACCGTAGAAATTCAGGAAGCGCATCGTCAACTGGCCGGACTCGTCGGCAATCGTCACTACCAGTTGGCGGCGCGGACGGAATTGCACTTCGCATGCGGTCACGACCCCTTCGACTTGCGTCGAGCCGCTCATCAGCGCCGCCTGGTGGATCGGATACACCTGGGTTTCGTCCTCGTAGCGCAGCGGCAGATGCAACACCAAATCCATGTCCGAACGCAGGCCCAGCTTGATCAGCTTGTCCTTGATCTTGTCCAGCCGCGAACGCGGCGCGGATTCGGAAACTTTTTTGGGTTTAGCCATCGGGTGATTGTACTGTATATAATTACAGTTATGCAGCAAACGGTGCCGATTCGATCACAAAATCGATAGACCTCCGGCTGTTTTTGCTGCGGTTTCGACGATTATGCGATGCGTATATTGGGCGAAGTTGTCCGCAAGGCGTAAAATACGCGGTTTTTCCGGTCCGAATCGCGGTAGTTCCCGATTTTTCGGCAGGCCACCATCGGCTCCATTTTTAGCTCCCATTTTTACTGCATGTATTCGCTTTCCGACTTCGATTTCGACTTGCCGCCCGACTTGATCGCGCAAACGCCGCTGCCCGAGCGCAGCGCGTCGCGCCTGCTGCATGTCGACGGCGCGCAATTGGTCGACCGCTCCTTTGCCGACATCGTCGATCAATTGTCGTCCGGCGATTTGCTGGTGTTCAACGACACGCGGGTATTGAAGGCGCGCTTTTTCGGCGTCAAGGAAAGCGGCGGCAAGGTCGAAGTGTTGATCGAGCGGGTGCTCGATACGCGCACCGTGTACGCGCAGGTGCGCGCGTCGAAGTCGCCGCCCGCCGGCACCCGCATCCGGCTGGCCGACAGCTTCGACGTGGTGGTCGGCGCACGCGCGGGAGAGTTCTATACGCTGACCTTCCCCGACGATGTGTTTGAATTGATCGACGCGCATGGCCGCTTGCCGCTGCCGCCTTACATCGATCATGCCGCCGATGCATTCGACGAAAAGCGCTACCAAACCGTCTATGCCAAAACGCCGGGCGCGGTCGCCGCGCCGACTGCCGGTCTGCATTTCGACCAAGCCTTGCTGGACAGTCTGGCCGCCAAAGGCGTGCAATTCGCTTACGTGACGCTGCACGTCGGCGCCGGCACCTTCCAGCCGGTGCGCACCGAAAACCTGAGCGAGCACAAGATGCATAGCGAGTGGTACACGATATCGACGGCCACGGTCGCTGCGGTGCAGGCGGCGCAGGCGGCGGGCAAAGCGGTGGTGGCAGTCGGCACCACCAGCCTGCGCGCGCTGGAATCGGCTTCGCAAAGCGGCGCGCTGCAAGCCGGCAGCGCCGACACCACGCTATTCATTACGCCAGGATATGTGTTCAAGACCGTGGATCGCCTGATTACCAATTTCCACCTGCCGAAATCGACGCTGCTGATGCTGGTTTCCGCGTTCGCCGGCTACGACACCATTCGTCGCGCATACGCGCATGCGATTGCCCGGCGCTACCGCTTTTTCAGCTATGGCGATGCGATGCTGCTGACCAATCAAACTACACGAGCAAAATGAAATACGAACTCTTGAAAACCGACGGCAACGCGCGTCGCGGTCGTCTGACCCTGAATCACGGCGTGGTCGAAACGCCGATCTTCATGCCGGTCGGCACTTACGGCTCGGTCAAGGCGATGTCGCCGCTGGAATTGAACGAAATCGACGCCCAGATCATCCTCGGCAACACCTTCCATTTATGGCTGCGGCCCGGCACCGACATCTTGGATAAATTCGGTGGCTTGCATCGCTTCATGGGCTGGGACAAGCCGATTTTGACCGATTCCGGCGGTTTCCAAGTATTTTCGCTGGGGGCGATGCGCAAGATCAGCGAAGAGGGCGTCAAGTTCGCGTCGCCGATCAATGGCGACAAGCTATTTCTATCGCCCGAAATATCGATGCAAATCCAGCGCTCGCTCAATTCCGATATCGTGATGCAATTCGACGAATGCACGCCGTATGAAATCGATGGCCGTCCGGCGACCGAAGAGGAAGCGGCGCGCTCGATGCGGATGTCGCTGCGCTGGGCCAAACGCTCGCAAAACGAATTTCGGCAGGGCGACAACCCGAACGCGCTATTTGGCATCGTGCAAGGCGGCATGTTCGAGCATTTGCGCGACGAATCGCTGGCCGGGCTGGAAGAGATCGATTTTCACGGCGTCGCCATCGGCGGCTTGTCGGTCGGCGAGCCCAAGGAAGAAATGATGCGCGTGCTGGCGCATATCGGCCCGCGCCTGCCAGCCGACAAGCCGCACTACCTGATGGGCGTCGGCACGCCGGAAGACCTGGTGGCAGGCGTGGCCAACGGCATCGATATGTTCGATTGCGTGATGCCGACCCGCAATGCGCGCAACGGCTGGCTGTTTACCCGCTTCGGCGACTTGAAAATCAAGAATGCGCGTTATAAAGACGACACGCAACCGTTGGACGAGACTTGCAATTGCTACGCTTGCCGCCATTTCTCCAGGGCTTACTTGCATCATTTGCATCGCGCTGGTGAGATTTTGGGCGCGCGTTTGAATACGATACACAATTTGCATTATTACCTGCAATTGATGCGCGAGATGCGCGCAGCGATTGATGCGGGGCAATTTCAGGCGTTTGTGGTGCAATTTCAGCGCGAACGCAGTCGAGGCGTGTAGCGATTGATGCGGGTGCGATTCAAACTGTGTGGAAAATATCAATGCAACGTGAAAACCCTCCGTCTTCCCCGCGAAGGCGGGGACCCATAAGCCGGTAGCCGGGGCGGATTCACTATGGATTCCCGCCTTCGCGGGAACGACGGAGGGACTAACGAAAGCTCCTCCCATATTTGAATTGGGCCCGATTGATGTCTGGATTGCGGTAAAGCGGTCGGGCAATGCTAAAATGCCCGGTTATTTATTTAATCTTATAGGAGCACTCCGTGTTCATTTCCAATGCTTACGCCGACACAGCCGGCGGTTTCGACGCAATTATGCAACGCCCGGATTTCCTGATTATCGGTTTGATGGTGGTCGCGATGTATTTCGTGATGATCCGCCCGCAAATGAAGCGCCAGAAGGAATTGAAGGCGATGATGGACGCGCTGGCCAAGGGCGACGAAGTGGCCACCGTCGGCGGCATCCTGGGCAAGATCGTCAAAGTCGGCGACGCCTACATCACGCTGGAAATCGCCACCGGCACCGAAGTCCTGATCCAGAGAAGCGCAGTGACCTTGCTGTTGCCAAAAGGCACGATCAAGGCGCTGTAATCCGTCATTGTTCGATGCAATAGAGCGAGTTTCCCGGCCCGCCGTCCTTACTGCCGTTTTTACCGCCGTTATTACCTTAAACGCTGAATCAATATGAATCGTTACCCTCTCTGGAAATACATCCTCATCGTCTTTGCTGTGATGTTGGGGGCGTTGTACACGGCGCCGAATCTGTTCGGCGATTCTCCGGCATTGCAGATCACCAGCTTGAAAGAAACCATCAAGGTCGATCCGACGATAGCCGATCAGGTCAATCAACTCTTGAAAAATGGCGCGATCAAGGCCGGCGATGCGCGTTACGAGGTGAACGGCACGCAAGGCACGGTGCGCCTGAAGTTCGCCAACAGCGACGACCAATTCGCTGCCAAGAGCTTGCTGGAAAAGGGCTTGAATGCCGACGCCAACGACCCGACCTATAACGTGTCGTTCAATCAATTGCCTAACACGCCGGAATGGATGCAGGCGCTGCATGCGTTGCCGATGGCGCGCGGGCTGGATTTGCAAGGTGGCGCGCACTTCTTGATGCAAGTCGATACCGCTGCTTACCTGAAAAAGCGCCAGACGAGCCAGGAATCGAGCGTCAAGAGCTTGCTGCATGAACAGAGCATCCACTACGCCGGCATCGACGTCAGCGCAACCGGCATGGTCATCAAGTTCCGCGATGAAGAAACGCGCTTGAAAGCCAAAGATTACATCTCATCCAAATTTCCCGAGCTGACCCTGCTCATGACCGGCACGCCCAACGATCTGAGCTTGACCGCCAGCACCAGCCCGCAAAAGCAAAAGGAAGCGATCGACGAAGCGGTGGTGCAAAATATCGTCACGCTGTCCAAGCGTATCAATGAATTGGGCTTGAAAGAGCCGGTCATCCAGCGCGAGGGAATCGATCGCATCGTGGTCGAATTGCCGGGCGTGGTCGATACCGCGCGCGCCGAAAAGATCATCGGCCGCACCGCGACGCTGGAAATGCGCCTGGTGGACGAATCGGCGCCGCGCATTCCCGATGCCAATACGGTGGTGCCGCAAGGGTCGGAACTGTTTACCAGCGGGCGCGATGCGCCGGTCATCCTGTACAAGGAACCGATTGTCACCGGCGACTCGATTACCTCCGCCGATGCCCGACAGGATACGCAAAGCGGCCAGCCGACGGTGTCGATTTCGCTGAACCACGAAGGCGGCGACAAAATGCGCGAGACCACCCGCACGCATTTGCACAAGTTGATGAGCATCGTGTTGTTCGAAAAGGGCAAGGGCGAAGTGTTGAGCGTGGCCACGATCCAGGGCGAATTCGGCTCGCAATTCCAGATCACCGGCGAAAAATCGATGGAAAGCGCGAACGATCTGGCCTTGCTGTTGCGCGCCGGCGCGTTGGCCGCGCCGATGGAAATCATCGCCAAGAGCACGGTCGGCCCGCAGCTTGGCGCGGAAAACATCAAGAAGGGTTTCGACTCGACCCTGTACGGTTTTGCCGCCATCGCCGTGTTCATGATTTTGTACTACATGGTGTTCGGCTTCTTCAGCGTCCTGGCGCTGGCGATCAACTTGCTGTTGCTGGTCGGCCTGTTGTCCGGCATGCAAGCGACCTTGACCTTGCCTGGGATGGCGGCGATTGCGCTGGCGCTCGGTATGGCGATCGACGCCAACGTGCTGATCAACGAGCGCATCCGCGAAGAGCTGAGAGCGGGCAATACCCCGCAGGCGGCGATTGCCAATGGCTTCGACCGCGCCTGGGCCACCATTCTCGACTCCAACATCACCACCCTGATCGTCGGTCTGGCCTTGCTGGCATTCGGCTCCGGCGCGATTCGCGGTTTTGCGTTCGTGCATTGCATGGGGATCGGCACATCGATTTTCTCGGCGGTGTTCGTGTCGCGCGGCGTGGTCAACCTGTGGTATGGCCGCAAGAAAAAGCTGACCAGCGTGAAAATCGGTCAAATCTGGAAACCCAAGGAAGCCTGACGCCAGCCGCCAGCATGGGCGAGGCAGTCTTTCCGATTACTAACGAATAACTGGATTCAACATGGAATTTTTCCGCATCAAAAAAGATATTCCGTTCATGAAGCACGCGTTGATCTTCAATGTGATTTCCGCCATCACATTTGTCGCTGCCGTGTTCTTCCTGTGGAAAAACAATCTGAATTACTCGATTGAATTTACCGGCGGCACTGCGCTGGAAATTGCCTACAAAAAGCCTGCCGACAACGAGGGAATCCGCAATACGCTGGTTGCAGCAGGCGTCTCCGATGCGGTCGTGCAGCAGTTCGGCACTGCAGAAAACGTCTTGATCCGTTTGCCGTATAAAGAAGGCAAGGAAAGGGATGCGCTGACGCAATCGGTATTTGCCGGCTTGTGCAAGGCCGAATCGGGTGCGGTGCAGGTGCAAACGGCGCCCAACGGCGACCAGACGCAGATTTGCCACGATGCCGCCGGCAATGAGCCGGTCGTGTTGCAAAAGGTGGATCAGGTCGGCAAGCAGGTCGGCGACGAATTGTATAGCGACGGCTTGAAGGCATTGGCTGCGGTGGTGGTCGGCGTTGTCATCTATCTGGCGATCCGCTTCGAGTTTAAATTCGCGGTCGCTGCGATCATCGCCAACTTGCACGACGTGGTGATCATTCTCGGTTTCTTCGCGTTCTTCCGTTGGGAATTTTCACTGTCGGTGTTGGCTGGCGTGCTGGCAGTGCTGGGCTATTCGGTCAACGAATCGGTGGTTATCTTCGACCGGATCCGCGAGAATTTCCGCAAGCTGCGCAAGGCGACCGTGGTCGAAGCGATCAACGGCGCGATTACCAGCACCATGTCGCGCACCGTCATCACGCACGGCTGCACGCAGATGATGGTGTTGTCGATGCTGCTGTTCGGCGGCCAGACGATCCACAATTTTGCGATTGCGCTGACCATCGGCATTTGCTTCGGCATCTATTCGTCGGTGTTCGTCGCCGCTGCGGTCGCCATGTGGCTGGGCGTCAAGCGCGAAGACTTGATCAAGCCGATCAAGGAAAAGGATACGACCGGCGGGGCTGTGGTTTAAGCAGCGCGAGCTTGGCAGAATAAAAAAGGGACAGGTGGCTGTCCCTTTTTTTATGCACTGACGCTGGTGGTTTGCTCCCCTCGCCCGCTGGCGGTGCGGGAGAGGGGAGGGGCGGGCCGCCTAGGCTGAGGGCGGTTGATCGAAGAGAAGCCCTCTGAGGCGAGCGACAGTGGCCGACGTTCCGCGCGAATCGATAAATTCGTCAATTTTGTAATCGTCAAATAAATAATTACATGATCGGTTGCAAAATTTTCAATGGGCGAGTTCAACCCTGATATTTCCTCTTGGAAATTGCCGCATAAATAGAGTGTGCCGATCATTCTCTCGCAAAAGAGGCGACGATGCGCTGATAGGTACCATCCTTTTTCATCGAGACCAGCGCATTGTCGAACGCATTGCGCACCGTATTCATGTCTCTCTTCTTGGTAAAGGCAATAAATGCGGGGCTGTTGTCGAGCGGGGGTAACAATTCAACGACATCGCCTGCAATGCCATATTTCCGGAATAAAAAATATGCGCCATAAGTGTTATTCACCATAAGGTCAATACGGCCCGCCATCAGCTTTTTCACGTTAAGGTCGGCATTGTCGACCACGTCAATGTTTTTCAGCGTTCCGGATTTGACGGCGTCGTCGAATGCAACACCATTGCTAAATTGGTTGAGGATTCCGATCCGGTAGTCGCGTAACTTGGCTATGTGACCGTCATATTTGACTGGTGAACCCCTTTTGACAAATATCGACACCATGAGTGGGACGATTGGCTGGGTCGTGAAATTCAACTTTTGTTTGCGTTCCGGCGTCATGATTGCCGAGAATACGCCATCAACCAGTCCCTCCTCCGCTTCACGAAGCGCGCGCGCCCAAGGAACGACCTGAATTTTCACCGCTATGTTGCAGCGCCGTGCCGCTTCATTAATAAGTGTCACAGCCATTCCCTTTATGTCGCCATCCTCCTCATATTCATATGGTGGATAATTGCCGGTCACAAGTTTGATCGTCTGAGCATCGGCGGCTACTGCCGAGACCGTGAAGCAGGCACAACAAATCAACGAACCGAGCAATGCGGCGAGGCGTCCAACAAAACGCCGCACGAGTATCGTCATTTTCCGCTCACTAAAAGTACATTCATGGTTTGTGTCCAATCTTGGCTTACGCCGCAATGGACAGGTTGTCGTGGCGATAATACATGATTTACGCGAATACGCGATCGCCAAAGATTGCATGCTGCCTGTCCGCCAACGCGAGTGCGCCATTGTGCGATAATTGCTGATGGGCAATTTTATTTCAGCCCTGAATCTGCTGTGATAATCTAATCGTCTCAATCAGGTCCATATATAAATATCCGGCTTATACGTTAGAATGCAATCAATGGACACTCCAACGAGCAAATTGTCCGGCTTCGCACCATACTTCTGGCTGATATTGGGTATATTTGTTGTTTTTTCTATAACCTTTGTCGGCTACGTCTGGACTGAAAAGCAGATCGATTACGCCAATGAAATGCGCCAGCAATCGTTCATGCTGGCGGAAGAACTGCGTCAGTCGTCCGACGATCTCACGCGCATGGTTCGCACCTATGTAGTAACCGGCGATCCCATTTACAAACGGCATTATCAGGAAATTCTCGACATCCGCGACGGCAAGAAGCCGCGTCCAATCGACTACGGAAACGTCTACTGGGACCTGGTATTGGCCGACAATGGGCGACCGCGTCCGACCGGATCGGCGGTCCCCTTGCTGGAATTGTTGCTGCGTGCCGGCTTCACGGAAGCCGAATTCGCCAAGCTGGCCGAAGCCAAAGCGAATTCCGATGCGCTCACGCATACCGAATTTGCTGCAATGGAATTAATCGAGTCAACCACTCCCGCGACCGAGACCAATCGCGATAGCGCGATCCGCATGTTGCACGACGCGGCCTACCACCAGGCCAAGGCTAGCATCATGCGACCGATTGGCGAGTTTCTCACCGCAGCGGACAAGCGCACGCTGGACTCCGTCCATGCAGCCGAAGACAATGCCGACCGGACGCGCGCGGCCTTCGTCGTGCTGGGTTTGCTGCTGATTTACCTGCTCTGGCGGATGCGCCTGAAATTGCATGCAATGTTAGGCAGCACGGTTGACGATCTGCATGTGCGGATTGCGCGTCTTGGCAGGGGAGATTTTTTGTCGACCATTCCGGTCGCCAAGGGCATGGAAAACAGCATTTCGGGCTGGCTATCGGAAACGCAAGCCAAATTGGCCCGAATCGACGCCCAACGCAATGACGCCGAGGCGAGGAGTTTGCGGATAACCCAGCTTTATGCGGCGTTGAGCCAGTGCAACCAAGCCATTGTGCGTTGCACTTCCGAATCAGAGTTGTTCGCACAGATTTGCCGCGACATAGTGACTTTTGGCGGGATGAAAATGGTGTGGATCGGAATGATTGACGCCGGGCACGAACATGTATGGCCGATCGCATGCTTTGGCAGCGGCACGGAATATCTCGACGGGCTGCAGATTTCGGTCGATGCCGCCGACCCCGCCGGCGGTGGGCCGATAGGCACGGCATACCGTGAAGGTCGGCCCTACTGGTGTCAGGATTACCAACGCGACCCGGTCACTGCCGCATGGCATGAGCGCGGCGCGCGCTTCGGGTGGGCAGCGTCGGCAGCTATACCGCTGCATCGAAACGGCGTGATCGTCGGGTTTCTCAATCCCTATTCCAGCCAGATCGATGCCTTCGACGACGACGCCCGCAAGCTATTGCTCGAAATGGTAACCGACATCGAATTTGCCCTGAAGAACTTCGAGCGCGAAGCACAACGCACGCAGGCCGAGGAGGCGCTGCGGCAGAGCGAACAACGCTTGCGGACGATCATCGAGACGGAACCGGAATGCATCAAAGTGGTTAGCGGCGAAGGCCAACTCCTGCAAATGAACTCAGCCGGACTTGCGATGCTGGAAGCCGATACGCTGGACGAAGCGAAACAGCAAAGTCTCATCAATTACATTCTTCCCGGGTATCGAAATTCCTTCAACGCTCTGCATGAACGCGTCATGCGCGGCGAAAGCGGGACACTGGAATTTGAACTTGAAGGACTCGGAGGAACCCAGCGCTGGCTCGAAACACATGCCGCGCCGCTGCGCGACGCCAGCGGCGAAATTACGATGCTGCTTGGCATTACCCGAGACATCACGGCGCGCAAGCAGGCGGACAAACGGATTCAATACCTGGCGCATTTCGATTCCCTCACCGGACTGCCGAATCGGGCGCAACTGGACGACCTTGCCAAATATGCGATCAGCCTTGCGCAGCGCAACAATCAGCCGGTGGCATTGATGTTTCTCGACATCGACAATTTCAAGGACATCAACGATACGCTCGGCCATAGCGTCGGCGACGCATTGCTGATTGAACTGGCGAAGCGGCTGCGCGAGGTCTTGCGTAACGAAGATACCGTGGCGCGGTTTGGCGGGGACGAGTTCATCGTCCTGTTGTATGGCGCCGATGCCCAAGGGGCCGCTCAAGTCGCGCAAAAGCTGCTTGATGTGATCGACGCGCCATGCAAAGTCGAGAAATACGATTTGAACGTAACCGCTTCAATCGGCATCGCTCTTTACCCGGAAGACGGCAAGGAAATGGAGACGCTCTTCAAGAGCGCCGATGCGGCGATGTATCGTGTCAAACAGGAAGGTCGTCACGGTTATCATTTCTTCACTGCAGAAATGCAGATACATTCGGCGCGGCATTTGCAGCTGGTCAATGCGTTGCGCCAGGCGCTGGAGCGCGGGCAACTGCATATTCATTATCAGCCCCAAGTGTCGCTGCAGGACGACCACATCGTCGGCGCGGAAGCCCTGTTGCGCTGGACGCATCCGGAAATGGGCTCGGTTTCGCCAGCGGAGTTCATTCCCGCCGCAGAAGACAGTGGACTGATCCTGCCGATCGGCGAATGGGTGCTGAGGCAAGCGGTTCGGCAAGCGAAATCCTGGATGCAGGCTGGTCTCCCCCCGATCGTGATGGCAGTCAATCTCTCCGCCGTGCAGTTCCGCCATGCCGACCTGCCGAAGCTGGTCACGAGCATCCTGCACGAAGAGGGTTTACCGCCCGAGTACCTGGAATTGGAGTTGACCGAGGGCGTCGCAATGCGCGACCCTCACGGCGCCATCGCGGTAATGAACGATTTGCATGACCGTGGCGTGCGCATGTCGATCGACGATTTCGGCACCGGCTATTCCTCGCTTAGCCAGTTGAAGAAATTCAAGGTCTACAAACTGAAAATTGACCAATCCTTCGTTCGAGACATCAGCACCGATCCGGAAGACAAGGCCATCGTGGCCGCCATCATCAACATGGCGACGAGTCTCGGACTGCAAACCATTGCAGAAGGCGTTGAAACGGCAGGCCAACTGGCATTCCTGCGAGAACAGGGTTGCGACGAAATGCAAGGTTATTACTATAGCAGGCCATTGCCTGCCGACCAATTCGCAGAGTTTGCGCGATCGAAGACTTGAGGTCCGACGGGATTCGCAAGAAAGTCTTGAGTCTGCAAAGGACTCCATCCATGTCACGAGGTGAATCGTAGAATACGGATGCGAAAATTCCGGCGCCGGTTCGGCTTCGTGCGAACCGGCTGCCCCGATTTAGCGATGCTTGTTACGATGCGGCGACCACGTGGAATTTGATGACGACTTCGTCGGCCACGGTCGATGTGTCTTTCCATTCGCCGTCGCCGATATTGAATACCAGGCGCTTGATCGGCAGCGTGCCGTCGAAGACGGTGTTGGCGCCCTCTTTCTTCACAGTTAACGGAAAGCTGACATCGGTGGTCTTGCCTTTGATGGTGAGCTTGCCGCTGACGTTCAAGCTGCCGGCTGCGCCTGCTTTCATGCCGGTGGAGACGAACGAGGCTTTCGGAAATTGCGCGGCGTTGAACCATTCCTTTTTCAAGACTTCCTGGTTATAGTCCGCGTCGCCCAGATCGAAGCTTGGGATATCGATGTCGACCGAGGCCTTCCACAATTCCGGCTTGGCGGCGTCGTAGTCGATTTGCGCAGTGAATTTCTTGAACTTCGCTTCGACCGGCACATTCATTTGCTTGAAGACGGCGCTAACCGAGCTCTTGGCGCCGTCGGCTTTCAGGAATGCGCCGGCAGCGGCGATGGAAATGGCGCATAGCGAGACGAGAAGAGCGGCGCCCACGCGCAGGGAAGAATGACTTTTCATGGAGAATCCTATAGTGAAGATAATCGGAGTTACGGCAAAATGCGTTTGAAGAGATTGTCGCGGTCGATGAATTGATGCTTGAGCGCGGCCAGCACGTGCAGACCGACGCCGCCCGCCAAAATCATGTTGAGCGCGTAGTGGACCTGTTTGAGTATCGGCTTCCATTCAGGATTGGGGTCGATCAAAACCGGCAGCGGAAAGAGTCCAAGATAGACGACCGGCACGCCGGCGGCCAAACTGTAAAAATAGCCGGACAGCGGCACCGCGAAGATCAGAAAATACATCAAGCCATGCAAGCCGGTAGCAGCTTTTTGCTGCAATTGGCCCATCGCGACCGGATACGGCGGCGCCGGATGCCAGAGCCGCCACAGCAGGCGCACGCAAGCCAGCCCGAACACGGTGCAGCCCAGCCATTTATGCCAGGAATAATAATGCAGCTTGGTCGGGGTGAATCCGTGGATATCGACCATCGTGAGGCCGAGCGCAAAAGCGCAAACGATCAACAAGGCGATCAGCCAGTGCAACAGCATGGCGGTTTTTGTGTAGCGCAGCATAAATTTGTCTTTTTCAAAGATAGTCCGAATTAGAACTACTTTACCAAATTTAGTTCAATGCTGCTTGAACCGCTCGAATTTGCTTGAATTCGCAGCGATTCAAGCGGTTCGCGCACAATCAGATTTTGCGCGCCAGTTGCGCCGCGATGCCGATGTAATTGGCCGGCGTCATGGCCAGCAAATGATCCTTGGCCGACTGCGGGATCGCCAAGCCGCCAATGAATTCGCGCAGCGCATCCTTGGAAATCCCCTTGCCGCGCGTCAGTTCCTTCAATTGCTCGTACGGATTTTCGATGCCGTAGCGGCGCATCACGGTTTGCACCGGCTCGGCCAAGACTTCCCAGGTGGCGTCGAGGTCGTCGTGGATGCGGCTCGGGTTGACTTCCAGCTTGTTCAAGCCGCGCAGGCAGCTATCGTAAGCCAGCACCGCGTAGCCGAAGCCGACGCCGATATTGCGCAATACGGTCGAATCGGTCAAATCGCGCTGCCAGCGCGACAGCGGCAATTTTTCCGCCATGTGCTTGAGCACCGCATTGGCCATGCCGAGATTGCCTTCCGAGTTCTCGAAGTCGATCGGATTGACCTTGTGCGGCATCGTGGACGAGCCGATTTCGCCGGCCTTGGTGCGCTGCTTGAAATAGCCGATCGAGATGTAGCCCCAGATGTCGCGGTTGAGGTCGATCAGGATGGTGTTGGCGCGCGCGACTGCGTCGAACAATTCGGCCATGTAATCGTGCGGCTCGATCTGGATCGTGTAGGGATTGAAGCTGAGGCCGAGCCGTTGCTCGATCACATTTTTGGAAAATGTCTCCCAGTCGAATTCGGGGTAGGCCGAAAGATGGGCATTGTAATTGCCGACTGCGCCATTCATCTTGCCCAGGATGTCGACGGCAGCGATGCGTTGCGCTGCGCGCTGCAAACGCGCGACCACGTTGGCCATTTCCTTGCCCAGCGTGGTCGGGCTGGCGGGCTGGCCGTGCGTGCGCGACATCATCGGCAAATCGGCGTTCGTATGCGCCAACGCGCGCAGATTGGCGATCACGGCATTCAAGCTCGGCAGCAGCACGGTGTCGCGCGCGGCTTTCAACATCATGCCGTGCGAGGTGTTGTTGATGTCTTCCGAGGTGCAGGCGAAATGGATGAATTCGGATGCTGCGACCAGTTCCGGCACGTCTTTTACTTGTTCCTTCAACCAGTATTCCACGGCCTTCACGTCATGATTGGTGACGGCTTCGATGGCCTTGATGCGCTCTGCATGGGCTTCGTTGAAATCCGCCGCCAATTTATCCAATAATGCATTGGCCTCTGCCGAAAACGGCTTGATTTCGGCAAATCCGGCTTGCGACAATGCTTGCAGCCAGGCAATCTCGACCTTGACGCGATGGTGCATGAATCCTGCTTCCGACAAGATCGGACGCAATTTGTCGGTCTTTGCGGCGTAGCGGCCATCGAGAGGGGAGAGGGCGGAGAGTGTGGTCAGTGGCATGATAGGAGGCGATAACTGAGGTGGTAACGAGAAATAGTGTTGCAAAAAAGCTGCAAAGCAAGCGTAAACAAGCACAAGGCGAGGCGCAAGACGTCATTTTACCATTCGTTCGATACACAAAATTGCTTCCTTGCTGCAAGCTGGAACATAGGCACTTGGTCGAAAATGCGCGAATGATATAATCGCCACGAATTCCTATACTATGCATCTATGAAACTCATTGGCTCCATCGCAAGTCCCTACGTTCGCAAAGTGCGCATCGTGATGGCTGAAAAGAAACTCGATTACTCCTTTGTACTCGAAGATGTCTGGTCAGCCGATACCACGATCATGCAATCCAATCCGCTAGGCAAGGTTCCTTGCCTGGTGATGGAAGACGGCGGCGCCATGTTCGATTCGCGCGTGATCGTCGAATACCTGGACACCCTGACGCCGGTCGGCAAGTTGATACCGCCGAATGGCCGCGAACGCGCCGAAGTCAAATGCTGGGAAGCGCTGGCCGATGGCGTGCTGGACGCCGGCGTGTTGATGCGCCTGGAAAAAACTTGGCGTCCGGCGGAGCAGCAAAGCCCGGCATGGATAGAACGCCAGATGTCCAAGGTGACCGCTGGACTGACTGCGATGTCGACCGGGCTCGGCGACAAACCGTTTTGCGCCGGTATCCACTTTACGTTGGCCGATGTCGCCACCGGCTGCGTGCTTGGCTGGCTATCGTTCCGTTTCCCGGAAATCGATTGGCGTGCCGATCATCCGAATCTCTCGAAATTATTCGACAAATTGTCCGAACGGGCTTCGTTCAAGGATACCGTGCCGGCTTAGGCGAGTGTTGTTTTTCGTTCTTTGATGGAGCTTGCCGCATCGGCTGCGCCGGTCACGGGAAACAAGTCTATCGTGGGCGTAAATCGGCATGCGGCGCGTAAACGCGGGTTTTTCTGCGGTTGGCGTCGCCGGTGAATCTGCTAGCTGTTCTCTCTTTTACAGGCGGGATTGGCGCTTTTCTGCCGAACTATTCTTGTTTTCCCGTGGCCGGCACAGCCGATCCGGCAAACTCGGATCCGCCGAGTCTGAATTACTCACTGGATCAGGTGAAACGATTCCGCGCGCGCCAGCGGCCAATATTTTTTGAACACTTCCGGCAAATGCACGGGGACGGCATTTGCCAGCAAAGCTCCGGCGTCGATGTATTCCAACAACGCGGACGCGAGCGCGACGCGATTCGGCGACAAGCGCCGCACCACGTGATGCGGGCGCAATTCGGACGGGTGTTGCAGGCCGACCGCCGCGATCAATTCTGCCAGCGCCTTCAACGTGTTTTCGTGGAAATGCGCGACCCGCTCCGCCTTGTCCGGCACCACCAGCGCGCGTTGCCGCAACTTGTCTTGCGTGGCGACGCCGGTCGGGCATTTGCCGGTGTGGCAGCTTTGCGACTGGATGCATCCCAACGCGAACATGAAGCCGCGCGCCGAATTGCACCAATCGGCGCCGAACGCCAGCGTGCGCACGATATCGAATGCGGTGACGATCTTGCCGGACGCGCCGATCTTGATCTTGCTGCGCAAATTGGCGCCGACCAACGCGTTGTGAACCAGCAGCAGCGCTTCTTGCAGAGGCATGCCGACGTGGTCGGTGAATTCGACCGGCGCAGCGCCAGTGCCGCCTTCGCCGCCGTCGACCACGATGAAGTCGGGCAAGATGCCGGTTTGCAGCATTGCTTTGACGATGCCGAAAAACTCCCACGGATGACCGATGGCCAGCTTGAAGCCGGTCGGTTTGCCGCCGGATAAATTGCGCAGACGGTCGACGAATTGCAGCAAGCCGACCGGCGAATCGAAAGCCGAATGCGCGGCCGGCGACACGCAATCGACGCCAGGCGGCACGCCGCGCGCGGCAGCGATTTCTGCACTTACCTTGGCGCCCGGCAGCACGCCGCCGTGGCCGGGCTTGGCGCCTTGCGAGAGTTTGACTTCGATCAATTTGACTTGCGCGCCGGTCGCGTTCTCGACGAATTTTTCCTCGCAAAAACTGCCGTCGGGATTGCGGCAACCGAAATAGCCGGAAGCGATTTCCCACACCAGGTCGCCGCCGCTGTCGTCCGGCTGTTCCGGTCGATGGTAGCGGCTGATGCTGCCCTCGCCGGTATCGTGCATGAACTTGCCTTTTTTCGCGCCCTGGTTGAGCGCGCGTATCGCGTTTGCCGACAAGGCGCCGAAGCTCATCGCCGAAATGTTGAACACGCTGGCCGAGTAAGGTTGCGCGCGTCCTGCGCCGATGACGATGCGGAAATCGTGGTGCTGCACCTTGGCCGGCGCAATCGAGTGGTTGACCCATTCGTAGCCGGCCTGATACACATCAAGTTGCGTGCCGAACGGGCGCTTGTCCAGCACCTGTTTGGCGCGCTGATAGACGATCGAGCGCTGATTGCGGGAAAACGGATTTTGCTCGGTGTCTTCTTCCAACAGGTATTGTCGGATCTCAGGCCGGATCATTTCAAAGAAAAAGCGAAAGTGCGCCAGAATCGGATAATTGCGCAAGATGGCGCGCTTGGGTTGCAGATAGTCCGCGATGCCGACTCCGGTCAGAGCCCCCGACAGCAGCACCAGCCACCAACCGCCGTGGGTCAGCAGCGCGATAGTCAGCGACAGCACGAATACGAAAGCGACGATAATCAGCGTCAGGTAACGTAGCGGCGAATCTTGCATGGCTTCTCCCAAAGGTAACTGACCGGCGGTGTTGCGCAGTGTACAACGTGCGCCAGAAATTTTCCGGCGCAGCGGGAAAAATACGCCGTTATGCCGCCGAGTCGATAATGCCGCCGCCCAGGCACACGTCGCCGTCGTACAGCACCGCAGACTGGCCGGGCGTGACGGCCCACTGCGGGTCGGTAAATTTCAGCACAAATTGCTCTGGGTTCGATATGTCCAGGCGGCAGGCTACATCCGCTTGCCGGTAGCGGGTCTTGGCGGCGAGGTCGGCGCGTGTCGGCGCGTGGCCGGCGATCCAGTTGATTTGACCGGCGTGCAGCGTCGGCGACAACAGCCACGGGTGGTCGTGGCCCTGCACGATATACAGCGTGTTGGCGGCGACATCCTTGCGCGCCACGTACCACGGTTCGCTATTGCCTTCGGCGTTCTGATGCGATTTGATGCCGCCCAGGCCGATGCCCTTGCGCTGCCCCAGCGTGTAGAAGCTCAGGCCGACATGTTCACCTACAATTTCGCCACCGTCGGTCTTCATCGGGCCGGGTTGGTAGGACAGGTAGCGGTTCAGGAATTCGCGGAACGGTCTCTCGCCGATGAAGCAGATGCCGGTCGAATCCTTTTTTGCCGCGTTCGGCAGCTTCAATTGTTCGGCGATTTTGCGCACTTCGGTCTTGTGGATTTCGCCGAGCGGGAACAAGGTCTTGGACAACTGCGCTTGATTCAAACGATGCAGGAAATAGCTCTGGTCTTTCGTCCCGTCGACCGCCTTGAGCAATTGAAAACTGCCGGCGTCCGGGCCGCTCGTCGCTTCGCGCACGCGCGCATAGTGGCCGGTGGCGATCAGGTCGGCGCCCAATTTTATCGCGTGATCGAGAAAGGCCTTGAACTTGATTTCAGCGTTGCACAATACGTCCGGGTTCGGCGTGCGGCCGGCCTGGTATTCGCGCAAGAACTCAGCGAAGACGCGATCCTTGTATTCGGCGGCGAAATTGACCGCTTCGATATCGACCCCGACCACGTCGGCCACGCTGGCCGCATCGATCCAGTCTTGCCGGGTGGAACAGTATTCGGAATCGTCGTCGTCTTCCCAGTTTTTCATGAACAGGCCGATCACGTCGTAGCCCTGTTCCTTCAGCAGCCAGGCCGATACCGAGGAATCGACCCCGCCCGACATGCCGATCACCACGCGCTTCTTAGTCATTCAATGCTCCCACCGCGCTCGGATGGGTGAACATCAGCGACAGGGGCGCGCGCTGCCCATTCAAGTAGTCATCGACGCAGCGCAACACCAACGGGCTGCGGTGCTTGTCGCGGCAAGCGGTCAGATCGGCGTAGGTCATCCAGACCGCGCGCAAGATGCCGGTGTCGAGCGGCTGGTCGTGCCATGCGCCCAACTCGCCGCAAAAGGCGAAGCGCAGGTAAGTGACTTCCACGCCGGTGCGCGACGACAGATAGCGCGACATATACATGCCGATCAGCGCGGTCGGCACGAAATCGTAGGCGCTTTCTTCCAGCGTTTCGCGCGCCACTGCCTGTTGCAGCGACTCGTTGGGGTCGAGGTGGCCGGCAGGCTGGTTGAAGCGGATGCCATCGCTGGTTTCTTCTTCGACCAGCAAGAATTTTCCATCGCGCTCGATTACGGCAGCCACGGTGACGGAGGGTTTCCAGACTTCGGTCATATACACTCTTAAAAAGGGATGCCTATTTTACCGCGCGCGCCAGCCGAACATCAGGTGTTCGGCCAACACGCGTTTGGCGGGCTTGAATGCATCGACCAGCCCCAACGCGGCTCCCAATAGCGTTTGCGCAGGCGTGCCGCCCGCTTCGGTCGCGAAGATGCGTGCCAAGGTGTCGGTCAAGCCGATGGTCAAGCGGCGGTCGGTTTGGCGCAGGGCGGTAAATTGCGCAATGGCGCTGGCGCCGTCTTGCTGCGCCAGCGCTTGCGCCAGGACGGCGGCGTCGCGCAGTCCCAGATTCAAGCCTTGCCCGGAAACCGGATGCAGCGTCTGCGCGGCGTTGCCGATGGCGACCGTGCGCGCGGTCGCCGCCGGTTGTGCGTTCAAGCCAAGCGGAAAGGCGACGCGCGGCGTAATGCGGACAAAGCGCCCGACGCGGGTGCCGAAAGCTTGTTCCAGTTCCGCCAAAAACGCAGCGTCGGACAAGGCCAGCAATTGGGCAGCATGGGCTGGGCGCACGCACCAGACCAGCGAGTAACCGTCGTCTTGCGGCAACAGCGCCAGCGGGCCTTCGTCGGTAAAGCGCTCGAATGCGCGATGCGGAATCGCCGCGCTGGTCCAGCATTGCGCGATGATGCCGGTTTGGTCGTAGTCGCGCCGCACGGCTCTGCCGGCTTGTTCGGCGAATACGCCGCCTTCCGCCTGCACGGCGATTCCGGCACGGATGGCGCTGCCGTCGGCCAGGGTGAGCGTGACTGCCGATGCGGCTTCCTCGATGCCCGTCACTTGCTGCGGACGCAGGATCGCGATGCCGGCCCGCTTCGCGCAGGCGTTCAGCACGCTCGCCAAGGCGCCGTAGCGGGCGACGTAGCCTAACGCCGGCAGGTTGAACTCCGCGCGGTCGATCAGCGTCTTGCCGAACCGCTGGCGGCGCGATACGTGGATTTGGTGAATGGCGTCGGCGGCAATCGGCCAGGCGCCGATTTCTTCCATGATTTGCTTGCTGCCGTAAGATAGCGCAATCGAGCGCGGATCGTCCGCCGCTTGCTCCACGCTCTTGGCGTCGATCAAGGTGATCCGCTCGGCAGGCAGGCCGCGCTTGACCAATAGCAGCGCAAACGCCAGCCCGACCGGGCCGGCGCCGCAGACCGCAATGTCGACTTCAGGTTTGGGGTCTTGCGCAGTCACGTCGGGGTTCTTTCATTGAGGGGCCGGTTCAATTGCGCCAACTGTTCGGGCGTGCCGACGTTGAACCAGTCGCCGCGATATACTTCGCCGCCGACTTGGCCGCGATCCGCATAGGCGCGCAGGATGGGCGCCAGCTTGGCATGCTCGCCGGCTTTGACGGTATCGAAAATCTCGGGCCGATACACGCCGATGTTGGCGAAGGTATAGCGCGGGTCGCCTTCGTTGGCAATCGAAAAGCTGCGCAGCGCAAAGTCGCCCTGCGGATGAAAGTCGGGATTCTTGACCAAATAGATCCAGGCGACGTCGCGCTTGTCGTGCGGGTGCGGATTGCCCCACACGTCGTTATCCTGCAGCGCCGTCTTGACTTGCTCGTAGTCGAAATGCGAGCAATAGATATCGCCGGACACCGCGACAAACGGCGCGTCGCCCAATAGATGCCGCGCCTGCGCGATGCCGCCGGCGGTTTCCAGCGCTTGCGCTTCGGGGGAGTAAGCGATGCTGGCGCCGAATTGCGCGCCGTCGCCCAGCGCGTCTTCGATCATGTGTCCCAGGTGCGAATGATTGATGACGATTTCAGTAATGCCGGCGCGCACCAGATTCAAGACCTGCCAGACGATCAGGGGCCGGCCACGCACCTTCAAGAGCGGTTTGGGGCAGGTATCGGTCAAGGGGCGCATGCGCTCGCCGCGCCCGGCGGCGAAAATCATCGCCTTCAAAATGTGTAACCCACTTGCGGCGCGTTGTTTTCGACTTGATCGAGCAGGCGTATCAGCGGTTTCAATTCCTTGTAGCGGTTGGCCGCATTGCGCACATAGGTCATCACCAGCGGCATATCGCTCAGGTAGCCATCCTTGCCGTCGCGATGGTGCAAGCGGGCGAAGATGCCGAGAATTTTCAAATGCCGTTGCAAGCCGGTGTACTCGAAGTCGCGGTAGAAGGAGTCGATATCCGGGCTGGCCGGTAAGCCGGCCCGTTTGGCGCGCTCCCAATAGCGGATCGCCAAATCCAGCACGATCTCTTCGTCCCATTGGATATAGGCGTCGCGCAGCAGCGACACGATATCGTAGGTGATCGGCCCGTAGAGCGCGTCTTGAAAATCGAGCACGCCGGGATTGCCTTGCGGCAAAACCATCAAGTTGCGCGAATGATAGTCGCGATGCACGTAGACTTGCGGCTGCGCCAGGATATTGGCCAGCAGCGCGTCGAACACCTTGTTCAATTCCGCCGTTTGCGCAGCCGTCAAGGTCACGCCCAGGTGTTTGCCGACATACCATTCCGGGAAAAGCATCAATTCGCGCAGCAGGACGGCGCGATCGTATTCGGGCAATACCTCGGGACGGCTGTGCACTTGAAGCAAGACCAGCGTATCGATGGCGTCGATATACAGTTTGTAGGCGCTGTCGTGATTGAGCGCATGCAAATAGGTGGTCGAACCCAGGTCGGTCAGCAGCAAAAAGCCGTTTTCGATGTCGTGCGCGACGACTTTCGGCACGGAAATGCCGGCATCGGCAAATATTTCCGCCACTTGCATGAAAGGGCGGACGTTTTCTTGCGGCGGCGGTGCATCCATTGCAATATAGCTAACGCCATCGCTCGCATCTACCCGGAAATAGCGGCGGAAACTGGCGTCTGCCGAGGCTGGGCGGAGCGATTCGACATTGACTGAAGGAGCATCTACACTGGCGAGCCAAAGGCTCAATTGGGTGATACGCGGATCGTTTTGGGGTGTGAAAGACATCATGGGTTATACGGTTGACAATGGTGGAGGGAAGGAACAGGCTGTTGCTGGCCCATATAAGTATTCATTTCAGAATGCCTCGGTAAATTTATCACGCATGGCTTGCATCTGGCCTTGTGATATTATGTGACCACGGGAAGCTGCCTTGGCAAGCCACATCAGCCCAAGATTTTCATCTTTCGGTACACCCGTGCCATCGAGATAGCAGCGCCCAAGCCAGTGCATGGCATCCGCATAGTCTTGCTTGGCGGCTAGCTCCAGCCAATAAACGGCGCCTTCAGGTTTTGCATTGGACAGGAAGATTAAAGCGAGATCGGTTTGCGCTTCTGCATGGCCCGCATCGGCATCTCTAATAAGATCAAAATCCTGCTGGTCAAGAGGCATGCAGATATGAGGCTTGATCGCCTCCAATGGAATTCTTGTTTTGTCGCTGGCGTCATTATCGTCAACCCGCGCCAAAGAGCCGTCGGCAATGCGACGCCACAAAGTGCGTCTGCTCCACTCGGTTAGTGTTATCGCTGCTGCAATGCTGATCATTTTAAGCGAACCTTTTCAAATCACTTACGAAGTGCTGCTGTCTTTACGGAAGATGGTTTTGGCACACTAATGACATGTGCCAAAACATTTTAGTACATATCATTGGTGTGCCATTTTCCGCGTTTTTTGTGAATTGCATTCAAATAAGCTTAGGCTCAAAACTTGCTTTATATGGTTGGCGCGGTGGCTAACACCACGATTTATTATTAACATTGGAGGTTTAATCATGAAATTTGCTCATTATAAACAACAGTCACAAAAAGGCTTTACGCTCATCGAATTAATGATTGTGGTCGCGATCATTGGTATTTTGGCTGCGGTCGCACTGCCACAGTATGGTAACTATACATCGCGCGCCAAGGCTTCAGGCGCAATAGCAGAATTGGACTCCTTGAAAACGGCAATGGGTGAATGCTATCAGAGCGAGGGAAAATGGACTGGTGGTGCAAACGAATGTGCAACTCCTGCTACAGGTTCGATACCTGCCGTCCCTGTTGTAGATAAATTCCTTACTGCTGCGCCTACAATTGCATCTACTACTGGTGTTATTACGGTAACGGCAACTGGTGCAACCACCGCAGCCGGAGCGGCTTTGTCTATGGTGGTGACCCCGACAGTAACAGCAGGCGCGGCAAACATGACTTGGGCTACAACTGGAACAATATGTGACGCTGTTCGCGGCTTGAAACCTGGCACAGGCGGTTGCTAATTTGCTCGCAAGTTCTTGGTTAATCAAACAACCCGCTGCGGCGGGTTGTTTTCATTGCAGTACACTGTTTCGATTTCAATTCATTCATGGATAACAATCATGTCCGGATTTAGGGCAAGCGCTCTTCATTTTTTGATCGGCATTGTGGTGGGGCTCGTAATATTGGCTTTTAAATCGGAAGTGCGCTTGCAACATTCTATTAATGTTGTCGCTGCTGCAATTTCAATCATTTCAAGTAACCCTTTCGAGACTACTTACTTATAAGGTGCCATTGTCTTGATGATAAATTTTGATGTGCCAATTTTACGTTTCTTTGCCAATCACGCTAAGATAATTTCTGGCGCGTACTTTGCTTTATAGAGGTTACGCGACAAATGCCGCTACGAATTTTTCTACGACCGACATCGGGAATTTAATCATGAAATTCGCTCAGTGCAAACAACAGGCACAAAATGGCTTTACACTCATTGAATTAATGATTGTGGTCGCGATCATTGGTATTTTGGCTGCGGTCGCACTGCCACAATATGGTAACTATACATCGCGCGCCAAGGCCTCAGGCGCAATAGCAGAATTGGACTCCTTGAAAACGGCTATGGCTGATTGCTATCAGAACGAGGGAAGATGGACTGGTGGTGCAAACGAATGTGCAACTGCTGCTACAGGTTCGATACCTGCCGTCCCTGTTATCGATAAATTCCTTATTTCTACGCCTACAATTGCATCTGCCACTGGTGTTATTGTAGTAACGTCAACTGGTGCAACAAGTGCAGGCGGAACCGCTTTGTCTATGGTGGTAACCCCGACAGCAGCAGCAGGCGCGGCAAACATGACTTGGGCTACAACTGGAACAATATGTGACGCTGTTCGCGGCTTGAAACCTGGCATAGGCGGTTGCTAATTTGCTCGCAAGTTCTTGGTTAATCAAACAACCTGCTGCGGCGGGTTGTTTTCATTGCGGTACACTGTTTCGATTTCAATTCATTCATGGGTAACAATCATGTCTAGATTTCGCGCTAGTGCCCTTCATTTTTTGATCAGCATTGTGGTGGGACTTGTACTATTGGCTTTATGTTGGTTTGTATGGTATCCGGCACCGATGCTGATGGCGATCGGCGGGCATGAAATTTTTCTCTTGGTGGTTGGCATAGACGTCATGCTTGGCCCTTTAATGACCTTGGTGGTTTTCAAATCGGGAAAGAGAGGAATGAAGTTCGATCTTGTTATCATTGTGCTGCTGCAGGTGGGTGCGATGGTGTATGGCATCAGTACCCTTCTGGAAGGACGCCCCGTCTATGTCGCGGCTCTCGCTCTCGGTAACAAGTTTGAGGTGGTTCAGGCGTGCGAACTGACCGACGCGCAGTTGGCGCAAGACAAGATGGGGTTGCCGTGGTGGGGGCCGCGCTGGGTGGGCACCAAGGCGCCGACCGATAAGCATGATATTTCCACATTGAATGCTATTGGGACGGTTGGCGCAGGACGTGGTCACTTGCCGAAGCTTCAAGTGCCGTATGAGTCAATTGCACAGGAAATTCTGAAGAACGCGTCATCTATTGAGCAGCTCAAGAAAGACAATTCTACCAAGATCCCCGAAATTGATGTCTGGTTAAGCAAACGTGGCTATAACGAAAACACGGTCAAGTACTTACCCATCAAAATTAGCGCGTCAACATTTGTGGTCATGGTTGATGCAAAGACTGCTGCGGTCATTGATATTGCGCAATTCCAACCATGATGAGTACGCGTCGCAAACACACGTTATTTACTTGAGCGCGGAAATCCCTACAGCTTCTGCCTGCACAACAAGCCTCTGGATTCCGCTTTCGCGAGAAAACGCGGATCGCTCGATGGGATGTTCCGTTCGGTGTATGCGCGAGTGCTCGTCGAACAGAAAATACAAGTCCGCCTAGCACCGTTCTAACAACACCGCGGGCCATGCCAAAATCAGCAAACGAGCTTGCTCTTTCAGAACGAAAAAACGAGTATGATTCCAGGCTAATTTCTCATCATCCGCCACAGAAAAGGTCGGAACTTTAAAGGAGTTGAACCATAATGAATGGCGAGGTAGAGGATTTAAAGCGCGCCCTTTGGATATCCATTGCTGGCTTCACGGTATTATTATTTACAGCAGCTTTCGATTTAAATGCGTGGCCGATGCGGGAGCTTGCAAGTGCGGTATGGCACATGTCCGGAAAAGAGATATTTTTTATTTTTGCTCGTTATGGCACGATCCTGGTAATGTTGTTTTGGGCGGGACGCCCCAGCCGTTTTGCTCAATGGACTGTTTTTCTGTCTTGGCCTGTGGTCAGTGCGCTCTTGTGGCGTATTTTTGCGTCCGATCTACACATCACTTGGTACGACGAGCCAAATGGGGTGTCGGCTTTGTTTTGGCTGATCGGTTCGATGGCAGTACCCGTGACAGTACTACTTGCAATCCGCGTTTTAAGGCCGCCGCGGCAAGGAGCCGATCTTGGGTTCGAGAGTCGGCTACGTTATCTGACTGGGCTTTCAGTATTGTTCTTGACGGTGCCGATTTCTGCCGTCCAACTGACTGCGACGCTGCACCCGCTCACCTACGACTTGTATGCTCTGCATTGGGATCACGCGGCGGGTCTGAACATTACCTACCCGATTCTCGAATTTGCTAAGTTATGGCCGGTGATCGCGCAAATACTTTTTATGGTCTACAACGTTGCACCACCTATCTGTTTTATGGCGCTCGCGTTGCGGCATTTGCGTCACCGTCCGCCCTATGTTGCCTCAGCACTTCTTACTTGGGTAATACTGTCCGTATGTGCCTTGATTGCTTACCATGCATTCCCAATAGCGGGTCCGAAATATATATATGGAATTGATGGCCTATCTCAAGCGTTAAGTCATGCGGCCGAGCTTCCCCTAAAGATTATTGATGTTCCCATTGCGCCGCGTAACGGCATGCCATCCATGCATTTTGGATGGATATTAGCCGCGTGTGTTTTGTGGTGGCGCAGCGGAACCACATGGTGGTCGCGCGCCATTTTTATTGTCCTGACTACATTGACTGCTGCTTCCACACTCAGCATGGGCGAGCACTATATGATGGATCTAATCGTCGCGGTGCCATTCGTGTTGGCTGTCATTGCGTTATGCACCACATCTATTCCTTGGTCGGCTGTAGCGCGCCGCTGGGCGGTGCTTGTCGGCTTTGGCGCCTGGGCAGGATGGATCGTTGCGCTTCGCACGTCCATCCATTGGCTAGTGGCGAACCCGTGGGCATGTTGGCTGATGATTCTCGCGACTGTCATTGTAGTGGCACTTCAGTCGTACTGGATGTGCAAATTCCCCGCACTCGTTAATGTGAGCAAGGACGAGATAGTCAAACCGATCATCGATGCGCGACCGGTATTACTGGAGCGGCGGCTTGGCTTGATGTTCTTTGTTTCTGGATTTGCAGCCCTTGTGTACCAGGTGCTGTTCGCCAAACAGCTTGCGCTCGTGTTTGGAAGCACGTCGACGGCAACCCTAACCGTGCTGGCAACCTTCCTGGGAGGCATGGCCATCGGCTCCATGCTTGGCAGCCGTTTGGCGCCGAAGACAAATCGACCATTGGTGCTCTATGCCATGATCGAAACGATGATTGCCGTCTACTGTGTTGCAACCCCATTTTTGTTTAACTCTATCCAGCATGTATATGTGGCGCTGGCATCCGGTCAGGCCCCTGACGCCTCAATGTTGCTCGTGTTGCGGGTTGTACTCGGTGCTGCAGTGCTGTTGGTTCCAACTGTGCTGATGGGAGCGACATTGCCGGTGCTTGCGCAGGCGCTGGGGGGGCAGTCGCAGAGGATCGGGCTCAATGTGGCATGGTTGTATTTTGCCAATACTGGCGGTGCGGCAGCCGGTGCGCTGTTAACCAGTTACGCAGTGATTCCCTTGCTCGGCGCGTCGCGCACCACACTGGTGGCTGCGGTGCTCAACGTGCTCGTGGCGCTCGGCACCTTTGAGCTTTCACAGCGCTGGGTAGCAACATCAACGACACCATCTACGGCCGATAAAAAAGCTGTAGAGATGCTCGTGAATTTACCGAAGAGGGCCGCTGCGGCTGCCTTGCTCGCGTTGTGCATCGGTGGCGTACTGTCGCTCGGACTGGAGGTTGTCTATGTGCACATGTTGTCGATTGTTGCCGGCAACAGCGTCTATGCATTCGGCTTGATGCTTGCGACATTCTTGCTCGGCCTGGCGGGGGGCGGTGAAACGGCGAGGCGTTTACTATCGAAACCGGATAGCGACCGGGTACGATTGCTGGCGTGGGCACTCCTTGGTCTTGCTGCCAGTGTGGCTGCCGGAGTGTGGTGGTGGAACGATATCCCTGAATATTTCTCAAGCTTTGCACAATATCCGGCTGCAAAATCGTTCGCATCTCGTGAAGCAATACGTGGCATTGTTTGCGCACTGTTGATGATCCCTCCCACACTGTTCATTGGCGCGGCCTATGCTTTCGGAATGGATATCGCTACCGCCGCTGGCCGCGCGAAGCCGATTGCAATGCTCGGGTTCGGTGCTGCGCTCAATACGTTTGGCAACATTACTGGTGTCTTGTTGTTCGGTTTCTGCTTGTTGCCGCTCTTCGGTGGCCTCATTTCAACCCAAGTCATCGCTTTTGGCGCCTTGACACTTGCCGCGTTGGTGCTGGTAATAACTGCAACCAGGGTCATTTGGCGGGATATAGCGCTTTTTGCGGGCGCGGCAGGGATCGTCGTGATATCTCTCGGCGCCCAATTGAACTATGACGTGCTGAGTTCTGGCGCAAATGTCTACTTTTCCCCGCAAAACTGGGGGCGCGTGATCGAGCATGCAGAAAGTATCGATGGTGGACTTACCACTGTGACGCTCCAGAATCCTCCTGAAGAACCGATTAAGACTTTGTTGACCAACGGGAAGTTCCAAGGGACTGATTCAACGAAGGGCGAGATGCAGGCTCAAATAGGATTCGCAATGGCATCGCTATTGCATCAGGGCCATCGCGAGCGAGCGCTAGTTATTGGCTATGGAACAGGCGTTACAAGCAGGGTTTTCCATGAGGCCGGCTTTCGCCATCTTGACATTGCGGAACTGAGCCGGGACGTGGTGCGCGTTGCCGATACCGATTTTGCAAAAGTGAACCATCGCGTCTCTTCTGCTCCTGGCGTTCAATTGCATGTAACTGATGGTCGTAACCTATTGCTGCTTTCTCCGAAGCAAAGTGAGTACGACGTGGTCAGTATAGAGATTACTTCGATCTGGTTCGCCGGTGCGGCATCGTTGTATAACCGGGAGTTTTACAGCCTCGCACGTTCTCGGATGGCGCAAGACGGTGTGCTGCAACAGTGGGTTCAATTGCATCACCTTGCCCCCACTGATATTTTGAGCGTGGTTGCTTCGCTGCGCGCCGAATTCCGATACGTGTCGCTATATGTAATCGGCTCTCAGGGAATCCTGATCGCAACCAACAGCGCAGAACGAAAGTCTCCGAATGTTGACGCGATACGCAAACTCGAAAACACGGCGGATTTACGGGAGGTACGGGGAATTCTTGATCGCCCCATAGCCGCAATTGCAAGCGATCGACTGCTCGATGATGCCGGGATCGATCGGTTTATCGAAGCCGTTGGCTTGGACGGAAGCCGCTGGTGGTCGACTGATGACAATCTGCGCCTCGAATACAGCACACCAAAGGCGAACGTCAACGATGCGGCACAATCGTATCAGAATAATTTGAAGCTACTTACGCACTTCCGTTAGACGCTTACCCAAACGCGCCACGCCGCCCGTTGGCGGGGGGAGTGCGGTTGAGATACGTAATGCTATAATTTTGTCACCGTGCTGGGCGCGACCTGATATTGTCGATCCCGCCACAGCACATAAGCAATCTTGCGGCCATCCCATGCAGGGTGCCGTTGCCTGACTTCCAGAACGGCATCTTCTGTTGACGTCAAACTTTTACGCGGCGATTGATGTGGGCGTCGCGAATGATCGTCAAAAGGATCGGCTTGTCCCGATGCATAGCGGTTCAGCCATTTGTATCCGGTCTTGCGGCTGATCCCAAAGCTACGGCACAGGTGACTTATGTTCGCCCCTTCTTGTCGCGCCAGCAATACGAATTCTTCCCTCTTTTTCATCACGGTAACTTGCTCCCAAGGCATGGCTTTCTCCATCGAGAATCGAGGGAGAAAGTGTGTAAGCGCCCGGTGAACCCGTTTCGAGTGCCGGCAACACAGATTATTGTTGCGGCGTTGGTGTCCAGCGATGCGGGAAGAGCTCGCTGATTTTGCTGGCTGGCTGAGATGTCAGCCGTTCCAGGATGTCCTTCATATAGGTGTAGACATCATGCCCGTTGATTCGGGCCGAATGAATCAAGCTCATCACCGCCGCTGCCCGTTGACCGGCGCGCAAACTGCCGGCGAATAGCCAGTTGTTACGACCGATGGCGATCGGCCGGATCTGGTTCTCCACCCAGTTGTTATCGATTGGCACGGCAGCGTCGTCAAGATAGTGAATGAGTGCCTTCCAACGTTTCAGGCTGTAGTCGATGGCTTTCGCGGTCGCACTGCCATCCGGCACACGTGTACGTTGAGCGAGCAGCCAGCTATGCAGTATTTCGGCCGCTGGCCTTGCCTGCTGTTGGCGAATGGCGTGCCGTTTGTCGGCATCCACATGCTGCACCTGTCGTTCGACGTCATACAACGCACCGAACAGCTTGAGCGCCTCTTCGGCAATTTGACTGCTGTGGTTGGCCCATAGCTCATGGAACTTGCGACGAGCATGCGCCATGCAACCGGCTTCCGTGACGCCAGAGGCGAACAATGCCTTGTAACCACTGTAATCGTCGCAAACCAAAGTGCCACACCATCGCCCAAGAAAGTGATCGGCATGCCGTCCGGCCCGGCTTTCGGCAAAGTCGAACACGACCGCCTTCATGGGGTTGTTGCTGATACTGCAATAACTCCACAGGTAAGCCCGGTGCGTCTTGCCGTTGCCCGGTTTGAGCATCGATACCGGCGTCTCGTCGGCATGCAGGACCGGCTGCGCCAGCAGCTCCTCTTTCATGGCATCGACCAATGGCTGCAGTTGCACGCCGCAGATGCCGACCCATTGTGCCAGCGTGGAATCTGGTATCGCCAAGCCGGCGCGCTCGAAGATGCCCGACTGTCGGTACAGCGGAAGGTGGTCAGCATATTTGGCAACCAGAACCTGAGCCAGAAGACCGGAAGTCGGAATGCCCTTGTCAATGACGTGGGCCGGAACCGGTGCCTGGATCAGGGTTTCGCACTGATTGCAGACCCATTTGCCACGTACATGGCGCTCGACCGTGAAGACACCTGGCTGGTAGTCGAGTTTCTCGGCGACATCTTCACCAATGCGCTTCATTTGGCAGCCGCAGCGGCAGGTAGTCGATTCTGGTTCGTGGTGAAACTCCTTGCGCGGTAAATTGGCGGGGAGCGGCGCGCGCTTTGGTTGCCGCTTCTCACCTTCGGCCGGCGCGGCGGGAGTCAGTTTCCCGATCTCGGCCGATAGCGCTTCAAGATCGGCTTCGATCGTCTCGAACAGCAAGCGTTGATGCTCGCCGGTATACGCTTCGCTGGTGGCAGCGAACTTGTGCCGCTTGAGGATCGCCATCTCGTGGGTGAGCTTGTCGATCAGCGCCTGTTTGACGCGTAGCTCGGCTTGCAGTCGAACCGCCAGTTCTCGAATCTGTTCGGGGCTGAGTTGATCGAGGTCTGCTATCGCATTCATGCAAACCAGTTTGCCAGAACCGATGCAGAGATAGCAAAGCAGTTTACAAACGTTTACACATTTGCACCTATCACTACACCACTGCGATCATGTGGTCCTGCGTCAGGGTCTTCCACGGCAGACCCGTGACTAGCGCGCAAAGTTGGTCTTCATTGAGCGCGACCGTAATGGCAGTAGAACCGTCGGCCCAGACGAAACGCCCTTTGTTGAGGCGGCGTGCTGCCAGCCAGATGCCGAACCCATCGTAGACCAGTACCTTTAATCGTGTCGCCCTCTTGTTGGCAAACAGATAGGCATGATGCGGGCGCGCCGCACCGAACACCTTGATCACCCGCGCCAAGGCAGTGTCAGTGCCGGCACGCATATCCAGCGGCTCGGTCGCCAGCCAAATCGCATCGATCCGGATCACCGCAACCAGCCATGCAGCCAACCTGCACAGTCGGCCGCGGCAGCGTGCGGCCAGCGAATCGTGATCGTTGCGCCGCCGCGTATGATTTCGATGACGATATCCGGTATCGCGGCCGTTTCATGCGGCCCGGCCAGTTGAAGCGGAACGAATTCCGCCCTTGGGACAGTTGATGCCCTCTCTTGCCCCGCCACAGCCCTCTTATGACCGGCTACCCAAGTTCGAAGCATATTGGCATTCAAGCGATAGTGCAGTGCAATTGCCGCGATCGACACACCCGGCTGTAAGCATGCCTTGATCGCTTCGGCCTTGAATTCGTCGCTGTGCCTCCTATGCCGCCTCGGCGCCACTGGATTGTTCTCATCCATTGTGTACATGTGTCCATTAAAATTCTTGATGGACACAATGCTCGCCGATTTCAGCCTGTCGATTCAAGACGGGATGGCCGGGCGATTACGAAAGTGTTACCCATGTCTAGGCACACCTGTTACCTATGTCTCCGGTCCATACACCTTTCCCCGGCAAAGGGGAAGGCGCGTAAGCGCCTGATTTTGCGTTAATTTTGATGCGATAGCTCTAACTCTTTACAAGCGAAACGAGGCGCGTCGCACGAGTTCCCCTATAATGACGGATTCAATTTAAAAAAATCGCCTGATATGGTGTTCATTATGGTGCTTGGCTCGCGCATTTCATGACTTGGTCCCCGGCTTTTTCCCATTTGCCGCGCATGCTGCCCCTGGCTGCTGCGGTCGTTGCGGCGTTGTCGGCGCCTACGGCGGCCTACGCGCAGGTGACGACCGGCTGGCCGGTCACTTACGGCGTGCCGGATATTTCCATCGTCACCGGAACGCCGGGGGTTGCGCCGCAATTTTCCGTGCCGCCCGCCAACAACAAGTCCAAATCGGAAAAAAATTGCCCGCAGACGGCAGAAGCAGAAACCATGACGGGTAGCCCGGACCGGGTGATGTATCTTTACAACGATGTCGAAGTGACACAATGTAATACCGCCGTGGTTGCCGACAAGGCAACTTATCACGTCGTCGAAGATGAAATCGACGCTTTCGGTCAAGTGCGGATGACGCGCTATGGCGACTTGTTTACCGGCGACCAATTGAAGCTGCGGATGGATACCGGCCTCGGCTATATGCTGGACGCGGATTATCATCTGGTCGGCAATAACGCGCAAGGACAGGCGCCGCGCATCGACTTCGAGACCGAAGACCGGGCAAAGGTGATTGGCGGCACCTATAGCACTTGCGAAGGCGCCGACCCGGATTGGTATTTGAAGTCGGCGACGATGGATATCGATCGCAGCGTCGATACCGGCACCGGGCACGATGCCGTGCTGTATTTCGAGGGCTTGCCGATATTGTATGCGCCGATGATGCCGTTTCCCTTGTCCGACGCCCGCAAATCGGGGTTTCTGGCGCCCAGCGAGGGCAACTCGAATCGCGGCGGCTTGCAATTGGAAGCACCGTATTATTTCAATATCGCGCCGAACCGCGATTTGACCGTATTCCCGACCTGGATCGAGCAGCGCGGTTTGCAACTGGGTGCGGATGCCCGCTATCTCGGGCAGAGTTACTATGGCGAAACCAAGTTGGAGGTTTTGCCGCACGATAACCTTACCAACAGCGACCGTTGGGCGATCAGTTCGGTGCATAACGAAATTCTCGCGCCGGGCTGGAATTTGAGCTGGAACGTCAATGCCGCTTCCGACGCCGATTATCCGAACGATTTTACGCGCTCCATCACGAACGCATCGCAGCGTCTGCTGGGGCGCAGCATATCGCTTTCCTATTCCGAGCCGTTTTGGTCGGTGCAACTCAATGCGACCGGCTACCAGGTATTGCAAGATCCGCTGGCGCCGATTACGCCGCAATATGACCGCTTGCCGCAATTTCTGGCGCATGCCGGGCGGCAAGACTTCAATGGTTTCGATTGGTCGCTGGACCTGGAAGCGGTGCGCTTTTGGGAGACCGACGTGGTCGAAGGCAATCGCTACACGTTGACGCCGCGTCTGTCGTATCCGATCATCTTGCCGTCGGGTTTCATCACGCCGAAAATTTCGCTCAATTTGACGCAATACGAATTGCAAGGCCAGGGCGTTGGCGTGCCGTCCCAGATCACCCGCGAAGTGCCGACCTTTTCCCTCGACAGCGGCTTGATTTTCGAGCGCGACATGAGCTTCCTGGGACAAGCGCTCACGCAGACGCTGGAACCGAGAATATTCTATCTGCGCACCCCATATCGCGACCAAAACCTGATACCGAGTTTCGATAGCGCCGAGGCGAACCTCAGTTATTCGCAATTGTTCGCCGAAAATCGTTTTGTCGGCGGCGACCGTATCGGCGACGCCAATCAATTGACGACGGCGGTGACAACCCGTTTTCTGCAAGCCAACGGCGAGGAAGTTGCGCGTTTTGCGGTGGGTCAGCGCTTCTCGTTCGCGCCGGAACGCGTCACGCTGCCGACCGATTTGCCGGGCTCGAACAGCAATTCCGATTTATTGGTTTCGGCGGCCGGCAAATATGCCCATGTGCTGACCACCAGCGTGGACCTGGATTATTCCGAAAGTTCGCACGGCTTGAGTCAAGCCGATATCGGCGTGCGCTACCAGCCGGAAGCCAAGAAGCTGATCAATTTCCAGTATATTCGCGATATACCGAATGGCGTCCAGCAATACATCGCCTCCGGCCAATGGCCGATCTTCCAGCGCTGGTATGGGGTGGGCCAGTTCGATTATTCGATTCCGACCCATAGCGTGGTTCAGGCCCTGGTAGGTGTCGAGTACAAGGCCGATTGCTGGGTCTTGCGTTTCGGCGGGCAGCATACGCAAACGGCCACCGCCGTCACGAACACGTCGACTTTTATTCAACTTGAATTCAACGGATTGGGCAGCCTGGGGCAAAATGCAGTCGAGGAGATGCGCCTCAATGTGCCGGGTTACCAGGCGATCAATCAAGCTCCCAAACCGGTCAATTATTAATTACGGCAACCTTCATTTATGAACACTTTTGATACAAAGCAAATCGGCACGACTATGATCACAAATTCCAGGCTGAAGGTTGTCTTGCTGTGCGCGGCGCTGTGCGTTGAACAGGGCGCATCGGCGCAGACCGCGCCGACCACGTTGCAGCCGGTGGCGCCTGCCGCCAATTCTGCGCCCGCTGCCAGCACTGCGAGCAAGCCCGCCAAGCAACGCGTGCAGACTGAACTGGCCGATTCGATCGTCGTGGTCGTCAACGAAGACGTGATTACCCGCAACGAATTGAACGAACGCATGAAGTTCATCGAGAATAATCTGAAGACCCAAGGCGTTGCCGCACCGCCCCAGGCAGAGTTGAGGAAACAGGTATTGGAGCGCATGATTATCGACCGCGCCCAGTTGCAGCTGGCGAAGGAAGATGGCGTGCGGATCGACGATTTGATGCTCGATCGTTATATCGCCCGCATCGCCGAAGCCAATAAACTGAGCGTGCAGCAGTTCCGCGATCAAGTGGAGCACGACGGCACGCCATACGGCAAATTCCGCGAACAGATACGCGACGAAGTGACGATGCAGCGGGTGCGCGAGCACGAAGTCGAAAACAAGCTGCAGATCACCGAATCCGAAGTGGATAACTTCCTGGCGGCGCAAAACGGCGCAACGGCCGGACAGCAAGAGCTTGATCTGGCGCAAATCCTGGTGGGAATCCCGGAAAATGCCAGCGCCGAACAAATCGCATCGCGCCGTGCGAAAGCGGAAGACATATTGCGGCAATTGAAGGCGGGCGCCGATTTCAGCAAGCTCGCGGTCACCTATTCGGACTCCAGCGACAACCTCAAGGGCGGCGATCTGGGATGGCGCAACCAGGATCGCCTGCCGCAACTGTTCCTCGATGCGGTCGGCACGCTGCAGCCCGGTGAAGTATCGGGCATCGTCAAGAGCGCCAACGGTTTTCACATCATCAAACTGGTCGGCAAGCGCGCTGCCAGCGTCTTGCGCGGCGGGCAGGCGGCGGCTGCATCGACGGTGCAGCAGACCCATGTGCGGCATATCCTGATCAAGGTCAATCAGGTGGTCACCGCTGCCGAAGCGCGGCGCAAGCTGCTGGAATTGAAGGACCGCTTGAACAACAATGCCGCGACCTTCGAGGACCTGGCAAAACTGTATTCGAACGACGTGACAGCCTCGAAGGGCGGCGACATGGGCTGGATCTATCCAGGCGATACCGCGCCCGAGTTCGAGCAGGCGATGAATGCGTTGCCGCCGGGCGGCGTCTCCGATCCGGTGCAGACCCAGTACGGCTATCACTTGATTCAAGTGGTCGAGCGCAAGAGCGACGACGTCTCCAAAGAGCGGCAACGCCTGCTCGCGCGGCAAGCCATTCGCGAGCGCAAATTGGAGGAAGCCACGCAGGACTGGCTGCGCACCTTGCGCGACCGCGCCTATGTCGAATTCCGCCAGGACGATCGGTGATGCGTGCACTGTGTCAACGGTGGCGCAAGCAAGCATGAAGCAGCGTCCGCGCATCGCCATCACCTGCGGTGAACCGGCCGGCATCGGGCCGGAAATTTCGATCCGCGCCGCGTGGCAATTGCGTTCCAGCATCGATGCGATATTGATTGGCGATGCGGCATTTTTGGCAATGACGGCAGCCGCAATCGACCCCGCGATCCAACTGGTCGCGGTGTCGCTGCAGGCGGTGCGCTATAGCGGTTTGCCGAGCTTCGGCGCCGAGCGCGTCGCCGTCATCGATTGCCCGTTGGAAGCGCCGGTCGTGCCGGGACAATTGAACAGCGAAAACGGACGCAGCGTATTGCAGACGCTCGATATAGCGATCGAAGCGGCGCAGCAAGGCTGGGTCGACGCGATCGTGACCGCGCCCTTGCAAAAAAGCACGATCAACGACGCCGGCGTCCCGTTTACCGGGCATACCGAATATCTGGCCGAAAAAACCGGCACCGCGCAAGTCGTGATGATGCTGGCCAGCACCGAAACGCCGCCTTTGCGGGTGGCGTTGGCAACCACGCACCTGGCGTTGAAGGATGTGCCGGATGCGATCACGTTCGACGGCTTGCTGCGCACGCTGCAGATCGTCGACGGCGATTTGCGCACCAAGTTCGGCCTGGCGCACCCGCGCATACTGGTGACCGGCTTGAATCCGCATGCGGGGGAGGGCGGCTATCTCGGCAGGGAAGAGATCGATGTCATCATTCCGGTGCTGCAGGCGGCGCAACGCGCCGGCCTGGATGTGCGCGGCCCGTATCCGGCCGACACGCTGTTCCAGCCGAAATATTTGAAAGACGCCGACTGCGTGTTGGCGATGTATCACGACCAGGGCTTGCCGGTATTGAAATACGCGAGTTTCGGGAATGGCATCAACATCACGCTGGGGCTGCCCATCATCCGCACCTCGGTCGATCACGGCACCGCGCTCGACTTGGCAGCGGCCGGATTCGGGCGCGCCGATCACGGCAGCATGCTGGCCGCCATCCACGCCGCCGCCGCAATGGCTGAAAATCGGCGCGCGAGCGCGGCGACGCTTTGAAAGACCAATGAAACATATCCCTCGCAAGCGCTTCGGCCAGAACTTCCTGACCGATCAAGCGGTGTTGCACGACATTATTGCCGCCATCGATCCGCAAGCGGACGATAGCATGGTGGAAATCGGCCCCGGCCTGGCGGCGATGACGCGTTTGCTGTTGCAGCGGCTGCGGCAGTTGCACGTGGTCGAACTGGACCGCGATCTGGTGGCGCGTTTGAACAAGGATTTCGACCCGGCGCATTTGATCGTGCATGCCGGCGACGCGCTGAAATTCGATTTTTCCACGATTCCGGTGGCGCCCGGTCAAAAGTTGCGGGTGGTCGGCAACCTGCCGTACAACATTTCCAGCCCTTTGTTATTTCACCTGGCGCAGATCGCGCCGCAGGTGCAGGATCAGCATTTCATGCTGCAAAAGGAAGTGGTCGAGCGCATGGTGGCAGAGCCGGGCAGCAAAGCCTTTGGGCGCTTGTCGGTGATGCTGCAATGGCGCTATCGGATGGAATTGATGTTCGTCGTGCCGCCCACCGCATTCGATCCGCCGCCCAGGGTGGAGTCGGCGATCGTGCGCATGATCCCGCTGGCCCAGCCCTTGGCGTGTGAACAGGCCAGGCTGGAACAGGTGGTGACGAAAGCCTTTTCGCAACGCCGCAAGGTGATCCGCAATTGCCTGGCCGGAATGTTCACCGAAAATGATTTGATCGACGCCGGCGTAAATCCGCAAGATCGCCCCGAGGCGGTGCCGCTGGCGCAGTTTGTGGCGCTGGCGAATCTGCCCAGAGGCGCTTGAATCAATCCGGTTTGCGCTCGATCAATTCAATCTTGTAGCCATCCGGGTCTTGCACGAAAGCGATGACCGTGGCGCCGCCCTTCACCGGCCCGGCGGCGCGCGTGATGGTGCCACCGCCGGCAGCGATCCGTTCGCAGGTTTGCTGCGCGTCTTCCACCCCGATGGCGATATGCCCGAAGGCGGTGCCGATTTCGTATTGTTCGACGCCGTAGTTATAGGTCAATTCCAGTTCCGCATGCTCGGGATTGCTGCCGTAACCAACGAAGGCCAGCGTGTATTTTTGTTCGGGACGATCGGTGGTGTGCAACAGCGTCATGCCCAGCAGTTTGGTGTAGAAATCGATGGAGCGCTGCAGATTGCCGACGCGCAGCATGGTGTGGAGTATTCGCATAGTGTTCTCGATGAAAGGTGTGGATCAGAAGGCCGGCAAGGTATCCGGCGCCCGCTCGCGCAAGGCTTTCCTGGCGGCCTGGAATTCCGGGAAGACCGATTGCACGGTGGCCCAAAAGCGCGGGCTGTGGTTCATTTCGCGCAAGTGCGACAATTCGTGCGCGATCACGTAATCGATCAACGGCAGGGAAAAATGGATCAAGCGCCAGTTCAAGCGGATCTTGCCGTCCGCCGTGCAAGAACCCCATTGCGTGGTAGCCGACGATAGCGAGCAAGTGCGATAGCGCACCTGAAGCTGTTCCGCGTAGATCGGCAGCCGTTGCGCGAACAAGGTCTTGGCTTGCCCTTGCAGCCAGCTTTGCACACGATCTTTCAACTGCTGTTCGTCTGCTTCAGGCGGCAGGCACACGGTCAACTCTTGCGCAGCGGCATCGTAGGCGACGCCCGCCGCATGGTCGGCGCGCAGGCGCAGGATGATGTCGGCGCCCAGGTAAGGCAGCGTCGCGCCGTCGCGCCATTGCATCTGCGGACGCAGGCGGCGCGCGGAACGCTCGCGCCGCTCGTTCAACTTGGTGAATATCCAGCGCTGCTTTTCGCGGATCGCGTTGTCGATTTCCGCCAGCGTCACCCATTTGGGCGCAGTGATGCGCAGCCCGTCGTCGTCGATCAAAAAGCCGATCGAACGCCGTTTCGAGCGCAACAGCCGGTATTCCAGCAGATGCTCCTGCAATTGAATCTGGCGCTTGCCGGGCGCGGCTAGCGGCGGCGCTGGCCGGATGGCGTCCGGCGGGCGTTTGGGCACGGGTGCTTGAACTGCAGGGGGGGCGGAGAAATCGGGGAAAAAGAAGTCTAGCGGCAGCGCAAGCTGGTTCGGGTCGGGTAGATTTTTGCGGAGCAGCTTTTTCAACACTAGGCTCAAGGTCGTCAGCAGGCGGTTTCTATTTTCTCGGGTAAGCATCGGGCGAAATTACGCGCATCTCGGATTCTATCCATTTTTCAACTTTTTGCATCAACTCGATCGGGGTCAGCCCATCCGGCGCGATCGGCTTGCCGACCGATACCGTCACCAGGCCCGGCTTCTTGATGAAAGAATTCTTGCCCCAGCACTCGCCGGAATTCAACGCGATCGGCACCACCACGGTATTGGTTTCCACCGCCAGGCGCGCGCCGCCGCCTTTGTACTTGCCGGTTTGGCCGACCGGAATGCGGGTTCCTTCCGGGAACATGATAACCCATTGTCCGTCCGCCAGTCTTTTGCGTCCTTGCACGACCACTTGCGCAAATGCATCCTTGCCTTTGCTGCGATCGATCGGAACCATGCGCAACAGGCCGAGCGCCCAGCCGAAAAACGGCACGTACAGCAACTCCCGCTTGAATACAAACACCAGCGGGCGCGGCATTTTGCACAGCAGGAAGATGGTTTCCCATGCCGATTGATGTTTGCTGAGGAGGATAACCGGCGCATCCGGAAAATTTTCAGCGCCTTTGATCTGGTAGCGGATTCCGCACAATACCTTGGCCAGCCAAATGATGAATACGTTCCAGCGCGAGGTGACGAAATAGCGCTTCGTATACGGCAGCGGCGCGGCGAGAAAGCACACGCAAGCCCACGGGACGGTGACGGTCACCATGATGACCAGGAATAATATCGAACGCAAAACCAAGCCGATACGTGACATCTACACTCCAGTTTGAATATGATTTCAATACGATTGAAATACAATTTCAATTCGATTTATCGTATTGTATGTGCAAAGTGCGCAACTATGCAGCGGCGGGTTCGGGCGCTTTCAGCAAGTGGTCGACTACGGCTGACAAGTCCTTGAAGATCAGGGTGCCCGGCGGCAGGCCGCCTTTGTCCCTGGTCATGACGCCCTTGCCGGTCAACACCAGGCAAGGGGTGCAGCCGACGACATAGCCGGCTTGCAGGTCGCGCAGCGAATCGCCGACCGCCGGCACGCCTTTCAGGCTGACATCGAAGCGCTTGCCGATCGCGCGCAACAGCCCCGGTTTGGGTTTGCGGCAATCGCAATTGTCGGCGGCAGAATGCGGACAGAAAAAAATCGCTTCGACGTCGGCACCGAGTTGTTGTGCCGAGGCATGCAGCTTTTGATGGATTGCATTGAGCGTCTCCATGCTGAACAAGCCGCGCGCCACGCCCGATTGATTGGTGGCGACCGCAATCCGATAGCCGGCCCGGTTCAGGCGCGCAATCGCTTCCATCGCGCCGGGAATCGGGATCCATTCGCTCGGCGACTTGATGAATGCGTCGGAGTCGAAGTTGATGACGCCGTCGCGATCGAGAATAATCAGTTTCATGATGGCAGCACGCTACTAGACAGCCAGTTTGGAAATGTCGGCAACCCGGTTCATCATCTGGTGCAAATGCGAGAGCAGGGCAATCCGATTATTGCGCAGTTGCAGGTCTTCGTCCATCACCATGACTTGATCGAAAAATTGGTCGACTTCGGCGCGCAATTTCGCCAGGCGCGTCAGCGTAGTCGTGTAATCGCCTTGCGCAAAAGCGCTGTCGATTTCCGGCTGGCATAGAGTCATCGCCTGATACAGCGCCCCTTCCGCTGGCTCGCGCAGCAAGGATTCAGTGACGGTGCCGACTTCGCCTTCCGCGTTTTTCTTCAAGATGTTGGTGATGCGCTTGTTGGCCGATGCCAGCGCCGCCGCTTCC
This sequence comes from Burkholderiaceae bacterium, assembly GCA_031291325.1. Taxonomy (GTDB): domain Bacteria; phylum Pseudomonadota; class Gammaproteobacteria; order Burkholderiales; family Burkholderiaceae_D; genus PKWO01. Next base: position 130,594 of record JARLJG010000001.1, read on the forward strand.
GGCAATTGCGCGAAGGCGGTGACCGCTTGCAGCCGTTCCACGATATTGTCCAAGGTGTCGGGCTGCTGCGCGACCACCGCTTCGATTTCGTTCGGCGTATAGCCGCGCTCGCGCAACTGGCCGCGCAGGCGCTCCATCAGGAAAGTCAGCGCATCGGCGCGCGGATCCTTGAATTGCGGATTGTCGGCAAACAATTGCGCGGTATCGGCCAGCAAGCTTGCCAAGGACAGCGGCAGGCGTTTTTCGATCAGCATGCGCAGCACGCCCAGCGCGTGGCGGCGCAGCGCAAACGGGTCGCGGTCGCCGGTCGGCTGCAAGCCGATGCCCCAGATGCCGACCAGGGTTTCCAGCTTGTCGGCCAGCGCCACCACGGTGCCGGCGGCACTGGTCGGCAAGGCGTCGCCGGCAAAGCGCGGTTGGTAATGCTCGGAGGCGGACAAGGCGACCTCTTCGTGCTCGCCGTCGTGGCGCGCGTAATAGGTGCCCATGATGCCTTGCAGCTCGGGGAATTCGCCCACCATATCGGTCAGCAAGTCGGTCTTGGCCAGCAGCGCGGCGCGCTCGGCCAGCGCTACGTCGCTACCCAATGCGGCGGCGATTTTCCCGGCCAGTTGCACGATGCGCGCGGTGCGCTGCGCCTGGGTGCCCAACTTGTTGTGGTAGACGACATTGGACAAACCCGGCAGGCGCTCGGCCAGCGTCTTTTTCTTGTCTTGCTCGAAAAAGAATTTGGCATCCGACAAGCGCGGGCGCACCACGCGCTCGTTGCCGCCGATGATGTGCTGCGGATCGCTGGTTTCCAGGTTCGAGACGATCAAAAAGCGCGAACGCAACCGGCCCGCAGCATCGGTCAGCGCGAAATATTTTTGGTTGGTCTGCATGGTCAGGATCAGGCATTCCTGCGGCACTGTCAGGAATTCTTCCTCGAAATGGCAGGCATACACGACCGGCCACTCGACCAGCGCGTTGACTTCGTCGAGCAGGCTTTCCGGCATCAATACCTGGTCGGCGCCGGCTTTATCCAGCAAGGCGGCGCGGATTTTCTCCTTGCGCGCGTCGACGCCGGCGATGACCTTGCCTTGCGTTTCCAGCGTGGCGGCGTAGTCGTCGGCGTGGTTGAACGAAATCTCGCCGTGCGACAAAAAGCGATGGCCGGACGAAACCCGTCCTGCGGCCAGGCCCAGGATCGCAATCGGCACCACGTCGCTACCGTGCAGCGCAGTCAATTTATGCACAGGGCGCACAAATTGCACGGTCTCGCCATCGGGCCGCTGGTAGCTCATGACCTTGGGGATAGGCAGCTTGGCGATGGCTTCTTCCAAGGCCGCCTGCAAGCCGCTGTGCAGCGCCGAGCCGGCTGCAGTATAAGTGTAGAACAGGCTATCGGCCTTGCCGTCCGGCGCGCGCTCCAGGTCGCTGGCGGCAATCGCGCCGAGCTTGAGCGTTTGCGCCAGCGCCGCCAGCTTCTTGGTCAGCGGCGCGCTCGGGTTGCCGTTGGCATCGAGGCCGATGGCGACCGGCAATATCTTTTCGCGGATCGATTTATCGGGCGACGCGGCACGCACCTTGGTGATCGAAACCGCCAGGCGGCGCGGCGTCGCGTAGGCAGTGGCGAGCGCGTCTGCTTCCAGGAAATCGCGCGCCTTCAAGCCGCCGACGATGCCGGCAGCGAATGCCTCGCTCAGTTTTGCCAAGGCCTTCGGCGGCAGTTCTTCGGTCAGGAGTTCGACTAACAGTGTTTGACTCATGTGAATTCTTTAATAGGGAATGATTTGGCGAACGAAGGGGTAGCCTCAAGCGGCATCGCGGTTGTCGCCGCACATCGGGAAGCCCAGCGCCTCGCGCGCCGAAAAATACGCTTGCGCCACCGCGCGCGACAAATTGCGGATGCGTCCGATATACGCGGCCCGCTCGGTCACCGAAATAGCGCCGCGCGCGTCGAGCATATTGAAGGTGTGCGCCGCTTTCAAGATCATTTCGTAGGCCGGCAAGGCCAGCGGCACTTCCAGCAGGCGCTTGGCTTCGGCTTCGTAATTGCCGAACAGCGAGAACAGGAACTCGGTGTTCGAGTGCTCGAAGTTGTAGGTCGACTGCTCCACCTCGTTTTGATGGAACACGTCGCGGTAAGTCAATTGCTTCTTGACGCCGCGTTCTTCCCATTCGGTCCACACCAGGTCGTAGACGTTTTCCACGCCTTGCAAATACATCGCCAGACGCTCGATGCCGTAGGTGATTTCGCCCAGCACCGGTTTGCAATCGAGGCCGCCGACTTGCTGGAAATAGGTGAATTGCGTCACTTCCATGCCGTTCAGCCACACTTCCCAGCCCAGGCCCCAGGCGCCCAGCGTCGGGTTTTCCCAATCGTCTTCGACGAAGCGCACGTCGTTTTGCTGCAAATCGAGGCCGAGCGCCCGCAGCGAACCGAGATACAGGTCGAGGATGTTTTCCGGCGCCGGTTTCAGCACCACCTGGTATTGGTAATAGTGCTGCAAGCGGTTCGGATTTTCGCCATAGCGGCCATCCTTGGGGCGGCGCGACGGCTGCACGTAGGCAGCGCGCCACGGCTCCGGGCCGATCGCGCGCAAAAAGGTCGCGGTATGCGAGGTGCCGGCGCCGACTTCCATATCGTACGGTTGCAGCAGTGCGCAGCCTTGCGCGTCCCAATATTCCTGCAGGGTCAGAATGATTTGTTGAAATGTGAGCATCGTGGTCGTTGCCGTGAGTCCTCGAATCGAGGAAAGAAAGTCGCTAAACCTTTAAGTTTAACGGGTTTTGACTGACATTTGCGTATTCAAAAGCTTTTTGCGCCGGGTATTCGTATGAAGGTTGCTTTGCCGCTCGGCTCCCCTCGCCCGCTTGCGGAGAGGGGCGGGGGAGAGGGAGCGCTGCGAACATCGGTATTTTGTCCTAATTTTCCGTTTTTCGACATGCATTCTATCTATTGGATCGTGCATTTGCACATTCCCTCTCCCCCGGCCCCTCTCCCGCAAAGCGGGCGAGGGGAGGAACAACCTTCATTTGATTATCTCGGCCTTTTGCGGCAGAAGATTCCCGTTGCAATCAGCGAAAGCATTGCCAATACGCCAACCAGCGCGTTGCCGCAAAGAATATAAGGGGTCAGGCCGGCATATCCCTGCACCGTGGCGGCCAGCGTGCCGCGCGTGTACGGCGGCAGTTCGGCCAGCACCACGCCGCGCGGGTCGATCACCGCTGTTGCGCCGGTATTGGTGGCGCGCAGAGCCGGCCTGCCGGTTTCCAGCGCGCGCATCTGCGAAGTCTGCAAATGCTGCGGCACGGCCAGCCATTCGCCGAACCATGCCATGTTGGAGATGTTGAGCAAAATCGTCGGTTGCGGCTTGCCGGCGTGGTAAGCGTCGGCGATCTCGTCGGCGATTTCTTCGCCGAACAAGTCTTCGTAACAGATATTCGGCAATATCCACTGGTCTTTTACCGCAAACGGCGGCTGCGATTGCGGCCCCGGCGTCTGGTCGCCCAGCGGAATATGCAGCATCGCGACGAACCAGTGAAACCCGTACGGCACGAATTCCCCGAACGGCACTAGGTGATGCTTGTCGTAACGGTACAAATTGTCGTGCGCAAGCTGCGGCGACAGATCGATCAGGCTGTTCGAATACACGCCGGGACTATCGCTGATATCGATGCCGATGGCGAGATGGCTCTGCGTCTGTTTGGCGAAGGCCACCAATTGAGGAATATAGTCGGGCGGCAAGAGTTGCGGCAATTGCGCGATGGCGGTCTCCGGCGTGGCGATCAGATCGGCCGGCTTGGCGCGCAGCATGCCATCGTACATCGCCAGCGACTCGTCCAGATGCGAATTCTCGAATTTCTCTTCCTGCGGAATATTCCCTTGCAGCAGGCGCACCGTGATCGGCTGGCCGCTGGGATGGGTCCAGGCGACAAAGCGCAGACCGAAGCCGGCAGCCAGCAACACCAGTGCGACCGCCAGCATGCGGCGCTTGCCGGTGCAGAACAAGACCAGGCTGCCGGCGACGATGGCGGCGATCCAGCCGACGCCGAAAACGCCGAATATCGGCGCGAAGCCGGCCAATGGGCCGCCAGTGTGCGCATAGCCGGTGGATAGCCACGGAAAGCCGGTAAGAACCCAATCGCGCAGCCATTCGGACAACATCCACGCCGAGGGGAAGACGACCAAAAAGCTCAGTCGCGTGCCGACTTGCCAGCGTTGTCGCAGCCAATTGGCGCCGAGCATCGCAATGCCGCTGAAAACGCCGAGCAGCAGCGAAAATAGCGCGACGCCGAGTCCGGCTTGCAGCGGCGACAGATCGCCGTAGCGGTGCATGCTGACATACGGCCAATACACGCCGAACGCGAAGCAGCCGAATCCATAGGCCCAACCCAGCAACAAGCTGCGCGCCAAGCCGGCCTCGCGCGCGGCGCAGTGGAACAGCAGCGCCTGCGCGACGAATTGCAGCGGCCATACGCCGAACGGCGCAAAGGCAAACACCGAGCCTAGCCCGGCGGCGAGGCACAGCAGAGGGGCAAAGCGTCGATAGGCGGAGGGCGCAAGCAGGGGTGGCACGCGGGGGCTTTCAGCGACGGCGATCAGGCTGTTTGTTCCGGTATTTCGGGCAGCTTTTCGACCAGCAGCACGTGCACTTGCCGCGCATCCGCGCGCAGCACTTCAAAGCGGGTGGTGCCGATGTCGATGCTGTCGCCCTTGTGTGGCACGCGCCCCAGGTGGTTGGCCACCAAGCCGCCGATGGTGTCGACGTCTTCGTCGGAAAACTGGGTGCCGAGCGTGTCATTGAATTGCTCGATTTCGGTCAATGCCTTGACCCGCCAGCGCGGACCGTGTTCGCCTTCGCCGATGGCGAGGATATTGTCTTCTTCTTCGTCGAAATCGTATTCGTCTTCGATATCGCCGACGATTTGTTCCAGCACGTCTTCGATTGTTATCAACCCGGCAACGCCGCCGTACTCGTCGACCACGATTGCCATATGATTGCGGTTGGCGCGGAAATCGCGCAACAACACGTTCAAGCGTTTCGATTCCGGGATGAAGACTGCCGGGCGCAGCATATCGCGCACGTCGAATGCGTCTTCCGCGTAATAGCGCAGCAAATCTTTGGCCAGCAAGATGCCGACCACCTTGTCGCGCTCGCCTTCGACAGCCGGAAAACGCGAGTGCGCGGTTTTCAGCACCATCGGCAGCCATTCCTCGATCGGCTTGGCGATATCGACCACATCGGTTTGCGAGCGCGGCACCATGATGTCGCGCGCCGACAAATCGGAGACCTGGAACACGCCTTCGATCATCGACAGCGCATCGGCGTCGATCAGGTTGCGTTCATGTGCGTCGTTGAGGATTTCCAGCAATTCGCCGCGATTTTCCGGCTCTGGGGAAATAAGGGCGGTCAAGCGTTCAAATAATGAACGGTGTGGTTTGGCGTCAGGAGGTTTGGCGCTACTGGGAAGATCTTGCATATGGCGGTAAGCCGTTGTTGCGACGTTGTTTCGAGGCTTCATAGCATACACGAAAAGTTTTCGGATGCTCGATATCGGACTTCAGCGCAGCGTATTTTTAATCGTTTTTGTCGACTAATAGCCTTTTTAAGCGGTGAGTACACACTTCGCTCCCGCTTTTCGCCATGTTTGTGCTTATTTTTTGTGCAAAATTCGCGTCAGGAATTGCTATACGGATTTTCCAGGCCCAGGCGCGCCAAGACATCGATCTCGATGCCTTCCATTTCGGCTGCATCCGCATCGTTCTCGTGATCGTAACCCTGGGCATGCAGTACACCGTGCACCACCAGATGCGCGGTATGGGCGGCCAGCGTTTTGCCTTGCTCGGCAGCTTCGCGCTGCAACACGTCGGTGCACAGGATGATGTCGGCCTGTGTGACGGCACTCTCGTCTTCTTCGCCATCGTTATAGGCGAAAGTCAGCACGTTGGTCGCATAGTCCTTGGCGCGGTAATCGCGGTTGAGAACCCGGCCCTCGTCGGCATCGACGAAGCGGATCGTCAGTTCTGCCGGCGCCAGCAGGGCGGCTTGCACCCAGCGCCGCAGTTGCGGGCGGGTGATGGTGTCGCGCAAGCGCGGGTCGGCGTATTGCACCGCCAGCGACAATTTATTTTTTTGTGACATGTTTAATGGTAACGGGATTGTCGACGCCGGACGCCGCTTCGTAGGCGTCGACGATGCGCGCCACCAACGGGTGGCGCACCACGTCGGCGCTGGAGAAGTGGGTGAAGGCGATGCCGCGCACGTTCTCCAATATCCTCAGCGCCTCGATCAAGCCGCTCTTCTGGTTGCGCTGCAAATCGATTTGCGTGACATCGCCGGTGACCACGGCCTTGCTGCCGAAACCGATGCGCGTCAAGAACATCTTCATTTGCTCGGGCGTGGTATTTTGCGCCTCGTCGAGAATGATGAAGGAGTGGTTCAAGGTGCGCCCGCGCATGTAGGCCAGCGGCGCGATTTCGATGGTTTGCTTCTCGAACATCTTCTGCGTGCGGTCGAAGCCCAGCAGATCGTAGAGCGCGTCATACAGCGGGCGCAGATACGGATCGATTTTCTGCGCCAGGTCGCCGGGCAGGAAGCCCAGCCGCTCGCCCGCTTCCACCGCCGGGCGCGTGAGCACGATGCGCTGTACCGCGTCGCGTTCCAGCGCATCGACCGCGCAAGCCACCGCCAGGTAGGTCTTGCCGGTGCCGGCGGGGCCGACGCCGAAGGAAACGTCGTGTTCCAGGATCGATTTGATATAGTGATTTTGATGCGGGGTGCGGCCGCGCAAGTCGCTGCGGCGGGTTTTCAGCACCGGGCTTTCGAGGTTGGGATCGACGCTTTCGATCTTGGCGGCCTTGGCTTCCGGGGCTGCGTCGCCGCGCGTGGCGGCGACCCGTAGCTCGACCAAAGCCAGTTGCACGTCTTCCACCGAGACGATCTTGTTGGCGCGCGCGTAAAAGCGCTCCAGGAGCTCCACCGCACGCGCCGCATTCTTGCCGCTGACGATGAATTTTTCGCCGCGCCGGAACACCGTGACATCGAGTGCCGCCGAAATTTGCCGCAGGTTTTCATCCAGCGGCCCGCACAAGTGCGCCAGCCGGGTATTGTCGAGCGGCTCGGGAATGAAATGCAATGGCTGCATGGGAGATTTGGCTCTCATCATTGACTCACCACCACGTCGCCGCGCAGCGAAAATGCAAAGCTTTGCGTAATGCGGATGTCGAGCATTTGCCCGATCAGGCGCTCAGCGTTCGGCCCGCCGTCGAAATTGACCACGCGGTTGTTTTCGCTGCGGCCTTGCATTTCCTGCGGATCCCTCTTGGACGGCCCTTCCACCAGGATGCGTTGCACCGTGCCGACCATTGCATCGCTATAGCGCTTGGTGTTGTCGTTGATGACCGCTTGCAGGCGTTGCAGGCGTTTCAACTTGACTTCGTAGGGCGTGTCGTCGGCCAGATTCGCCGCCGGCGTGCCGGGGCGCGGACTGAAGACGAAGCTGAAACTGTTGTCGAAGCCGATATCGTCGATCAATTTCATCAAGGCCTCGAAGTCGGCATCGGTTTCGCCGGGAAAGCCGACGATGAAATCGGACGAAATCGCAATATTCGGCCGCACCTCGCGCAGGCGGCGCAGCACCGATTTGTATTCGAGGGCCGTGTAGCCGCGCTTCATCGCGGCCAGGATGCGGTCCGAGCCGTGTTGCGCCGGCAGATAAAGGTGATCGACCAGCTTCGGCACCTTGGCGTAGGTATCGATCAGGCGCTGGGTGAATTCCTTCGGATGGCTGGTGACGAAGCGGATCCGTTCGATGCCGTCGATTTCGGCGACGAATTCGATCAGCAGCGCAAAATCGGCAATGCCGCCGTCGGACATCGCGCCGCGATAGGCATTGACGTTTTGCCCGAGCAGCGTAATTTCCTTGATGCCTTGCGCTGCCAGGCCGGCGATTTCGGTCAACACGTCTTCAAAGCGGCGCGACACTTCTTCGCCGCGCGTGTACGGCACCACGCAATAGCTGCAATACTTGCTGCAGCCTTCCATGATGGAGACGAAAGCGGTCGCGCCGTCGACCTTGGCCGGCGGCAAGTGATCGAATTTCTCGATTTCCGGAAAGCTGATGTCGACTTGCGCATGGCCGCTGGACTTGCGCAGATGCAGCATGTCCGGCAGCCGGTGCAGGGTCTGCGGGCCGAATACCAGGTCGACATACGGCGCGCGCTTGATGATCGCCGCGCCTTCTTGCGAGGCGACGCAACCGCCCACGCCGATCATCAAGTCCGGCTTGATCAACTTCAATTCGCGCAACCGGCCGAGATCGGAAAACACTTTTTCCTGCGCCTTCTCGCGCACCGAACAGGTGTTGAGCAGCACCACATCGGCGTCTTCCAGCGTGTCGGTTTGCACCATGCCGTCGGATGCGTTGAGCACGTCGGCCATCTTGTCCGAGTCATACTCGTTCATCTGGCAGCCGAAGGTTTTGATGAATACTTTTTTTTGCATGTAGTAGTTTTACAGGTCGGATGGCAGTGCGCTCATTACTGGCTTTTCGCCAATTCCTCGTCGGTCAAAATCCATACTTTGTCGACATAGCCTTGCCGGTCGACCGTGTAATTCACGGTATAGCTATTGTCCATCAAGCTGGTCGACATGATGATGGTGTTTTGCTTGCTCAAAATCTTGGCGCCCGGCGACAAGGTTTTAATCTGACCGTCGATCTTGATTTGCGGATGAACGGCAGCCGATAGCGTGCCGCGCAGCGCAGTCGATGGGAAGGTGCGCGGCGCCGCGAACGCGGTCACAGCAGTTAGCATCAGCATCAGGCAGATCAAAAAATGGCGAGTGTTCATATCAAACTCCGGCGCGATGTTTCGCGGATACTATCGGCAATCGGAAATAGGGGCGATGGCGCGCAAGCCGCTTCCATCGCAAAATAGTTTGAAAATCAAAGGCTTACGGGAAGCGCCAATTGGCGGCAAATGCGCACATAACCGCGAAGTGTACCATTAACTGCGCCGGTTCACCACGCGTTGCAAACAGGGGAGCGGCAGGAGCACCACGAAGCGCGCCTTAAAATGAAAAAGGCCGCAGTCCTCGCAGACTGCGGCCTCGGGAAAATCGACCAGCCTTAATTCAGCGGATGGTTGGTCAAAATGGTCCAGTAATGGGCAAGCTCGGCAGTGCCGTCGGTTCCTTGCACGGTTTTAAACGCCGCCAATGCCTTGGCTTTTTTGTCCGCTTGCAAGTAGGCCAGGCCCAGATGCAGTTTGGCATCGTCCGGGTGCTTGAGTTCGCCCTTGGCAATGCCTTGCTCGATCAACGCGATTCCCTTGTCGAACTGGCCGTTGCTCACGTACTCGTAACCGACGCTAAGCAAAGCATTGCCGTCTTTTGCTTTGCTGGCTTCGGCCTCCGCCTGTGGCAATGCCTTGATGTCTTCGTCCAGCTTTTTGAGCGCCAAATCTTGCAAACGCTTTTGCCGGCCCGCTTCCGCACCGGTGCCGAATGCGCCGGACTTGTACGCCGCATCGATGATTTTCTTGGCTTCGCCGGGGTAGCCCGCCTGCAACGCCAGTTCGGCCATGTCCATGAAGTCGCTGGCGGTGCTGATGGCATTGACCTTCAAGCGCATGCGCTTGACATCCAGACCAAGACGGGAATCGTTGAAGCCGGGCTTGTTTTCCAGCTTATTCAAGATTTCGGTCCAGATTTCCTTCTTCGGATGGTAGGCCGCCAATTTTTCCACGGCAGCCAGATAACCGGCCTTGTCGCCCAGCTTGAGTGCGCAACTCTGCAGCAATTGCAACTGCTGCTCGGTCGGTACGCGTCCAGCCTTTTCGTCGGCCTGGACTTGCGCCGAGACTTCCTTGGCGGCGCGGGCAAAATCGCCACTGGCATAGTAGGCGCTCACCAGCAGCGCATGCATCGCCGGGTCGTCGCCGCCTTCGCTCAGGTAACGGGTAATCCAGACAATCGCTTTCGGGTATTGACCCGCGCGATAATAAGTGTCGGCCAGCGTTTGCACGATGCGCGTCTGCGCCGCGCCAGTCACCTTGCCGGAGGCGAGCACCGCTTCAAACGATTTTGCGGCCGTTTCATTGTCGCCCGCGCCTTGCGCAGCCGATGCGCGCATCGAGTCGATCACGTAGTTTTCGTAGGCAGTCCGACCGCTTGCCGCTTCGGCTTCGTGGACTTTCGCCAACGCTTCCTTGAACTTTCCCTTTTTGATGTCATCCTGGGCAGCCTTCAGCGGCGTGCCGACCTCGGGGCGCAAAGTATCGGCTGCATAGGCAGTCGAGGCGCCGAGGAAAACCGGCGCCGCTTGGCCGAGGAGGGCCGCCAACAGCCCCAGATGTGCTAATCGAAACTTGGACATGAGAATATCTTTCAATCGAAGATCATGAAAAATACAAAAAACTTGCCCCTTCCGGCAATCGCGGGAAGGGGCGGGTTTGTTGCTTTACTGCAAAAATTGCTCGTTGCCGACCAAACCGATCTTGGTGACGCCCTGACGTTGCGCCGAGGCCATCACGGCTGCCACCGATTTGTACTCGACCAGCTTGTTCGGGTGCAAATGCACTTCCGGCTGGTCCGGCGTCGCTGCCACTGTTGCCAGGCGGGCGTCGAGCGTGTTGCGGTCGACCGTTTCGCCGTTCCATATCAGCGTGCCGTCGAAGTCGATGTCGATCGTTACCACGACCGGCGGCGTCGTCGGCGGCGGCGGCGTGCCGACCGGCAAGTTCAGGTTGACCGAATGATTCTGGATCGGGATCGTGATAATCAACATGATGATCAATACCAGCATCACGTCGATCAACGGCGTCATGTTCATTTCGACCATGACGTCGTCACCCGATCCTCCTTCTGTGCCTACGTTCATACTCATGGTGTTTCCTTTATGCTGTTCTGGCGTCTCGCTTCGCCGCCTGTGGGCGACTCAGATTCGCATGGCGCGCGGCGCAGAGCCTGCCCCGCGCTCCTCGGTGCTTATCCGCCATGTGGCGGCGGTTCCGTGATGAAGCTTACCTTGGCAATACCAGCGCGCTGTGCCGCCAGAATCGCCTTGCCGACGAACTCATAGCGGGTTTGCTGGTCGGCCCGGATATGCACTTCCGGCTGCGGCACCATCACCGATACCAGCTTGAGTTTCTCCACCAGTTCGTCGGGGCCGCCCTTGACTTCCACCAGCGATTTCTGCGTGCTCCAATAGACGTCGCCGTCCTTGTTGATCGCCAGCGTGATGTTTTCCGGCTTGGTCTTCAATACCTGATTGCGTTCGGCCGGCAACTTGATCACGATCATCTTGAGCACGACCGGGCTGGTGATCAGGAAGATGATCAGCAGCACCAACATGATGTCGACCAACGGCGTCGTATTGATGGCCGACATCACCGTGTCTTCTTCCCCATCCGGGGACCCGAGTGCCATCGACATGATTTAGCCCTTCTTGGCGGTTTGCGCTTGCACCGATTGGCTGCTCGACATGACGCCCGACACCAGCACCGAATGCAAGTCGGCCGAGAACGAACGCACTTCGTCCATCGCGCTCTTGTTGCGGCGGATCAGCCAGTTGTAGCCCAACACTGCCGGCACCGCGACGAACAAGCCGAATGCGGTCATGTACAGGGCTTCACCGACCGGGCCGGCCACTTTGTCGATCGATGCTTGACCGGCGGCGCCGATGGTGGTCAACGCGTTCAAGATACCCCAAACGGTGCCGAACAGGCCGACGAACGGCGCCGTGGAGCCGACCGTTGCCAGGAATGCCAGGCCGTCTTGCAGGCGGCTTTGCACGCGTTCGACCGCGCGTTGGATGGCCATCGTGACCCAGGTGTTCAAGTCGATTTGGTCGAGCAGCGCACCGTCATGATGTTCGGTCGATTTGGTGCCGGCCTCGGCGATGAAACGGAACGGGCTGGTTTGGCTCAGGCTGGCGGTGCCGGCGGCAATCGAGCTGGCTTTCCAGAACTTGTTCTTGACTTCGCTTGCTTGGCCCATCAGGCGGAACTGGCTCACCAGTTTGGTCACCGTGATGTACCAGCTGCCGATAGACATGATGAGGAGGATGACGAAGGTTCCGCGAGCGACGAAGTCACCGTCTTTAATCAACGCAGCAGGGCCGTACGGGTTGGCGATTTCTTCCTTGCCGGGTGGCAGTGCCGATGCCGGCGCAGCCGGTGCAGCCGCATCAGCAGCCGGGGCGCTGGCGGCAGGTGCAGCTTCGGCGGCCGGGGCGGCGGGTGCATCGGCTGCATGGGCGGGAACGGCAAACATTGCTGCAGACATCGTGATGGCCGCAAACAGGGCCGACAAACGGGTAGTTAAAGACATGCTTCCTCCAAATATTTTAATGAAACTTTCTGACTATCATGACTAGCTGATGGCTAGTGAAAATAATTGTTTTGATTCGATTGGTTCGGCTTATTCGTCGAGCTTCCAGACGTAATCGGCGGTAAATGACGACTGCACGTTCTTGCCGTCCTTGACAGCGGGCCTGAATTTGCAGCGGCTCAATCCGGTCACCGTCGCTTTGTCGAGATTCTTGAATCCGCTCGATTTGACCACTGCCGCGCTGACCAACTGACCGTCGGGACCAACTTCGAATTGCACCCGCACCACGCCGGTTTCTTCCGCCAGCAGTGAAGCGCGCGGATAGTCCGGTTTGCAGCTATTCAAGTTGACGAATCCCGGCACAGGCGGCGCTTCGACCGCTTTCGGTGCAACTGTCGGCGCGACAACCGTCTTGGCGTATTGCTGTGGCGGCGGCGCTTGATTCGAGACTGCCGCAATTTGATTCGGCGACGGTGGCGTGGCCACGTTCACTTCCGGCGGCGGAATGAATGGCGGTGGCGGTGCAACCATCTTCGGCGGCGGTGGTGGCGGTGGCACATCGGGTGGTGGCGGCGGTTTGACTTCTTCGATGATCTTGGTCTCGACCGGCTGCTTGATTGCGTCCACCATCCTACGTGCCAGGCCTGTTACCAGCGCGTATCCAACAATGATGTGGAGTAATACAACGATGCCCAGCCCACCATATTTTCTTAATGGGCTTACTTCGTTTTGTGAGAAATCCATGCGTGCTTCCTCCGTTACCTTACCAACTGTTACTTGAATCCCTTTGAAAGTCAAGGTCTGGTGCCTCTCTCAGTCCAGGGTATGCGGGATTATACATACGTTGAATTTTCTATCAATACAATTTTCGGGACCCGAATTATCAACGGAATTCGGGTCATGAAAATTCGTAAATACCGAGCAACAACATGGTGCACCGCGCCAAAATAATGCGGTCAGAATAAAATTTTGTTTTTTTACGGCGGCATATACTTGTCATTATTATCGAGAGCTAAACTTCTAATCGGGCCGAAGAATCTACGGTCATTTTAAAGAATTTCGTACGCCTTCAATAATGTAAAATAAATAAGTTTTGTAGTATTTTGCCAAAATTTTGTCCAAAAAGGGGCAAGAAAAATTATTTTAGATTTTTTTTCGACTTTGCTGAAAAATTCGACGCGAATTTCTGATCGGCCAGGTAAATAGAGCTCTCGTTATAGATTCAAACCCCTGTTTTGCGGATTTTTGAAAGCGACCCGAGCCGAATATTAGGCGGTAAAGTTAATTAATCGATAAAAACACACCAGGCAGCGCGCGAAGTCAGAAAATTGCAAATCTTGCCACACTGCATCACGCCGTCATTGACCAGACAGCTCGATACGATGACTGCCGAAATCGAGCGCGGTGAAGAGTCGGACTTTCAGATTGTCTGAAAGTCGATGCATTGGCGGCTATTCCAGGTGTCGGCGTTTGATGGGGCGGCACACAAAAAAAGCCCCAAGCGAGCTTGGGGCTTCAAGTTGATGCGTATTAAAAACCGCGTCGTTATTATGATTGCGACATGCAATTAGTCAAACGCGTACGTTCCCCGGAGGTAGAAGGTGCGGCCCAGCGCGTTCGAATAGATCGGGTTGTAGCCAGCCTGCCATTGCTGATTTTGGTTGGAGAATGGCGGATCGGTGTTGAACAGATTGTTGATTCCCCCCAAGATTCTCGCACCCTTGAATGGCTTGTAGCTCACGTACGCATTCCAAATCGAATAATTGCCAACCTGGAGGGGGTTACCCGAAGCGTCCGGCCACTGATCCGTATAGCCCTTGGTAAATTGTTCGCTCAAACCAGCGCCTAATTTTTCCTTGACCCAATCGACGGTCAGATCATGCTTCCAACGAATGACAGGCGGATTTCCCTGATTCCATTTTCCAACCAGGCTAACTTGGGGACCGTTCTGATATTCCTGAAACTCGTAGTTGAGCACGAGGTCGCCATTCATGCCGAAGCGGAATTTGCCGTAACTCGAGTTCATCACATAGCTGGCACTCAGATCAATCCCATCGGTCGTAATGCCACCCGTGTTCTGATCTGTTTGGATGATGTATCCGCACGTGGCCGCTTGCGGTGTTGGACATTGGATGTTGGCCGATGGCGCCGGAGTGAGCGTGCCGGCATTGTTCAACACATACAAGCTTGCGAATTGCGTCGGATTGCCATAGATCGTCGGAGCTTGAATCGCTTGAATCTCGTTCTTGAGATTGATTCTGTAATAGTCAAGCGTAACGTCCAGATTCTTGATCGGTTCCAAGACAAATCCGAGATCGAAATTCTCCGATGTCTCCGGCTTCAAGTTGGTGTTTCCGCCGGTCAACGACAAGCCTTGCGAAATGCAATTCAATTGCGTAAATACCGCATTGTAATTTCCCGATGCGCAACCTGGGCCGGACATCGTGCCCTGGGTGGCGCCAAAGGTATTAGGCGAATACTCCTCAACCAGCGTAGGCGCTCTGAAGCCGGTGGAGGCGGCTCCACGTATTTTCAGGATGTCCGACGGTTGCCAGGCAAACGCGATTTTCGCGTTTTGGGTAATGCCGAAATCGCTATACCGGTCGACACGATCCGAAAGCGTAAAATCGAGGTGCTTGGCAACTGGGACATTGAGTTCCATAAACGCTGCCTGGGATTGCCGGCTTCCCGTAACCGTTGTTGGCGGGAAATAAGTGGCAGTGTACAGTGTCGTTGCCAACGGCGTTGGAATGTTGCTAATCGACTCGTCCCGAATATCGAAACCAACGGCAAACTGCGCCGGACGGCCTGCGTCAAAAGCATCGCCCAGCGTGTGACTGGCGTGGCCGTTCAGGCTGGCAAGGGTCAGCGTCCCCACTTCCAGATCGCCACTTGTGTAAGCGCTATTGATCAGAGCTTGTCCGGCAGCAGATTGCGGACCGAATGGGTTGATCGAATTGTTGAGCAGGTTGCCGGGCGCAATGATCGCGTAATTGGCATAACCTCCCAGAGCCTCTTGCACCCCTTTGTTCCGGCTCCAGTCTATAGACGTCGAGTAGTCCCAGCCGAGGTTTGAGCCAGCAAGCGTCACGAGAAGCCGTTGCTCGGTGTTGGTATTGCCGTTGTAGCGATTGTTAGCCGGGTCAGTCCACCCTGCCGTAATGGAGTCGGCCAAATCGGGAGAGGCGGTGGTGCCCACGCCCGTCGAGTTGGCTGCGGTCGGGAAATAGGTGGGGTTATTTGACGGCGTCATGTTGAACGAATACGACTGCGGACCACCCCAGGTAGTCAACTGGAAGCGGCTGTAGAAGTATTGGAGCGTCAGCGTGTTATTGGCCGGCAGTGTCTTGGTGAAGGCGATCAATGCCGACTCGGCGGTCGTCTTCGGAACCAAGTCCACCACTGCCGAGTACTCTAATTGGCAACTGCCGTTGACCGCAACCACATGCGCGGTGCCGCCGCACTTCGGATAGCCGGTCTGATAGAGGTTGCCGTTGGCGTCCGTATAACTCCCTGGCGCCGGCGCATACGGTCCGTTAAGGTTTGAAAGCCCCTTCGCCGGATTATATCCGGTACTGGCGAACGACCTTTGCGACGCGGTCAGCTCATCCTGGTGCGAGTAATTCGCCGTAATCATCAGGTTATAGCCATCAGTGTCCAGGCTTCCGTGCCCATAGCTGAAGTCTAAAGATCCCGAAGAGCCGCCAGCACTTTGCGGGTTCGCATAGTTGACGTTGACTTCACCGCCTTCGAGATTCTTCTTGGTGATGAAGTTGATGACGCCTGCAATGGCGTCGGAACCGTACAGTGACGACGCGCCTTCCTGCAGCACTTCGATGCGTTCAATTGCTGCAAATGGGATGGTATTCAGATCGACGCCGGCCCCAAGGGACACGTTGTTCGCCAGCCGCTGTCCATCCAACAGCACCAGGGTTTTGGTCGCGCCCATGCCGCGCAGGCTCGCCAATGAAGCGCCGCCGTTGTAGGTCGCGACGTTGGACGCAGACGTAATCTGGGCATTATTCGAGGTAACCAGCTGAAGTGCCTGCTCCACGGTCGAGATGCCCATGTCCTTGAGGGACTCAGCCTTGATGATGGTGACGGACTCGGCAGTTTCGGCGTCGATCTTCTTGATCATGGAGCCGGTAACCTCGATGCGCTGAACCGGCGCCGGTTCGGCCGCCTGCTGCTGATCGCTGCTGACCGTTTGCGCCATGACTGGCGCCATGCCCATAACGCTAAACGCGCCACCGGCGATAACTTGCGCGAGAGCAAGTGGTAACAATTTTAATTTAAATGACATGCAACACTCCTTGGGTCTAAATTTTATTAACCTAGTTTTATGTAATGGCCAAGCTTTTTGCTTGTTTGTCACCTTGTGGGCGGCAAATCAAAATAGAATTTTTTAGAAATAAAATTTTGAAGTTTGAATGGAAACATTCAATGTGGCGCGTGTCAATTAAGGTTTTTTTGAGTCACAAAAAAGCAACAGATGTAATAAAAAGGGGGAATTTATGTTAGCAATATTTGTGCCTGATTCATCGATGTGCTTGATTTGTAAAGGAGTTTTGTGCAAAGCAGCAAAATACGCTCAACTCTGAAAACTTCAGCAAATATGACAACAGGGCAAACGCCAAAGTCTCCGATTTTAGGCACGGATCCCTTTCGCGGTTTCGGTGGAAGACCGAAATCTACGCATTTTGGACAATCGAACGCGTGTCTTTGGGCGAATGTGTCAAAATCGTCGCTGCGATTTGAGTTTGGTGGTCCCACCTCAGGCAACATCGTCCGGCAAAGGGTTTAATACGAATGGTGAGCGAGATGATGGTAGATGAAGGCTTGTTGTTCAAGAATCAGGTGATGTTTCTTTCGCAAACCTTTTTCATTAAGGACAATCAAGCCGAATTGTTGTTGTGTGCGCACAAGTATGACTTCGATATCCTTTTTTTCGACCAGATGAGCGATTTCGTGATGGCGGTGCAGAGCGCCGCCGCCGACGCTCTGTTTGTCGTCGATCTCGATGTGTTGTACAACATGCAAGACGATATGCAGCACAGTCGCAAGCAAACCATGTTTTTGAGCGATTTGCTGCAGCGCCTGCCGCCGCAGCATAGTTACGTTTATTTGCAGACGGAACGCCAGGGTGAACGCTTCCTGTTGCAGCAAAAACTGGTCGAAAGCCACTGCCGCGCCTATGCCGAAAAGCCGATCGCCAACGATGTCTTGATTGATAAGTTGTACGCGCTCTTTGCCCGTCACCAAAGCGGCGAATTGAATACGATTGTTTATCTGGGCGATCGCCCGCTGGTCGATGTGGCGCTGTTGGCCGCGCATTCGATCGAATTGCTGCACCATATCAATGTGCAGACCTTGCACCTGCGCGTCAAAGAGGTGCAACCCGATATCGTGCTGATCGAAGACGCACAATACATGCGCACCGAAGCGATCGTGCGGGTATTGAAGAAAAATATCGAGGCCGATCCCAGCCGCGAAATCGTGATGTTGCAGCGTCGCGCCGATTACGCGCTGGCGCAGCGCGCATTCGACAGCGGCTTCGACGATATCCTGACCCTGACCGATGCGGGCCTGTTGACGCGCCAACTGCTCAACCGCATCGACAAGATACGGGTCAACAAAAACTTGATCAACCGCGATCGCGCCACCGGCTTGCTCAACAAGATCGGCTTGCAAAAGAAGGCCCAGGATGCGATTCGACGCGCTGCCCGCGAGCCGCGTTCGCTGGCCTATGGCATCGTCGACATCGACAAATTCAAGACCATCAACGACACCTGGGGCCATTATTTCGGCGACATCGTCATCAAGCGGCTGTCGCTGGTGCTGTCGGCGCACGTCGGCGCGCGCGATTTGCTGAGCCGCTTCGGCGGCGAGGAATTCGTCGTCCTGTTTTGGGATTGCACGGCAGAAGAAGGGCAGCGCCGGCTGGATGCGATGCGCGCCGCGTTTTGCGAGATTTCGTTCGAGGTGACGCCGGGCGAGCGCCGCCACTTTTCATTCAGCGGCGGCATCGCGGCTTATCCGGCGTGCAAGACGGAAAACGAATTGTTCCTGCGCGCCGACGCGATGTTGTATCGCGCCAAGGAGGGTGGGCGCAACCGGATTTGCAGGTAGCCACCTGCCCTTCGCTGATTGTTACCCACAAGTCGTGGAGCTACTTTCCCCTCTGCCCGCTTGCGGGAGAGGGCGGCCCGCGTAAGGGGTCGGGGGAGAGGGTTTTTATGTGGTTGACAAACCCTCTCTCCCGGCCTCTCTCCCGCAAGCGGGCAGAGAGGAGCCAGGCCCTTGCATTCACTTGTGAATAACGATTTACTCTCTGCCTGCGGCTACGCCTCCATTTCCAGCAGCAAATCCTTCGCGCTGACCACCGTCCCCGGTTTGACGTGCACATGCTTGACGACGAAATCGCGTTCGGCGCGGATCATGGTTTCCATTTTCATCGCTTCGATCGACACCAGCGGATCGCCCTTCAACACCTTCTGGCCGGTCTTGACGGCGACCGTGACCACCATGCCCGGCATCGGTGCGCCGAGATGGCGCGGATTGCCTTCTTCCACTTGCGGATGGCTGGGCGCCTTGGTCATGCCGGCGTGGTCGATGCGCACCAGGCGCGGCTGCCCGTTCAATTCGAAGAATAGCTTGACCTGACCCTCTTCGCTCAACTCCGTCTGTCCCTGCAGACGCAACACCAGGGTCTTGCCTTGATCGATGTCGATCGAGATTTCCTGGCCTTCCTGCAGACCATAGAAAAATACCGGGGTCGGCAAGACGCTGACATCGCCGTTCTGGCGGCGATGCTCGGCATAGTCGCAAAACACTTTCGGATACATCAGGTAGGACGATAGTTCTTGCTCGCTGATTGCGCGTCCGACTGCCTTTTCCGCCTGGCTGCGCACCGCAGCGAAGTCGACCGCCGGCAGGCTGGCGCCGGGACGCCCGGACAGCGGCTGCGCGCCCTGCAAGACCTTGCGTCCCAATTCGGCCGGGAAGCCATCCGGCGGGAACCCCAGCTCGCCCTTGAAGAGCGAAATCACCGATTCCGGGAAGCCGATTTCCTTGGCCGGATTGGCCACGTCGTCCTTGGTCAAATCGTTGGCGACCATGAACAAGGCCATGTCGCCGACCACTTTGGAAGTGGGCGTGACCTTGACGATGTCGCCGAACAACTGGTTCACGTCGGCGTACGCTTGCGAGACTTCGTTCCAGCGGTGCGTCAAGCCCATCGCGCGCGCCTGTTCGCGCAGGTTGGTGTATTGGCCGCCCGGCATCGCATGGCGATACACGTCGGAGGTGCCGGCCCGCATGTCGGCCTCGAACGGCGCGTAATTGCGGCGCACGCCTTCCCAGTATTGGGAAACCGCGAACATGGCGTGGCGGTCGACGCCGGGGTCGCGTTCGCTGCCTTCCAGCGCCACCGCGATCGAACCCAGGTTGGGCTGCGAGGTAGTGCCGCTCATCGCGTCCATCGCGCCGTCGACTGCGTCGCAACCGGCTTCGATCGCGGCCAGCACGCTGGCCGCCGAGATGCCGCTGGTATCGTGCGTGTGGAAGTGCAGCGGCAAGCCGACCTCTTGCTTGAGCGTCTTGACCAGCAGGCGCGCGGCTTCCGGCTTGCAGACGCCGGCCATGTCCTTGATGCCGATGATGTTGGCGCCGGCGCGTTCCAATTCCTTGGCCATGGCGACGTAATACTTGAGGTCGTATTTCGGGCGGCTCTTGTCGAGCAGGTCGCCGGTGTAGCAGATCGCGCCTTCGCACAACATGCCGGCTTCGCGCACGGCATCCATCGCCACCCGCATGTTTTCCACCCAGTTCAACGAATCGAACACGCGGAACACGTCGACCCCGCCTTTGGCGGCCTGCTGGACGAAATGCCGCACCACGTTATCGGCGTAGTTGGTGTAGCCGACCGCGTTCGAGCCGCGCAGCAGCATCTGGAACAGGATGTTCGGCACGCGCGTGCGCAACTGCGCCAGACGCTCCCACGGATCTTCCTTCAGGAAGCGCATGGCGACGTCGAAGGTGGCGCCGCCCCAGCACTCCAGCGAAAACAGATTGGGCAGCGCATGCGCATAATATGGCGCGATAGCCAGCATGTCGGCAGTGCGCATGCGCGTGGCAAACAGCGACTGGTGGGCGTCGCGCATGGTGGTGTCGGTCAGCAATACCTGCTTTTGTTCGCGCATCCATTGCGCGAATTTTTCCGGCCCAAGCGCTTGCAGGCGTTCGCGGCTGCCCGGCTGGATCGCTTCCAGATGGTTGAACGGCGGCAGGATCGGCGTCGGCAAGACGCCTTCCGGCTTGCTGCGCCCTTTCATTTCCGGGTTGCCGTTGACCGCCACTTCGCCGACGAAACGCAACAGGCGCGTGGCGCGGTCGCGCCGCTTGGCGAACTTGAACAGCTCGGGCGTGGTGTCGATGAAGCGCGTGATGCACTCGCCGGACTTGAATTGCGGGTGGTTGATGACGTTTTCGAGGAAGGGCAGGTTGGACGACACGCCGCGGATGCGGAATTCGCGCAGCGCCCGATCCATGCGGGCGATCGCCTCGCCCGAGGTCTGGCCCCAGGTGGTCACCTTGACCAGCAGCGAGTCGTAATACGGCGTGATGATCGCGCCGGAATAGGCGGTGCCGCCATCGAGCCGCACGCCGAAGCCGGCGGCGCTGCGGTAGGCGGTCAGGCGGCCATAGTCCGGCGTAAAATTGTTTTCGGGGTCTTCGGTGGTGACGCGGCATTGCAGCGCATGGCCGTTCAAGCGAATTTGATCTTGCGGCGGAACCCCGGCCACCACGTGGCCATTGGCGTCGACATTGACGCCGATCAGCGCGCCTTCGGAAATGCGGATTTGCGCCTTGACGATATCGATGCCGGTGACTTGTTCGGTGACCGTATGTTCGACCTGGATGCGCGGATTGACCTCGATGAAATAGAATTTGCCGCTGTCGGCATCCATCAGGAATTCCACCGTCCCGGCGTGCGTGTAGCCGACCGTGCGCGCCAGGCGCAGCGCGGCTGCGCACAATTCGGCGCGGTCGGCGTCGTTCAGGTAGGGCGCGGGCGCCTGTTCCACCACTTTTTGATTGCGGCGCTGCACGGTGCAGTCGCGCTCGAACAGATGCACCAGATTGCCGTGCAAGTCGCCCAAAATCTGCACTTCGACGTGGCGCGCGCGGCGCACCAGTTTTTCCAGGTACATTTCATCGTTGCCGAAGGCTGCCAGCGCTTCGCGGCGCGCGATGTCGAGCTGTTCCGGCAGGTCCGCTTCGGTTTCGATCACGCGCATGCCGCGCCCGCCGCCACCCCAACTGGCCTTTAACATCAACGGGTAGCCGACTGCGGCGGCCAGTGCCTTGGCTTGTTCGATATCGCGCGGCAATGCGCCGGTGGCCGGCATCACCGGCACGCCGGCGGCTACTGCCGCCTGGCGCGCGGCAACCTTGTTGCCGAGTGTGCGCATCACCGTCGGGCTGGGTCCGATGAAGGCGATGCCATTGGCGGCGCAGGCTTCGGCGAACTCCGGGTTTTCCGACAGGAAGCCATAGCCGGGATGGATCGCGTCGGCGCCGGCTTCCTTGGCGATGCGGATGATGTCGGCGATGTCCAGATAGGCAGCAATCGGCTTTTTGCCTTCGCCGACCAGATAGCTTTCATCGGCCTTGAAGCGGTGCAGCGCGAAACGATCCTCGGCGGCGTAAATCGCCACGGTGCGCATGCCCAATTCAGCGGCGGCGCGCATGACGCGGATGCAGATTTCGGAACGGTTGGCGACGAGGATCTTGCGTATCGGACGTGGGTTATGTAGGTGTGCGGTCATGGTGAAATGGTTGATTGCTTCTGACGGAGGGGGATATCGGTATCGTGTCAGGCATCTATGGTAAGCCAAAATCGATCGCGCGGGCGCTCAAGCGACGGGTTGGCGATGCCGTTATTGTCGAGTCGACATTTTACAGGTCGAAATTGACGAGGGGCTTACATCTGAAGTTTGCAAGCAGCCTGGCGGTCGGCAGCGTTGCCGACCGCCAGGATAAGACTCTTGTTAGTTGGGATTGACGTGCCGGCTTGCGCTCATGATGCGGTTTTCCCGCGCCGGCGAGCGGTGCAGCGCCGACTGCACATTCACCAGATGCGCTGCCGATGCCACGCTGGAAGATGCTGCTGGGCAACTTCCGTTGGCGCGATATTGCAAGGCCGCTGCAAGATTGGCCTCGGTCGGGTCGCCCAATTGCTTGGTGAAGTCGTCCGCTACCACGCAGCCGGGCAGGTTGTTGGCGGTAGTGCCGGTGCCGGCCGGGATGAAGCCGTCGGCGTAGGCGCCGAAGCCCGCATTGTTGACGCCCTCGAATTGAATCGTGAAATATGTCGTGCTGCAATTGTCCTGCGGGAAGAAGCCATACGGCTTGCCGCACGTGGTGCTGCCGATCTGCACCACTTTTACGCCGATGCCGCGCAAGCCGTTGATGACTGCTTCGCTGGCCGAACAGGTGGCGCCGGTCGTGATCACGTACACGGTGGACAAGCCCAGTTGCGGCAAAGCCTGCCCGGTAGTCGTCGAAAAGCCCTGGGTCACGTTATGAAACGGGATGGTTTCCTGGGCCGTGCTGAGGCTGAACGGATTCTTGCTGTTGTAGGTGTCTTGTTCAAAGGTCTTGCCGCTGGTGGCGGATGCCCCGGCAATCATGTAGGCCAGTTCGCTGGCGATATCCAGGTAGCCGCCGCCGTTGTAGCGGATGTCCAGGACCAGGTCGCCGATACCGGCGCCGCTATTGGCGGCCTTGAGCTGGTTGACCGCAGCGATCAGTTCGCTTTCCGCAGTGGCGATATGGTCGTTGAACAGGATATAGCCGACCGATGCATTCGGCGCCGGCAGCGTGCCCACGTTCATCACTGGCGTCAAGGTGATATCGGAAGCCGTCATCGTGATGGTGCGCGGCGTGGTGGCGCCCTCGTCCAATACTTCGAACGTGTATTGCTTGCCCGCCACAGGCGAGAACAAGCCCTCGTTCAAGGTTGCGACATCGGAGCCGTTGACCACATCCACGCCATTGACGGTCAGGAATTTCGCGCCCCGGACCAAATTGTTTTGCGCCGCAGCGGTGTTCGGAGACGTGTAGGAAACCAGCGCCTCGCGCGGTGGCGAAGCGGCTAGCAGCGCGACCTGGAAGCCGAATCCGGCCTCGTTGCCGGCCGCCGACAAGGACTGCCAAACCGTCGTCAAATAGGTGAAGTGGAACTGATCCTTGGGCTTGCCCGAGGCGGTATAGAGCGGCGAGCGCTGGCTGTTGAAATAAGCGTCCACGACCTGGTAGTTGCTGGTCAGCGTTTCGCTCGATTGCCCGTTGGTGGTCGGATCGACGTACGCCACCGTGTTGCCGATCGTGTACGGCACCATGCTCACTGCCGGCACATCGGCGTACCACAGGTAGGTTTGATTGACGTAGGCGGTAATCCACGTCATTTCGTCGGCCAGGGTACCCTGCGTATCGCCGTAAGGCTTGCCGGTGTCCGGGTTGATGGTGCCGGCAGCGCGCGGCGCCGCGCATTGTTCTGCCAGGTTGGTGTAGGAGGCTGAACTGGCGCTGGAAGACGAGCCGGAACTACCGCTGCCGCCGCCGCAGGCGGACAATGCGAACGCAAAAATTACAGAGAAAGCAATTCTTTTCATGGTTGTATCGACTCGTCAAATGCGTGGAAGAGAGGAAGTTGCTGTCGACCTGGTAGCGCTGTCGCGCCGGGAAAGCGATCCCGGCGCGGGCAGCAATCAGCTACACGTCACGACGACATCGGTTACAGTGCCGTATGCCGGAACGGTGCCGGTGGCGTTGGTCACGGCGCAGGTCTTGCCTGCCGGGTTGCTGGAAACTGTAATGTAATACGAACTTCCCACGGTAAAGGAACTCGGAAAGGTGAACGCGCCATTGGCACTGACGGTATAAGCGCTGGCGCCATCGTTTTCCAATGTGACCGAGGTGCCGGTCGCCAGTCCGCTAACGGTTCCTTGAATATAGTTTGAGTTTGGATTGGCATTGCAGGCCACCGCGACAGTGGTGACCGCGCCCGCACTCGATACCGTGCCGCTGCCGTTGGACACCGTGCAGATTTCGCCGATCGGATTGGTTTCCACCGTAACATTGTAGCTGGAACCGGAGCTTACCTTGGTCGCGAAGGTGAAGCTGCCGTTTTCGCTGACCGTCAACGCATCGCCGCCATTGTTCTGCAGCACGACGGTGGTGCCGCCGGATAAACCGGTGACGGTGCCTTTAATAGATTCTTCAACCGTCGAACCGCAGCCGGCCAGCAGCAACAGCGCGACCGAGCAGAATAAACATCCAGCTATTTTCAAGAGTTTCATATTTAGGTTTGGTTGGTGGGGTTATGAGGAAAGTGTTGAATTTGAATAATGCAATTTTAGCATGTCAGGATATTATTATATAGGCGTCTCCAAAAATCTACTACGTAGTTCCCCCTGGTTCGTATCTATTTTTATAGGTGTCCATCATTGAATCGCATGTTTTCTGTTAAAACTGCAAAGATTGAATCAAACATGGAAGGTCGAATTGCGTAAAAAAACCCTGCCCCGTAAAACGGGGCAGGGCGGGTCAGGAGTCTTTCGAAAGGAATCCAGACGACCAAAGGAGACAGCAAATAACCGATTTGCAATTTCAGGCAATACCTGATTCTGCAGACCATCCAGCTGTTACGTCATGAAGCTTATGTTCATAAGATAGTATCGAACTGCAAAAGTTCAAATGTTCGATTTGATATGCGCGATAAAGCCAGGTTTCGCGGGGCATGGCACCGGGCGAGCATCGATTGGCCGCCTGTTTTGCGCGAGGGGAATTGCCGCGATATCGGTGCGACTTTTGGACAAGCCCTTAGCTCGGTTCATAAAACCGGATCAAGTCGCGTCCGGCATACTTCGCTTGGTACATGGCCGTATCGGCCCATCTGAGAATATCGTCTTCGTCGCTCGCCTGATTCGAGAACAGGACCACGCCGATGCTTGCCGTGCATTGATGCGCTATGGTCGTGGCCGGCGGTCCGCCAGGCCCGGTTTCGATGCGATAGGGCGCAGCGAGCGTGCGCCGGATTTTTTCGGCAATCGCGCTCGCTTGCGCTGCGGATTCGGTTTTGTCCGCGTGCAGGCCGAGAATCACCACCACGAACTCGTCGCCGCCAAAGCGGGCGACGGTATCCACCTGGCGCACGCAATTTCTAAGGCGAAGCGCCGCCTCGATCAACAATACGTCGCCCGCCGCATGCCCGTGCCGGTCGTTGAGCGACTTGAAATTGTCGAGGTCGACGAACATCGCCGCCGCATACAATCCGGTGCGCTTGCAACTGGCCATCGCCTGACTCAAGCGGTCATTGAGCAAGCGCCGGTTCGGAAGTCCGGTGAGCGCGTCGTAGAAGGCCAATTGCCGCACTTGCTCTTCCATTTGTTTGCGCGCGGTGATATCGGTGGAAATCCCGCACAACGCGTATATTTCGCCGTTCTCGTTGCGCAGCGGCAGCTTGACGCTCAGATAGACCGAGGTGCTGCCGTCGCGCAGATTGCGATGGACTTCTTCCGCGTTAAGCCTTTCGCCGTGATCCAGGACCCGGCGATCGTTGTCGTGCAATTGCTTCGCAGTTGCAGCATCGAAAAACGTGTCGTCGCTCTTGCCGACGATTTCTTGCATCGAGGTGCCGAATAAATTGCATGCGCGGCGGTTGGCGAAAAGATATCGCCCGGCGATATCCTTCAAATAAATGTTGGCGTCGACATTTTCCAGGATTTCCGACAGCTTGCGTTCGCTTTCCCGAAGTTTGTTCTCCATGATTTTTCGGTCGGAGATATCGCTCCAGATGGTCAGCGCACTGGCAACCACGCCATTTTCATCGAATTCCGGTATCACGCGGATGAACCACCAAACCGGCGTCCCGTCTCTTTCGTATTCAAGATCGAATTTCGTGGCGACGCCGTCGCTCATCGCGCGCATCAAGCGGTCCATGAAGACTTCGACTACCGGCCTCAGCTTGGTCGAAAACTGCAACGGCGTCTTGCCGACAATATCCTGCGACGTTACACCGTTGACTCTTTCAAATTCGGGATTGACGTACAGTCGTGCGCCGTTCCGGTCGTAACGCACGATGACGTCGGGCGAATTTTCCGCCAAGGCGCGGAACTGGCGTTCGCTTTGCCTCAGTTCGCGCAGTTCGTTCTCAATGGAAGCCGCCGCAGGCGGGCCGTTCGGTTGGGCGGATTGGTACATTGTGCAAATGTCCCCTTTTTTTTTGCGACTAACCTACTCTCGGTTATTTGCAATGCTACCAAATTCCGGACGATCGTTCACTTTATGTTGCGTTTGCTAATTGATTTT
This sequence comes from Burkholderiaceae bacterium, assembly GCA_031291325.1. Taxonomy (GTDB): domain Bacteria; phylum Pseudomonadota; class Gammaproteobacteria; order Burkholderiales; family Burkholderiaceae_D; genus PKWO01. The sequence continues at coordinate 157,287 of JARLJG010000001.1, forward strand.
AGGGCAAATAAAGTCGGGACAGTAGGGCGATGTTGTTAAATTTCAATTATGCGATGTCCGCCTGGAGACCTGTGCAGTCTTGCAGCGGCAAACGACCGACGTACTCAAAAATTCACTACCAACAGCAGCACCGGATGACCGCCATTGGATTCCAGCAGCGCGTGCGCGACTTGCTCGATGCGCTGCCGTCCCGTATGGAAAGCATGCAGCAAGTCGTTTTCATCCATCGATATCGCACCGAAATGGTCGCACAGCGCTTCGCATGAAATTTCGCACCACAGATACTCGCCATCGACGGTGGCTTGGAATGACACCGTACTCAAAGCCGTGACCTTCGGCATGACCAAATTCGGGAAATCGATTTTCATCTGGACTCGCCATGTGATGATTGAGCGTCGCCTGCGATATCGTGCTACTTATCGAAACGATCATGAGTCATTTCGCTACTTCTGTCAAATTGCCTTTGCGTTTCGTTATCGCCGGTAAACTATGGCAAAATCGCCAACGGATGCTTGCCACGGGCTGAGCAATCAAGCTTGATAGGTTGAAATGATCGTATTGGGACTCTCCGGCGGCTGCGCCACGGAAATGCAGCGCGAATGGGATGTCGTGGGCGAGGCCTGGGCGCATGACGGCGCAGCCGTCTTGATCGCCGACGGCAAGGTAATTGCCGGCGTCGAAGAGGAACGTCTGAACCGAATCAAGCATTCCTGGCTTTTTCCCGCAGAGGCCAGCCGCTGGTGTCTGCTACACGCCGGCATCGCGATCGGCGAGGTCGATGCGATTGCCTTTGCGCGCGCTGAAACCGATCTGGACGGCTGGTTGGGCGCCGCCGGCAGTGCGCGCGAGTTGCTCGGCAAGCGCCTGCATGGCCTGTTTGGCGGCGACGTGCGCGGCAAGCTGCATTTCGTCGATCGTTTGCAGGCGCATGCCGACAGCGCTTTTCCGTATGCAGGTGGCGACGATGCGCTGGTGCTGGTCCTGGACGGCGCGGGCGAGTTTGCCAGCGGCATGGTCGGTCGTGCGCAAAACGGCAGCTTCCAAATACTGGGCGAATTGGCGCATTCGCAATCGCTCGGGGCCTTTTACGGCAACGTCATTCGCTTCCTGGGCTTGGGCCGGTTCGACGAATACAAGGCGATGGGGCTGGCGCCGTATGGCGATCCGGCGGTCTACCGGGAACCGTTGTGCAGCCTGGTTGCGTTGATGGATCATGGGCAATTTCGGCTGGCGGCCAAGGAAGAAGTGGATCGCGTGTTGGCGCGGCAAGTTCCTCTCTCGCATGGTAGCGACGATCTGCTGCAATGCCATCGCGACTTGGCTGCCGCCGTGCAGGCATGCCTTGAAACGGTGGTGCTTCATTTGCTCAAGCATTGGCAAAACGCGACCGGCCTGCGGCATCTCTGCTTGGCCGGAAGTGTCGCGCACAATTGCGCGATGAACGGCAAAATCCTTGCGTCCGGCTGGTTCGAGTCGGTCTTTGTGCAACCGGCGGCGCACCATGCCGGTAGCGCTCTGGGAGCCGCCAACCACGTCAGCCGCCGGCTGCGACCGGAGTTGTCCATCGCGCCGCTGCGGCATGTATACTGGGGGCCGCAAATCGCGCATGGCGAGACTCTGCGTGTGAGCCTGCATGCGTGGCGCGCGTGGCTGGATTTGCGCCGATCGGACGATATCGTCGCCGACACGGCGGCTTGCCTGGCGGCCGGCGAGGTGGTCGGTTGGGTGCAAGGCGCCAGCGAATTCGGCCCTCGGGCGCTCGGAAACCGCAGCATCCTGGCCGATCCGCGTCCCGCCGGCAACCGCGCGCGCATCAATCGGATGATCAAAAAGCGCGAAGAGTACCGGCCATTTGCGCCGGCTGTGACGGAAGAGGCGGCTGGCGACTATTTTGAACTTGGCGGCACGTCTTCGCTGCCGTACATGAGCGTGGTAGTGCCGGTGCGCGAGGCGCATCGCCGCTCGCTGGGGGCGGTCACGCACGTGGATGGGAGCGCGCGGGTGCAAACCGTGTGCGAACAGGACAATCCGCGCTTTTGGGCCTTGCTCAACGCATTTGGCGCGCAAACCGGCGTGCCGATGCTGCTCAATACATCGTTTAACAACAACGTCGAGCCGATTGTCGACAGCGTGGACGACGCCATCTGCTGTTTTCTTACCACCGGATTGGACAAGTTGGTGGTCGGCGACTATCTGCTGACGCATCGCGCCGGCAGCTTTGCGGAAAAGTTTCAAAGTGCAGCGCTAAGGCTGGCTTGGCACGCGGTCTTGCCGGCGGTCGCCGCAGCCGGCGCGTGCGTTGCTTCCGCGCTGACCAAAGAGCAGACGCCGGTCGGCTTGAACACGTTGGCGTTTTTGCGCCGCTTGTCGAACTCCGCGCCACAAGGGTTTTTGGAAATCCTTGCGCAAGGCATCGTCGACGACGAATCTTTCTACGCCGACATCCTGGCTTTGTGGGAAATGCGCTTGATTTGCATTGCGCCGCTGCGGCAGGGAGAGGGTGAGCCGGTTTAAAGCACGCCCCCCCAACTTGCAATGTTTCTGTTTTACAACGCTGCGAACGCGATCCGCGCCGCCGCCAAGGTGGCGTCGATGATGGCGTCGTCGTGCTGCACCGAAACAAAGCCGGCCTCGAACGCCGACGGCGCCAGGTAGACGCCGTTATCCAGCATCGCGTGGAAGAAGGCGTTGAATTTCGATTTGTCGCACTGCATCATTTCGGTGTAAGTGCCGGGAACCGCATCGGCGAAATACAAGCCGAACATGCCGCCCACCGAATTTGCGCAAAAGGCGACGCCGGCTTGCTTGGCCGCAGCGCTCAACCCGCTCACCAACTTGCCGGTCTGCGCGGTCAAGGTTTCGTAGAAACCGGGCGCCTGGATCAGTTTGAGCGTCGTCATGCCGGCGGCCACTGCGACCGGATTGCCGGACAAGGTGCCGGCTTGATACACCGGCCCTTGCGGCGCCAGCTTCGCCATCAAGTCGGCGCGGCCGCCGAAAGCAGCCACCGGCAGCCCGCCGCCGATTACCTTGCCCAAGACCGTCAGGTCTGGGTCAATGCCGTACAAGGATTGCGCGCCGCCCAGCGCGACCCGGAATCCGCACATGACTTCGTCGAAAATCAGCACCGCGCCGTATTGGCTGCACAGCTTGCGCATGGTTTGCAGGAATTCCGGCGTCGCCGGCAGCAGGTTCATGTTGCCGGCGACCGGCTCGACAATCACGCAGGCGATGCTGTCGCCCTTGGCTTGGAACACTTCTTCCAGTTGCTGCGGATTGTTATAGTCGAGTACCAGCGTATGCTTGACGAAGTCTTCCGGCACACCTGCCGAGGTCGGATTGCCGAAGGTCAATAGTCCGCTGCCGGCCTTGACCAGCAAGGAATCGGCATGGCCGTGATAACAGCCCTCGAATTTGATGATGGTGTCGCGCCCGGTGGCGCCGCGCGCCAGCCGCAGCGCGCTCATTGCCGCTTCGGTGCCGGAGGATACCAGGCGCACTTGCTGGATCGACGGCACCAGGCGGCAGATTTCTTCGGCCATCAAGATTTCGCCCTCGGTGGGCGCGCCGAAACTCAAGCCGCGCGCCGCCGCTTCCTGCACCGCCTGCACTACCTGCGGATGCGCGTGGCCGACGATGGCGGGGCCCCAGGAACCGATATAGTCGATATAGCGCGTGCCGTCGGCATCCCAAAAATGCGGGCCGAGCGCGCGCGCGATAAAGCGCGGCGTGCCGCCGACCGAACGGAAGGCGCGCACCGGCGAATTGACACCGCCGGGAGTGGAGAGTTGGGCGCGGGCAAACAATACATCGTTTTTTGAAGAATTGGTCATTGGAGATCGATGGTTACGTGGTAGTTAATTTGTGGGTTCGGACTCGCGGGTCCAGAAAAAGCGATCCAGCACCAATTTGCCCATGCCAAGGCGCTGGGCGTTGGCGATCGCGGCAATGGTGAATTCCTGCGCTTCCAGAACCGCTTCGGGCGCGGCCAGGCCGTTGGCCAGCAGTGCGGCAATGGTCGCCGACAAGGTTGCGCCGGCCCCGGCATAGGAGCCGGAGACGCGCTGCCAGTTGTCGTGGCGCACCACGCCCGACTCGTTGAATAGCGTGTTGGCGACTTCATGGACATCGCACGGCGTGCCGGTCACGAACAGGTATTCGCAGCCCATTTCGATGATCTTGATGGCATCGACGCCCAGCGTGTCTTGGGTGCTCGGCTCGCGCCAGGTTTCGGCGAGGCGCCCCAGCTCGACCGCCGAGGCGACCAGCACCGTGGTTTGCGGGATCAACAACTCGCGCATCGCGACCAGCATGTCGTCGCCATCCGGCCCCTGGTCCGGCATGGCGGAAATGAAGGGATCGAGTATCAGCGGAATATCCGGGTAGTCCGACACGATTTCCGCGATCACCGACACGTTTTCGATGCTGCCGAGCGCGCCGACCTTGAAGGCGGCCACCGGCATGTCTTCCAGGATCACGCGTGCCTGGTCGGCCACCCAGTCGGCGTCGATCACCTGCATGTCTTCGATGCGCGCGGTGTCGCCGATTAACAGAGCGGTAATAATCGAAAGCCCATGGCAACCCATCGCCGCAAACGAGGCCAGGTCAGCCTGAATGCCGACCGCACCTACCGGGTCGGCGGCGCCAAAGGTTAAAATAAGCGGAGAAGTTTGGTTTTGCACGGTGAGTAGATTAGTATACTTGGCTTTGCATTTTACTTGAAGGGCAATCGGTCGTGAGCACTAATGAAAAGATGAATGAGGAATTCAAGACTTGGATGTGCTTAATATGCGGTTGGGTCTATGATGAAGCTGCGGGCTTGCCCGACGAAGGCATAGCGCCCGGCACCCGTTGGGCCGACGTGCCGATGAATTGGACTTGCCCCGAATGCGGCGCGCGCAAGGAAGATTTTGAAATGGTTAGCATTTGAGGTTTGCATTCAAGCCGGACTTTGCACAAATTACGCAAGGCCTCGCTGGTCTTTTGTTTGGCAAGGAACTTTTCTTTCGTCGGTCGCAAGAGCCATTGCGACGCTGAACAAGAAAATCCCCTTACAAACCAAAATCCTGCGCGATCTCTTTGCGAATTTACACAACATCCGGGGTAATCTCGCAAGAAAATCTATCTCGCACATTTATTTGTGGTATTTTTCGGGTTAAAAGGCATAAGGATGCCAATATCGGGGACAATGTTGTTAGAAAGTATCTTGCTTTTTATCACCGTTGCACCTTATATTGAACGGAGTTTAATTGAGATGATGTCATGACAACACCAACGGAGAAACCTAGCCTTAAAATTATGGTGATCGACGATAGCAGCACGATACGCCGATCGGCAGAAATCTTTCTGGGGCAGGCAGGGTATCAGGTCGTGCTTGCGGACGATGGTTTTGACGCGCTCGCCAAAATGAACGACCACAAGCCCGCATTGATATTTTGCGATATCCTCATGCCGAGGCTGGATGGCTATCAAACTTGTGCATTAATCAAGAAAAGTGCAAAGTTTCATGCTACGCCAGTTATTATGCTGTCGTCGAAAGACGGCTTGTTCGACAGGGCCAGGGGCGCCATGGTTGGATCGGATGCGTATCTCACCAAGCCGTTTACCAAGGACAGTTTACTCAAGACGGTGCGCGAGCATACCGCGCAGGCGCTTGCCAAGTGATTAATATGAAGTGAAGGTTCAAGATGGCTATTCAAAAAATTCTGGTAGTTGACGATTCTCCGACGGAACGTTATTTTCTGACGGATATCCTGATCAAGAACGGGTTTTCGGTATCGACCGCCGAGAACGGCGAGGAAGCCTTGCTCAAGATCAAGGCCGACAAGCCGCAATTGATTCTGATGGATATCGTGATGCCCGGCCAAAACGGCTTCCAGGTCACGCGCTCGATCACGAAAGATCCCGACACGCAGGATGTGCCGGTTATCATCTGCACCAGCAAGGGGCAGGAGACGGATCGTATCTGGGGCTTGCGCCAAGGCGCACGCGACTACATCGTCAAGCCGGTCGACCCGCAGGAGTTGCTGGCCAAAATCGCTGCGCTGGGATAACCCTATCACATGACCCAATCGACGTCGGATCTTCAGCCTGGGAAGACTTACGCCAAGCCGGACACGGCGGGGCGCCGCACGCGCCTGCGCGAATTTCAATCGCAACTGGTCGAGCGGATGCAAGCCGCCAAGGCCGGGGTCGATACGCGGGTCAGCCAGCTCGGCGTGATGATAGGCCAGCAGCGCTGGCTGCTTAGCTTGCAGGAAGCTGGCGAAATTGTCTCGGTCGGGGCAATCACCAAGGTGCCATTGACGCAGGAATGGTTTTTGGGCCTGTCGAACATTCGCGGCAACTTGATCAGCGTCATCGATTTCGCCCAGTTTCAAGGGCAGGCAACAACCGTGATCGATAAAGAGAGCCGGATTGTCGCCTTTGCTCCTTCCTTATCGTTTAACTGCGGCTTGTTGGTCACGCGCGTGCTGGGGCTGCGCAACGTTTCCGACATGGAGCCGCAAGTCGATCAAGAACAAAATTCGACGCAATGGTCCAGTCAGCGTTATGTCGACCGCGACGAGCAGGTCTGGACCGAGCTTAATTTATCCTTGGTCGTGCAAGATCCCCTGTTTCTGCATGTTGGCTTATGAGCGGCTTGGGTATTCGTCCCGGCACTAATGTAGTGGGTAATTGGAATTAGGAGACTCAGTAATGGCGTTAAGTAAACTGTTCGCTTCCAAGGGCAAAAAGGAAGAATTCACGCAGGGTGACGTGGCTGCGGGCGAATTCGGCCTGTCAGGCGATCAACTTGAGACGGCAAATACTGTCTTGGTGCAAGACGAATCGGACGCGGTTGCGCATCTGGCGTCGGTTTCGGGCAGTGCTGGCGCCAGCGCACCGAGTTCCGGGCCGAATCCGAATGTGACGCTGATTGGCGAGGCGATGCAGCGCTCCGGCGACATTCGACTGCCGCTGATCGGCAAGCTGCCGTTGCAGCAGCAGGTGCGTATTCTGCTCTTTGCATTGGTTGGCTTCTTGGCGCTGGGCGTGTTATTCGTTATCCTCAACTCGCAGAACTCGATTCTGATTTCGACCCAGGCGCAAATTGCCGGCGATGCGCTGATGCACTCGCAGCGTATCGGTAAGGCGACGCCGAACGCGATTCAAGGCAACCTGGAAGCGTTCAAGCAGCTCGAGGAAAGCCGCAAGGAACTGAGCAAGGATTTGACGGTGCTCACCTCCGGCGGTAACTACCAGGGCACGACCATCAGTTCGGCCAGTTCCAAGATGTCGGACAATCTGCGCGAAACGCAAAAAGACTGGGCCAACTCGGAAAAATCGGCCGATACCATCTTGCATCTGAAAAAAGAGTTGACCGGTTTCGGTGCGACCCTGCAAAAATTGAATGGCTTGTCGCCGCAGTTGCTGGAATTGACCGAACAGATTTCGACCTTGAAAGCGCAAAATCAAGGGACGCCGCGCGAAGTTTCGGCAGCCGGCCAGTTGATGATGCTGACCCAGCGGCTTGGTCGCAGCGCCTCTGAATTCATGACCTCCGAAGGTGTGAACCCGGAAACGGCGTTCTTGCTCGGTAAAGATACCAATACCTTCCGCGATATTACCGACGGCTTTTTGAACGGCAGCGATGTGTTGCGTTTGCCGGCCACCAAGGATCAGGATACGCGCGACAAACTCACTGAGTTGCAAACCGTGTTCGGCGATTATCAGTTGTCGGTTAAGTCCATTCTCGATAATCTGCAAAACTTCATCGCGGCAAAGCAATCCGAGTCGCAGATTTTTAATGAAAACGAAAAGCTCAAGAACAGCTTGTCGACCCTGCAAAAGAAGTATCGCGACGAACAGGATTCGTTTAGCTGGAGTTTCGTGGCGATGATGGTGTCCGGCCTGTTCGCGTTGCTCGCTGCGTTTGGAACCGCGCTGGTGTTCTTGCAAGACGGTCGTAACCGCACCAAGGAAGCTGAACTGCGCCGCCAGGAAGCTGAAGTTCAACGGCAGCAAGCGCAACAGCAAGAGGAAGAGGCCAAGAGCGCAAACGACCAGAACCAGGCCGCTATTTTGCGCCTGATGAACGAATTGCAGGAAGTGGCGGACGGCGACTTGACGGTGCAAGCAACAGTGTCCGAAGACATCACCGGCGCGATCGCCGACTCGGTCAACTATACGGTGGAAGAATTGCGCGGGCTGGTCGAACGCGTTACCACGACGGCGCAGCAAGTTACTTCCGCTTCCAACGAGGCGCAAAACATTTCTACCGAACTGCTCTCCGCTTCGCAAAAGCAATCGCGCGAAATTCAAGAAACCGGCCAGGCGGTATTGGAAATGGCGGTGCAGATTACCGACGTGTCGAAATCGGCCAACGAGTCGGCCGAAGTGGCGCGCCAGTCAGTGTCGGCGGCCGAAGAAGGTTCGAAGGCGGTGGAAAACGCGATCAAGGGTATGAACGAAATTCGCGAACAGATCCAGGAAACCTCGAAACGAATCAAACGACTGGGTGAGTCTTCCCAGGAAATTGGCGAAATCACCGAACTGATTTCAGACATTACCGAACAGACCAACGTGCTGGCTTTGAACGCAGCTATCCAGGCGGCCTCGGCCGGCGAAGCGGGGCGCGGCTTCTCGGTGGTTGCGGAAGAAGTTCAGCGACTGGCGGAACGCTCCGGCGAGGCGACCAAACAGATCGGCGCGTTGGTGCGAACCATTCAAACCGATACCCACGATGCGGTGGCCGCTATGGAAAAGTCGACGCAGGGTGTGGTCGAAGGAGCGAAGCTTTCCGATGCTGCCGGCGCCGCTTTGCTGGATATCCGACGCGTTTCAAACCGATTGGCGGACCTGATTCAAAGCATTTCGTCGGCGACGGAATTGCAAGCGACATCGGCCAACGGCGTGGCACAGAATATTCAAAACATTCTGACCGTTACCGAGCAGACGCAAGAGGGTACGCAACAAACCGCGCATTCGATTCGCGAACTTTCCCGACTGGCCGAGGAACTCAAGAATTCGGTGTCGCGTTTCCGCGTGGCTGCTTGATCCGATAAAACTTTCGAATTTCCGGCATTGGCTTTGTGGCCATTATGAAATGCAGGGAGACTGGCCGAGGAGCTTGCGGCCTGTCTTCCAATGAACCTCCGCGAGGCAGTCATGACCACCCAATCTTCCGATACGCCACAGGCTACGCGGGATAACTTCGATACCGGCCCGCTGTCCTGGGTCATGGTGGAGATACGTGAGGCGTTAAACCGCTCAAAAACGGCGCTGTACGAAGGGCTAGCGCAAGATACCGAAACCCAGACGACGGCCCTGCGGCACGCCAAGACTTATTTGCATCAAGCGCACGGCGCGTTGCAAATTGTCGATGTCGACGGTGTCGCCATCATCACCGAAACCGTCGAGGACTTGTTCGACCGCATAGAATCCGGGCAGATAGCGCTGACCGAGCCAATTGCCGAGGCGATCGGCAATGCCTATCAGGCGGTGTTGGAATATCTCGAAGAGTTGTTGGGGGGCGCGCAGCATCAGCCGGTGCGGCTTTTCCCGTATTACCGCGCGCTGCTCGAAGTGCGCGGCGCCGAACGGATCCATCCGGCCGATTTGTTTTTCCCGAATTTGGCCAACCGCCCGCAATTGCCGCCGGTAAAGCCGCTGGACAAGCCGATCGATTATGTGGTTTTGCGCAAACGGTTCGAGCGGGCCTTATTGCCCTTCCTGAGAAACTCCGATCGTGCTGCCGAGCTTGCCAATGCGACCGTGATGCGCGATCTGGTCGATCTGGTGGAGCGCGCGCAGGGAAATCAACAGTCGCGCGGATTCTGGTGGGTACTGCACGGCTTCGCCGAAGCTGTCGCCGCCGGCCAGGTGAAAAACGAGATTTATGTAAAGCAACTGTTTGCCCGCATCAATTTGCAAATCAGGCGCTTGAGCGAAGGGTCTTCCAGCATCGCCGAGCGTTTGCTGCGTGACGCCTTGTTTTTCGTCGCTCGCGCTGAAAATCCATCGCCGCGTGTGCAGCAAATTCGGCGTGCTTATCAGTTGGACGGCGCCGTGCCGCTCGACTACGAGAAGAAGCGCTATGGACAGGTCGACACCGATGCGCTGGCATTCGCCAAGGAACGGCTATCGCACGCGAAAAACGCCTGGAACCGTATCGCTGGCGGCGATTTTTCGGTCGCCAACGTCTTCGAGTCCGAGTTGGGGGCGTTGGCCGAAGCGGCAACCAAGCTTAACTCGCCTCCGCTGTTGAAACTGTTGCAGGAACTGGGTGGTATCGCGCGCCAGGCCGCACAGGGACTCTCCGGCGAGCGTCTTGGTCTGGAAATGGCGACCAGCCTGCTGTTTATCGAAAATGCGTTGAATCATATCGGCCATTTGCCGGACAATTTCGCCGAACGTGCCGATGCGATGACGGCCCGTCTGCGTTCGGTCGTCGCGGGCGAGCAACCGGCTGAATCCGCCGAATGGCTCGACGACATGTCGCGCGAGGCGCAAGAGCGGCAAACCATGCAAGTGCTGACCGGCGAGTTGCAATCGAGCTTGCGCCAGGTCGAAAAAATGCTGGACGAATATTTCAACGACCCGACGCAACGCGCTTCGCTCGCGCAAATCGAATCGACTTTGCACCAGATCGGCGGCGCGCTGGCGATCCTCGATCAAGACGACGCGATGCGGGCTATCGAGCATACGCAAAAGGCGGTGCGCAAGTTCGCCGAGGCGCCAGCCGACGCGGCACCGGACCTGGCCGAGTTTCAACATGTGGCGCGCAACGTCGGCGCCCTGAGCTTTTTCATCGAGACACTGCATTTGCAATCGGATGGTGTCAAGAAACGTTTTTCCTTCGATCAGGAATCAGGCGTGTTTCACGCCAATTTGCTCGAAAAAAACACGGCAACGCGGATTGATGTTGATGTAGTAGAAGAATCGGTATCCGCGCCTGCCGACCAAAAAGCCGATTCCATCGAGCGTCCTGCCGCCGTCGCCGATCTGCCGACGGTGGAAGATGAACTCGTTTTACGTCAACAGCAATCGGTCGAGTTGGCCAAGTCGTTGACCGTCGAGCCGAACAATCCGGTATTGCAAGAACAATTGAAGGAGTCGTTGGAGCAAGTGCGCCGGGATGCAACCCTGGTCGACAATCCCGAAGCCAACGATCGCGCGCAAGCCGCGATCAAAATCTTGAACGGTCTCGAGACGACGGCGCCATCGCAAGCCGAACTGGCGGAAATCATCACGGCGTCGGCGCCGGCGCCGCAGCCGGCGCCGACGCAGGCGCCGCTTGTCGCCCCGGCGTCGGGGACCGATGAAGAGATCGACGCCGAACTGCTCGAGATCTTCCTGTCGGAAGCCGAAGAAGTATTGGGTTACGTCACCGAAACCGTGCCGCAATCGCGTAACGAACCGTATAACCAGGAGCATTTGACGACGCTGCGCCGCTCGTTTCACACGCTCAAAGGCAGCGGCCGCATGGTCGGGTTGATGGCCTTCGGCGAAGCCGCCTGGGGCATCGAACAGGTGCTTAATTTGCGCCTGTCGGAAACTCGTGCCGGCGATGCCGACCTCTATGCATTGCTGGACAAGGCGGTCGAAGTGTTGAGCGCCTGGGTCGGCGACCTGCAGCAATACGGCAAGTCCATGCGCACGCCGCAGGCTTTGGTGCAAGCCGCCGAGCGCGTGAAATCGGGCGCTCCCTTCTCGTATGAAAGCCCCGCAGCGGAACCCGCTGCGATCGCGGTGCAGGAAGTCGCGCCGGAAGCGATTGCACCGTCGCTGGCCCCGGCAATTGCCGAGCCGGAACCCGATGTCGCGATTGCTGCACCGATCGCACACGACGGCCTGGAAGAAGTGGCAACGGTCGCCGAATCGACCGAATCGACCGAATCGACCGAACCGGAATCCGCAGCGATTGCGCTGCAGCAAGCGGAAGAAAATGTCGTCGAGGCTTTGTCCAAGCATGACGGCATTCAATTGTCCGATGAAATCCTGGCTTCGCTGCATGAGGAAGACCTCGCCGCAGCCGCCTTGGAGCACATCGAACCGGTCGATCTCGACTTGGAGCTTGCGCCTGCCGATACCGAAGAATTGCCGGTTGCGGAAGTGCTCGATTTCCCCGGAATGTCGAGATCCACGCCGCTGCAGGACGATAGCGTCAAGCGCATCGGCGATCTTGAAATCAGCCTTCCGCTGCACAACATTTATCTGGCGGAAACCGACGAATTGGTGCGCTTGCTATCGCAGGATATAGGCGAATGGCGGCACGAGCCGGACCGGCATGTCAACGTCCACGTCGTCCATGCTGCGCATTCGCTGGCCGGCAGTTCGGCGACGGTGGGTTTCAAACCGTTGCAGGAAATTGCCCATGCGCTTGAAATGGTGCTGCAATATCTGGCGCGCAAACCGGCGCGGCTGATCGACAGCGAGTTCGACACGCTCGACCACGGCATCGAGCGCATCCGCTTCATGCTGCAAATGTTTGCGCTGGGCGAAATGCCTGAGCATGAACTGGAGCAGGTGCATATTCTGGAGCGCATGCAATCCGAGATCGAAGCGCGCCTGCACATCACGCCGGAACTGGCGCCGCTGCCGCCGCTGCATGGCGAAACGCGCGCCGAACCGGCCAACGATTTGTACGGACTGGCACCTGAAATCATCCCAGAAGAAGAGCCGCTTGCAGAAGTTGCAGTGGCGCCGATGCTGGAAGCGCTTGCGTTGCCGGAAGAACCGGTAGAAGTGGCCGAGCCGGTCATTGCCCCGGCGCCCGAATTCGACCTCGCGGATCTGCAACTTCCTGCCCTGCAAATCGACGCTTTGCAACCCGAGGCGGAACCGCAATCGTTCGCACAGGCCGAGCAGATAGAGGAAGCCGTCGCCGCAGTGGAAGCGGAAGCCGCAGCCGAATTGGAAACTGCGGTGCAAGACACGCCTGCAGAGTTCGCCGTCGCGGATGCCCCGGTCGCATGGGAGTCGGAAATCGAGGTGGCGTCGGAGCTGCCCGCGTTTGCGCAACGGATAGAGGAAATCGACGCGGACGAAGCTTTGCCGGACGCAGACGTTCCGATTGGCGGCGAGTTTGCCGCGCACGCGGAGACCGAAGTCCAACCGCCGATCGAAATCCAACCGGAGACCGAAGTCCACGCGACGCTCGAAGTCCAGCCGGAAATCGAAATCCAGCCGGAGATCGAAATCCAGCCGGAGATCGATGTCCAACCGCAAATCGATGCCCCGGCGGCAGCCGCAATCGAAGCGCAGCCGGAAGCGACGCTCGCACCGATCGATCAAACGCTTGCCACCGAACCCGAGCAAATTGCGCCTGGGCCGTTGGTCGAGCCGGTGTTTGCGCACGACGAGGAGACGGCGGCAGACCATTCGGCGCAGTCGTTGCTCAAGGATGACCTGGATGCCGATCTGTTGCCGGTGTTTCTCGAAGAAGGCCGCGATATGCTGCCGCAGTTGGGACACGAGCTGCGCGCCTGGCAGAACAATCCGACCGACCTGTCTGCACCGCACGCGACGCTGCGCCTGCTGCATACGCTCAAGGGCAGCGCCCGTATGGCCGGCGCGATGAATCTTGGGCAGCATATGCACGAGATGGAAACGCGCATCGAACAAGTATCGCGTTCCGGTCACCCGAGCGCTGCTGCGCTCGACGATATGATGACCCGCTACGACCAGGGTTTGCAACTGTTTGAAGAGTTGCTGAATCCGCAAGCGGCGCGCCAGGCGCCGGCGTCCGAGGCGGTTAGTGCTGCGCCTCAGTCTGAAGCGAGCGCGCCGGCTGAAGCAGCGCGCGAGATGGTCGAGTTGAAGGCAGTGGTGCCGACGGCTGCGGCGACGAACTTGGCCGCACAACGGCCGCCAGCAATCGCTAAAGCGGCGGCCCCGGCGGCCCCGGTGCCGTTGGTCCGCGTGCGCGCGGATATTCTCGACCGCTTGGTCAATCAGGCTGGTGAAGTTTCGATTTCACGTTCCAAGCTTGAAACCGAAGTCGGCACCCTGCGCCAGTCCTTGTCGGAAATGACGGAAAACGTGTCGCGCTTGCGCGTCCAGTTGCGCGAAATCGAAATGCAGGCGGAAACGCAAATCACGTCGCGCATGGCGCACTCCGCAGATCGCGAATTCGATCCGCTCGAATTCGACCGTTTTACGCGCTTGCAAGAGTTGACCCGCATGATGGCGGAAAGCGTCAACGACGTCGGCTCGGTGCAGCAGAATCTGGCGCGCACCGTCGACAATGCGAGCAGCGACTTGACCACGCAAGGGCGTTTGACGCGCGATTTGCAGCAGGATTTGATGCGCGTGCGCATGGTGCAGTTCGCCAGTATCGCGGAGCGCCTGTATCGCGTCACGCGGCAAACTTCGAAAGAAGTCGACAAGCGCGTCAATCTCGACATTCGCGGCAGTTCGGTGGAAATCGACCGTAGCGTGCTGGAAAAGATGGCCGGTCCGTTCGAGCATTTGCTGCGCAATGCGATCGTGCACGGTATCGAGAGCCGCGAGCGCCGGCAAGCCGCCGGTAAACGCGAAATCGGCGAATTGCTGGTTGAGATCCGACAAGAAGGCAACGAAGTCGTGATCCAGTTCTCCGACGACGGACAGGGCTTGAATCTCGACCTCATTCGCGACAAGGCCAAAAACTCGGGCCTGCTGGACGGCGCAGGGGAGGCATCCGATGCCGAAATGACCGACTTGATTTTCCATCCTGGTTTCTCCACCGTCGAGCATGTGACCGAACTGGCTGGACGCGGCGTCGGCATGGACGTGGTGCGCTCGGAAGCGACCGCGCTGGGCGGGCGAGTGGCTGTGGTCTCCGAGGCCGGCAAAGGCGCGCAATTCACGATTCACCTGCCGTTGACTTTGGCAGTCACGCAGGTGGTGATTTTGACTACCGGCGGCAAGACTTACGCGGTGCCATCGGTGCTGGTGGAGCAGGTTCAGCAGCTCAAGACCAATCCGCTTGCCAACGCCTATAACGACGGCGCGGTGCTATGGCAAAATCATCGGGTGCCGCTGCATTATCTGGCGGCACTGCTGGGTGACAAAGAGGCAGCGCCAGTCACGCAACAATACACGCCGATCATGATATTGAAGAGCGGCAACGACCGGGTTGCGATCCACGTCGACGAAATTCTCGGCAACCGAGAAGTGGTGGTCAAGAATATCGGCCCGCAATTGGCGCGCATGATCGGGATTGCAGGCGCCACCGTATTGGGCTCCGGCGAAATCGTGTTGATCTTGAATCCGGTGCCGCTGGCGCAGCGCTTCGCCCACGAAAGTGCGCGCGCGCCGCGTTTGACGCCGATCCAGACGCCGGCCGAGAACCTCGGCGCAGTGGCCGAAATGGTTCATCCGCAGGACGCGCCGCCGAAGGCCGAGCCGGTGCAAGGCTTGCGCACCCAGCACATCGTGATGGTGGTCGACGATTCGTTGACGGTGCGTCGCGTGACGCAGCGCTTGCTGGCGCGCGAAGGCTATCAGGTGGTGTTGGCCAAAGACGGCGTGGACGCGCTGGAGCACCTGCAATCGATCACGCCGGACGTGATGTTGGTCGACATCGAAATGCCGCGCATGGACGGCTTCGACTTGACCCGCAACCTGCGCAACGACGAGCGCACCAAGCGCATCCCGATCATCATGATCACCTCGCGCACGGCGACCAAGCATCGCAACTACGCGATGGAACTGGGCGTCAACGAGTACCTTGGGAAGCCGTACCAGGAAGATGCGTTGTTGAAGTCGATCGCCGGATTTATCAATAAAGAAGTGCCGGCAACCTAAGTTCGGCCCGGCGCAAAGGCTCCTCAAATTGGGGCCTTTGCCCGGCGGTCTGTTTCTCCAAAACGGCTACATAAAACGTAGGGCGTCAATAGCGAAGCGTATTGCGCCGCATGGAAAGGTGGCGTAGCCGATGCCGAATTGTCGCCGCGAATGGCGTGTTGGTGGAACGTATTTTTTCACGTTGAATCTGCTGCAGCGAAGCGGAAACGATTTGTTGGTGCGTCATATCGACTTATTGCGAGAGGCGAGGGAGGCCTGGATTATGCGGAGTAAACATGCGGCGCAATACGCTTCGCTATTGACGCCCTACAAGGCACGTCTTGCGCCCTATCCCCGATGCAGCGCGCAATGCCAATTCAATCGCGAAACGCGGATATGCTTTCACTTGTAACCATTTTGTCGAAACGGGCGACTTGTCATGCGCCAGCGGTCGGCGCGGCGCCCGCTGCGATGACTTGATCGGCATCAAGGCCGTAGGGCGTAAGGCCGCAGGGCATTTCGTAGGGCAATGGAATGGACTCCTCCCCCTACGGCATCTATGTGCCAAACTGATGAGGGGTTAACCGAAATCAGCAAACAGAGGAGGAGTCCAAATGAATATTAAACGAATTGGGATCGATCTGGCAAAGCAAGTGTTTCAG